>NZ_JBIRZZ010000004.1:353062-485931 GCF_044391385.1 Streptomyces sp. NPDC018693 | reverse complement strand
CGGGGGGGGGGGGGGGGGGGGGGGGGGGGGGGGGGGGGGGGGGGGGGGGGGGGGGGGGGGGGGGGCGGGGGGGGCCCCCCCCCCCCCCGCCCCCGCGCTACCGTGACCGTATGCCGCCCGTCATCCTCGGCAACGAGCCCGGTTCCTTCCCGCACGGCGTGCTGGCCGAACGGCATCCCGCGATCATCCGGCAGGTACGGGACGCCTTCCCGTACGGACCACGGATCCGGGACGCCCTCGACGCACTGCTCACGTCCTGCCTCAAGGGAGTGATCCCACCGCTGCCCGCCGACGCGCCCGACGGGGAGCGCTGGCGGGCCTGGGGCCTCGACACCCACACCGGCCGCTCCTGGTTCGACGTACCGTGGCTCTGGGCGGAGAGCTACTTCTACCGCCAACTCCTCCAGGCCGTCGGCTACTTCACCCCCGGGCCCTGGCAGGGCGTCGACCCCTTCCGCCCCGTCAAGCTCGCCGAGCTGGACGCCCCCGCGACCGACGAGGAACTCGCCGCCCTCGACGCCCTGGCCTCCCGCCCCGCCGAGGAGCGGGCCCGCGCCCTGCTGCACGGCTCCCTCTGGGGCAACCGCGCCGACCTCGGCTTCCGGCTGTCCGACGCCGGCGCCGAGGGCCGGGCCGCCGCACCGGGACTGGTCGCCGACGACAGCGAGGCCCTCTGGCCGCTGCTCACCGGCGCCGGCACCCTCTGCCTGGTCGCCGACAACTCCGGCCGCGAGCTGGTGCCCGACCTCCTCCTGCTCGCCCACCTCCTCGCCGAGGGCCGTATCGGGCGGGCCGTGCTGCACATCAAGCCCCACCCGTACTACGTCTCCGACGCCACGACCGCCGATGTGCTGGACGCCCTGCGCCGACTGACGGCCGCACCGGGTGTGGCCGCCGACCACGGCCGACGGCTGTGGACGGCGATGACCGACGGCACCCTCACCGTCCGCGCGCACCCCTTCTCCGCCGCGCCCCTGCCCTACGCGGAGATGCCCGCCGACCTGCGCGCCGAGTTCGCCTCGGCCGACCTCACCATCCTCAAGGGCGACCTCAACTACCGCCGTCTGGTGGGCGACCGGCGCTGGCCGCCGACCACCGCCTTCGCCGAGGTCACCGCCCACTTCCCCGGCCCGGTCGCCGCCCTGCGCACCCTCAAGTCGGACGTGATCACCGGTCTGGCCCCGGACACGGAGGCCGCACTGGTCGCCGCGGAAGGGCAGCGCTGGCGTATCAGCGGCACCCATGCGCTGATCCAGGTGCGCGCTCAGACCACCTCGGATTGACCGGCCGGCCCGTCGACCAACGGGGCCCGCGCACACCGCCGCCGGCAAGGGCGCGGACGGCAAGGCGCGCCGTCGCGGTGCGCCCGCAACCCGGTTCCGGACGCAAGGTGTTCCGGGCGATTCACGCGATGGTGTGATCATGTGGCGCCCGGTGGATGCCCGTCGAAGGCCATGGGTAGGGCCCCGGCCATGACGCAGCCGTTTCACCTCCCGCACTTCTACATGCCGTATCCCGCGCGGCTCAATCCGCATGTCGACACGGCCCGCGCCCACTCGACGCAATGGGCGCGTGACATGGGCATGTTGGAGGGATCCGGGATCTGGGAGCAGGCCGACCTCGAAGCGCACGACTACGGCCTGCTCTGCGCCTACACCCACCCCGACTGCGACGCCGACGCCCTGTCCCTGATCACCGACTGGTACGTGTGGGTCTTCTTCTTCGACGACCACTTCCTGGACATGTACAAGCGCACCCAGGACCGCGCCGCCGGCAAGGCCCACCTGGACCGCCTCCCGCTCTTCATGCCCCTCGACCTGTCGACCCCCGTACCGGAACCGCGGAACCCCGTCGAGGCGGGCCTGGCCGACCTGTGGGCGCGTACCGTGCCGGCGATGTCCGCCGACTGGCGCCGCCGTTTCGCCGTGGCCACCGAACATCTGCTGAACGAGTCGATGTGGGAGCTGTCCAACATCAACGAGGGGCGGATCGCCAACCCGGTCGAGTACATCGAGATGCGCCGGAAGGTGGGCGGCGCGCCCTGGTCGGCCGGTCTCGTGGAGTACGCGACCGCCGAAGTGCCCGCGTCCGTCGCCGGGTCGAGGCCGCTCAGGGTGCTGATGGAGACCTTCTCCGACGCCGTGCACCTGCGCAACGACCTGTTCTCCTACCAGCGCGAGGTCCAGGACGAGGGCGAGAACAGCAACGGCGTGCTCGTCCTGGAGACCTTCTTCGGCTGCACCACCCAGGAGGCCGCCGACACCGTCAACGACGTGCTCACCTCCCGTCTCCACCAGTTCGAGCACACCGCGCTGACCGAAGTCCCCGCGCTCGCCGTGGAGAAGGGGCTGCGCCCCGACGAGGTCGCCGCCGTCGCCGCGTACACCAAGGGGCTGCAGGACTGGCAGTCCGGCGGCCACGAGTGGCACATGCGCTCCAGCCGCTACATGAACAAGGGCGCGCGGTCCGCCGCGCCCTGGGAGAAGCTGACCGGCGCGGGCACCTCCGCCGCCGACGTGGGGGCCCTGCTCGCCTCGGCGGCCGCGGAACGTCTGCGCGCGTACACGCATGTGCCGTACCAGAAGGTCGGCCCGTCGATCATCCCCGACCTCCACATGCCGTTCCCCCTCCGGCTCTGCCCGCACCTGCCGGAGGCCCGAGGCCGTCTCGTGGACTGGACGCGCCGGATGGGCATCCTGTCGGAGGCCGTCTGGGACGAGGACCGGCTCGCCGCCTCCGACCTCGCCCTCTGCTCGGCCGGCCTGGACCCGGACGCCACCCCCGAGCAACTCGACCTCAGCGCCGCCTGGCTCGCCTGGGGGACGTACGGCGACGACTACTACCCCCTGGTCTTCGGCCACCGCCGCGACCTGGCCGCCGCCCGGCTGACCACGGCCCGTCTGTCGGCCTGCATGCCCCTCGACGGCGAGGAGCCACTCGTCCCCGCCAACGCCATGGAGCGCGGCCTGACCGACCTGTGGGCGCGTACGACGGCGGACATGACGCCCGATCAGCGGCGGGTGGTCAAGGACGCGGTGAACGTCATGACCGAGGCATGGTCGTGGGAACTGTCCAACCAGCTCCAGAACCGCGTCCCCGACCCGGTCGACTACCTGGAGATGCGCCGCGCCACCTTCGGCTCCGACCTCACCCTCGGCCTGTGCCGCATGGGCCACGGCCCCGCCGTCCCCCCGGAGGTCTACCGCAGCGGCCCCGTCCGCTCGCTGGAGAACGCGGCCATGGACTACGCCTGCCTCCTCAACGACGTCTTCTCCTACCAGAAGGAGATCGAGTACGAGGGCGAGATCCACAACTCCATCCTCGTCGTGCAGAACTTCTTCGGCATCGACTACCCGACCGCACTCCGCGTCGTCCACGACCTGATGACCCAGCGCATGGAGCAGTTCCAGCACGTCGTCGCCCATGAACTGCCCGTCCTCTACGACGACTTCGACCTCTCGGCCGAGGCCCGCGCGGCGATGGGCGTCCATGTCGACGACCTCAGGAACTGGATGTCCGGCATCCTCAACTGGCACCGCACGGTCGACCGCTACAAGCCCGACTTCCTGGCCCGCCGAGCCCACACCTTCCTCCCGGACCGCCCCCCGGCGCCCGCGCTGCCGGTCAGCTGACGTCCCGTACGGCGTGTTCCACGGCGGCTCGTGCCAGTGCGCGGATGATCGGGTGGGTGTGCGAGCCGTCGCCGTGCAGCTCCGGTTGGAAGAGGGAGGCCAGGAAGAAGGGATGGGACGGGAGTTCGGCGATGCGCGGCCGGCCCTCCTCGTCGTGGCCGGAGAAGCGCAGGCCGTGGGAGCGGAGGGGGGCGAGGTGGCGTGCGGGGCCGTAGGCGCAGAAGTAACGCTCCACGGTGCGGTCCGCGCCGATGACGGACTCGGCCAGTGAGCCCGGCTCGACGACGACCACGCCCTCGTGGCCGACCAGGGAGCAGGCGAGCGGTTCGATGAGCGGGTCCTCGGCGTCCGGGTCCGTCTCGGCGTGCGCCGCCCGGGTCAGCCCGCAGACGTTCCGGGCGAACTCCAGCAGCGCGTGCTGGAACCCGGCGCACGTGCCGAGGAACGGGATGCCCTCCTCGCGGGCCGTACGGATGGCGGCCAGGACGCCGGCCTCACTGCGGTAGGGGCTGCCCGGCAGCACCCACACCGCGTCGAAACCCCGTACCGCGCCCGCGCGTTCGGCGTCCTCGGAGGGGATCCAGTACGGGTCGAGGAGCAGCCGGTCCCGGGCCGCGAGCGCGTCCAGCAGCAGGGGGACACGGATGTGCGAGAGGACGTTGGCGGAGCGGTCGCCGACCAGGGCGACCTTGGCGATCCGGGAGGCGGTGGCGTTGGCCATGGCGTTCATCCTGGGTGCCGCGCTTCGTTCACGTCCAACGATGATTCCTGCACCTTTGATCAGTGCTGCTGATGGGATGCTGGTGGCGTGGACCCCCATCTGCTGCGCACCTACGTCACCGTCGCCCGTCTCGCCTCCTTCTCCGCGGCCGCCCGCGAGCTCGGCTACACCCAGTCCGCGGTCTCCCAGCACATCGCGGCCCTGGAGCAGGACCTGGGCGCCAAGCTGCTCGGCCGCCGCCCGGTCGTCCCCACGGTGGCCGGGGAGCGGCTGCTGGAGCACGCGGGGCCCCTGCTGCTGCGGCTGGAGGCGGCCCGCGCGGACATCGCGCGGATGGCTGCCGCGCCCGCGTACGGGCTGACACTGGCCGCCTCGGCGACCGCGCTCGGCCCCCCGGCCCTCGCCGCGCTGCCGCCCGCGGGGGTCACACTGCGGGTGCTCGGGCGCGACGAGGTGCCCGCCACCGTCGCCGCCGGCACCGCCGATCTCGGCCTGGTCGACGGCCTGGCCGCCCCCAGCGACCCGCTGCGCCTGCCCGACGTGGCGCCGCTGACCACGTACGGCGCGGGGGAGGAGCCCGTGTGTGTCCTGCTGCCCCTCGGTCATCCTCTCGCCGGGCGCTCCGCGCTGCGGCTCGGCGACCTCGCCGACGCACGCTGGCTGGACGCCCCCGACGCCGGCCTGCCGCTGGCCCAGTTGCGCGCCGCGCACGGCGGCCACGGCTTCCGGCCCGCCCTGCGCTACGACGGCACCGACCTGCGCGCCCTGACCGCCCTGGCCGCCGCAGGCCATGGGCTGACCCTGCTGCCCCGCTCGGCAGCGCACGGCGTGCCGGGCACGGTCGCCGTCCCGGTCGGCGCACCACGGTTGGTCCACCGGATCGAACTGGTGTGTGTGGGAAGCCCGGTGGGGGCGGCGGCAGCACTGGTGGAGACGCTCACCACGCGCGCGTGAGCCCCCTTTCCGGCGGTGCGAGCCCCGTTTCCGGCGGTGCGGATCCACCGCGTGCCGGAACGCTCGCCACGCGTGCGTGAGCCGCCTGTGGGTGGTGCGGACGAGGCCCGCGCAATCGAGACGCCCGCCCCCCGCGCGTGAGCCCCCCGCGCGGGCGCTACCTCCACTGACGGGCGCTCAGTCTCACTCGATCGTGTCTCGTCGTGCGCCGGTGCGCAGGGTAGAGCACCAGCCGGAGGCGATCCCCATGGAACAGACTGCGTTGCGTCCCAAGCCCTTGCCCGGCCAGGAGCCCGGCCCGGACGGCGGAGACGGCGGTGGCGGTGGCGCGCGCGGCGGCGGGACGGGCGGCAGACCCGGCGGCCCCGCCCGCCGCCCGCATGCCGCGCGCCGCCGTGGACGACGGCTCACCACCCTGCTGTTCGGCCTGTTCCTCGGCACCGTCCTGGTCCTGGCGGGCGTCGGGCTCGGCACCGTGGGGGCGGCCGTGATCGGCATGAGCAAGCTGGCGGAACTGCAACGGCAGGCGGCCGCGCAGGGTGGGCCCGGCGGCGCTCCGAGCCCGAGTGCGCCCTCCGCGTCCCCCGAGCCGGCGCCCGCCGGGGCGACCCTGGGCCTGGAGATCGTGGACGGGGAGAAGTCGGGCGCGAAGGTCGTCGCCGTCCATGTGCCCGGCCCGGGCTACACGGCCGGTCTGGTGCGCGGCGACGTACTGCTGTGGTTCGGCGGGACGCGCGTCGGGTCGGCCACCGATCTCGTGCGGGCGGTCGCCGAGGCGCGGCCCGGCAAGCGGTACAAGGTGACCGTCCGCCACCGGAGCGGCGGCTACCAGCAGTTGGTGGTCGTGCCCGGAGTGGTCACCTGAGCCGGCGCGCTCAGCCGGCCGTCCGGAAGTGCGTCGTGAGCCGCCGCTCGTCGTCCAGCACATGGAAGGCCAGCCCGACCGGCGCCTCCCGGTCGGCGACCTGCCGGCCCTCCCACGGCAGCCGCAGCGTCCAGGTCACGCCCGGCCCGACGACCAGCGGACGCCCGGCGAAGGCCGTGGCGGCGGGCGTGTGGGCGTGGCCCGTGACGAGCCCGGCGATCTCGGGCCGGCGCTCCAGGAGGGCGGCCAGCCGGTCCGGGTCGGCCAGCTGGTAGGCGTCGGGCAGGGGATGGTGCAGGGCGACCGGTGGGTGGTGGAAGGCGAGCAGCGCGGGCGTCCCCGCGTCGAGCCCGTCGAGCGTATCCTCGATCCAGTCGTACGTCTCGTCGGCCAGGGCCCCGTCGTCCTCGCCGGGGATGCTGGAGTCGCACATCAGTACCGCGCCGCCGGGGAAGACCCGCACGCTGTTGACCGGTCCCTCGGCGGCCGGCTGTCCCAGCAGGGCCTTGCGGTAGGGCGCGCGGCTGTCGTGGTTGCCCGGGCAGGTCAGCACCGGGAGGGGGGCGCTGCCGTCGGTGAGCCCCAGGAGGCGCGCGGCCTCCTCGTACTCCGCCTCCGCGCCGTGGTCCGCGATGTCACCGGTGACCAGCAGGGCGTCCACCTCGCCCGGCAGGCTCCACAGCCGGTCGCGCACCCGCTCGGCGCGCTCCGTCGCCCGCGCGGTTCCGTCCAGGTGCAGGTCGCTGATGTGTGCGAGTACGAGCACGGTGGCTGCCTCTCTCGGGTCTGTCCTCAGCTCTGTGTAATGCCTTTACTGGCATCCAAGCATTAGGAGTAACGCTTGATCAATGGGTAACCATTAGTCGAAACCGTGAGTCGATCCGGCGGGCTCCTCTCCCGCAAACCGGCTCGCGTCACCCCCGCCGTCCGGGCAGGATGCTGCCCGTAGTCACACGCCCTCTCTGGGAGGCCCGGATGACCGGCAGCAGGCCCGCGCTCTTCACCGCCGACGACTACCGCGCCCGTATGGACCGGGCCGCACACGAGGCCGCCGACGCCGGACTCGCCGGGCTTCTCGTGGCTCCCGGCCCCGACCTGGTGTGGCTCACCGGCTACACGCCCACCGCCGTCACCGAACGGCTCACCCTGCTCGTCCTCGCCCCCGGCCGGGACCCCGCGCTCGTCGTCCCCACCCTGGAGGCCCCCGACGCCGCCCAGGCGCCCGGGGCGCCCGCGCTGACCCTGCGGGACTGGACCGACGGCAAGGACCCCTACGCCGTCACCGCCGCCCTCCTCGACGCCCACGGGCGCTTCGGCATCGGCGACAACACCTGGGCCCTGCACCTGCTCGCCCTCCAGCAGGCCCTGCCCGGCACCTCCTACGCCTCCCTCACCGAGGCCCTGCCGATGCTGCGAGCCGTCAAGGACGCGGCCGAGCTGGAGCTGATGGCGGCGGCAGGAGCAGCCGCCGACAGGGCGTTCGAGGACATCCGGAACGTTCCCTTCGCCGGGCGCCGGGAGGCCGAGGTCGGCGCGGACCTCGCCCGGCTGCTCCGCGAGCACGGGCACCAGCAGGTCGACTTCACCATCGTCGGCTCCGGCCCGAACGGCGCCAACCCGCACCACGAGATGGGCGACCGGGTCATCGAGCGCGGCGACATGGTCGTCCTCGACTTCGGCGGCCTCAAGGACGGCTACGGCTCCGACACCACCCGCACCGTCCACGTCGGCGAACCTACCGAGGAGGAACGCCGGGTCCACGACATCGTGCGGGAAGCCCAGCAGGCGGGCTTCGACGCCGTACGGCCGGGCGTCGCCTGCCAGGAGGTCGACCGGGCCGCCCGCGAGGTCATCACCGACGCCGGGTACGGCGCGTACTTCATCCACCGCACCGGACACGGCATCGGCGTCACCACGCACGAGCCGCCGTACATGATCGAGGGCGAGGAGCAGCCGCTCGTCCCCGGCATGTGTTTCTCCGTGGAACCCGGCATCTACCTGCCCGGCCGCTTCGGGGTGCGCATCGAGGACATCGTCACGGTCACCGGGGACGGCGGCCGCCGCCTCAACGACACCACGCGTGAGATGGTCATAGTGGACTGAGCGGCGATCAGGAGCACCAGCAGACCCCTCTGAGGCAACGGCGCGATCCATGACCCAGGCACCGACACCCACACCCACCGCGGACACCGTCCGCAGACTGGTCCGCACCCTCCTCAAGGAGGACACGGACGCGGGCGGACCCGATGTACGCCCGGTCGGCGAAGGCGGCTCCACCTGGTGGGTCGGCGCCCGCCATGTGCTGCGGCTCGCCCCCGACCGCGAGACGGCCGCACAGCAGCGCCGCGAACTGCGCCTGCGCGACCTCGTCCGCCCGCACATCCCCCTCGCCGTGCCGGTCAGCGTGGCCCACGGCGAGTGGTCGCCCGGCCTGACCTGCACGCTCGACACCAGGATCCCCGGCGGTACGGCCGAGGAGCACGAGGTGTCCGCAGCCGGCGAGGGCGACCTCGCCGGCCTGTTCACCGGGCTGCGTGAGGTGCCGCCCCGGCAGGCCGAGACGCTCGGCGTGCCCAGGGTCGCCCCGCGCTCCCTGGAGGCGCTGCGCCGCATGGCCGTCGCCGCGGCCGCGCGCCTCGCCGCCGCCGACGAGTTCGACGCCACCCGGCTGCACCAGCTCACCCCGCCCGGCGCGGCCCAGCTCGCCGCCCAGCCCGCCACCGCCGTCCTCGTCCACCACCGCCTCAGCGCCGAGCACCTCGTGGTCGGCGCCGACGGCCGGGTGCGCGGCGTCCTCGACTGGAGCGGCGTGGTGCTCGGGGACCCCGCCGAGGACATCGCCGGCCTCGCCCGCGCCGTCGGTTCCCCCACCGCCGTACGCGCCGCCACCCTCGCCGGCTACGGCGCCCGCCCCTGCCTGCGCGGCCTCTGGCTGGCCCGCTGCGACACCCTCATCCGTCTCGCGGCCCGTCGGGACGGCCAGGACACCGAGCCGCCGCCCCTGCTGCGCACCCAGCTCCACAACGCCTGGGAGGCGATCCTGCTGGAGCGGGTGACGGAGCTGCGGGGCGACGACGGGGCCTGAGCCCGACGACACCGCCTGCGGTCGGTCCTGCCCAGGCTCTCTGTCAGTCCTGCTCCAGCACCACACACGCCTCCCCGGGCAGGTGCAGCAGCCCCCCGTTCCGCCCCGGGGCCTCCACCGGCTCCCACGCCGCCAGCACGCGCGCGGGGCGGGGGCCCAGGGGGATCGCCGCCCTCTCCTTCGCCAGGTTGACGGCCACGCGGACGTCGCCGCGGCGGAAGGCCAGCCAGCGGGCCTCCTCGTCGTAGGCGGCGCGCAGATCGGCGAGGTCGGGGTCCATGAGGTCGGGATGCTCGTGGCGCAGCGCGATCAGCCGGCGGTACCAGGCCAGCACACGCGCGTGGGGCTCGCGTTCCGGCTCGGACCAGTCCAGGCAGGAGCGGTCGCGGGTCGCCGGGTCCTGCGGGTCGGGCACGTCCTCCTCGGCCCAGCCGTGCGCGGCGAACTCCCGCCGCCTGCCCCGCCGTACCGCCTCCGCCAGCTCCGGATCGGTGTGGTCGGTGAAGAACTGCCAGGGTGTGCCCGCACCCCACTCCTCGCCCATGAACAGCATCGGCGTGAAGGGCGCCGTGAGGGCGAGCGTCGCGGCGCAGGCCAGCAGACCGGGGGAGAGGGAGGCGGACAGACGGTCCCCCTGGGCGCGATTGCCCACCTGGTCATGGGTCTGGGTGTAGCCCAGCAGCCGGTGCCCCGCCACCCGCGACCGGTCCAGGGGCCGCCCGTGGTGACGCCCCCGGAAACTGGAGTACGTGCCGTCGTGGAAGAAGCCGCCCGTGAGGGTCTTGGCCAGGGCCTGCAGCGGCGACCGCGCGAAGTCGGCGTAGTAGCCCTGGGCCTCACCCGTCAACGCGGTGTGCAACGCGTGATGGAAGTCGTCGTTCCACTGTGCGTGCAGCCCCAGCCCGTTCTCCTGACGGGGCGTGATGATCCGCGGGTCGTTCAGATCCGACTCGGCGACCAGGAACAGCGGCCGCCCCGTCTCGGCGGCCAGCGCGTCCACGGCCGCCGACAGCTCCTCCAGGAAGGGATACGCGCGCGTGTCCTTCAGCGCGTGCACCGCGTCCAGCCGCAGCCCGTCCATCCGGTAGTCCCGCAGCCAGGCCAGCGCGCTGCCGATCAGGTACTCCCGCACCTGGTCCGAACCGGGCGCGTCCAGATTGACCGCGGCACCCCACGGCGTGTGATGCGTGTCCGTGAAGTACGGCCCGAACACGGGCAGGTAGTTCCCCGACGGCCCCAGATGATTGTGTACGACGTCCAGGACCACCCCCAGCCCCAGCTCGTGCGCCCGGTCCACGAACCGCTTCAACGCGTCCGGGCCGCCGTACGGCTCGTGCACCGCCCACAGCGACACCCCCTCGTACCCCCAGCCGTGCCGCCCGGGGAAGGGACACACCGGCATCAACTCCACGTGCGTCACGCCCAGTTCGACGAGGTGCTCAAGCCGCCCGGCCGCCGCGTCCAGCGTGCCCTCGCGCGTGTACGTCCCCACGTGCAGCTCGTACAGCACCGCGCCCCGCAACGGCCGCCCCGACCACTCGACGCGCCACTCGTACCTCCCGTGGTCGACCACCGCGCTCAGCCCGTCCGGCCCGTCCGGCTGCCGCCGCGACCGCGGATCCGGCCGCACCGGCCCCCCGTCCACGGTGAACCCGTACCGCGACCCGTCGCCCGCCTCCGCCGCCTCCCCGACCCACCACCCCGCACGCGCCGCATCCCGCTCCAACGCCCGTGTGACCCCGTCACACTCCAGCGTCACCCGATCGGCCTGCGGTGCCCACACCTCGAACTGCACGGACGGTTCCCCTTCGTCTGCTCACGGTGATGTCGCCCGTCCATCCTGCGCCAAACGCGATCACTCCGCTGGGGAACGCCCCGGTTTGGGTCAGGTTCGGTCCGAGTGGCGCGGGCGAGGCAGTACGTGATGGCGCTCGGCGACGATCACCGCCGACCCGCCGCTCAGGATCCCGGCGTGACGGGGGCCGACGCGTCCAGCATTTCCATGATCTCGTCACAGTAGACCTGGAAGGTCCGCTGCTCGACCGGGGTCACCACGGACATCCGGTTGTGCACCATCGGGTTGCGGACCTTCGCCAGCAGGGAGAACCGCTCGTTCCAGTAGCTCTTGTCCTTCTTCAGGAGCTTTCCGAACAGGTCCCAGTGCGACGCCATCAGGTCGAACAGATCCCGCGGGTAGGTGAAGTCCAGGACGCGGGTGGAGCCCCGGGCGCCGAAGGCCCGTACCTCCCGGGCCCTCAGCTCCTCGCAGTGGTCGAGCATGGGGACCAGCTTGGGGCGGACCCGGCGCAGCTCGGCCGGCCAGTCGGTGCCGTACCGCTCCTCGAAGACGGTCTCGACCAGGTCGCGGATGCGCCGCTCCACGGTCATCCAGTTGTCCCAGTGCCCGAGCTTGCGTCCGACCAGCGTGAGGTACTGCTGGAAGTCGTCGGAGAAGGCCCGGTACTCGCCGTCCCGCACCCGGACCAGCCCCTGCTGCAACAGGACCTGGGCGTCGTCGGGGGTCACCACGAGCTGCGGGCCGAGGACCACCTCCAGCAGCGCGCGCAACCGGCCGTCCGCGCGCAGCAGCTCCTCCAGATCGCGGTAGTAGTACTGGAACTCCGTCGGCAGGGCCTGCGCCAGCTTCTCGATCTCGTCGAGGAGGCGTACGGGACCGCCCCGGGCGGCGCTGCACACCCGGTCCAGCAGAACACTCGCCAGATAGGGGTGGCCGCCGGTCAGCTCGCCCAGCCTGGCGACGGCCGGGTCCGCGCCGCCCTCGGGTTCGTAACCGGGCACCCGGGCGGCCAGCGCGCCGAGCTCACCGGCGTCGAAGCAGGTCAGGAACTCGGAGCGGAAGATCCCGGCGAAGGTCGACTCGTCGGGATCGGCCATGTCGACGATCTCGCGGAGCTCCCGCCGGGAGGTGGTGACCAGGCCGATGTTCCAGTCCAGGTTGTAGGCGACCTCCCTCAGGGCCTGGAAGGCGCCCGGCTGGGACTTGAACACCTCGCGGGCCGCGTCGAACTCGTCCAGGACCAGGACGACCCGCCAGCCGCGCCGCCGTACCAGGCGGAGGAACTCCTGTGTCTCGCTCTGCGCCTCGGCCCAGGGCAGGCCCGGCTCCACGGCCCGCCGGTAGGCGTCCGCGGTGCGTCGGTCGACCTCGGCGGACCGCTCGTCCAGCAGGTCCCACACGTCCTCGGCGAGCCTGCGGAACACCTGCTGGATGCCGGCCTGGGTCCGTACGTTCATCCAGACCGGCAGCATCCGGGGATGGGTCTGCCGCGCCTCGGGGCGCATGAACACGTGGTACGCCAGGCTGGACTTGCCGATGCGCGGCGGGCCGATGACGGCGGTGGCGCCGGCCGTCGACTGGGACAGCACCCGCTCCCGCAGGACCTCCATGGCGCCCGTACGGCCCACGTGTCCCTCGCCGTGGACGGGATGCCCGACGGTGGCGAAGGGGTTGCCGGGAGTCCCGGACCTCGTCTCTTCCATGGGCCCTACGCCTTCCTGTGCCAGAGCCATTCCGCGAACAGCCCTACCTTGATCCGGTAGCGGTCCTCGGACTCACGGACGATCACGTCGCGGCGCAGCAGGTCCTCGATGACGCGGGGCCCCTCCGGCAGTTCGCGGGCCTTGCGGCCGTCCAGGTGGAGGTCGCGGCGATGCCCCGACAGGCTGCCCTTGAGCACCGCCAGGACGGTGTCGTCCGACAGGTCGCTGACATCCACGTCACCGGGGGTGAGCAGGTTGTCGAACTGCTCCTGGAGCAGCGCCCGGTCCCCGCTGACCAGCGCCGCCGCCACGTTGTCCACATCGGCGGGGCCGATCAGCGGCTGCCGTTCGGCGTTCATGTGGTGGACGAGACGGTTGCAGAACAGCTGGATGTAGTAGGGGCTGCGGGCGGTCAGTTCGATGACGCGCTGGACGGAGTCGCCGCGGTAGCGGCTCTCCCCGTTGTCCAGGGCGATCGGCTCGGTGATCAGCGCCTTGGCGGGCTCGTCGTCAAGGTAGGACACCGGCTCCTGCCGGGCCACCTGGAACTCGTTGGGGAACGCCTTGAGGAAGCGCGGCATCAGGTCGTTGCCGACCACCACACTGCTGAACAGCTTGCTCTCCAGCATGGCCTTCCACGACTTCATGAACTCCCGCGGCAGATCGCCGCGTTCGATGGCGCCGTACAGGACGGTGAACTCGTCCAGCAGCAGCACCATCCGCCAGTCGTTGTAGGCGTCGCTGCGCTGCATCCGCCGGCGGATGACCCGCATGTAGTCGTCGAAGTAGATCTGCGGTGAGCCGCTGTCGATGAACTCCCGCAGCACCGGCCGGGGCAGGTCGAGGCCGGGCAGCCCCTCGTCCTCCAGATCCTCCAGGCGGCAGAAGAAGGCGTTGGCGACCTTGTACAGCAGACCGGCGTGCGTCAGGTCGGTGGCGAGCTCGCCCAGGCTGAACTTGGCGGCGAGCACCGGGGGTTTGAGTGCCCGCTGCAGATGGTGCAGGACCGACGACTTGCCGACGCGCTTCTGACCGTAGATCACCACGCACTTGGCGTCGGCGCGGTCCAGGGAGTCCGCGAGTATCTGGATCAGCCGGCCGCGGCCGTAGAACATCTCCTCGTCCTCGACGGGAGCGCCCTCGGCGTAGGGGTTGCGGATCGGTTTCCAGTCCTGGGAGTCGTTCAACCGCAGGGGCAGCGTGCGCGGTTCGGTCACGACGCGGCGGTCGGAGCGCACCATGAACTCCAACCGGTAGTGCAGTGTGAGCACTTGCTCGGCTATGGCCCGTGCTGTCACGACCAGTGGGAGCGTGCAGGTCTCCGTCTGCTCGTCACGCAGGCTGTGGGCGACCGGTATGGGCTCGCCGACCGGCTGGTAGTCGTCCGTGTTGTCCAGCACCCGCAGCATCACGTCCACGGCGGGGCTGCGCCGGGGCAGGTTCTTGACGCTCAGCTGCACATGGATGGTGGACGCCGCGCTGGGGGCGTAGCTGGACAGCACCTGGGTCACTTCGAGGTCCGTGGGCTCCGCGGCCCGCTGGACGTCCCCGAAGTGTCCGGCGAGGGCACGGTCCAGCTTGGTGAGCAGCGGGACCAGATACTCCAGGCTGAGCCGGGTCGGATACGCCTCGATGGTGGCGACCAACTCCCGTACGGCCGTACGGATCTTGGACTCCAGCCGCTCCTGCTCCAGATACGACGGCTGTTCCAGATAGCCGTGGATGTCCGCCAGGGTGGTGGCGACCTTCTTGAGGCGGTCGATGTCGAGCGCGGTGGTGGGCGCGAGGTCCCTCGCCCGCTCCAGCAGCTGCTGGTCCTCGGCCAGGGCGCCCAGGGGCTCGCTGCGGTTCAGTGGCAGTTGCAGCGACTGGCGTTGCGCGTCCAGCTCCTGGCGCAGCTTGTGCAGCGCCTCCCGCCACACCTCGGCGTAGACGTCGTGCGCGCTCGACGCCTTGACCTCGCCGAGGTAGTCGCAGAGCTGCTGGAAGAGGACGTCCTTGATGGGGTCCACTCGGGTGGTGAGCGACACGATCTCACGCCGTACCCGGTCGGAGCTGTTGGCCATCAGGCTGAGCAGGCCGAACGTCAGGGGACCGTGCAGGCTCTCGTCGTCCAGCACCCACTGCAGGCACTTCTCGATCGTCGGGCGGGACTCCGGCTGCGGCCAGTCGGGGTCGAGGTAGGACAGGACGAACTGCTTCACCTTCAGCTCGCCCATGTCGTCCCACCCGCCCAGCGCGACCGCTTCGGCGTAGTAGGTGCGGGTGACGTCTCCGTGCCGGCGCTCCGCCGTGCACAGGTCACCCATGGCCGCCCCGAAGCCCCGCAGGGACTTGTGGAAAAGAGCCTCTTCGGACTGGTTGAGGTCCCGGAGGATGCGGGCCACGGACAGGTTGTAGGCGGCGCGGTCCGCGGACCGGCGCGACCCGAGTGTACGGATGAGATCGTCGAGTTCCTGGACGTCCCGCTCGCTCAGGGTGCCTTCCTGGACGCGTGCCGGGTTGACTCCGGCGTACTCGCAGCGGTCCAGGTGCAGCAGGAGGATGGGGCTGACCGAGCCGGGCTGCTCGGGCTTCCAGTCGCTCTTGGCGAGGAGCTGGTCGATCTTGTCCCAGATCCCCGTGCGCACGGCCTTCTCGACCTCTTCCCAGAGGCTGCGGAACTCCGGGTTCCGTGGACCGTGCTGGAGCAGGCGCTGTGCTGCTCCCTTCGCCCGCTCGGGATCCCGGAGCCTTCGGTACAGCACGATCAGGCGCTTCAGCAGCCCGGTGCGGGTCTGCTTGGCGTGCTCCCGCTTCAGGAGGTCCTCCAGGAGGCGGGCGGCCTCGTCCCAGTTACGCGTGTCGCTCAGGATCGTGATGATCATGTTCTGGTGCGGCAGGGTGTCCTGGACGACGACGCTCGGGTCGCGCAGCAGCTCCAGCGCCTCACCGCTGCGCTTGTAGCGGTGCAGACCCCAGGCGAGACTGCGCCGGGCCCGCTCGTTGTCCGGGTCCTCCTCCAGGGCCTGGCGGTAGAGCTGCTCGGCCTTGGGCCAGTCCTTCTCCTGGGTGTCGGCGTGCTGCGCCCGTACGTACGCCGAGCGGCGGACCCGCGCCCCCTGCGAGGGCGCCGTGCGCTTGGAGGCCGGGGCGGCCGCTGTCCGCGCCGCCTTCTCACGCCGGACGGTGTCGGCGATCTCCAGCAGTTCGGGGTGGCCGGGACGGTGCACCAGGGCGCGCTGCGCGATCTTCAGCGCGGCGTCGAGGTTCCCCTGGTTGAGCTGGTTGCGTGCGGCGGCCACATGGAGCTGGGGGTCCTTCGGGGCGGGCGCCTTCTCCGTCTCGCCTCCCGCACTCGGTTGCGAAGGCAGGAGTGCGGTTGGGCGCGGGGGTGCCGGTGGGGGAACCAGGGGCCGTTCCCCCGCACCCGGTTCGAGGGCGTCGAGGATCCGGCGGAGCTCGTCGGGCGTCGGCGCCGGCGCGTCCAGGAACGGCTCCAGCGGCGCGGCCCGTTCCGGGGACAGCCGGGACACGAGATACAGGCCGGCGCGGGCGGCGACCCACCGCTGTTCGGGGCTTTCCCCCGCCGCGGCTCCGAGTGCGGAGGCCGCCCTGGCCGTGTCGCCCTCCCGCAGCACCAGGGCGAGGAACAGCCGCAGCAGCACATCGTCGCTCTGTTCGGCGGGGCTGAGGCTCAGCGCTTCGCCGAGCGTCGCCAGCGCCTCCCGGGCACGACCGTTCCGTAACTGGAGCACCGCCAGGTCCCAGGCGTAGCGGGTGCCGCAGTGCGCGGCCTGAGCCATCCATGTCTCGGCCTGACGGCGGGTCGCCTCGGTGCTGATGCGTTCGAGGAGCAGCAGAGCGGCGAGATGGAACGCCGGCGGATAGTCGCAGGTGCCGGCGGCCGCCGCCAGATCCCGGATCGCCCCCGGCTCACGGGACGGCTCGGCCAGCTTCCGTGCGGACTCCAGCCGGTTCTTGGCCCGGACGATGTGCCCCTCGATCTCCTTCGCCTCTGTGTATCCCAGCTCGAACGAAGGATCGAGACCGAACACCGGTGTGGTGAGCCGGGCCTGCCCGATGTCCGTGGCGAACTCGCCCTCCAGCACGTCCCACGCGGCGGACAGCACCACCGGTTCGGGGGCCGGCGGCAGTGGTGGGGGCGCGGGCGGCGTCGGAGGGGGACTCGGCGCGGCGGGTGTCGCGACCGGCGGGGCCGGACTCATCACCTCGACCTGCTCGATCGCCGCCGCACGCAACAGGGTGGGCCCTTTGTCCGTGACAAGCACGAGACTGTCGGCCCCGACCGCTTCCAGGCGCCCTCGAGCGGACCGCCCCCCGGCGAGATAGACCATGACGTCCGTACCCACGGGGTACCACTGCTGGATCATCCCCAAGTCCACACGAGCACCATAGCCGAGCGCACACCCCGCGTAACCAGGGAAGTCCCAACCCCGCGCCCGGCCACGGAAGTCGGGCACACCGCGCGCCCCCGGCCTCACTCGTCCAACGCGAACACCGCCCCCGTGTGCGCCCCCATCTCGCAGGGGTTGGCGAAGGTCTCCTTGTACCGCACCGGACGTCCGTGCCAACGGCCCTCCGCGCGGGCGGTGACGGGGGCGTAGAGGAAGGCGCAGATCGCGTCCGCGTGGGGCAGGGCGCGGATGTCGCCACGCGCGACGTCCAACTGGGCACACGCCTCGTCGGCGCGGGAGTGACCCTGGGGCGGGTCGCACAGCAGGAGCGTGCGCCGGGTGTAGCTGGACTGGGGGGTGCCCTGGGTGACGGAGAGCCGGAGCCAGGTGCCAGGTCGGGTGCCCTCGGCAGTGCCCTCGGCAGTGGCGGTGGCAGTGGCGGTGGCGTGGGCCGGGGCGGCGGCCAGCAGCAGGGCGGCCGTGGCCGGGAGGGCGCGGCGCAGCGCGGTCCTCGTGACGGCGTGCGTCAGGCGGTACGTCGTGTACGTCATTCCCGGTGCATCGGCACGACCGGCCGCGCACCCCAGTCCCGCTCACCCGAACGTGGGCCGAGCGGTGTGCGCCGGCGCGCCAGTTCGAACGCGGCCAGGACGACCCTCGCCTGGTACTCCGCCTGGCGGGCGACCGGGATCCAGCGCGCCCGCCAGGCGTCGTGGAAGTCGGCGCACCGGGTGTCGATGAGCCGGTCCAGCTCCGGCAGGACACCGGCCGGGTCGGCCCCGCTCGCCGTGACGAGTTGGTGCAGCAGTCCCGCCGTACGGACGGCCAGGCGGCGCCCGGCGATGCCCAGGGCCGTCAGATGGGCGGTGGTCAGCGGCGGCAGCGGCCGGGCGGTGTCGGCGGTGCCGGGGTCCCAGGCGGCGGCCAGCCCCGGGCAGACCAGGACGTAGTCGTCGACGGGGGCGAGCAGCCGGTCCGCGTCGGGGACGTCGGCGAGGTGCGGGCGGGCCCGGGCGAGAACGTCCTCCAGGAGCCGGGTGTCCCGCCGCAGCGTCCCGCTGACGGAGCGCAGGACGGCGTCCCGGTCGGCGGGCGGTGAGTCGTCCTCCACGGCCGCCACGCCCCACATGGGCGCCTCGACGATGGCGGTGACCGTGCCGTGCCGGTGGGGGTGGAACCAGGTCGATTCGACGGCGGCCTCGGTGATCGCGGCGGCCAGGCCGCCGCGGCGCGGCGGCGGGATCAGGTGGACGGCGGGCCCGAGGGCCGGCCAGTACAGGGCGTCGTAGGGGCCGAGTTCGCGCGGGATGCCCAGCCGGGCGGCGGTGTGCGCGACGCGCCGGGCCAGGCCGGGCAGGTCACGGGTCAGTTCGACGAAGCCGCCGCCGACGTCGACGCCGTGCAGCGAGCACTGGAAGAAAGGTTTCAGTTCGTCCTGGAGGTCGAGCAGCGCCCGGGTCTCCGGCAGTACGGCCCCGTCCGCGCCGTCGGGCAGCCACTCCGGCTGCTCCAGGAAGCCGGGGCGGAAGAAGCGCCGGAAGTACCGGTCGAGGCGGTACGGGCCGGACAGCCAGCCCTCGTTGCGGCGCAGCCCGTCCGGGTCGAGGCAGAGCAGCAGATGCCAGGTGGCGTCGGCGCCCTCGGTCAGCCGCGGGTCGGCCAGCACCCGCTCGGCGAGCCGCAGGACGGTCGCGCCGCCCACCGGCTCGTTGGCGTGCGGCCCGGCGACGACGAGCGCCTGGCGGTCGCCGTGACCGACGGAAAGCAGCCACATCGGGGTGCCCGCCCGGGACGTGCCGACGCGGCGCAGCCGCGCGTCCCGGGGGTGGCGGGCGACGAGCGCGGCGGCCCGCGCGGCGAGTTCGTCGACGGTCGGATAGCGCAGGAGAGGCGACAGGACACACCTCCCAAGTGCGGTGCCGGTACTGCACGTGCTTCACCCGGTGTCGCGGTGCGCGCACAGGGGGTCATCACAGTGGGTCATGGCAGGGGGGTACGTCAACACCGCGGAGGAGGGTGGTTTTCGGACACGCGGGGTTGAGGGGGCGTCAGCTCGCCGACAGCCGGAACGCCATCCGGCCGAAGGCCACCTGGTCGCCCTCACGGACGACGGCCGCGCCGATCACCCGGCGCCCGTTGACGGTCGTGCCGTTGGTCGAACCCAGGTCGCGCAGCACCCACAGGCCGCCCTGCAGGCTCAGTTCGGCGTGCACACGCGAGACGGACTCATGGCTCAGCCGCAGCCCGTTGGCGGGGTCGCGCCCGATGCGCAGGGGATGCCCGCCGGCGGGATGCGGCAGCAGCAGCTTGGGCAGCCGCTCGGCCCGCCACGCGCTGCGCAGCCGTACGGTGAAGCCCGAGACGGCCTCCACCGTCCCGAAGACCACGCGCGCGAAGCGGTTCTCCTTGGGCAGGTCGGCGGTCAGCGCGGCGAGTTCGTCGGACCGCCGGGCGGCGAGCGCCAGTTCCATCCGCCGGATGAACGTGTCGTGCGACAGACGGCCCATGGCGACGCCGTCCCGGAGCACCTGCAGCGCTTTGTCGCGCTCCGCGTCGGACAGCCGCGCGGGGTACGTGTTGAACTCGAAAGACGACGTCACGCAGGTGATTGTCGGTCAGCGCAACGCGGGTGTCCAGAAAACGGGGAAACGGCCCCTCACGCGCGCGCGTGCCGCCACCTCGCTCATCGACCGTACGGCGCCCCCTTCACCTCACGGGCCTGCAGGGCCGCCGCGAGCACCGTCCGGGTCTGGTGCTCTATCTGGTGTTCCAGGGGGACCCAGCGGGCGTGGAAGCGTGCGGCGAAGGCGTCGCTCCAGGTGGTGACGAGGTGTTCCATGCGGGGTGCGGCGTCGTCGTCGCGTTCGCGCAGGACGCGCAGGAGCATCGCGGCCGCGCGCAGCGGCAGCCGGCGGCCGAAGGCGTCCACGCTGCCGACGTACGCCATCGTCGTGTCGGCGGGCGGGGTGTTGGTCCAGTCGTCGGCCAGCCCGGGGAGGAGGTCCAGCGCCCAGCGGGCGGCCCGCAGCAGCGGCCCGTCGGCGCCCTCCAGTCGGGGCAGGGCGTCCGTGAGGGCCCGCTCCACCTCCCGGCCGTCCCGCAGCAGCCGGCGGGCGAGGCGGCGGATCGCGGCGGCCGGGGCGGGGTGCGGTGCCGTGTCGTCCACGAGGTCGCTCGCCCACATCGGCACCTCGACGACCGCGGTGAGACCGCCGTAGCGGTGGACGTGGTACCAGGTGCTGTGCCGGGCGTCGTCCGGCATGCTCGGGTACGCCGCGCCCGCCCCCGGGCCGGGCATCACCCGCACCCCGGGCCCGCTGGCCGGCCAGCCGGCCGCGTCCGAGGCGCCCGTCTCCACCGGGATGTGCAGCTCCGCCGCCGACTTGGCGAACGGCTCCGCGAGCCCCGGCACGTCCCTGGTCAACTGCACCCAGCTGCCGCCCAGTTCGGTGCCGTGCAGGGTCACCTGGAGGTAGGGCCGCAGTTCGTCGATGACCCGGATCAGCGCGCGGGTCTCCGGCGGCAGCCGGTCCGGGGGCAGCAGGGCCGGCGACCACTCGGGCTGCTCCGGGCCGGCCGGGCGGTAGAAGCCCAGGTGGTACTCCAGCAGGCTGCGCGGCGCCGGCGTCACATGCAGGCTCGCCCCGTCCGGGTCCGCGCACAGCAGGAAGTGCCAGGACGTGCCGTCGCGCAACCGCCGTTCCCGCAGTACCCGTTCGGCCAGGGCGAGCAGTGTCGGGCCGCCGGTCGGCTCGTTGGCGTGGGCGCCCGCGACCACCAGCACCCCCCGCCGGGCATGCCCGACCGACAGCAGAAGCAGAGGTCGTCCCGCCCGCGATCGGCCCACCTGCCGCAGCGCGCACAGACCTGGCCTGGATGCGGCCAACGCCTCTGCGGAAGAGGTAAGTTCGGCCAGCGTGGGATAGCGCGGCTCCGGCAGGACACTCACCCCCGTCAACCATCCGGCCCGGCTCGCTCTCCGCGGTACCCCACGGCCGCCGAGCGGTGTCAAGAACAGGCTGGGGGAGGCTCCAGGGGGGGCCGGAGGCGTGCGGCGGCGGTGGCCGGGGCGGGGGCACTGGGCGCGGACGCCGTCCGGGCTTCGGCGGGGGATCTTCGCCGTGGCGCTCTAACGTGAAGTGCTGTCGGGTCCGAGGGTTTCAGGAGGGTGCGTCCCCATGGCCGAGCTCCATCCCGCCATCGAGCCGTACGAGCACGGCATGCTCGACGTCGGTGACGGCAACCGCGTGTACTGGGAGACGTGCGGGAACCCCACGGGCAAGCCCGCACTCGTCCTGCACGGCGGGCCGGGGTCCGGAGCGGGCCCGTTCTGGCGCCGGCTGTTCGATCCGGCGGCGTACCGCGTCGTGCTCCTCGACCAGCGCGGATGCGGCCGGAGCACCCCGGACGCCGCCGACCCGCGGACCTCGCTCGCCGCCAACACCACCGCGCATCTGATCGCCGACATCGAGCTGCTGCGCCGGCGCCTCGGCATCGAGGAGTGGCTCGTCATGGGCGGCTCCTGGGGTGTGACCCTCGCGCTCGCGTACGCCGAGCAGCACCCCGCGCGCGTGTCCGAGCTGGTGCTGTTCAGCGTCACCAGCACCACCCGCCGTGAGGTGGAGTGGGTCACCCGGGACATGGGGCGGATCTTCCCCGAGGAGTGGGCCCGGTTCCGCGACGCCGTACCGGAGCCGGAGCGCGACGGCAGCCTGGTCGACGCCTACGCCCGGATGCTCGCCGACCCCGATCCGGAGGTCCGGGAGCGGGCCGCGCGGGAGTGGTGCCGCTGGGAGGACGTGCACGTCTCCACCCACCCGGGCCACCGGCCCGACCCCCGCTTCGAGGACCCGCGCTTCCGGCTCCGCTTCGCCCGCCTCGTCACGCACTACTGGCGGCACGCCGCCTTCCTGGAGGACGGCGCGCTGCTGCGCGACGCCGGGAAGCTCGCCGGCATCCCGGGGGTGATGATCCACGGCCGGATGGACATCAGCGGCCCGCCGGACATCGCCTGGCGGCTGGCCCAGGTGTGGCCGGACGCGGAACTCGTGCTGATCGGCGAGGAGGGGCACGGACTGTCCGGGGACGCCACGACCGAGGCCGTGCTGGCGGCCACGGACCGGTTCCGGCCGGTGTGAGGGCCCGGATCCGCCGTCCGGCCGGTGTCAGGCCGGTGTGAGGCCCGCCCTCCGGCCGGTCACCCCGCCCGCTCCAGCAGCACCACCGGCAGCCGCGCGAAAAGCTCCCCCACGGGCGCGTGTCCCGTGAACTCCCGCTCGGGCGCCAGTACGTCGACCCACCGGCCCGGCGGCAGCGCCAGCGAGGTGTCCCGCCAGCCGCCCGCCTCGGCGAGCCGCAGCGACAGCCGGGTCACCGCCGTGATCACCGCACCGGAGCGCGCGAAGGCCAGGCAGTGGTCCGCCGCCGGACCCTCGGCGGGCAGCGGCGCGTACGTCGCCGAGGCACCGAAGACCTCCGGTCGCCGTCGGCGCAGCCGGAGCGCGGCCACGGTCACCGCGGCCTTCGCGTCGTCGGGCTCCCCCAGGCCCCCTGCCGGGAAGGACACCGGCCGCCGGTTGTCGGGGTCCACCAGCGCCCGGTACTCGTGCTCCGTGCCCTGGTAGACGTCCGGCACGCCCGGCATGGTCAGATGCACCAGCGCCGTGCCCAGGACGTTGGCCCGGATGTGCGGCTCCAGATCGGCGCGCAGGGCGGCCACACGCTCACCGGGCACCCCGCACGGCCCCGCCGTGACGAAGGCGGCCACCGCGTCCTCGTACGGCGGCTCCTGCTCCGTCCAGCTGGTGTAGAGGCCGGCCTCACGCACATGCTTCAGCAGCGCCTGCCGCACCCGCTCCGGCGCCGCCGGGCCCAGCCCGAACACCGTCTGCCAGGCGGCCCAGGCCAGCTGACCGTCCGCCGCCACGTCCTCCGGGCGGGTCACATCGGCCAGGACACCGGCCCACCGCCCGGGGCACTCGGTGAGCACCGCGAGCGCCGCGCGCACATCGGCGCTGCGCTTGGTGTCGTGCGTGGAGACCACGGTCCCGGTGCCCGGCCAGTCGCGCTGCACGCGCGCGCAGTACGCGTGGAAGTCGTCCGCGCGGACGGCCGGCGCGCTCGGATTCCCGCCCACCTCGGTCGCCGACAGCAGCGGCACGTACCGGTAGAACGCCGTGTCCTCCACCGACTTCGCGCGCAACGCGGACGCCGTCTGCGCGAACCGCGTCCGGAACTCCCGCACCTCCGGACCCTCCCCGCCGCGCCGCCCGACCACCAGATCCCGTACGACATCGACCGCGCCCGCCTCCTCGGGCACCACGTAGGCCCCCCGGGCCTCCTCGGCGGCCTCCTCGGTGACGACCTCGGCCGCGTCACCCGAGGCGTACGGCCGGTACACCTCCAGCCGCACCAGCAGCTCCTCCAGCGCCGTGCGCAGCGCCCAGGGCGCCCGGTCCCGCAGGGAGGCGTCCGGCGACGCGGCACACACCCGTACGGCCGCCCGGGTGAGCCGGTCCAGCTCGGTGGCCAGCTCGTGCGTCAGCACCGCGTACGCGGCCCGCCGAGCGGTCGCCGCCCAGTCGCCGCCCCGGTCCGTCTGCGGGGCCGCGAAGCGCCGGTAGAGCCCGAGCAGCTCCTCGGCACCCGCCGGGTCGGCGAACAGCCCGTCGACATGCCGCAGGGCGTCGTAGCCGGTGGTCCCCGCGACGGGCCAGGAGGCCGGCAGCCGCTCCCGCTCCGACAGGATCTTCTCCACGACCGTCCAGCGGCCCCCGCTCGCCTCGTGCAGCCGCGCCAGATAGCCGTCGGGATCGGCGAGTCCGTCCGGGTGATCGACGCGCAGCCCGTCGATCACACCCTCGTGCAGCAGCCGCAGGATCGTGCTGTGCGTGGCCTCGAAGACCGCCGGATCCTCCACCCGCACCCCGATCAGCTCCGAGATGCTGAAGAAACGCCGGTAGTTCAGCTCCGTACGCGCCAGCCGCCACCACACCGGGCGGTACCACTGGGCGTCCAGCAGCTGCGGCAGCGGCAGCTCCTCGGTGCCCTCGCGCAAGGGCAGCACATGGTCGTAGTAGCGCAGCACGTCCCCGTCGACCTTCAGCCGCCCCATCTCGTCCCCGAGCGGCCCCCCGAGCAGCGGCAGCAGCACCTGCCCGCCCTGCACCTCCCAGTCGATGTCGAACCACCGCGCGTGCAGCGACCGAGGCCCCTCCCGCAGCACCTCCCACAGGGCGCGATTGTGCCGCGGTGCCATCGCCATGTGATTCGGCACGATGTCCACGACGACCCCGACCCCGTGCTCCCGCGCCACCCGCCCCAGCTCCCGCAGCCCCGCCTCACCCCCCAGCTCCTCCCGCACGCGCGCGTGATCGACGACGTCGTACCCGTGAAGAGACCCTGGCACGGCCTCCAGGACCGGGGAGAGATGCAGGTGCGAGACCCCGAGCGAGGCGATGTACGGCACGGCGGCGACAGCGGCGGCGAACGGGAAGGCGGGCTGAAGCTGAAGCCGATAGGTGGAAGTGGGCAGGGCAGAGAGCGAAATCGCACGGTTCATACCAACCTACCTACCCGGCAGCCACCGCAGGGGCGCGGCCAGCCGCAAACGGCCCGCAGTCGGCCGACACCCCGCACCCCCGACGGCGGTGCTACGCCGGCCTCCGCAACACCACCAGACTCCGATCGACCAACGTCAACCGGTCCCCGGCCTCCACCTTCACGCCCTCCTCCAGCACCCGCGGAGCCTCCGTGTCCACCACGACATGCCAAAGCCGCCCATGATCCACCGGCACCACGAAGTCCAACTCCCTCGGCGACGCGTTGAACATCAGCAGAAACGAGTCGTCGACCACCCGCTCCCCCCGAGCCCCCGGCTCGGAGATCGCGTTGCCGTTGAGGAACACCGTCAGCGCCGACGCCGGAGCCGAGTCCCAGTCCCGCTGGGTCATCTCCCGCCCCTGCGGGGTGAACCAGGCGATGTCGGACAGATCGTCATGGGTCCCCTCCACGGGCCGCCCGTGGAAGAACCGCCGCCGCCGCAGGACGGGATGCTCCTTGCGCAGCCACACCAGCGCGCGCGTGAAGTCCAGCAGCTCGCTGCCGCCCTCCGGCCACTCCACCCACGCCAGCTCGCTGTCCTGGCAGTACGCGTTGTTGTTGCCCTTCTGGGTGCGCCCGAACTCATCCCCGTGGCTGATCATCGGCACCCCCTGGGACAGCATCAGGGTGGCGACGAAGTTCCGCATCTGACGGGCGCGCAGCGACAGCACGCCGGGATCGTCGGTCTCGCCCTCGGCCCCGCAGTTCCACGACCGGTTGTGGCTCTCCCCGTCCCGGTTGTCCTCCCCGTTCGCGTGGTTGTGCTTCTCGTTGTAGGAGACCAGGTCGTGCAGCGTGAACCCGTCGTGGCAGGTCACGAAGTTGATGGAGGCCAGCGGGCGCCGCCCGTCGTCCTGGTAGAGGTCGGAGGACCCGGTCAGCCGCGACGCGAACTCCGCGAGGGTGCGCGGCTCGCCCCGCCACAGGTCGCGCACGGTGTCGCGGTACTTGCCGTTCCATTCGGTCCACAGGGGCGGGAAGTTGCCCACCTGGTAGCCGCCCTCGCCGACGTCCCACGGTTCGGCGATCAGCTTCACCTGGGAGACGACCGGGTCCTGCTGCACCAGGTCGAAGAACGACGACAGCCGGTCCACCTCGTGGAACTGCCGCGCCAGGGTCGCCGCGAGGTCGAAGCGGAAGCCGTCGACATGCATCTCCAGGACCCAGTACCGCAGCGAGTCCATGATCATCTGCAGGACGTGCGGGGACCGCATGAGCAGGGAGTTCCCGGTGCCCGTGGTGTCCATGTAGTAGCGCCGGTCGTCGGTGAGCCGGTAGTAGCGCGGGTTGTCGATGCCCCGGAAGGACAGCGTCGGGCCCAGGTGGTTGCCCTCGGCGGTGTGGTTGTAGACCACGTCGAGGATGACCTCGATGCCCGCCTCGTGCAGCGCCCGCACCGCCGACTTGAACTCCAGCACCTGCTGCCCGCGGTCGCCCCAGGAGGCGTACGCGTTGTGCGGGGCGAAGAACCCGATGGTGTTGTAGCCCCAGTAGTTGCTCAGCCCCATGTCCACGAGCCGATGATCATTGACGAACTGGTGTACGGGCATCAGCTCCAGAGCCGTCACCCCGAGCTCCGTCAGATGTTCGATGATCGCCGGGTGGGCGAGGGCCGCGTACGTGCCGCGCAGTTCCTCCGGGAGCCCCGGATGGCGCATCGTCAGGCCCTTCACATGCGCCTCGTAGATCACCGTGTGGTGGTAGTCGATGCGTGGCGGCCGGTCGTCACCCCAGTCGAAGTACGGGTTGACCACGACCGAGGTCATGGTGTGCGGCGCCGAGTCGAGGTCGTTGCGCCGGTCGGGGGCGTCGAAGTGGTAGCCGTAGACCTCCTCGCCCCACCGGACGGAGCCGCTGATCGCCTTCGCGTACGGGTCGAGGAGCAGCTTCGCCGAGTTGCAGCGCAGCCCGCGGCCGGGGTCGTAGGGGCCGTGCACCCGGTAGCCGTAGCGCTGCCCGGGCATGATGCCCGGCAGGTACGCGTGCCGGACGAACGCGTCGCTCTCGCGCAGTTCCACCGCCGTCTCCGAGCCGTCGTCGTGCAGCAGACACAGCTCTACTCGGTCCGCGGCCTCCGTGAAGACCGCGAAGTTCGTGCCGGCGCCGTCGTACGTGGCGCCGAGGGGATACGCCTCTCCTGGCCAGACCTGCATGGATACGACTCTTTCAGGTGTCCCGCGCCACCGGGGGCGCCTTGACCCCGAGTCTCCCCGAAAGTGAGGGAACCACCCCCGGCTGTCACCCCTCTTACCGAGCGACCAGTGCGCAGGCCGTCGTACGGCATGTGCCGAACCAGTGGGGCAGACACATACTCCCGGGGACTAAGGGGGAGTAGGGGGACATGGTGCGCAAAACGGTGCGCCGCCACCTGGGAAAGGTGGTGGCGGGTACGGCCATTGCGGTGGCCGGTACGGCTCTGATGGTCGGGATCACCCTCCCGGGCACGGCGGGGGCGGACGACGAGCCGGGGGACAAACGCGGCGCGGGCAGCGCCGCGCCACAGGCGGCCGGAGGGGAGCAGGGCGCGGCGGTCGCGCCGGGCGTCGTCGCACCGGCACCCGACGAGGGCGCGCGGGGTGACGGCGGCGACCCGCTGACCGACGGCGAGTCGGAGCGGGTCGAGCGGATAGCGCTCGACCGGCGGCTGCTCGTCGGCGGTGAGGACGTCGAGGGGGACCGCGGCCCGCAGAGCCTCGGAGTCGAGCTGGCCGCGCCCGAGGCAGGAGAGGTCGACGACCCGGACGCGCCGCGCCGCGCGGACGTGAGCTTCTACGACTACAAGAGCGACACGCTCGTCACCAAGACGGTCAACCTCGACACCGGCAAGGTCGAGTCGACCGCGACCCAGAAGGGCGTCCAGCCGCCGCTGAGCCGCGAGGAGCAGACCGAGGCGGCCCGGCTGCTGATCGCCGACCCGCTCGGCGCGGGCCTGAAGGCGGACTACAAGGACGCGACCGGCACCGCTCTCACCTCACCGGACCAGCTGCTGCTCGCCAGCATGGTCTACCGGGGCGTGCCCGGCGCCCAGCCGGCCGCGCTCGACAAGTGCGGCGAGCACCGCTGCGCGCGCCTGCTGCCGAAGGTGAAGAACGGTCCCTGGATCGACGCCCGGTCCCTGGTGATCGACCTCAGCGCCCGCAAGGTCGTCCGGCTCACGGGATGACCCACTCCGCCATCCATCCACTTTTCCGACCCCTCTCCTGCCAAGGAGTCATGTCCTCATGCGCGTGAACACCATCAGCCGCGCCCGCCGGGGAGCGGCCGTGGCCCTGTCGCTGGCCGCGCTGACGGCCGGTGCGGGACCGGCCGGCGCCCAGCCGAAGGCGGCGCCCAACCCGATCGTCTGGGGCTGCGGCACCCAGTACCGCATCGAGCAGAAACTCACCTCCGGCACCACCTGGCGGATGTGCTGGCGCTACGAGGCGAAGTCCGGGCTGATCCTGCACAACGTCACCTACCAGCCGCCCGGCGTCCGCCCGATCAAGGTCCTCAACAGCGCCAAACTGGCCCAGATCCACGTGCCGTACGACGACGGCTCGAACGAGTACAACGACATCACCGACTACAACTTCGGCTCCGGCCTGGTGAACCTGGCCCCCGCCGAGTGCCCCGGCGGCACCATCAGAACGGTGAAGGTCCCCGAGGCGTTCGACCCCGACCACCCGAACGTCAAGGGCCTGTGCACCACGACCCGTACCCGCGGCCACGCGTACCGCATGCAGGCCGACACCGGCGACAGGGCGTACCAGGCGCAGGGCAAGGACCTGCTCGTCTACACCGTCAACAAGGTCGGCTGGTACGAGTACATCACCGAGTGGCGCTTCTCCGACGACGGCATGGTCAACATGAACGTCGGCGCCACCGGCAGCCTCTCGCCCTTCGACTACGACGCCGGCGACGGCCGCGGCTGGCCCATCGGCAAGGGCGCCAAGTCCTACGCCACCAGCCACAGCCACAACGTCTTCTGGCGGCTCGACTTCGGCCTCGACGGCTCCTCCCGGACGAAGGTCGAGCAGTACGACTCGGTGGTCAGCCCGCCCGCCTCCGGTGAGCAGGGGCCCACCGCGAAGACCACCCGCACCCCCGTCACCAAGGAACTCGCCGGTGACGCCAAGAACATGCGCTGGTGGCGCGTGGTCAGCGCGGCCGGCAAGAACAAGGACGGCCACCCGCGCTCGTACGAGATCGTCCCCGGCGTCTCCGCCAAGTACCCGGGGCGTCCCTTCACCCGGCACGACGTCTACTTCACCCAGTACGACAAGTGCGAGCAGTACGCCAACAACAACCCCCTCAACTGCGGGCCGGGACACGGCAACTCCGTCGACAAGTGGGTCGACGGGCAGACCCTGACCCACCCCGTGGTCTGGGTGAACGTCGGCTTCCACCACATCGCGCGCGACGAGGACCAGCAGCCCATGCCGGTCCACTGGCAGGGCTTCGCCATCGCCCCGCGTGACCTCACCGCTATGAATCCGCTCACTCCTCCCGCCCTCGCCGGACAGAACGGCCAGGTGGATCTCGAGTAGTTGAGCAACGACCCTGTGCATCCGGCTGCACCGCCCACCGCTCGCGGAGTACCCTTCCTTGATCGTTGAGACGGGGACGGCTCGGGGGAGCGGAAGGCGGTGCTTGGGTGGGCTCGGGAGGGCTGGAGCTGCCCCCTGGTGACGAGGGTCACGAGGGGGGCTCCGCAGACGTCCCGCCCGGGACGGTGTCCCTGGCCCGGCCGATGGAGACGGGGGCCATCGGACCGGAGTTGGACTGGGACGCCCAGGCATGGCGAGAGGTGCGCACCCGCGCACAGCGGGCCGGCCGGGCCTACATCTGGCTCAACCTCGTCGAACAGCGGCTGCGTGCCGTCGTGGCGGCTGTTCTGCGACCGGTCTACGAACCCGTCCACAGCGACGACTGGGTGGTCGCCGCGGCCGGACCCGCCGGACAGGAGTGGGTGCAGCGCGCCGTCGCCGTCCGTGAAGTCAGCCGCCGCAAGGGCTACTTGCTCGACCCTGCCGACGACAATGTCATCTCCTTCCTGACCCTGCCTCAGCTGCGCGAACTGATGGTGCAGCACTGGCCCTGCTTCCAGCCGTACTTCGACGACCGCCGTGACCTCGAACTCGCCCTGGACGAACTGGAGGTCACCCGCAATGTGGTCTCCCGCAACCGGGCGCTGTCCGAGGCCGTGCTGAACCAGGCCGAGCGGGCCTCCGCGCGGCTGCTGGAGATGCTCGGCACCGGCGGTGACGTGCCGTCCGCGCGCCGGATGCCGGTCGACGCCGTGGAGGACCTCGTCGGGGACCGGTACGCGGACGTGGTCGCCGTCCACCCCGACCGGGTGCGGCTGCTGCGGCAGTTCCCCGCCGAGGACATCTTCGACGGGGCCCGCCGCATCGACGCCATCGGCATCGGCCTCAACCTGCTCGTGCAGAACTTCTCCGGCCGCCGCCTGGTCCGCCTCGCCGACGCCGGCTGCCGGGTGCGGCTGCTGTTCCTCAACCCCGCCTCCAGTGCCGTCAAGCGGCGTGAGCGCGAGCTCGGCATCAAGCGGGGCGAGCTGAGCCGGGCGGTGGAGATGAACATCCTGCACATGCGCCGGGTCCGCTCCCGGCTGCGCGACCCGGGTGCCTTCCAGATCCAGGTGTACGACGAGACGCCCCGCTTCGCCGCTTATCTCGTCGACGGCGACGGCTCGGACGGCGTCGGGGTGGTGCAGTCCTATCTGCGGCGCATGCGCGGGATGGAGGCGCCCGTGCTGGTCCTGCGCAACGGCAACCGGGTGGTCAAGTCGGACGAGGTGGACGAAGGGGGGCTCTTCGCGGCATATCGCGAGGAGTTCGAGCTGGGTTGGGTGGATTCGCGACCGGTGTCCTGAACGTCCCTCCGATCGGGGGTACAAGCGGAAGGCGATCCTCTGATTGTCAGTGGCGCATGCGAAGGTGGAGGCCACTGGGGGAAGCACCACCAAGAAGGGGGGCCACCATGGCCTGGCACCGGGAGCTGCTGATCGGCTTCGACCTGGAGACGACCGGCACCGATCCGCGTGAGGCGCGCATCGTGACGGCGGCCGTGATCGAGGTCAGGGACGGGCAGGTGCTCGGCCACGGGGAGTGGCTGGCAGATCCGGGAGTGGAGATCCCGGCGGACGCCGTCGCGGTGCACGGCATCAGCAACGAGCGCGCGGCCGCCGAGGGCCGCCCGGCCGACGAGGTCGCCGACGCCGTCGCCGACGTCCTCGTGGGCTACTGGAAGACGGGCGTACCGGTCGTCGCGTACAACGCCACCTTCGACCTCACCCTGCTCTCCGCCGAGCTCCACCGGCACGGCCTGCCGTCCCTGCGTGAGCGCCTCGGCGGCCTCGACCCCGCGCCCGTCGTCGACCCGTACACCATCGACCGCTGGGCCGACCGCTACCGCCGCGGCAAGCGCAACCTGGAAGCCGTCTGCGCCGAATACGGCATCGCCCTGGACTCCGCCCACGACGCCTGCGCCGACGCCCTCGCCGCGGCCCGCCTCGCCGGCGCGATAGCCGCCCGCCATCCCAAGGTCGCCGCGCTCGGCCCGGCGGAGCTGCACCGTCGGCAGATCGAGTGGTACGCCGAGTGGGCGGCGGACTTCCAGAACTTCCTGCGCCGCAAGGGGAACGCGGAAGCGGTGGTCGACGGGGTGTGGCCGGTGCGGGAGTTGGCGGACGAAGTGGTGTAAGGGGTGCGGGGGCGGGGTCCGCGATGTCGGCGGCGGCTGTCAGGATCATCCGGTCCGCCCACCTGCCGCCTCGGCCGCTACGGCGCACCGCTCAGAACGGATACCACCGCACCCGCTCGTCGCCCTCCCGCAGTGACGCCACCCTGCGCTCGAACTCGGCCCGCGCCTTCGGACTGCTCGGCGCGTGCTGGGCCACCCAGGCGCAGCTGGCCGTCTCCCGGGCGCCGCGCAGCACCGCACAGCCCTCCCACTCCCGCACGTCCCAGCCGTACGTCTTCGTGAAGGACTCGTACGCCTCGGTCGGCAGCCCGTAGCGGTCGTGGGAGAGGGCCATCACCACGAGGTCGTGCTCGCGCAGGTCGCAGGAGAACGTCTCCAGGTCGACCAGGACCGGCCCGTCGGGCCCGATGTGCACATTGCGCGGCAGGGCGTCGCCATGGATCGGCCCGGCCGGCAGGCGCGGCGTGAGCGCGGCGGCCGCCGCCGCGAAGCCGTCCCGGCGCTCCCGCAGATACGCCGCGTCCGCCCGGTCGATCGCCTCACCCGCGAGCCGCAGCCAGCGCTCCACCCCGGCGAGCAGATCGCGCGGCGGCAGCCCGAAGGGCGGCGCGGGCAGGGCGTGCACCGCCCGCAGCAGTCCGGCCAGATCCCGTGGCTCGGCGGGCCGTACCGGATCGGGCAGCCGGTGCCACACCGTCACCGGGTGCCCCGCCACCAGCAGCGGCTCCTCACCGGCCGCGCGAACCGCGGGCACGCCCGCCTCGGCCAGCCACCGCGCGACCGCCAGCTCCCGCCGCGCCCGCTGCAGCAACTCGGCGTCCCGACCCACCTTCACGACCAGATCCCCGGCCGCGAACACCGCGTTCTCCCCGAGGGCGAGCAGCCGCACGTCCCCGACCGCCCCCGGCAACACCCCCGCCCCGGCCAGAACCTCCCGCGCCCGCGCCTCGTCCATCGCCCGCCTCCCTGTCGTCGTCACCCGGCCCGTCCAGCGACGGCCAGTTTCGCATTCGCCCAGGTGAGACCAGGTGAGAAGGGTCTGTGGCCCGACGTCAGAAAACGACATTGCACGAGACGTATCGTCTCGTTTACTGTCGACGGCATGACCAGTCCCGCTCACATCGCCATGTTCTCCATCGCCGCCCACGGCCACGTGAACCCCAGCCTGGAGGTGATCCGCGAGCTGGTGGCGCGCGGGCACCGGGTCACGTACGCCATTCCGCCGCTGTTCGCGGAGAAGGTCGCCGGGACCGGGGCGGAGCCGAAGCCGTGGTACTCGACGCTGCCCGGCCCCGACGCCGACCCGGAGGCGTGGGGCAGCACCCTCCTGGACAACGTGGAGCCGTTCATGGAGGACGCGATCCAGGCGCTGCCCCAGCTCGTCGAGGCGTACGAGGGCGACGAACCCGACCTCGTCCTGCACGACATCACCGCCTATCCGGCCCGCGTCCTCGCCCACCGCTGGGGCGTCCCGGCGATCTCCCTCTCGCCGAACCTCGTCGCCTGGGAGGGCTACGAGGAGGAGGTGGCCGCCGGGCTGTGGGCCGAGGCCCGCACCTCCGAGCGCGGCCGGCGCTACTTCGACCGCTTCCACGGGTGGCTGACGGAGAACGGCATCACCCTGCACCACGACGACTTCGTCGGCCGCCCCGACCGCTCCCTCGTCCTCATCCCGAGGGCGCTGCAGCCGAACGCCGACCGTGTCGACGACAGCGTGTACACCTTCGTCGGCGCCTGCCAGGGCGACCGCGCCGCGGAGGGCGCCTGGCAGCGGCCCGCCGACGCCGAGAAGGTGGTGCTCGTCTCGCTCGGCTCGTCCTTCACCAAGCAGCCGGAGTTCTACCGGGAGTGCGTGAAGGCGTTCGGCGACCTGCCCGGCTGGCACCTGGTGCTCCAGATCGGCCGGCATGTCGACCCCGCCGAGCTGGGCGACGTACCGCCGAACGCCGAGGTACGGGACTGGGTCCCGCAGCTCGCCGTCCTCAGGGAGGCCGACCTGTTCGTCACGCACGCCGGCGCCGGCGGCAGCCAGGAGGGGCTGGCCACGGCCACCCCGATGATCGCCGTACCGCAGGCCGTGGACCAGTTCGGCAACGCGGACATGCTTGAGGCCCTCGGCGTCGCCCGGCACCTCCCCACCGAGGAGGCCACCGCCGAGGCCCTGCGCACCGCGGCCCTCGCCCTCGTGGACGACCCCGAGGTCGCCCGCCGACTGGACGGCATCCGGGCGGAGATGGCCCAGGAGGGCGGCACCCGCCGCGCCGCCGACCTCATCGAGGGCGAACTGCCCAGCCGCTAGGGACGGTCCAGGGCCCGTTGGCTCCCCGGTCGCCAACGGGCCCTGAACCTCTTCGGGTGACGCCTCAGACGCCGACCCGCTCACCCTCGTCGTCCCGCGCCCGGTCGCTCCCGTCCGTCACGGCCTCCGGCGCCTCGTCGTGCGTGAGGTCCGGCAGCCGGTGCAGCCACTTCGGCAGGTACCAGTTGCGCTCGCCCAGCAGCGCCATCACCGCCGGGAGCAGCACACCCCGGATCACGGTCGCGTCGATCAGCACCGCGGCCGCGAGGCCGACGCCCATCTGCTTCATCGACTGCATCGACAGCGTGCCGAAGATCGCGAACACGGCGACCATGATGACGGCGGCGCTGGTGACCACCCCGGCCGTGGTGACCACACCATGGGCGATCGCGTCCTTCGTCGTACGGCCCCGCAGCCGCGCCTCGCGGATCCGCGAGACCACGAACACGTGGTAGTCCATCGACAGGCCGAACAGGATCACGAAGAGGAACAGCGGCAGCCAGGTGACGATCGCGCCGACACCCTCCGCGCCCACCAGCGAGGCGCCCCAGCCGTGCTGGAAGACCGCCACGAGGATGCCGTACGCGGCGCCCACCGACAGCAGGTTCAGCACGATCGAGGTGAGCGCGACGGTCAGCGACCGGAAGGACAGCAGCATCAGCACGAAGGCGAAGACGACCACGAACACGAACACCGGGACGACGGAGCCGACCAGCTGGTCGTTGAAGTCCTTCGAACCGGCGACCTGACCGGTGATCGGCGCCTCGACACCGTCGACCTTGCCGAGCGTGGCCGGCCGCACCTCGTCGCGCAGCTTCTCCAGGCTCTCGCCCGCCTTGTCCAGGTCCGAGCCGCCGACCAGCGGCACATAGACGAAGGCGATGTTCTGCGCGTCGTGCAGCTTGATCTCGACCGGGCCGCGTGAGGCGCCCGAACTGACCGCCCGCTCACGGAAGCCGGCGAGGGCGGACCGCACCTCCGGCGCGTTGATGTCCTTCGCCTTGACGATCACCTCGGCCGGCTCCGAGCCGCCGGGGAACGCCTCGTTGACCCGGTTGTACGTCTGCACGATGGGCAGCGAGTCGCCGAACTCCTGGTCCAGCGTGAGGTTCTGGGTCTTCATGCCGAGCGCGGGCGCGGCGATCGCCAGCAGCGTGCCGGCCGCGACGACGACCGAGGCGACCGGCCGGGCGAGCACGCCCTTCAGCACGGCCGACCAGAACCGGCTGCCGCTCTCGCCCTTGCCGGCCCGCCGCTTCAGGAACGGCAGGCGCCCCTTCTCCACCCGCTCGCCCAGCAGCGACAGCAGCGCCGGCAGCACGGTCACCGAGCCGACCATGGCGACGGCGACGACCATCAGCGACGCCAGGCCCATCGCCTCGAACTCGGCGAGCCCGGTGAACAGCATGCCCGCCATCGCCACACACACCGTGACACCCGAGACGACGATCGCGCGGCCACTGGTCGCCGCGGCGATCCGCAGAGCGGTCTGCGCGTCCCGGCCGGCCGCCCGCTCCTCACGCTCGCGGCGCAGATAGAACAGGCAGTAGTCGACGCCGACGGCCAGACCGACCAGCAGCATCACCGAGTTGGCGGTGTCGCTCATCGGCATCACATGGCTGACGACGCCCATCAGACCCATCGTGGCCATGATCGCGGTGATCGCCAGCAGGACCGGCAGCAGCGCCGCCACCAGGGCGCCGAAGGCGATGAGCAGAATGCCGAGGGCGACCGGCACCGCGGAGTACTCGGCCTTCTGGAAGTCGTCCCCGAACGCGTCGTCGAACGTCTTCATCATGCTGGCGCCGCCGATCTCCTCGATCCGCAGCGTGTCGGCGTACTCCTTCTGCACCCCCTCGACCGCCTTCAGGACCGGCTCGACCCGCTCCCCGGCGGTGTCCGACTCACCGCGCATGTCGAACTGCACCAGCGCGCTGCGCCCGTCCTCGGAGATGGTCTGCGCGTCGTACGGCGAGGTCACGTCGGCGACCCGGCCGGTCGCGTCGACGGCCTTCATGACCGCGTCGACGGCCTGCCGGAACTCGGCGTCCGTGGCCTTCAGTTTCCCCTTGGCCTGGATGAGGACCGTCTCACTGGCCGGCTCGTCGATCCCGGCGTCCTCGATGATCTTCGCGGCGGTGTGCGTCTCGCCCTTGAGCTGGTCGCTGTCCTTGACGTCGACCCGGCCCGCCGCCGAACCGAGCCCCATCGCCAGGACGACGAACAGCACCCAGATGCCGACGGCCGCCCATCGGTGCCGCGCGCTCCAGCCGCCGGCCCGGGCGGCGAAACCCCGCACCCGCGTTTCCTGGTTCCCCATGACGGGCTTGCCCCCTCGTCTGCTGTGGCGGCCCCCTGCCGCCACTGTTGAATCGAAGGTATGGGGCGGATAAAAGCATCTCGTCGTACTGTCCGGTGAACCGGTGGGCGCCCGGGTCCTCCCCTCGGAGTCCGCCGTCTCACCGCTGGGTAGGACAACGGCCCCTTACATCTATCGGGGGAACTCGGGGACCGCGATCAGGGCCGGACGGTCGCCTAGAGTGATCACATGACGACCACCTACGCGGCACTCCTGCGCGGCATCAACGTGGGCGGCAACAGGAAACTGCCGATGGCCGCCCTGCGCACCCTGATGGAGGACCTCGGGCATGTCGGGGTCCGCACCTATCTGCAGAGCGGCCAGGCCGTCTTCACCGCCGACCACGGCGACGAGGACTCCCTCGCCGCGGAGCTGGCACAGGCGATCGAGGAACACTTCGGCTTCTCCGTCGACGTGATCGTCCGCGACCACGCGTATCTGAAGACGGTCGCCGACGCCTGTCCGTTCCCGGCCGCCGACCTGGAACCGAAACAGCTGCACGTCACCTACTTCTCCGCGCCCGTCGACGCCGCCCGCTTCGCCTCGGTCGACCCGGCCGCGTACGCCCCCGAGGACTACCGGCTCGGCGACCGCGCCCTCTACCTGTACGTCCCCGAGGGCCTCGGCCGCTCCCAACTCGCCGACGCCCTCTCCCGCCCCCGCCTGACCCAGGGGCTGATCGCCACCACCCGCAACTGGAACACCGTCGTCAAGCTCGTGGAGATGACCGATGACTGAGCGCACCCTGGCCGTGGCGGCCGCGGTCGAGAGTGAGCTGCGGCTCCTCGACCCGGCCGTACGTCGCTCACGCGACCTGACCGAGCAGCTGCTGCACCCCGACTTCCTGGAGTTCGGCGCCTCCGGGCGGCGCTGGGACCGCGCCTCGATCGTCGCGTCCATGGCCGACGCCGCCGCCGACGACGAGCGCCCGATCACCGCCCGCCGGATGACCGGCGTCGAGCTGGCACCCGGCCTGGTGCACCTCACCTTCGACACCGAGTACAACGGCCGGCACGCGCACCGCAGCTCCCTGTGGCGGCGCACGGAGGAGGACGGCACCTGGCGGCTGTACTTCCACCAGGCGACGCCGTTCAGCCCCGCGGAAGCGTGACCTTCCGCAGACCGAGGTAGGGCGCCAGGGAGAGGATCTCCCCGGGTACGGCGAGCCGCGGGTCGGCATGGAGGCGCGCGGCCTCCTCGTCGGTCGCGGCGGCCACGGCGTCGATCAGGGCGATGTCGTCCTCGGTCGGCGCGCCCTGGCTCAGACCGGCCAGGCCCCAGCCGTCCCAGGGCAGCGGCTCGGTGCCGTTGCAGGCCGCCAGGTCCAGCACGACGCTGCGCAGGACGAGCGGCATGCCCCGCAGCTCCGGTCGCACCCACACCCCGAACGACTCCGGATCCGCCTCCCCGGCCCGGCACGCCCGCCACGCCTGCCCCGCCACCACGAACCGGTCGCGCGGCACGTCCAGCGGGTCGAAGGGCACGTCGTAGAAACCGGCGTTCACCTGCGCGTCGGCCAACCGCTGGCCCCCGTCGGGCAGCTGATATTCCGTCACCCAGTGATCGTCGTGGAAGCCCTCGACGAAGTACGTGCCGAAGCCGCCCCGCAGCCGGGCCGGCGTTCCGGTGGCCCGCAGCAGGGAGCACAGCAGGAGCGAGAAGTCCCGGCACGTCCCGACGAACCGCTCGTCGTACGGCCGCGGTTCGGTCAGCGGACCGTCCCCGCGCTCACTCAGGATCCGCAGGATCTCCCTGACGTACCGGGACTCGGCGTCGTGGTGGAGCCGCTCCTCGGGGACGGTGTGCCCGAGCCGGTCCCCCTCCATCCGATGGAACATCAGCCCTCGTACGGCGTCGGCGAGTCGACGTGGGTCACGGGGCAGACCGGTGACGTCGAGGTCGCCCGGGTCGCTGTACGGCGTCTGCTTCAGGTAGTGGTCGTCCATGGCGTCGACCCTCGGGCCTGCCCCAGGGGCAAGGTCAAGCTGTGCGAGGGTTCCCCCATGCGTTACATCATCATCGGAGCGGGAGCGGTCGGCGGCACCGTCGGCGGGCGGCTGGCGGGGGCCGGGCAGGAGGTCGTGCTCGTCGCGCGCGGCGCGCACCACGCGGCCCTGCGGGACGGCGGGCTGCGCCTCAGGGTCCCCGAGGGCGAGCTGACGTACCGGCTGCCCGTGGTCGAGGGGCCGGACGGCCTCGGTGAGCTGCGCCGGGACGACGTCATCGTCCTGGCGGTGAAGACACAGGACAGCGAGGCGGCGCTGCGGGCGTGGGCCCCCGTGCCGGTCGCCGGCGGCGGCACGGCCGCCGAGCTGCTGCCGCTGGTGTGCGCGCAGAACGGCGTGGAGAGCCAGCGCCTCGCCCTGCGCCGCTTCCGGCACGTCTACGCCGTCTGCGTCTGGCTGCCCTGCACCCATGTCGAACCCGGAGTCGTCTCCGCCGCCGGCGCGCCCCTGACCGGCGTCCTCCACCTCGGCCGCCATCCGCACGGCGTGGACGACACCGCCCGCCGAATCGCCGCCGACCTGGAGAAGGCACCCTTCGAGGCGCCTGTGGTCGCGGACGTGGCGCGCTGGCAGTACGCCAAGCTGCTGAGCAACCTCGGCAACGCCCTGGAGGCGGTGACCGGACCCGTGGACAGCGACGACGCGCGGGCGCTGTACGCCCGGCTGCGGGCCGAGGGCGAGCGGGTCCTCGACGCGGCCGGGATCCCGTACGCGAGCGCCGAGGAACAGCGGCGGGTCCGCGGCGACAAGGTGACCCTGGTGCCGCTGGAGGGTGCGCCGCGCGGCGGCGGCTCCTCGTGGCAGTCGCTCAGCCGCGGCACCGGCACCATCGAGGCGGACCACCTCAACGGCGAGATCGTCCTGCTGGGCCGGCTGCACGGCGTACCCACCCCGCTGAACGAACTGCTGCAGCGGCTCGCCAACGCGTTCGCGCGCGAGCGGCGCCGGCCGGGGGAGATGCCGGTGGCGGAGCTGGTGCGGCTCGCCGACGCAGCGGGCTGAGCCCCTGGCGTGGTGTCGCGTTTCTTCAGCCGAGGCGTACGCCGCCCAGCTGGACCGCGCGGTCGCGGCCTGGGCGGACCCGGCGGTCTGGGAGGACGCCACCACGTTCGAGCGAGCACTGGCGCAGAGCGGCAGGGACCCACGACCGCAAGCATGAGTGGGCCACTGAAACAGTCCATGATTGGGCCGTGGGACGGACCCGATCCCGGCCTAACGTGGACGGCATGACGCACACCGCAGAGCCCGCTCGGGTCGACTTCTGGTTCGACGCCGCCTGCCCCTTCGCCTGGATCACCTCACGCTGGCTGCTGGAGGTCGAACGGCACCGGCCGCTCGACCTCCGCTTCCACGCCATGAGTCTGTACCTGCACAACCTCGGCAACGAACTCCCCGACTGGTACCGCGACCTGGTCGACAGGTCGGTCGGCCCGGCGCGGGTGGCGGCGGCCGCGGCGGAGCGGTACGGCGAGAAGGTGCTGCGCGATCTCTACACCGCGTTCGGCACTCGCATCCACGAACGGGGCATCAAGGACTTCGACGCGGTGATCACCGAGTCCCTCGCCGAACTCGGCCTGTCCGCCGACCTGATCGCCGCCGCGCACGACACGTCGTACGACGCAGTCCTGCGCCGCAGCCACGACGCGGGCGTGGAACCGGAGTCGGGCGGCTACGTCGGCACGCCGACGATCCATGTCGACGGCACCGTGTGGTTCGGGCCGGTGCTGCGGGCCGTTCCGCGCGGTGAGCGGGCGGCCGAACTCTTCGACGCCTTCCGGGTGCTGGCCGTACACCCCGACTTCTTCGAACTGAAGCGGACACGGACCGGGAGCCTGACCTTCACATGAGGGTCGTCGGCTCCCCCCGCCACCGCGCTGTGTCGTCAGGCGCCCACCGCCGCCGCCAGCGGTACGCACGCCGAGTCGTAGCGGCGCAGCAGCAGCCGCGCGACCTCCGGGGCGGGGCCCAGGACGTCGGCCAGGACATCGGCGTCGGCCGCGCCGCGCGCGATACGGTCCGGGAGAAAACCGGGCGCCAGGACGTACGGCGCGACCGCGACCCGCTCGCAGCCGAGGTCGCGCAGCTCGCGTACGGCGTCCTCGGTGCGGGGCAGGGACGCGGAGGCGAACGCGGGTCGCACGGCGCACCAACCGGTGTGCCGCCACTCCCGCGCGATTGCTGCGATCACCGCGATCGCCTCCGGGTCGGTGGACCCCGCCGAGGCCAGTGCGACCCCGGTCGAGGACTTGTCGGCCGGGCTCAACCCGGCCTCGTACAGGCGGCGTTCGAGCGCGGACAGCAGCAGCGGCGACGGGCCGAGCACCTCGGCCTGCCGGATCCGCAGCCGCACCGGCGCCTCCCGCAGCACCGCCGGGATGTCCGCCTTGGCGTGGAACGCGCGCGTCAGCAGCAGGGGGAGTGCCACGACGTCCTGGACGCCCTCGGCCGCCAGCGACTCCAGCACGCCCTGCACGGAAGGGACGTTGAAGTCGAGGAAGCCGGTCTCCACGCGCAGGCCGGGCCGCTGCGCGCGGACCCGCTCCACCAGGGCGTGCACGGTCGCGGCGTGCCGCGGGTCGCGGCTGCCGTGCGCGATGACGAGAAGGACCGGCTGTCCGTGCATGGGCGTTCAGCTCCTCGCCAGCAGACCGCGGCTGCGCAGCACCCACCGCTCCAGCGGGCTGAAGATCAGCAGGTCGATCGCGATACCGACGAACAGGATCATGATGATCGCCTCGAACACCATCGCCATCGAGCTGGCGTTGCGCCCGTTCTCCAGCAGCGCGCCCAGGCCGATGCCGAGGTCGGGGGAGGAGGCGATGATCTCCGCCGCCATCAAGGACCGCCAGGAGAACGCCCAGCCCTGTTTCAGCCCGCCCAGGTAGCCGGGCAGCGCGGCCGGCATGACGATGTGCCAGGCACCCTTCAGCCCGGTCGCGCCCATCGTGCGGCCCGCCCGCAGGAACAGCGGCGGCACCTGGTCGATGCCGGACACCAGGCCGTTGGCGATGGACGGCACCGCGCCGAGCAGGATCACCGCGTACATCATCGAGTTGTTCAGGCCCAGCCAGATCACCGCCGGCGGCACCCACGCCACCGACGGCAGCGACTGCAGACCGGACAGGATCGGCCCGATCGCCGCGCGCACGAACTTCACCCGCGCCACCAGCAGCCCCAGCGGGGTGCCGATGGCCAGCGCCAGCAGGAAGCCCAGCAGACCCCGCGAGACGCTGGTCCAGATGTACTCGTGGAGCGTGCCCTGCAGCCACGCCTCGCGGAACTCCGCGCCGACGTCGGCCGGCGACGGCAGCTTGGTCGGGTCGTCGACGATCCGGAAGGAGATCAGCGCCTGCCAGACCACCAGGACGACCGCGACGGCGACGACCGGCGGAAGGATCTTGTCGACGAAGGTCTTCCGGAACGGCGTACGGCTGCTCGTCGCCGACGTCTCCAGGGCGTCCAGGCCCGCCTCCAGACCGCCCAGCTCGGCGCTGTCCTTCCCGGCAGCCGTCGGGTCGGTGGTCTCAGTGCTGGCCATGACGGCGGATCTCCCCACGCAGTACTTCGGTGATCTCTCGGGACAGTTCGGCCACCGGCGCGTCCTCGATGCGGCGCGGCTGCGGGATGTCCACCCGCCACTCGCGGGCCACCCGGCCCGGCCGCGAGGACAGCAGCACCACGCGCTGCGCCAGCCGCACCGCCTCCCGCACGTTGTGCGTGACGAACAGCACCGACAGTCCGGTCTCCGCCCAGATCCGGGTCAGCTCGTCGTGCAGCACGTCCCGGGTGATCGCGTCCAGCGCCGCGAACGGCTCGTCCATCAGCAGCAGGTTGCTGTCCTGGGCGAGCGCCCGGGCCATCGCAACACGCTGGCGCATTCCGCCGGACAGCTCGTGCACCCGCTTGCCGTACGAGCCCTTCAGCCGGACCAGTTCCAGCAGCTCCTCGGCGCGGCCGCGCCGCTCGCCCTTCGCGACCCCCCTGAGCTTCAGGGCGAGTTCGATGTTCTTGCCCGCGGTCAGCCACGGGAACAGGGCGTGCTCCTGGAACATCAGCGCCGGCCGGCCGTCGGTCGTGATGTTCCCCAGGGACGGCTTGTCGAGGCCCGCCACCAGGTTGAGCAGCGTCGACTTGCCGCAGCCGGAGGCCCCCAGCAGGGTGACGAACTCGCCCGGCGCGACATCCAGGGAGATGTCGTCGAGGACGAGCTGCTGCCCGGCGGGCCCGGTGAAGGACTTCGAGACGTGGTCGATACGGGCGGCGTACTCGACTGCCGCGGCGCCCTCGGCCTGGATGGTCGCGGTGGCCATGGTCGTCACCTCCTGGAAACGTTCGGGAATCGGGGGCTTACCGGACACCGAGGCCGGCGTCGTCGACGGCGGGCTCGCCCGCCGCGTTCAGGACCTGGTTGAGAAGAGCGAGGTCGTAGATGCCGGCCAGCTCAGGGGCCTCCAGCAGACCCGCCTGCACGGCGTGGCCCGCCTGGGTCCTGAGCGTCGCGGCCAGCGGATCGTCGGTGAACAGGATGGACTCCCACGCCGGGTCGAGGACGTCGGCCGGCAGTGCCTTGCCCGCGTCCGCCTCGATCTGCGCGTTCGCCGCGGCCTTCGCCTCGTCCGGGTGGGCGTTGATCCACCGGTTGGTCTCGACGGACGCCTTCAGCACCGCCTCGACGGCCTTCGGGTGCTCCTTGAGGAACTTCTGCGACACGATGATGTTCGTGATCACGAACTTCTTGTCGGGCCACAGGTCGGACTCGTCCAGCAGCACCTTCGCGCCCTCGGCGACCAGCTTCGACGCGGTCGGCTCGGGCACCCAGGCGCCGTCGATGGAACCGGACCTGTAGGCGTCGGGCGTGATCTTGTTGTCGGTGCGGACCACCGACACGTCGCCCTTGCCGCTCTGCGGGTCGACGTTCCAGCCCTGCTCGGCGATCCAGTGGAGGAACGCCACGTCCTGGGTGTTGCCGAGCTGCGGGGTGGCGATCTTCCTGCCCCTGACGTCCGCGACGGACCTGATCTTCTCCGGGTTCACCACCAGCTTCACCCCGCCGGACGCCGAACCGCCGATGATCCGCAGGTTCCTGCCCTCGGACCGGGTGTAGCCGTTGATCGCCGGGGACGGACCGATCCAGCCGATGTCGATGGAGCCCGAGTTGAGGGCCTCGATCTCGGAGGGACCCGCGTTGAACACCTGGTACTTGGCCTCGGTGCCGCCGAGCGCCTTCTGGAAGAAGCCCTGGTGGTGCGCGACCAGCGCCGTCCCGTGGGTGAGGTTGCCGAAGTAGCCGATCTTCACGGAGTCGAGTCCGTCGATCCTCGCCGCCCCCGCGACGACCTGCTGCCGCGCGGAACTGTCGGCGGCCTGGGAGCCGTAACCGCACGCGGCGAGGGCGAGCAGCGGGAGCACGGCGAGGACCGCGAGCGTTCGGCGCAGGACGGGTGTGGCAGGCACGGGAGGGGTTCCTCTCGGTGGCCCGGCGGTCACGGCTTCAGGCCGTGGCCGGGAGGTCGGCGGGGCGTTTTCGGCGATGGCGGGAGCAGCGGTCGTACGTCATCGCGCACATCGCGTCACTCCGCCCTGCCCGCTTCCCAGGACGCCGCTGCCGACGCGGCCCCCCTCCTTCGCGAACGTCGAGTAGTAGTCGCCCGACCTCATCTCAGAAGTCCCAACCGTCGTCCTCGGCCGCGTCCTTGACGGGCTCGGGGGAGGCGAAGGACTCGCCGACCATGCCGGCGGTGAGCGTGGTGCCGTCGGCGGGGTCGATCAGGATGAACGAGCCGGTGCGGCGGGAGTCGGCGTAGGAGTCGACCGGCAGCGGCTCGGCGGTGCGGATCTTCACCCGGCCGATGTCGTTGGCGACGAGCCGCCCCGGGTGCGGGTGCAGGGAGAGGTCGTCGAGGGTGAGCCGGGACGGGATGTCCTTGACGATCGCCTTGACCGTGCGGGTGCCGTGCTTGAGCAGCACCCGGTGGCCGACGGTCAGCGGGGCGTCGGCGACATGGCAGACCGTGGCCTCGACGTCCTGGGTGGTCGCGGGCGCGTCCTTGCTGGGCACGATCAGATCGCCCCGCGAGACGTCGATGTCGTCCGCCAGCAGCACCGTCACCGACTGCGTGGTCCAGGCGACGTCGACCGGCTTGCCCAGCAGATCGATCCCGGTGATCTTCGTGGTCCGGCCCGACGGCAGGATCGTCACGTCCTCGCCGACACGGAGCGTACCCGCGGCGATCTGCCCCGCGTACCCCCGGTAGTCGGGGTGCTCGGCGGTCTGCGGCCGGATCACGTACTGCACGGGCAGCCGCGCGTGGCAGTGCGCCAGGTCGTGGCTGACCGGGACGGTCTCCAGGTGCTCCAGGACGGTCGGACCGCCGTACCAGTCCATGTGGGAGGACGGCTCCACCACGTTGTCGCCCTCCAGCGCCGAGATCGGGATCGCGGTGACCTCGGGGACTCCCAGCTCGGTCGCGTACGCCGTGAACTCCTCGGCGATCGCGGCGAAGACGGACTCCTGGTAGTCGACGAGGTCCATCTTGTTGACGGCCAGGACGACATGCGGGACGCGCAGCAGCGCGGCGATCGCGGCGTGCCGGCGGGTCTGCTCGACGACACCGTTGCGGGCGTCGACCAGGATCACCGTCAGCTCGGCCGTCGACGCGCCGGTGACCATGTTCCGCGTGTACTGCACATGCCCCGGGGTGTCGGCCAGGATGAACCGGCGGCGGGGCGTGGCGAAGTAGCGGTAGGCCACGTCGATGGTGATGCCCTGCTCCCGCTCGGCGCGCAGGCCGTCGGTGAGCAGTGCGAGGTCGGGGGCCTCCTGGCCGCGGTTGCGGGAGGCGTGCTCCACGGCCTCCAGCTGGTCGGCGAGGACCGACTTGGAGTCGTGCAGCAGCCGGCCGACCAGGGTGGACTTGCCGTCGTCGACGGAGCCCGCGGTGGCGAACCGCAGCAGGGTCGTGGCCGAGAGCTCCTCGGCGGTGATCGTGCTCATGACTAGAAGTACCCCTCGCGCTTGCGGTCTTCCATCGCGGCCTCGGAGAGCTTGTCGTCGGCGCGGGTGGCGCCGCGCTCGGTGAGCCGGGAGGCGGCGATCTCGGCGATCACGGCGTCCAGCGTGGTCGCGTCGGAGTCGACGGCACCCGTGCAGGACATGTCACCGACGGTCCGGTAGCGGATGAGCCGCTTCTCGACGACCTCGCTCTCGCGGGGTCCGCCCCACTCGCCGGCGGTCAGCCACATGCCGTTGCGCCGGAACACGTCACGCTCGTGCGCGAAGTAGATCTCCGGCAGTTCGATGCCCTCACGGGCGATGTACTGCCAGACGTCCAGCTCGGTCCAGTTGCTGAGCGGGAACACGCGCACGTGCTCACCGGGCGCGTGCCGGCCGTTGTAGAGGTTCCACAGCTCGGGGCGCTGTCTGCGCGGGTCCCACTGCGAGAACTCGTCGCGCAGCGAGAACACCCGCTCCTTGGCGCGCGCCTTCTCCTCGTCGCGCCGCCCGCCGCCGAAGACGGCGTCGAACTTCTCCGCCTGGATCTTCTCGGTCAGCGGCAGTGTCTGCAGAGGGTTGCGGGTGCCGTCGGGGCGCTCCTTGAGCACCCCCCGGTCGATGTAGTCCTGCACGGACGCGACATGCAGCCGCAGCCCGTGCTTCGCCACCGCGCGGTCGCGGTAGTCGATGACCTCGGGGAAGTTGTGCCCGGTGTCGACGTGCAGCAGCGCGAAGGGCACCGGCGCCGGCGTGAACGCCTTCAGCGCCAGGTGCAGCATCACGATGGAGTCCTTGCCGCCGGAGAACAGGATCACCGGCTTCTCGAACTCGCCCGCCACCTCACGGAAGATGTGCACCGCCTCGGACTCCAGCGCGTCCAGGTGCGACAGGGCGTACGGGCTGTCCGTGCCCTCGTCGACGGTCGCGACGGTCGTCATGCCAGTCCCCTCTCGGTGAGCAGCGCAAAGAGCGACGCCGCGGACTCCTGCACGGTCTGGTTCTGCGACTCGATGCGCAGATCGGGCGTCTCGGGCTCCTCGTACGGGTCGTCGACCCCGGTGAGCCCGGTGAGCTCGCCCGCCGCCTGCTTGGCGTACAGGCCCTTCACATCGCGTACGGAGCACACCTCGACCGGCGTGGCCACGTGCACCTCCAGGTAGGCGGTGCCGCCCTCCTGGTGGCGCTTGCGCACCGCGTCACGACTGTCCGCGTAGGGCGCGATCACCGGGACGAGCGCCTTCACGCCGTTACGGGCGAGCAGTTCGGCGAGGTAGCCGATGCGCTGCACATTGGTGTGCCGGTCCTCGCGGCTGAAGCCGAGGCCCGCCGAGATGAACTCGCGGATCTCGTCGCCGTCGAGGACCTCGACGCGGTGGCCCTCCGCGCGCAGCCGGCCGGCCAGCTCGTACGCGATGGTGGTCTTGCCGGCGCTCGGCAGACCCGTGAGCCAGACGGTGGCTCCGCTCGTCACGTGAGTCTCCAGATGAGTGTCAGTGGTCGTCATCAGTGCAGCCCGCACTCGGTCTTCGCCCGGCCCGCCCAGCGGCCGGCGCGCGCGTCCTCGCCCTGAAGGACCCGGCGGGTGCAGGGGGCGCAGCCGACGGAGGCGTAGCCGTCCATCAGCAGCGGGTTGGTCAGCACACCGTGCTCGGCGACGTACGCGTCCACGTCGTCCTGCGTCCAGCGGGCGATCGGCGAGATCTTGACCTTCCGCCGCTTCTCGTCCCAGCCGACGACCGGGGTGTTCGCCCGGGTCGGGGACTCGTCGCGGCGCAGCCCGGTCGCCCACGCCTGGTAGCCGGCGAGGCCCTCCTGAAGGGGCTTGACCTTGCGCAGGAAGCAGCACAGGTCGGGGTCGCGGTCGTGCAGCTTCGGCCCGTACTCGGCGTCCTGTTCGGCGACCGTCCGGCGTGGGGTGAGGGTGATGACGTTGACGTCCATCACGGCCTCGACCGCGTCGCGGGTGCCGATGGTCTCGGGGAAGTGGTAGCCGGTGTCCAGGAACACCACGTCCACGCCCTTCAGGACGCGCGAGGCGAGGTGGGCGACCACCGCGTCCTCCATGGAGGACGTCACACAGAAGGACGTCCCGAAGGTGTCCACCGCCCACTGGAGGATCTCCAGCGCGGAGGCGTCCTCCAGGTCCCGGCCCGCCTGCTCGGCGAGCTCCTTCAACTCGTCGTCGGTACGCTCTTTCTGAGCCGTCGTCATGTCTGGTCCACTCCGTTGTCGGCTCGCCGCAGCCCCCGGGCGAGCAGCCCGAGGAACTTCAGCTGGAAGGCGCGGTTGCAGGCCGCGCACTCCCAGGCGCCATGGCCCTGTTCACTGGGTCGCAGGTCCTCGTCGCCGCAGTAGGGGCAGTAGAAGGGGGCCGCGCGCTCGCTCACGACAGCGACTCCTCGCCGGCCCGGGCCACCCAGGCGGCGAACCGCTCGCCGTCCTCGCGCTCGGCCTGGAACCGCTTGAGCACGCGCTCGATGTAGTCCGGCAGCTCCTCCGACGTCACCTTCAGGCCGCGCACCTTGCGGCCGAAGCCGGCCTCCAGGCCGAGCGCGCCGCCCAGGTGCACCTGGTAGCCCTCGACCTGCTCGCCCTTGTCGTCGAGGACCAGCTGGCCCTTGAGACCGATGTCCGCGACCTGGATACGGGCGCAGGCGTTCGGGCAGCCGTTGATGTTGATGGTGAGCGGCTCGTCGAAGTCCGGGATGCGGCGCTCCAGTTCGTCGATCAGCGAGGCGCCGCGCGCCTTGGTCTCGACGATGGCGAGCTTGCAGTACTCGATGCCGGTGCAGGCCATGGTGCCGCGCCGGAACGAGGAGGGCTTGGCGGTGAGGTCCAGCGCCTCAAGGCCCTCGACGAGCGAGTCGACCTGGCCCTCCTCGACATCGAGGATGATCATCTTCTGCTCGACGGTGGTACGGACCCGGCCCGAGCCGTGCGCCTCCGCCAGCTCGGCGATCTTGGTGAGGGTGGCGCCGTCGACGCGGCCGACACGCGGGGCGAAACCGACGTAGAACCGGCCGTCCTTCTGCCGGTGCACACCGACGTGGTCGCGCCAGCGGGCGACCGGCTGGTCGGGCGCCGGGCCGTCGACCAGCTTGCGCCGCAGGTACTCGTCCTCCAGGACCTGACGGAACTTCTCCGCGCCCCAGTCGGCGACCAGGAACTTCAGCCGGGCGCGGGTGCGCAGCCGCCGGTAGCCGTAGTCACGGAAGATCGAGATGACGCCCTCGTAGACCTCGGGCACCTGGTCCAGCGGCACCCAGGCGCCGAGCCGGACGCCGATCTTGGGGTTGGTGGACAGTCCGCCACCGACCCAGAGGTCGAAGCCGGGGCCGTGCTCGGGGTGGTTCACGCCGACGAACGCGATGTCGTTGATCTCGTGCGCCACGTCGAGCAGCGGCGAGCCGGAGACCGCGGACTTGAACTTGCGGGGGAGGTTGGAGAACTCCTGGTTGCCGATGATCCGGCGGTGGATCTCCTCGATGGCCGGGGTTCCGTCGATGATCTCGTCCTCGGCGATACCGGCCACCGGCGAGCCGATGATCACGCGGGGCGTGTCACCGCACGCCTCGGTGGTGGACAGGCCGACCGCCTCCAGGCGGTTCCAGATCTCGGGCACGTCCTCGATCCGGATCCAGTGGTACTGGACGTTCTGCCGGTCGGTGATGTCGGCGGTGCCGCGCGCGAACTCCTGCGAGATCTCGCCGATCACCCGCAGCTGCTCGGTGGTGAGCCGGCCGCCGTCGATGCGGACGCGCAGCATGAAGTACTCGTCGTCCAGCTCCTCCGGCTCCAGTACGGCGGTCTTGCCGCCGTCGATGCCGGGGCGCCGCTGGGTGTACAGGCCCCACCAGCGCATCCGGCCGCGCAGGTCGTTGGGGTCGATGGAGTCGAAGCCGCGCTGGGAGTAGATCGTCTCAATGCGTGTCCGCACATTGAGACCGTCGTCGTCCTTCTTGAACTGCTCGTTGCCGTTGAGCGGGGTGAAGTGGCCCATTGCCCACTGACCCTCACCGCGATGACGGCTCACCTTGCGGCGGGGCGCGGAGGCGGCAGGATTCTGCGGGGTGGCGGCCATGGTGAATACGTCCTTCGGGACTGTCGGGACTGTCAGGACTTGGTGAACAGTCGGAAAGCGGCTCTGACCTGCGCATACGGGCGCACGGGTGCGTTCCGTGCGCATCGTCGCGCACAGGGAGGCGAAGACGGGGGGTGCGGCGGTGCTGTGGGCGTCAGCTCGCCGGACAGATGGCGCTGGACATGCGGCCGAGGTCGACGTGCCGCCGACTCACCAAGGCAATTCCAGTTCCAGGCATGACGGAAGCGTGTCACGGCGATCTGGACACAGTCCAGCTTTGTCCAAAATGTGGACACCCTTGTCCCGGCATGCGGGACAAGGGTGGTGTCGGTCACATGGCGTACCTGGGGCTTGTCTGTGCTGGTCAGCCAGGGTAGGTGCGGTCGAGCAGGGTGGACGCCATGGTCAGGCAGGATGGGCGCCGGGCCAGGGGCCGGGAGCGGCCACCTCCCGCTGCTCCTCCACCTTGGTGTCGAACAGCCGGAAGCCCCGCCGCTGGTAGTTCGCCATGGCGTGCTCACCGTCCAGGCTGCAGGTGTGCAGCCACACCCGCTTGGTCCGAGGCAGTCCCGGCCAGCGGTCCGCGAGGTCCCAGGCGCGGGCGGTGCCGTACGACAGCAGATGCCCGCCGATGCGGCGGCCCCGGAAGGCCGGGATCAGCCCGAAGTACTCGATCTCCACGACCCCGTCGTCCCGGGGGGTCAGCTCCACGTACCCCGCGGGCGTGCCCCGGTCGTAGGCCACCCAGGTCTCGACCCCCGGACGCGCCAGATGCTCCTGCCACTGCTCGTACGTCCAGCTCAGCCGGTCGATCCAGCGGACGTCACCGCCCACGGACGCGTACAGGAACCGGCTGAACTCGGGGGAGGGCACCTCGGCACGCGTGATGACGACGTCGCCGTCGGGTGCGGCGGCCGGCAGCAGGTCGGTCGGGTCGGTCTGCTCCAGGGACCAGGTGGTCACGGGGATGTTTGCCATGCCGGCCAGGGAATCATCTATTCCGCCGATCTGTCGATCGCCGCCAGCTCCAGCGCGAACAGCATCCGGCCCGACTGCGACCACACCTCCCCGGTCTCCTCCCAGTAGGACAGCGACTCCGTGCGCCCGCTCCAGCAGCGGTGCCCGTCCGAACCGCCGGGCTCGCACGTCGGGGACCGCGCCCCCTCCTCGTCCTGCCGCCACAGCGTGCCGTGCCGCTCCTTGGCACCGGCCGCGCGCGTCACGTACCAGGCGTCACCGCGGGCCAGCACCCCGCGCACCCCGGTCGCCTTCGTCTCGTACGCCTCGGTCGGCACCGCGCGCCCCGCGGCGTCCGTGGCGAGCAGCCCGGACCGCTCCGTCAGGGTGCTGAAGGAGTAGCGCCACAGCCGGGCCCGCTCGTCACCGTCCGGGAGGGTCCACTCGCCGGCGACCAGGCTGTGCGGGGTGGTGCTGCGGTCGAGCGAGACGGAGGCGGCGTACGGGGCGTCCGTGCCGCCGGCCGGCCGGTAGGCGGCGACCGCGGGCAGAACGTACCGCTCGCCGTGCGCCGACCAGCCGCCGGGCACCCGGCCCACCGCGGCGCCGAGCACCGTGGCGCGCTGGACACGGTTCAGGTCGTACACGTACAACGCCGCCCGGTCCCCGTCGTCCGCGGTGACCAGCAGCTTGTCCTGGTACCAGACCATCCCCGAGACATGCGAGCCGAGCGGCCGGTAGTCCTGGCCGCCCTCCACGGGGACGACCAGCAGCACCCAGGCGTAGGCGAGCCGGTCCGGGTCGCCCGCGTCGACGAAGGCGATGCGGGCCAGCCGGTCCGCGCCCGCGGTGCGGTCGGCGGTCGACCAGCCGGAGAGGATCACCCGGTTCGCGCCCCAGCGGCCGTCGTCGTCGGCGTCCCCGGAGGTGGTGACCGCGCCCGGCTGCCAGCCCTGGGTGTCGTCGGGGTCCCAGCAGTACGCGCGGGTGGCCGTCGGCGCCGCGGGCAGCGCCGCACGCTCGGCCGGCGCGCAGTCGTCGGCGGAGCGCAGGGTGCGGTCGGTGTCGGCCAGCACGGCCCCGACGCCGACCGGGCGGCCCATGGCCGCGGCCAGCCGGTCGAGAGCCGCGGACGGCACCGGCTCCTCCGTCAGCCGCGCCTTGTCGGCGGCGGCCGCGGAGAGCGGCTTGAGGGCCCCGGGATCGTCCGTCACCGTGGCCTGGGACGCGCTGATCATGGTGGCGGCGCCGGTCAGCGCGAGAGCGGTTCCGGCCAGGAACGCGCGCAACGCCCTGCCGCGCCTCTGCCGGCGGTGTCGGCCCCGATGCTTCATTCGTCCTCCCGAGGCGAGCCAACTGCGCCTGGTGGTCCGTACGTTGACTCAGGAACAGGTGGGGTGGCCCGTAAAGGGATGCTACGGCAGGTGACACGTGCTTCGGACGAAGACTGCGCAGATATACGGAAGACGTTCCGGCGGGGCTCGCAATGCGATAGAGGAAGCCCTTGTCAGGAGGGAGCTCTTGTCGGGAGAAAGCTCCCCGGGACCGTCAGTCGGACGCGCGGCTCCCGGTCACCGTCGGCGCCGACGAGTGCGGCAGCAGGTCGCGCGGATCGTCGGGGAGCAGCACCTCCACCTCCGTGTCCTCGCTGAAACGATACGGCCTGTGCTCCAGCAGACCCCCGAGATACCGCCGCACCCGCGACATCTCGGCCCGCACCGTCACCGTCCGGGCCGGGTCGCCGAACACCTCCCCGGCCAGGTCGGCCGCGCTGCGGCCGTCCCCGTGCACCGCCAGAAGATAGAGCAACTCCGCGTGCCGCGGGCTCAGTTCGTGCGACCAGGATCCGGCGGTCCCCGACACCGTCACCGACCAGCGGCGCGGCCGGGTCAGATCCAGCACGATCCGGGTGGCGCCGGGCGCCGGCGGCTCGTCGACGGCCCGGATCAGCCAGCCCCCGTCCATCGGCTCCACCGAGCACATCCCCAGCGCCGGCAGCCACCGGCGGCCCGGCATCGGCGGCTTGGGCAGCGCGATCCGGTTCGTGTACGGCATCCCGCTGACGGCGGCCGTCCAGCCGTCCCGGTCCACCACCGCGGCCCGCCCGCCGAGCCGCGCCAGCACCGGCGCCGCCACCGCCCGCAGCCGCTCCAGCGCGCCCAGATGCCGCTCACGCAGCCGGGCCTCGGCCAGCTTGGCCACCGAGTCGACCCAGGCGAGCGTGGCCGGGTGCATCGTCTCCAGCGGCCCGCTGACATCGACCACCCCGAGCAGCCGGCCGTCCCGCGGATCGGTGATCGGGGCGCCCGCGCAGGTCCACGTGGTTTGCGAGCGCACGAAGTGCTCGGAGGCGAACACCTGGACGGGTTTGCGGACCACCGCCGGGGTGCCGATGCCGTTGGTGCCCACGGCGTCCTCACCCCAGTCCGCGCCGAGCTCGAAACCGAGCCCGTCCGCCCGGCGCAGCACCGGGGTGCAGCCTTCCCGCCACAGCACCCGGCCGTCGTCGTCGGCGACCACCATGATGTGGTGGGCCGCGTCCGCCACCGACAGCAGGCCCTCGCGGAGCACCGGGAGCACGTCCTTCAGCGGTGACGCCTCCCGGCGCCGGCGCACCTCGTCGGAGCTGAGCAGCCCCGACCGGCGGCCGTGCTCGGGGTCGATGCCCTGGCGCAGCATGCGCTCCCACGACTGCTCGATCACCGGGCGGGGCGCCACACGCGTCCGCTGCCCGGCGAGTCTGGCGTCGCGGACCTCGCTGAGCGTCCGCGCCGCCCGCGCGGCGTCGACGGCCGCGAGGTGCGCCATGTTCACGGGCGACTTCGCCACAAGGGCCTCCCGGGGAGGATGAAGCGGTCGAACAGCAGTGGTCAAGCAGAGGGGCAGCCGGATGTCAAGCCGCTCGGCCGACGCTTTCCGGTCGCGCTGGTGCGTCACATACTGCCGTCCCCGCCGGACGGAGGGACACAGTCCGGTCACACCGACAACAAGTTGCAACCCTCTGCAACCCTGGTGAACATGCCCGCGGTGATTGAAACTTGACCCACGCCGTCCCGAGCGGCGTTCCTGGCCTCGCAGGGCCAATCCCGCGGGGGTGGTGCCGTGTCGGCGCAGCACCACCCCCGCACCCTGTCCACGCAGATCACAGCGGGTCGCCCCCGGTCAGTCCACCGGTCGCGCACGGTCCACCACCGACGCCAGGTCCAAGGTGTGCGGCAAGGTCCCGAAGGCAGCCCCCGCATCCCCGCCCAGCCGGCCCGCGCAGAACGCGTCGGCGACCTCCGGGGGCGCGAACCGCACCAGCAGCGCCCCCTGCAGGACCAGCGCGAACCGCTCCGCCAGCCGCCGCGCCCGCGCCTCGGCGCCGTCCAGATCGGCCAGTTCCGTCAGCAGGTCCTTGATCGCCGCGTCCAGCCGGTGATCGGCGCCGCGCGCCTGCCCGACCTCCCGCAGATACGCGTCCAGCGCCTCGGGCTCACGCCGCAGCGCCCGCAGCACATCCAACGCCTGGACGTTGCCGGCGCCCTCCCAGATCGAGTTCAGCGGCGACTCACGCACCAGCCGGGGCAGCCCCGACTCCTCCACATAACCGTTTCCGCCCAGACACTCCGCGGCCTCCACCACCAGCGGCGCACTTCGCTTGGTCACCCAGTACTTCGCCGCCGGCACCGCGATCCGCAGCAGCGCACGCTCCTGCTCGCCCCCGTCGTCACAGGCCGCCGCGAGCCGCATGGCCAGGGTGGTGGCCGCCTCCGACTCCAGCGCCAGATCGGCCAGAACGTTACGCATCAGCGGCTTGTCGAGCAGCTTCCCGCCGAACGCCTCCCGGTACGCGCAGTGGTGCACGGCCTGGGTGACCGCCTGCCGCATCAACCCCGCCGAGCCGAGCACACAGTCCAGCCGGGTGGCCGCGACCATGCCGATGATGGTCCGCACCCCGCGCCCCTCCGCACCGACCCGGCGCGCCCACGTCCCGTCGAACTCCACCTCCGCTGAGGCGTTCGACCGGTTGCCCAGCTTGTCCTTCAGCCGCTGCAGCAGGAACGGGTTGCGCGTACCGTCGTCCAGCACCCGCGGCACCAGAAAACAGGTCAGCCCCTCCGGGGCCCGGGCCAGCACCAGGAAGCCGTCCGACATCGGCGCCGAGCAGAACCACTTGTGCCCGGTCAGCACATACGCCCCGTCCTCAGCGAGCGGCCGCGCCGTCGTCGTGTTCGCCCGGACGTCGCTGCCGCCCTGCTTCTCCGTCATACCCATCCCGAACAGCGCCCCGGCCTTCTGCCGGGCGGGCCGCAGCTGCCGCTCGTACAGCGTCGACGTCAGCCGGGGCTCCCACTCGGCGGCCAGCTCCGGCTCCGCGCGCAGGGCCGGCACGGCCGCGTGCGTCATCGACAGCGGACAGCAGGTCCCCGCCTCCACCTGCGTCCACACCAGGAACCCGGCGGCCCGCCGCACCTGCCCCCCGGGCCGCGCCCAGGCCGCCGTCAGCCCCGCCCCGACCCCCTTGCCGAGCAGCCGGTGCCAGGCCGGATGGAACTCCACCTCGTCGACCCGCCGCCCGTAGCGGTCGTGGGTGCGCAGCCGCGGCGGACACTGCTCGGCCTGCACCGCCCACTCCTGGAGCTGCGCCGACCCGGCGGCCCGGCCCAGCGCCGACAGCTCGCCGTGCGCCTCGTCCAGCAGCGCCGGGTCGAGATGCCGCTCGACCGCCGCGACCAGGGCGCGGTCGGCACCGTACACGTCGTGTCCGACGAGGGGAGGGGGCTGGTTGGTCACGGTGTGCGTGCTGCCTGCCATACCGCGAACCTACCTCGCCGCCGTCCCCGCCGGGGATGAGCGCACCCTCGTACGGCGGATACCTTTATGGCGTGCAGCCAGCAAGTCAGTCACCCGAGCAACCGGGGAGCCCCTCCGGGCGTCTCCACCGGGCGCGTGCCCTCTACCGCAACGTCTCCAAGCGGCGGACCGCCTGGCTGCTTCTGAAGGACACCGTCAACTCCTGTATCGAGTACCGCATCCTCGGCCTGGCCGCCGAGGCCGCGTTCTTCACCCTGCTGTCGGTGCCGCCCCTGCTGCTCAGCCTCATCGGACTGCTCGGCTACGTCGACGACTGGACCGGCACCGACACCATCACCAGCCTGGAGAACAACCTCCTGGAGGCGTCCCGCACGGTCCTGTCCGACAAGGGCGTCCAGCAGATCGCGCAACCCATCCTCGACGACGTGATGAAGGGCGGCCGGCCCGACGTCATCTCCATAGGGTTCCTGTTCGCCCTGTGGTCCGGCTCGCGCGCCGTCAACGTCTTCATCGACACCATCACCGTCATGTACGGCCTCGACGGCGTCCGCGGCATCGTCAAGACCCGCCTGGTCGCCTTCCTCCTCTTCATCGCCGCGCTGCTGATCGGCTCCGTCGCGCTGCCGCTGATGGTGGCCGGACCGGACGCCGTGGTGCGGATCGTGCCGTGGTCGGCGACCCTCGTCCAGGTCCTGTACTGGCCGGTCGTCCTCGTGCTGTCGGTCGCCTTCCTCACGACCCTCTACCACGTCTCCGTACCGGTGCGCTCCCCGTGGATCGAGGACGTGCCGGGCGCGTTGGTCGCCCTCGGCATGTGGGTGCTGGGCAGCTTCCTGCTCCGCATCTACCTCCGCAACACCGTCGAGGGCGCCACGATCTACGGCTCGCTGGCCGCCGCCGTCGCCGTCCTGCTGTGGATCGGTGTGTCCGCGTTCGCCGTGCTGGTCGGGGCCGCCGTCAACGCCGCGATCGACCGCGTCTGGCCGGCCGCCGCGACCGCCGCCGCCCGTGCCGCCAACGAGCGGCTGCGGCAGGAGGAGGCCGCCGAGTACGTCGCCCGCATGGCCGCCGCCCGCTCCCACGAGGACGAGGACCCCGACGACCCCGACATGCCGTCCGAGTTCCCCGAGCGCTGGTCCCGCTTCCTGCCACCGGAGGACGTCACGGGCCGGTTGCGGACGACGGCCAAGACCTCCCCGAAGGGGCAGGGCGAGGACGAGGCGCGGGGGGAGAAGTAGCCGCGCGGGCACGCCGCCGGCCGGTCAGCCCGCCGCTTGCCGGAGGCCGTCGAGGATGAGGTCCAGTCCGAAGACGAACTCGTCGCCGTAGGCGTACCCGGGACGCATCACGTGAGCGGTCGCGATCTCGGTCAGGTAGGGGTACTCGCCGTCGCCGAAACCGCTCACGATGGACTCCGCCAGCTCGGTGGTCTGCTCCGGGGTGTCGAAGGGCAAGGTCTTCTCCTGCAGGGCGAACCCGTAGATGTAGCTGTCCAGGACCGAGACGGCATGCGCGGTCAGCGTGAGGGAGAACCCGCCCTGACGCAGGCAGCCGAGAACGGCGTCGTGGTGACGCAGGGTGGCGGGGCCCGGAGTGGACCGTGACTCCATCAGCCCGATCGCCCAGCGGTGGCGGGACAGCACCTGGCGCATGGAGAGGGCCCGCTGCCGCATCGCCTGTCGCCAGTCGTCGCCCGGCGCGGGGAGTTCGACCTCGCCGAAGACCAGGTCGACCATGCCGTCGAGCAGGTCCTCCTTGTTGGCCACGTGGTTGTACAGGGACATCGCCTCGACTCCGACGGCCTCGCCGAGCTTGCGCATGCTGAGCGTCTCCAGGCCGCCGGTGTCGGCGAGCTCGACGGCAGCGCGCAGCACCCGCTGCCGGGTGAGCGTCTCGCGGGTCGGCTGAGGGGTCGTACGTCGGGTCACTGTGGACAGTCGCTTCCTCTCGTGGTCTGCCGCCATTGACGAGCTTACGCCGTAAGTGCTGTACTTACGCCGTAAGTACGTGCTTACGCTGTAAGTGCACACCAGTGGCTGGACCCGATTCGGGAGAAGTGACGATGCGGAACAACAGAGGGACCGCAGCGGCCGGGGGAACCAGAACGATGACGGCCGTCGTGCAGGAACGCTACGGCGCCGAACCGGAAGCCGTGCTGCGCACGGCGCGGGTCGCCCGACCCGGCATCGGGTCGGGCGAGGTACTGGTACGGGTGCGCGCCTCCAGCGTGGACCGGGGCACCTGGCACATGATGGCCGGTCTGCCGTACGCCGTCCGGCCCGTGAGCGGGCTGCGCGGGCCCAAGCTCGCCAACCCCGGCCGCAACCTCGCCGGTGTCGTCGAGGCGGTCGGCACCGACGTGACAGGATTCGCGCGCGGCGACGAGGTCTACGGCACGGCACCCGCCGCGTTCGCCGAATACGCCGCCGCCCGTCCCGACAGGATCGCTCCCAAGCCGACCGGACTCACCTTCGAGGAGGCGGCGGCGCTGCCCGTCAGCGCGCTCACCGCACTCCAGGCGGTGCGCGACCAGGGCAAGGTCCAGGAAGGCCGGCAGGTCCTGATCACAGGAGCAGCCGGCGGCGTGGGCACCTTCGCCGTCCAACTCGCCCACGCCTACGGTGCCCAGGTCACGGCCGTCGCGAGCACTGCCAAGCTCGACGCCGTACGAGCGCTGGGCGCCGACCGCGTGATCGACTACACCCGCGAGGACTTCCTCGCCGGCCCGCGACGCTACGACGCCATCATCGACATCGCCGGCAACCGCGGCCTGCGGGATCTGCGCCGCGCCCTCACACCCCGCGGCAGGCTGATCATCACCGGCGGCGAGACCAACGGCCGCTGGCTCGGCGGCACCGACCGGCAGCTCCGCGCGCAGATGCTGTCACCCTTCATCGGCCAGCACCTGGGCACCTTCATCTCCTCCGAGCACGCCGACGGGCTGCGGGACCTGACCGCCCTCATCGACGCGGGCACACTCAGCCCGGTCATGGACCGTGTCTACCCGCTCGCCGAGACCGCCGCAGCCGTCCGGCACCTCCTCGACGGCCGCGCCACGGGCAAGCTGACACTCACCCTGCCCGCCGGGTGACGTGCTCGGGGTGCGGCCGGCGAGCGGCGGGGTGCGCTCGGGTACGGAGATAACCTCTGCGTGTGTACAAGGAGCGCCCCTCCCGACTCCCCGGCGCGGTGGTCTGGGTCAACGAACCCTCGGTGGCCGACCGGCACCCCGTGCTGCCCGACGGCTGCATGGACCTCCTCTGGCACGAGGGCCGCCTCCGGGTCGCCGGCCCGGACACCCGCGCGTACGTCCCCGACGGCCCGCCCGCGGCATGGTCCGGCATCCGCTTCTTCCCGGGTACCGCCCCCGATTTCCTCGGGGTGCCGGCGCACGAACTGCTCAACCGCCGCGTGGACCTGGCCGACCTCTGGCCGACAGCCGAGGTCCGCCGCCTGAACGCCCGAGTCGCGGCCGCCCCCCACCCGGCGTCCGCCCTGGAATCCCTGGCCCTGGAGCGCGCCGGCCCGCCCGACCCTGCCCTGCGCCACCTGGTCACCGCGCTCGCCGCAGGCCGCCCGGTCGCCCGCATCGCCGACGAACTCGGCTACAGCGCCCGCCACTTGCACCGCCGCTCCCGCACCGCCTTCGGCTACGGTCCCAAGACCCTCACCCGCATTCTCCGCCTCCAACGCGCCCTCACCCTGGCCCACGCAGGCGTCCCCTTGGCCGAGACCGCGACCCGCTCCGGCTACGCCGACCAGGCCCACCTCACGCGTGAGGTGCGGCAGTTGACCGGTCGGACACCGAGGGACCTGCTGCCGCCACGCTGACGCGGGGTGGTCACAGACCCCGGTCACGGCGCCAACGGCGCGAACAGGTCGACCCCGTTTCCGTCCGGGTCCTGCACGACGGCGTACCGCTGCCCCCAGACGGCGTCCCAGGGCTTGAGCTCACCTTCATGACCGGCGCCCACCAGCTCCTCGTACACCCGGTCGACCTCTTCGGGCCCGTCGCACCGCAAGGCGAGCGAGGCCCGTCCGCCCCCGGACGGCGCCCGCCACCCCGGAAGGAAGGACCGCACACTTTCCTCGGTGTCCAGCAACAGCCGTACCCCACCGGGCAGTTCCGCTTCGGCGTGCGGCCCTTCCTCGGCACCCTCGGGAAAGGCGAAACCGAGACGACGGTAGAAGGCGACGGAGGCGGCCATGTCGGAGACGACCAGGCAGACGGCATCGAAACGTGGAGTCATACGGCGACCGTAGGCGGCGGCCGCCCGGCCGGTCTTGAAGGAAACGGACATGCGGCGGCGGGCGGACGGCCGGAGCGGAAAACGCTTCCGTACCTCGGACCAGGCCATGGCACCGTGTCCTCATGAGCACCTCCCGCCAAGACCTCCTGCGCCGGCAGTTCGATCTGACCTGGGCCCTCTTCGAGTACCACCTGGAACGCATGGAGCCGGAGGACTTCCTCTGGGAGCCGGCACCCCACTGCTGGACCCTCCACCCGGACGCCGACGGTGGTGGCTGGGTGCCCGACTGGGCCGACACGGAGCCCGACCCCGTCCCCGTGCCCACCCTGGGCTGGGTGAGCTGGCACCTCGGCTGGTGGCTGAGCGTGGCCGCCGACCATGTGCGGGGCCGTACCCCGCGCGAGCGCGCCGACATCCGCTGGCCGGGTCCGGGCGCCCCGGCCGTCGCCTGGCTGCGTGACCTGCGTGAGGAGTGGACGTCCGCCGTCGCGGACCTCTGCGACGCCGACCTCGACCGCACCGCGCCCTTCCCCTGGCCGGACGACCCCGCCCACACGGTCGCCGACCTGCTCGCCTGGGTGAACGCCGAACTGATGAAGAACGTCGCCGAGATCGGACAGCTCCGCCTCCTGCGGCACGCGACCCTCAGCGCGTCTGGAGTCGCCAAGTAGGGGCTCATCGCGGCAGGTCCGGATGCGGGCGCGGTAGCGCGCGCACGCTCCCCACCGTCGCTCCCCCTGGAACACTTGTACGGCAGGATGGGGCCCATGATCCGTCCCGCACGCGCCCTCCCGGCGCTTCTGCTGATCCCCGCGCTGACCGTCGCCTGCGGCACCGAGAAGTCCGACGACCGGGCCTCGGGCTCGAACTCCGAAGCGCGGACCGCCGATCCCGCCGAACTGAGCGCGCGCGCCACGGCGTTGGGCATAGCCCCCGAGCACGTCTACACCACCGACGCGCCCGGCTACACCCTCGCCCAGCAGTCCGTGGGCGTCTACGGAGGCGACGGCTTCTCCGCCACGTACGTCTCACGCGAGACCGGCGCCCAGCTCCACCTCTCCGTCGACCGCGGCACCCTCACCGCCGAGAACTGCCCCACCTGGCCGGCCGCCGACGCCTCCGCCACCAGGACCCCCTGCACCCGCACCGGCGACACCTGGTCCCGAGGCACCGGCGAAGGGACCGCGTACCTCCTGCCGAAGCAGGGCCACATCATCCGCATCACCGGAGAGGGGGGCACCCCCAGCGACGCCCTGCGCACCGCCGCCGACAACGTCCACCGCCCCACCGCCGAAGAACTCAACACCCTCCTGCCGCCGGCCGCGCAGGGCGGTGAGCCGGTGGAACGGGGTGATCTTCCGCCGGTGGGGGACGGGGCGCCCGACAATGATGTGAACGTGGGTGGTTGATCCGGCCTCTCGGGTACGTCGACTACGACCGGGCGGCAGGGCGGGGCAGCAAGCGCGGGGAGAGCGCCTGGAGCAGGGCCAGGCTGCTCAGCGCGAACATCACCACGCCCAGCGGGACATGGAGCGAGGGTATGTGGGCGACGCCGAGCGCGACCTGCGCGGAGGCGAGGAGGAGGAATCCGGTGGCGTAGAGGACGGGGCGGGGCGATCCGCCGCCCGGGCGCCACGCCAGGACCGCGGCGAGCAGGTACAGCATGGCGGCGGCGTACATCACCCTCGAACCGATGTCGTGCAGCAGATACCCACGGGACGACGTCAGGAGCACTCCGGCGGTGGCCGCCTGGAAGAAGAGGGTCAGGGTCTGCGCGGCGAGCCCGACCTTGAGGAACGTGAGGGTGCGCTGTGTGCCCGTCGTCCGTCTGTCCATGATGTGCTCTCCTCCGCCGTCCCCAAGGTGTCTCCGGCCTCAAGACACCGGGCCGACGGCGGCTGTGACAGCGCGTGACGCGGATCACCCTGCGGACGCCCTGGAGCAGCTGGCGGAACGGACCCGTCCGGGCCGAAATTTTCGCCCTGAGCTGGGCATGGGGGACGGGGCGGGCGCGGTCGTAGGGTCGGTCGTATGACCGCACCACTGCTCGTGTACACCCGTACCACCGCCTACCGACACGACTCCATCCCCGCCGGCGTCGCCGCCCTGCGCACGCTGGGGGAGTACGACGTCCACCACACCGAGGACCCGGCCGCGCTGGAAGCCCCCCTGGGCGGATACGCGGCCGTGGTCTTCCTCTCCACCAGCGGAGAGGTACTCACCCCGGCCGGGCGGGAGCGGCTCGCGGGGTATGTGGAGGCGGGCGGCGCCTTCGTCGGGGTGCACGCGGCGGCCTGCACGGAGTACGACTGGCCCTACTACGGCGACCTGCTCGGCGCCCGCTTCGACCGGCACCCCGAGTACCAGCCGGGCAAGGCGCTGGTCGAGGACCACGACCACCCCGCCACCCGTCACCTGCCCACCGCCTGGGCCTTCACCGACGAGTGGTACGACTTCCGCAGCAACCCGCGCCAGGCGGTCCGGGTCCTCCTCGCCGCCGACGAGACGTCGTACGAGGGTGGCGGCATGGGCAAGGACCACCCGCTCGCCTGGTGCAGGACCCAGGGCGCGGGCCGCGTCTTCTACACCGCCCTCGGTCACGCCTCGGAGGCGTACGAGGACCCCGACTTCCTCGCCCACTTGCGGGGCGGGATCGATTGGGCGACGGGCAGGGCCTGAGCCGGCGGACAGCCGGCCGCGGCGGCGTGTGCCACCGGCGGCGGTGTCAGCCCCGCTCCGCGCGGGACAGCGCTTCGGTGATCACGCGGGTGGCGACGTCGTGGTCGTCGGTGAGCCGGTTGATGCGCTCCGCGCGCAGGAAGGCAGTGGCCTCCAGGGCGTTCATCTCCGCTTCGGTCCAGTCTCCGCACTGTCGGCGCCACAGGCCGGGGCTCAGACCCGTGCCTGCCGCGATGACCAGGCCGGCCATGGTGGGGATGGCCTCGGGGCGGATGCTCTCTCCTGATGCCTGCCCAACTGACCGCATACGACCCGCACGGCCGGATTTCGTCACCGCACGCTCAGGCAGGGGTGCCGTGAGGAGGGGGCGGCGCCGTGCTGGACCGTTCCACCAGGCGTGTCGACAGTTCCGTCCGGGTGCCCTCCGGGTGCTCCCCGTCCATCATCCGTAGCAGCAGCCGCAGGGCCGTGGCCGCCATCTCGGACAGCGGCTGCCGTACGGTCGTCAGGGGCGGGGTCGCCCAGCGGGACTCGGGCAGGTCGTCGAAGCCGACCACACTGACGTCGTGGGGGACGCGCAGACCACGCTCGGCGAGGGCCTGGTACACCCCGAGGGCCATCCGGTCGGAGCAGACGAAGACGGCCGTGGGCGGTTCGGGCAGGTCGAGCAGTTCGCGCATGCGCAGGCGGGCGACGCCCTCGTCGAAGGCGCCGTAGCGGATGTGGTCGGGGCGGTGGGCCAGGCCCGCCGCGGCCAGCGCGGAGCGGTAGCCGGCGATCCGGGCGCCGCTGCACATCCGGCGTCGCAGGCCGGCGATCACGGCGATCCGCTCGTGGCCGAGCGCGATCAGGTGCTCGGTCGCGGTGACCCCGCCCTGCCAGTTGGCCGCGCCCACGGAGACCACGCCGGCCGGGGGTTCCACCGCGGGGTCGATCATCACGTAGGGGATGCGGTGCTGCTCCAGCCAGGCGTACTGGGACTCCGACAGCTCCGCCAGGTTGAACAGCACCCCGGCCGAGCCGCGGGTGGTGATTTTGTCGAGCCAGCCGCGTCGCGGCCGGTCGGCCTTGGCGCGGGCGAGGCCCGCCGAGACCACCACGTCCAGGCCCGCGTCGTGCGCCGCCTCCTCCACGCCCTGGAGCACCGCGCCCGACCAGGAGGTGTCCAGTGAGTGGACGACGAGGTCCACCAGGCGGGGCGGCTTCGACGCGTCGAAGCGTGGCCGGCGGACGTAACCGAGCCGGTCCAGCGCCTCCGTGACCCGGCGTCGGGTCTCCGGGGCCACGTCCTCGCGGCCGTTGACCACCTTGGACGCGGTCGGTACGGACACCCCGGCCTCGCGGGCGACGACCGCCAGGGTCGGTCCGGCCGTCGCGCTCGTACTCCCCGTGCGGCCCATCGGGAAACCACCTCTCCGGCCCGCCCGAGGGCCAGCGAAAGCTCGACCAGCGCTGTTTCCGCCGCCGGGCGTGCCCGACCGGTCGGCAGAAAGCGCTTGCTATCCTAAGTGTGCGTCAGCGTGGCGGGAAGACGCCGGGAATCGCAGGATCTTGAGCGCCTGAGCTTTCGAAACCTCGAACAGGCGGAGCCGGCCTCAGACGGGCGTGCACACCAGCCGGAAGTCCCGGAAGTCCGCCGAGAAGGAAGCGTCGACGAGATCCCGGGCATGGATACCCGCCATCGCCCCGGTGAAGCGCAACCGGTCACCGTGGTCGTCGGAGAGCCGGCTGAAGTCCAACGGCGGCCCGACCGGGGTGCGCGCGCCGTCGCGGACGTACCAGAAACGTGCCTCGGCCCCGTCGACCGTCACCCCGAGCGTGAGCGGCACGCTCGCGTCGACCTCGACCACGGCCGCCTGGCGCGGCCCCTGTTCGTCGCGCTCGATCAGGCTCAGTACGGTCCGCCCGCCGCTCCCCTGCCACTGCTGTCCGCGCTGCCGCTCGCCCTCCGGCTCCGCCCATGTCAGATCCAGACTCAGATACGCCTCGGCGTCGTAGCGCAGGATCAGTCCGGCCGCCTGGGTGAAGGTGAACGGGCGGGCGTCGACGGTGACTTGGATGACCGCCCAGTGTTCCGTGATGCGCTGGGCCAGAAGGCTCTGCGCCCACCGGGACTCGGGTCCCTGGCGGCCGCGCAGCCGGATCCAGCCGGGGCGGGCCTCGGTGTCGGACCAGGAGGGGGCGGGCGGCTCACGCAGGGTGCTCCAGGGCCAGCCCAACGGGGTCTGCGTCTGCGGCTGTCGGGGCTTCGGGCGGGGACGCGCTGGTACCCCGTCCGTTGCCTCGGTGGGTACCTCCACCTCGACCTCCGGATGCCAGCCGCCCTGCCGCAGTCGCGGCCGGCCGTCCGCGTCCCAGGTCACCGCCTGGATCGCGGTCTCCCGGCCGAGCGTGCAGCGCGGGCCGTCGGGCGTGTGCAGGGGGCGGGCGGTCAGGTGGGAGAGGAACCACTCGCCGTCCGGGGTCTGGACCAACTCCGCGTGCCCCGCCTTCTGCAGCGGCAGCTCCGGGTTGTCCCGGGAGGTGAGCAGCGGACGGTCGTCGAGGTCGTACGGCCCGGTCAGGTCGCGGCTGCGCGCGGTCAGCACGCCGTGCTCGAAACCGGTGCCGCCCTCGGCGAGGACGAGGTGGTACCAGCCGTCCCGCCTCAGCAACTTCGGCCCCTCGATGAGCCGTTGATGCTGCAGGAGCAGACGGGTGTCGCCGATCGGCTCGAGCGAGTCGCGGTCCAGCTCGGTCAGGACGATGCCGGAGAAGCGGTTGCCGCCCGGGCGGTGGTCGTTCTGGAGGTTGAGCAGCCACAACCGGCCGCCCTCGTGGTAGAGGGCGGGGTCGAAGCCGTGGCTCGCGATCCGGCGCGGGGCGGTCCACGGGCCGGCCGCGTCGGGCGCCGTACAGACGTAGGTGTCCAGGTCGAAGTACGGCGTGCCGACGGACCGTACGATCGCGTAGACCACCCAGAAGCGTTCGCCGTCCCAGCTCAGCGACGGCGCCCAGACGCCGCCCGAGTCGGGGACGCCGACCAGCGAGCCGCCGGGGGCGGCGGTGTCGACGTGGCCCGCGTACTCCCAGTGGGCGAGGTCGTGTGAGCGGTGGATCGGGATCGTGGGGAACCACTCGAAGGTGCTGGTCGCCATGTAGTACCAGTCGTCCACACGGACCAGGGACGGGTCGGGGGCGAAGCCGCGGATGACCGGGTTGTGGGCGACGGTTGTCTGTGGGCGGTCGGCTGTCGGTCCGGTGTCGGCGGTTGTCTGTGTACGGTCGGCTGTCGGTCCGGTGCCGGCCGTCGTCTGTATGCGGTCGGCCGTCGGTCCGGTGCCGGCGGTATGCAGTCGGCTGTCCCTGGTACTCACTTCAGCGCCCCCAGCGTGACGCCGGTGCGCCAGTAGCGGCGCATCGCGACCATCATGATCGCCATCGGGATGATGGAGAGCAGGGCACCGGTGAGCACCAGGCTGGTCACGTCGACGCCGGACTCCATCTTCTTGCCGGTCCAGTTGTACAGACCCAGGTTGAGGGTCCAGTTCTCCTGGCCGCGCAGCACCGTCAGCGGGAGGAAGAAGGCGTTCCAGGTGTTGACGAAAGCGAGCAGGAAGACCGTGGCGCCGCCCGTCGTCATCATCCGGAGCACGATGCTGAAGAAGATCCGCAGTTCGCCGGCGCCGTCGAGACGGGCCGCCTCCAGGAGTTCGTACGGGATGGTGGATTCTGTGTACACCTTCGCGAGGTACACGCTGAACGGGTTGATCAGACAGGGGATCAGCATCGCCCAGGGCGTGTCGACCAGCCCGATCTCCGAGAAGAGCAGGTACAGCGGCAGCGTCAGCAGGGCCAGCGGGATCAGGAACGAACCCACCACGCACGCGAACACCACCCCGCGCCCGGGGAAGTCGAAGCGCGCCAGTCCGTACCCGGTGGCCAGGGCGACGAGCGTGCCGCCGAGCGAGCCGACCCCCGCGTAGAGGAAGGAGTTGGCGGTCCAGCGCAGGAAGATGCCGCCGTCGTAGGTGAAAACCTGCTCCACGTTCTCCCACAGGTGCCAGCCGGAGAACCACATGCCGTTCGTCTGGTACAGCGCGACCCGGTCCTTGGTGGCGGCGACGATCAGCCACCACACCGGGAACAGGCTGTAGACACTGGCCAGGACCAGCCCGAGCAGCAAGAAGCGCTGTCCGCCGCGTGAGCCGCCGGCCGGGTCCGGTCGGGTGCGTCGGCGGACGGCCGGCGGCGCGGGCTTCCCGGTTCGGTTCTCGGACTGGTTCTCGGTGAGCGTCATCAGTCGACCTCCCTCGAAGTGAGTCGGTAGAAGAGGAAGGAGGCGACGCCGAGGATGAGGGCGAGCAGCACCGACAGGGCCGCGGCGTAGTGGTAGTTGTTGGCGCTGAACGCCTGGTTGTAGATGATCATGATCGGGGTGAAGCTGTCGGTCACCGTCTGCGGGGTGACGTTCCGGAACAGCGCGGGCTCGTTGAAGATCTGCAGCATCTGGATGATGGACAGCAGACCGGTCAGCACCAGCGCCCCGCGGACATGCGGGATCTTGATGCTCAGCGCGATCCGCAGCTCGGTCGCGCCGTCCAGCCGCGCCGCCTCGAACAGCTCACGGGGCACACCCTGCAGGGCCGCGTAGATGATCACCATGTTGTAGCCGATGCCGTGCCAGGTGAGCAGATTGCCGATGGACGGCCAGACCATCGACGGCGCGAAGAAGTCCCAGTCGAACCCGAAGAACTCGCCGATCGGTGTCAGCGGCCCCACCAGCGGGCTGTACACATTGACCCAGATGATGGCGGCGACCACACCGGGGATCATGTACGGCACCAGCAGCAGGATCCGGAACCGGCCGGCCGCCCGTGCGGTGACCGCGTCCAGGAGCAGGGCGAGCACCAGGCTGATGCCGAGCATCAGCGGGATCTGCACACAGGCGAAGAGGAACACCCGCAGGATGGACCCCATGAACGCCGAGTCGGTCAGACCGCGCTGGTAGTTGTCCAGGCCGACGAACTCCTCCGTCGCCCCGCCCAGGCCGAGACCGGACTGCTGCACCAGGAACAGCGACTGGTAGACGGCGTAGCCGATCGGCAGCAGGTAGAGGAACACGAAGCCAAGCTGGAAGGGCACCGTGAACGCGGCACCCTTCCAGCGCTGGGAGCGAATCATCGAGTCTGCCTCAGCCCTTGACGCTGATGCCGCGGGACTTCAGGTCGTCGACCGTCCACTTCTGCATGTGGGCCAGCAGGTCGGTGACCTTCATCTCCTTGCTGACGACCTTGCCCCAGCCGCTCTGCAGCTCCGTGAACATCGCGGTCCAGTTCGGGCCGAAGACCCAGTCGTCGGTGACGGTGTTCATGCTGTCCGCCACGACCTTCTTGGCGGGCTCGTAGTTCTTGCCGAGCAGCTTCTCGGAGATCGCCTGGTCGATGTAGGCGCTGGAGTCGGTGAGCGCGGGCATCACGCCGCTGCCGGTCTCCGGGCTGGCCATGGTCTGGACCGCGGTGGGGTCGGTGGACATCCACAGCGCGGTCTCGGCGGCCTGCTTCTGGTGCTTGCACCCCTTGGACACCAGCGTCAGGTTGCCGCTCTGGTTCGTCCCGGCCGGGGTCTTGGGGGCCTCGCCCTTGAACGTCGGCCACGGGGAGAGCGCCCACTGGCCGAAGGACTTGGTGAAGTTGTTCACCATGCCGGACATCTGCCAGGTGGAGATCTGCCGGGTGGCGGTGCCGCCGTTGTCGTAGTTGCGCTGCACGGCCGCGTAGTCGGCGAAGGACAGGGTGGAGTTCAGGTCGTTGTCGATGATCTCCTGGATCACCTTGGCGGCCTTGAGGGTGCCCTCGTCCTGGAAGTCCACCTTCCAGGCGTCGCCGTCGATCGAGTACCAGTGGGCACCGGCCTGCATGGCCAGCACCTCCAGGGTGCTCGGGTCCTCACCGGCGTAGTTGGTGATCTTGACGCCGTGCTTCTTCAGCTCCTTGCCCGCGGCGATGAAGTCGTCCCAGGTCGCGGGCGGCTGCAGACCGTACTTCGAGAAGACGTCGGTGCGGTAGATGGTGAAGGCCGGCGCCGAGGCGGTGGGCACGCCGTAGACCTTGCCCTGGACGGTGCCGGCGGACCAGGAGCCGGCATTGAACTTGTCCTTGCTGCCCTCGACGTACTCGGTGATGTCGGCGAGCGCGTCCTGCGACACCCAGCTGGTCACGTACTCGGCGGTGTTCTGCAGCAGACAGGGCGCGTTGCCCGCCTTGACCGCGTTGGCCAGGTTCTTCTGCATGGTCAGCTGGTCGGTGACCTTCGTGTACTTGAGCTGGACGTCCTTGTGCGTGTCGTTGAACGCCTTGACGACGGCCTCCTGGCCGTTGGCCCAGCCCCAGAAGTCGAGGGTTACCGGACCGGCGGACTTGGACCCGGAGTCGGCGTCGGAGTCGGAGGAGTCCGACCCGCCGCAGGCGGAGAGCAGACCCGTCAGTGCGATTCCCGCCACGGCGGCGGACGCGAATCTTCTCCGGGGGTTGGTGAAGTTCATCTGACCGTGTTCCTTCGAAATCAGGCGTTCTCAGAACGAGAGGACGGCGGCTCGGTGCTGGCCAGAAAACGGCGGCCGGGGAGTCGGCTCGCGGTTGCGGGGGATCGGCCAAGGCGGAAGCGGTAGAAACCGGTTGCTGAGACGGTAGGACGACCGGCCTGTTCAGGCAAGAGGTCGACGGAAAATTTGTGACGACGGTTTGTCCGCGGCGTGACCGGCGGAGGGCGCCGCCACGTGCCCTACGACGAGGACGTAACCGCAGGTCAGAGGGCGGAGCGGCGTGACCGACGAGTGCGCCCGGAACCTCTCGGGGAGGGGGCGGTGAGGGCGGTCAAGTAGCCGGAAAACGGTTTCGTAACGAGATCATGCGCACCGGCTCGAAGAGCGCTGGAGACCGCATCACCGGCACCACCCGGACCGCTACCCGCGTCGCTTGGCAGGCGGCCGGACGGAGTCGCGTACGACGACATGGGTGCCCAGCACCAGATGCTCACCGTCGCCGCCCCTGCGGCGCGCCGCACCGGCCTCACGCCGATCGGCCACCGCACGCAGCGCGACCCGGCCCATCTCCTCGTACGGGACGTGCACGGTGGTCAGTTGGGGGGTGAGCTGAGAGGCCAGGGGGATGTCGTCGTAGCCGACGATCGACACGTCCTCGGGCACCCTCAGGCCCGCCGCGCGCAACGCCTGCAGGGCGCCCGCCGCGACGACATCGGTCCCGGCGAGCACCGCAGTGAAGGTCGCCCCCTCACGCAGCGCCGCCTCGACGGCCCGGTAACCGTGCTCGTCGTCGTACGGACCGTGCCGCACCACGGCCCTCTCGAACGGCACCCCGTACGTCTCGAACGCCCGACGGGCACCCGTCAACCGGCCCTGGGCGGTGGTGAGCTCGGCCGGTCCCGGCAGCACCAGGATCTCGCGGTGCCCGGCCGACAGCAGATGGCTGGCCATGGCGTAGGCGCCGGACTCGTTGTCGTAGTCGACCGTGGTGGCCGGTACGTCACCCTCCAGGGGCGGCCTGCCGACCAGCACCAGATGGGAGCCGACCGAGTCCAGGGAACGGGCGAAGCGGGCCATGCGCAGCTGGTACTCGTCGTAGTCGTAGGCGCCGCCGAGCAGCACCACCGCGGCGACGCCCTGCTGGCGCATCAGATTGACCAGCGCCAGCTCGCGTTCCGGGTCGTCGCCGGTCGTGCCCACCAGCGACAGCCAGCCACGCAGTGTGGCCGCGCCCTCGACACCACGGGCCACATGGGCGAACGCCGCCCCGGTGATGTTGTTGATGAGGATCGCGACCGTCGGTGTGCCGCCGCCGGCCAGGGAGCGGGCGTGCGCGTTGGTGACGTAGTCCAGGTCGCGCACCACCTTCATCACCCGGCGGCGCAGCTCCTCGGAGACCGGGTAGTTGCCGGAGAGCACCCGCGAGACGCTGGCGACGGAGACGCCGGCGCGCTCCGCGACGTCACGGATGGTCGCCCGTCCGACGGTGTCACCGGCCGCCTTGCGCTCACTCACCGTGGAGGCTCCTTCGCCGTCGCGGCCCGATCCGGACGAACCGGTTCCGGGCTCTCACCAGTGCGGAAACCGTATCCCATGAGTCCTCCAGGTGGGATGGCCTGTGGGCGGTGCACGACGTGCTGTGGGCGGTGGCGTGGGCTGTGGACGAGCGGCGGTGGACTGTATGCAACCTGCGGTGGGCTGTATGCGGCGCGCGGCGGACCGAGTACGGCACACGTCGGACTGTGTACGGCCGACAGCTTCCTGCACGCGGGCGCGTCACCGTCACGCCACCCGGGCCAGGTCCGCGTGGCGCACCTCATGGGCCAGCGGCGCGCCCGTCGCCAGGTGTTCCGCCTCCTCCACGACGATTCGACCAAGGCGCTCCAGCTCGTTGCCGAGCGAGCCCGCGATGTGGGGCGTGAGGAAGACGTTGGGGAGCGTGTAGAGCGGGGAGTCGGCGGGCAGCGGCTCGGGCTCGGTGACGTCCAGGACCGCGTGCAGCCGGCCGGAGACCAGCTCGGCGGTGAGCGCCTCCGGATCGATCAGGGCGCCGCGCGAGGTGTTGATCAGGACACCGCCGTCGCGGATGAGGGCCAGCCGCTCGCCGTCGAGCATGCGGTACGTCTCGGGGATGTCGGGGGCGTGCAGGCTGACGATGTCGCTCCGCGTGAGGAGGTCCTCCAGCGACACCAGTTCGGCACCGAGTGCGACGGCCTCGACGGGGGCGACGTAGGGGTCGTGCAGCAGCACCGTGAAGTCGAAGGGGCGCAGCAGTTCGAGCAGCCGTCGGCCCACCCGGGAGGCGCCGATGACGCCGACGCGGCGGCCGACGTTGCCCGTGAGGGCGGTCTCGGCGGTGGTCGGGTAGGCGTGGGTGACGCGGAAGCGTTCGCGGTGGGTGAAGGTGTCCTTCCCGGCGAGCAGGATCATGGCGAGGGTGTACTCCGCGACCGGCAGCGCGTTGCCGGTCACCGCGCTGGAGACGGCGACGCCGTGCTTCCACAGCGCCTCGCCGACGAGGGAGCGGACCGAGCCCGCGGCGTGCAGCACGGTGCGCAGCCGGGGCGCGGCGGTCAGGACGTCGGCGTCCAGGTGGGGGCAGCCCCAGCCGGTGATCAGCACCTCGGCCTCGGCCAGCGCCTCCTTCGCGGCGGGGTCGGTGAAGTCCCGTACGACGAACTCGGGGTCGATGGCGGTCGTCTGCCGCAGCCGGGCCATCAGCGGCGGGGGGAAGAGCTGGGGGAGGTGCACCGGATCCATCGCGAACACGGCCCTCGGTGGCTGGGGGCTGGGCATGACTCTCCTGACACACGGGGTGAGGGTGGAAACAGTTTCAGAAAGCGCCTTCTACCGTAGATCTGCGGGGAAGGGCCGGTCAATCGGTTGGGCGTTCTGTTGGTGGGGCGAACTTGCGTGCCGGGTTTCTGCCTTGATGGGGGGTGGGGGCGAAATCGGTTACCGGGGTTTCTGGCGTGATCGAGGAGCGGGTTGGCCTGTGGTCGACGGTGGGTGGTGGGCGGTCGACAGGTGGTGGTCGTCCGTGTGCTGTGGGCGGTCGACGGTCAGCGGTCGTCCGCGCACGGTGCCGATGTCCGTACCGTGCACCCACTCGACGCCCGCGCGGTGCAGGCCCGCCCGCCGCTGTGTGTAGTACATCCACCACTCGCCGGTCGTGCGGTGGCGGATCACGGTCGGGTCGGTGGCGCCGCCGTGCGGCGGATCGCGGAAGGCGAGTGACATCTCGAGCTCCTCGTAAGGGGCCGTTCAAGCCACCCCGACAGAGGCGGAGCTGGCGGGTGCGGTGCGGCAACTCTGCGGAAACCGGTTGCTGTGATCACCGGGAGCGTAGGCGCTCGTGCACCCCCCGCCCAGGGGCATCGCAGTTTTCGAAAGTTCGTCGTGCCTCTTGACGTGCGGTGCTTACGGGATGAAGCTCCCAGCACCGCCTGTAGAAACCGGTTGCTGAAAATGCGCACGTAACGCATCCGTCATCCCTGTGGCCTACGTGCGCCCGTCACCTCAGTGAAGAGAGTGGGTAGTTCATGCACACCCAGGCCGGTGCTCACCCGAGCCGCCGCCGGTTCCTCGCCCTGTCGGCGGGCGGCGCCGCGGCCGGCGCGGCGGCGCTGAGCGGTTGCGCCCTGCAGGTCGCCGGTGCCGCGTCCGGCGGTGGCGAGAGCGTCACGATGATGGTCAAGCTCGACGACGTCTCCCCGGAGCTGATCCAGCAGGCCCAGAAGGAACTCGGCATCAGGATCACCGTGGTGCAGGACGACATCACCCGGCTGATCGCGATGCTCACCAACGGCAACCCGCCGGACCTGGTTCGCGGTATCGGCGCCCTGGACACGCCGTACTTGGTCGCCCGCGGCGTGGCCGAGAACCTGGACCCGTACTTCGCCAAGTCCACCGTCCTCAGGCCCGAGGACCTGGAGCCGGCCAACGACCTGTGGCGGTTCGACGGGAAGACCCAGGGCAAGGGCCCTCGCTACGGCATGGTGAAGGACTTCTCCCAGGACTCCATGTACTGGTACAACACCTCGCACTTCGACAAGGCGGGCGTGGACCACCCCTCCGAGACCGAGCCGATCACCTACGAGGAGTGGCTGGAGAACGCCAAGCGGCTGGTCCAGCGCAAGAACGGCCAGACCACCGTCTACGGCGGCAGCTACAACGGCGTGAACATCGTCATCCTCCTGACGAACCTGATCGCCGCCGCCGGCGGAAGCCTCTTCTCCGCGGACTTCAGCCGGGTCGACTTCACGACCCCCGAGGCCCGCAGGGCCCTGACCTGGTACCTCGACTACGCCAAGGCCAAGGTCGGGCCGAGCCTCATCCAGCCCAACCCCGATGCCTGGGACGGCCCCACCTACATGGCGAACCGGATGGCCATGTCGGGCAGCGGCTACTGGCTGGGCGGCATGATCAACGCGGAGCCGAAGATCGCGGAGGTGTCCCGCCTCGCCCCCGCCCCCGTCTTCGAGGGCGGCCCGCGGCTCAGCTCCTGCCAGGCCGGCACGGGCATGTGGATGCCGAAGAAGGCGCGGAACAAGGACGCCGCCTGGCGGGTCTTCGAGTGGTTCTTCGGCGAGGGGCCGGCCAAGGCCCGGGCGGGGGGCGGCTGGGGAATCCCGCCCCTGAAGTCGCTGCGTCCGCTGATGCCGCAGAAGGAGGACTACCAACAACGCGTCCTCAGGGTGCAGGAGGCCGAGTTGAAGCACTTCTCGGTGACCCCGTTCACCCCCTACGTCAAGTGGGACGCGCTCGAAGCCCTCCTCAACCAGGCCATGCCGGCCGCGATGAAGGGCCGGATCTCCGTCGACGCCCTCGCGGGACGCCTCAACTCGTCGGTCAATGAGCAGCTGAAGCGCGGTAAGGAGCAGGTGGGATGACAGTCGGTCAGATCCCGGAAGTCGTGGAGCGGCCCCGATCCGCCGCTCCCACCGGTGCCGCCCGCTCCGGCGACCTGCCCCGGACCTCCATGACGGCCCGCCGGCAACGGGCGTTCTATCTGTTCACCTCGCCCTGGATCGTCGGCTTCCTGCTGCTGACCGTCGGGCCGATGGCGTACGCGCTGTGGCTGAGCTTCACCACGTTCGACGGCATCTCCCCCAACTGGAGCTTCGTCGGGTTCGACAACTACCGTGAGCTGCTGTCCGACCCGGTGACATGGGACTCGCTGAGCCGTGCGGGCGTGTTCGCCCTCACCTCGGTACCGCTGTCGATCATCGCGGGGCTCGCGTTGGCGGTCCTGGTCAACCGCCCGCTCAAGGCGCGCGGCCTGTGGCGCACCCTGCTCTATCTGCCGGCCGTGGTACCGCCGGTGGGCGCGGGCCTCATCTTCAAGCAGCTCTTCAACCGCGACTCGGGTGCCACCAACGGCGTGCTGAACATCTTCGGCATCGACGCCGTCGCCTGGCTGGACGACCCGTACGCCCGCTATGTGATCCTCATGGCGGTGCTGTGGGGCGCCGGCAACGTCATGATCATCTCCCTGGCCGGGCTCCAGGACGTGCCCCGCGAGCTCCATGAGGCGGCCCGGATCGACGGTGCGAGCGCCTGGCGGACCTTCCGCAGCATCACCGTGCCGCTGCTCTCGCCGGTCCTGCTCTTCCAGGCAGTGACCGGGATGATCGCCTCGGTGCAGACGATCCTGCCGCTGCTGATCGCACCCAACCCCACCCCCGCCGGCGTCACCGCGATCCCGCAGACCAACTACATGTACATGATGCATGTGTTCGCCGAGTACTTCGCGCTCGGCCGCTACGGCTACGCCTCCGCGCTCCTGTGGGTGCTCTTCGTCCTGATCCTCATCGTGACCGGCCTGATCTTCAAGTTCACGTCCGGTGTGGTGTTCTACAACGTCGACCCGGAGGCGAAGAAGTGACCGCCACGACCGCGTCCCCCAAGTCCCCCGACTCCGGAGCCCGGGTGCGGGTGCGCACCTCCCGCCTCGTCCTCTACACCGTCCTGGTCACCGTCACCGGCCTGATGCTCGGCCCCTTCGGCTGGCTCGTCATCACGGGCCTGAAGACCACCCCGGAACTCGCCGCGTCCCCGGTGCACTGGCTGCCCGACACGGCCCAGTGGCACAACTTCGCCGACGCCTTCACCCAGATCGACTTCCTCGGCCACGCCCGCAACTCCCTCATCATCTCTCTGCTCTACGCCACCCTCGTCACCCTCAGCTCCGCCTGGGTCGGCTTCGGCTTCGCCCGGCTCAACGCCCCTGGCAAGAAAGCTCTGTTCGGGGTGTTGCTCGGCTCCATGATGCTGCCGCAGATGATCACGCTCTTCCCGACGTACCTCATCTTCGCCAAGCTCGGCATGGTCGACACCTACTGGCCCTGGGTGCTGTGGGGTCTGGCGGGCGCGCCCTATCTGGTCTTCCTCTTCCGGCAGTTCTTCGCCGGGATGCCCCGGGAGCTGGAGGAGGCCGCGATCGTCGACGGCTGCGGCTACACCGGGATCTTCTGGCGGATCTTCCTGCCGCAGTCCTGGCCGGTCCTCGCCGCGAGCTTCGTGATCGCCTTCACCTGGAGCTGGGGCGACTTCATCGCCCCGATGCTGCTGCTGTCCAGCGACCGCACCACGCTCTCCGTCGCCATCATGACCTCCTACGTCACCCCGGGCGGCCTGCCCGTGAACAACCTGCTCGCCGCCGGTTCCGTGATGTACGTCGTCCCGATCCTGCTGATCTTCCTCGTCGCCCAGCGCGGTTTCGTCGCCGGGATGTCCACCACCGGTCTCAAGTGACCATTAGTCAAATCCCCTTCCCGCTAAGGAATTTCTCCATGAACGACACCCAGAGCACCGGCATGTCCCGGCGCACCGTCATCCAGGCCGCGGGTGCCGCCGCTGCCGCCTACACCCTGATCGGCACGGCCGCCGGGACGGCCTCGGCCGCCGACGACAGACCGGAGGCCGCCGACCGGCTGGTCATCCACCCCGTGCCGGGCGCCCTGCCCATCAACACCACCTACCTCGTCAAGGCCCGTACCCCCGGCGGCCAGTGGAAGCCGGTGCCGGTGCTGCGCGCCACCACCAAGACCATCAACGAGGCGACCGGCGGCGGCGTCGTCCGCCCCACCTCGGTCGCCAACCTCGACTTCACCGGCAGCGTGGAGGTGCAGGTCACCTGGTCCAAGGGCACCATCCCCTCCGCCCGGATCCGCCCGCTGTCGTACGACATCCAGCACGAGGTCAGCGGCGACACCCTCACCTTCAGCCTCTCCGAGCCGCGCAACCTCTCCATCGAGATCGACGGCGACATCTACGACAACCTCCAACTGCACGCCAACCCCATCGAGAAGACCCGTCCCGAGGCGGACGACCCCGACGTCATCTACTTCGGCCCGGGCCTGCACAAGCCCTCGGGCGGTGTGGTGCAGGTGCCCAGCGGCAAGACGGTGTACCTGGCCGGCGGAGCGGTGCTCAACGCCCGGGTGGAGTTCGTCAACGTGGAGAACTCCCGGCTGCTCGGCCGGGGCATCATCTGGAACTCCGACGCCGCCACCCTGGTCAAGTTCTCCAAGAACATCGAGATCGACGGCATCCTCGTCCTCAACCCGAAGACCGGCTACTCCTGCACCATCGGCCAGTCCCAGCAGGTCACCGTCCGCAACCTGCACTCCTACAGCTCCGGCCAGTGGGGCGACGGCATCGACGTGTTCAGCAGCGAGGACGTCCTCATCGAGGGCGTGTGGATGCGCAACAGCGACGACTGCATCGCGATCTACGCCCACCGCTGGGACTACTACGGCGACTGTCGCAACGTCACCGTTCGTGACTCCACCCTGTGGGCCGACGTCGCCCACCCGGTCAACATGGGCACCCACGGCAACCCGGAGAGCCCCGAGACCATCGAGAACATCGTCTTCAGCAACATCGACGTCCTTCAGCACCGTGAGCCGCAGGTCCTCTACCAGGGCTGCTTCGCCCTCAACCCCGGCGACAGCAACCTGATCCGGGGCGTGCGCATCCAGGACGTCCGGGTCGAGGACTTCACCTGGGGCCAGCTGTTCAACATGCGCGTCATGGCCAACCGCTACAACGCCTCGCCCGGCCGCGGCATCGAGGACATCTACGTCCGCAACCTCACCTACAACGGCAAGAACGAGATTATGCCGATCATGGTGGGCTACGACGCGGACCGCGCCGTCAAGAACGTCACCTTCCAGAACCTGGCGATCAACGGCACCGTCGTCCACCAGAGGATGCGCAAGCCGGGCTGGTACCTGATGACCGACATGGTGCCGATGTTCGCCAACGAGCATGTGCAGAACCTCCGTTTCCTGGACTCCGCCACCGAGGCCGGCGCCGAGGCCCCCGAGATCACCAGCGCCGGCGAGGCCACCGCCACCGCCCGCCAGATCTTCAACCACCTCGTCACCGCCACCCAGTTGCCCACCTCGTACGACGCCGAGGGCCTGCCCGCCGGCCTCACCGTCGACAAGGCGACGGGTCTGATCTCCGGAACCCCGCAGGTGCCGGGCACCTACCAGGTCACCGTCTCGGCCACCAACGGCCTGGGCACCGCGACCAAGTCCCTCTCGATCACCGTGCGCCACCCGTAAGCCAGGAGTCACCTCAGATGCACGCCCTCAGCCGACGGACCTTCCTCGGCGCGGCGGGACTCGCGGGCGTGGCCGGGAGCGGACTGCTGTCCGCCCTCGCCGCCACGCCCGCGTGGGCCCAGAGCGCCGACAGCGCTCCCGCCTTCGCCCACCCCGGCCTCCTCCACTCCCGCGCCGACCTGGACCGTATGAAGTCCGGCGTGGCGGACGGCCGCGACCCCATCGCCGCCGGATTCGCCGCCCTGGCCCGCGATGCCCGCTCCCAGCACACCTACGCCATCCGCAACACCGGCCAGATCACCACCTGGGGCCGCGGCCCCACCAACTGGACCAGCCAGGCCGCCACCGACGCGGCCGCCGCCTACCACAACGCCCTCATGTGGGCGATCACCGGCGACGTACGCCACGCCGACAAGGCCCGCGACATCCTCGACGTCTGGGCCGCCTCGCTGACCGGGATCACCGGCGCCGACGGCCAACTCGGCGCCGGAATCCAGGGATTCAAACTGGTCAACGCCGCCGAGATCCTCCGGCACACCGGCTACGACGGCTGGTCCGAGGAGTCGGTCCGCCGCTGCGAGCGCTCCTTCACCGACGTCTGGTACCCGGCCCTGTCCGGCTACTGCCTCTACGCCAACGGCAACTGGGACCTCGCCGCCCTGCGCACCATCCTCGCCATCGCCGTCTTCTGCGACAACCGTGTGATGTTCGAGGACGCGCTGCGCTTCGCGGCCGCCGGGTCCGGAAACGGCTCGGTCCTGCACCGCATCGTCACCGCCGCCGGGCAGGGCCAGGAGTCCGGCCGCGACCAGGCCCACGAGCAGCTCGCCCTCGGCCTGCTCGCGGACGCCGCCGAGGTCGCCTGGCAGCAGGGCGTGGACCTGTACGGCTTCGCCGACGACCGGATCCTCGCCAACTTCGAGTACTTCGCCCGCTACAACCTGGGTGACGACTCCGTACCGTTCACCGCCGACCTCGACCGCACCGGCAAGTACATAAAGTCGTCCGTATCCGATCGACAGCGTGGTGTGTACCGCCCGCTGTGGGAGATGACCTACGCCCACTACGCGGGCCGCCTCGGCAAGCCCGCCCCCTACACCGAGAAGGTCGTCTTCCGGGGCACGGACGGAGCACGCGTCGTGGAGGGCTACCAGGAGGACCACCCGGGCTTCGGCACCCTCACCTACGCCGGTACGGCCCCCGCCGCGCCCGCCGCGCCGACGGCCCCCGCCGGCATCACCTCCGTCGGCGACGACCGGTCCGTCACCGTGTCCTGGCTGCCGTCCGCCTGGGCGACCGCATACACCATCCACCGTGCCACCAACCCCGACGGCGAGTACGAGCGCATCGCGTCCGGCGTCGAGGCCCCGAGGTACACCGACCACGACGTCCGCCCCGGCCGCACCTACCACTACACGGTCACCGCCACCAACTCGAGCGGCACCAGCGGGAGTTCTCCCTGGACGGCCGCGACCGCCGGCCTCCCCGAGCCCTGGTCGACCCAGGACCTCGGCGACGTGAGGATCCCCGGCTCCGCCGCCTTCGACGGCGAGCGCTTCCTGCTGGAGGCGAGCGGCACCGCGCACACCTACCGGCTGGCGCACCTGCCGCTGTACGGCGACGGCGTCGTCACCGCGCGCATCGTGTGGCCGCTCAGCTCCCAGTACTCCAAGATCGGCGTCACCGTCCGCGACTCCCTCGACCCGGACGCCGCGCACGCCGCCATGCTGATCCAGGGGCTGCCGCTGCACACCTGGAGCGGAGTGTGGAGCGTCCGCCCGTCCTCCGGGGCCGCCGTCACCGGCACCGGCAGCACCCCCGTACCGCCCGCCCAGCAGCAGGCGATCACCAGCAGCGCGTCGTTCCCGATCTCCGACCTCGGCGAGCTGCCCGAATCGGCGACGCCCCTCCAGGCCCCGTACGTCGAGGGCGCGGGCGACGGCTACCGGCTGCGGGCGCCCTACTGGGTGCGGGTGGAACGCAAGGGCCGGCGCTGCACCGGCTCCATCTCCCCGGACGGCATCCGCTGGACCGAAGTCGGCTCCAGCGACGTCGAGTTGGGCCGCGCGACCTACGCGGGCCTGGTCCTCACCTCCTGCCTCGGCGTCGACGAGGACTACGCCGAGACCGGCACCGGTGCCTTCGACAACGTCAGCGTGCGCTCCTCCACCGGCCAGGTCTGGTGCACCCCGCGTCCCGCGCGCACCGCCACCGGCCTGCGGGCCGTCACCGGCTCCGACGCCGTCGAGCTCAGCTGGGCCGACCCGGACCTCTCCGGCACCTACACCGTGCTGCGGGCCACCGACCCGGCCGGCCCGTATGTGACGCTCGCCGGCGGTATCGCCCCGGTCGGCTTCGGCACCCGGCTGCGGTACACGGACCCCACCGGCACACCCGGCACGACGTACCACTACAGCGTCGTGAAGACCAACACCGGTGGACGTGGCCCCCGTTCGGCGCCCGTCCACGCGGTGATGCCGACCCCCGCGAAGCCGGAGTTCACCTCCTCCGACACCGCGTTCGCGGGCCGTGGCGTCGAGTTCGCCCATCTCCTCACCGCCTCCCACCACCCCACCCGGTTCACCACCCGCGGCCTGCCCGACGGGCTGCGCCTGGACCCACGCACCGGCCTGATATCCGGAACCCCCAACAAGACAGGGGACTTCACCGTCACTACCACCGCCGCCAACGCGGCGGGCAGCACCACCTCCACCCTCACCCTCACCGTCGGCACCCCGCCGCCCGCCCCCTGGTCGTACGGCGACCTCGGCGACGTCGTGCTCGACGAACGCACGCTCGGCACCTACGGCGTCGCCTACGTCGCCACCCCCGGCAGCACCGCCTACGAGGACGGGACCTTCGTGGTGCGCGGCGCCGGCACCGACCTGACCGTCAACAACCAGGGCATGACCGGTCAGTTCGTCCGACGCCCGGTGACCGGCGACTGCCAGGTCACCGCCCGGCTGGTCTCCCGCACCGGGGCCACGGCCGACCGGGTGGGCCTGCTGATGGCCAAGTCGCTCTCCCCGTTCGACCAGGCCGCCGGGACGATCGTCAGCGGCGGCAGCACCGCCCAGCTCATGCTCCGGAACAAGGTCGCCGGACGGTCGGCCTTCACCGGCAACGGCACGGTCAAACTCCCCTCACTGCTGCGGCTGAAGCGCACCGGGACCGCCTTCACCGCATCCGTCTCCACCGATGACGGCGCCACCTGGACCACCCTCGCCTCCGGCGAGATCCCGGACTTCGGTGACGCCCCCTACTACGTGGGCCTCGTGGTCTGCTCCCGCAACCCCCTGGCCCGCTGCACCTCCGAATTCGACGAGGTGAGCATCACTCCCCACTAGATCCCCACAGGGATTGGAGATGCATCAGCAATGAGCCGCACATCCCCCCACCGGCATTTCCATACACCAGAGTTGAGCCGCCGCGGTCTGCTGAGGAGCGCGGGCGGGCTCACCGCCGCCGTCGCCCTGGGCGCCGCTTCCGCCGCCACCCCGGCGGGCGCGGCCCCCGCGACCTTCACCCACCCCGGCATGCTGCACAACTGGGGTGACATCAACCGTGCCAGGGTCAGGGTCGCCGCGGGCGACGACCCCTGGCTGTCCGGCTGGAACCGGCTGACGGCCAACTCCCACTCCCAGTCCACCTGGACGCACCGTGCCACGGACACGATCATCCGCGGTGGCGACGGCCAGAACTACCCCCAGCTCTACAACGACATCGCCGCCGCCTACCAGAACGCCCTGCGCTGGCACATCGCCGGCACCGAGCCCAACGCCAGGTGCGCGGCCACCATCCTCAACGCCTGGTCGAGGACACTGAGGACGGTCACCGGCAACGCGGACCGGTTCCTCGCGGCCGGCATCTACGGCTGGCAGTTCGCCAACGCCTGCGAACTCATGCGCGACTACAGCGGATTCGACCTCGCCGCGGCCCAGGAGATGATGGTCCGGGTCTTCTACCCCCTCAACAACCAGTTCCTCACCGGCCACAACGACGCCTGCATCACCAACTACTGGGCCAACTGGGACCTGTGCAACATGGCCTCGATCATGGCCATCGGGATCCTCAACGACGACGGCGCCAAGTACGACCAGGCCGTCACCTACTTCAAGTCCGGCGCGGGCAACGGCTCGATCCGCAACGCGGTGCCGTTCCTGTATTCGAACGTCGACGGCTACGACCTCGGCCAGTGGCAGGAGTCCGGCCGCGACCAGGGCCACACCGTCATGGGCATGGGCCAGATGGGCGCGCTCTGCGAGATGGCCTGGAACCAGGGCGACGATCTGTACTCGTACGACAACAGGCGGTTCATGAAGGCCGCCCAGTACGTCGCCAAGTACAACCTGGGCAACTCCGTGCCGTTCACCACCTACGGGTGGGGCACCGGGCAGAACTGCGCCTACCGCGAGCACACGGTGATCTCCGACGTCGCGCGCGGCCAGGCCCGCCCGGTCTGGGCGATGCTCCACTACCACTACAACCGGCGCCTCTACCTCGACGACCGCCACATCGCCCAGATGTGCTTCTCGCTCGCCCCCGAGGGCGGAGGGGGTGACTACGGCTCCACCAGCGGAGGCTTCGACCAGCTGGGCTTCGGCACCCTGATGTACGCCAAGTAGCCCCCTGTACGCCGAATGGCCCTCCCGCCGCGCATCCGCGCCGGAATACCCGGCGCGGATGTGGTGCTCTGGTGATACCCGATGCACGGAAGCGGCGGAAGGGCTGGTGGGCGCATGACGGCAGACCGGACGGACCACCCCGTGGGCCCTGTGGTGAGGACACCGTACGGGCCGGTACGCGGCAGGTACGAGCGCGGGATCGCGGTCTTCAGGGGCATCCCCTACGCGGCACCCCCCTTCGGGCCGCGCCGGTTCCGCCCGCCCGTGCCGCCCGAGCCCTGGGACGGCGTGCGCGACGCCGGCACCTTCGGCCCCACGGCGCCGAAACCGCCGTACTCCGAAGCCTTCGAGAAGTACCTGTCCGACCCGGTCGTGCCCGGCGACGACTGCCTCAATCTCAACGTGTGGACTCCCGAGCCGGGCCCCGGCGCCCGGCTCCCGGTCCTGGTGTGGCTCCACGGCGGCGCGCTGACCAGGGGATCCTCGGCCGTTCCGGTCTACGACGGACACGCCTTCGCCCGGGACGGCGTGGTGTGCGTCTCGGTCAACTACCGGCTGGGCGTCGAGGGCTACGGCCTCTTCCCGGACGCCCCCGCCAACCCCGGCCTGCGCGACCAGCTCGCCGCCCTGGAGTGGGTCCACCGGTCGATCGCGGCCTTCGGCGGCGACCCCGACCGGGTGACCCTGGCCGGACAGTCCGCCGGGGCCATCAGCGTCGGCGCCCTGATCGCCGCCCCGCAGGCCCAGGGCCTGTTCCGGCGGGCCGTGCTGCAGAGCGGCCCACCGGAGGCGTTCGACCGGGACAAGGTACGGCGCATGGTGCGCCGGATGGCCGCCCGGCTGAAGGTGCCCGCCACCGCCGAGGCGTTCGCCGCCGTCGACCGCGAATTGCTGCTGCGCGCCCAGGCCGAGGTCGGCAAGCTGAGCAGCCCCGTGCTGGGCGGGCCCGCCTTCGGCATCGTCGTCGACGGCGACCTGGTGCCGCGCGACCCACTGGAGGCGCTGGTCGACGGCGGTGTGGCGCGCGGCGCCGAGCTGCTGCTGGGCTGGACCCGCGACGAGTACCGGCTCTGGCTGGTCCCCGGCGGACTGCTGGAGCGCGTCGACCGGCTCGGCCCGGTCGCCCTGGCCGGCGCCATGGCCCGCTGCCACTGCGGCCACGAGGTGCCGCGTGGCTACCGGGCCCTGCATCCCGAGGCCGGTACCGCCGAGATCGTCGGGCAGATGGTCACCGACCACCTGCTGCGCCGCCCGCTGCAGCGCCTGGCCGACGCGCGGCCCGGCACCTCGTACGTCTACGAGTTCGCCTGGCCGTCCCGGCTGCCCGGCCTGGGCGCCTGCCACGCCCTGGAACTCGGCTTCGTCTTCGACACGGGTGAGATCGCCGAGTCCGCGAAGCTCGCCGGCGACGGCGCACCGCAGGAACTGGCGGACGCGATGCACGGCGCGTGGGTGCGGTTCGCGCAGACCGGTGATCCCGGGTGGGAGGGGTGGGACTCCCGGCATCCGGTGCGGGTCTTCGACGAGGGCGGACGGGATGCGGACGACGGTAGGCGGTATGAGGACGCTCGTCGGCGGGAGGGTGGCGACGGTGGACTGTATACCGCATACGGTCTGCGAGATGCTGAACTCGGTCTCTGGTCGACAGCCGACACCGCCGCGGCCGACGGAACGCCCACCGGCAGGACGACCATCAGAAGGCCGATGAACGGCAGGACCACGACCGGCACAGGCGCGACGACGATCGAGATCCCCACCGCCGCCACCGACCCCGCCGCCACCGACGCCGACGCGGCTCCAGCCGACGGCGGCACCGCCGCCCGAGCCGCGGAGCTGCGCTCGGCGGTCCGCCGGCTGCGCCGCGCGGCCGCCACTCGGCGCCGCTGACGGTCAGCCCGTCGAACCCCCGCCCACCCCGGCCACCGACTCCCGCACCACCACATGCGTCCCCAGCAGCAGGTGCTCACCGCGGGCGTCCGGCGCACGACCCAGCGCCGTACGCACCGCCAGACGGCCCAATTCCTCGTACGGCACATGGACGGTGGTCAGGGCGGGGCGCAGATCGCGGGCGAACGGAATGTCGTCGTACCCGGCCAGCGAGACGTCGCCGGGCACCTCCAGACCGGCCTCGTGCAGAGCGGTGAGCGCCCCCGAGGCCACCATGTCGGTGGCCGCGACCACGGCGGTGAAGTCCAGCCCCTCCGCCAGCGCCTGCCGCATCAGCCGGTGGCCGGAGTCGCGGGTGAAGTCGCCGTGCAGGACCAGCGCCGGGTCGATGTCCAGACCGCGGTCCCGGTGCGCGGCGGCATACCCGCGCTCACGGCCCTGCGCCGTCGTGTGGTCGGGTTTCCCGCCCAGGAACAGCACCCGCCGGTGGCCCCGCGAGAGGACGTGCGCGACCAGGGCGTGGGCGCCGCTCTCGTTGTCGTACTCGATCACCGTGACGGGGGCCCCTGGGTCCAGCGGCGGCCGCCCGCACAGCACGAGCCGTGCCCCGGCCGCCGCCAGCGAGTCGGCGATACGGCGGGTGCGCTCGCGGTACTCCGAGGTGTCGGCGGCGCCCCCGACCAGGATCACCGCGGCCGCGCGCTGGGCCCGCATCGTCTCCACGAACTCCAGCTCACGCCGCACGTCCCCGTCCGTGCTGCACACCAGGCACAGATGCCCGAGCCGCGTCGCCTCACGCTCCACACCTCGCGCCATCTGCGCGAACGACGGCCCCGTGATGTCCTCCAGCACGAAGGCGAGCGTCGGCGTCCCGGCCCCGGCGACCGCCTTGGCCCGGGCGTCGGCCACGTAGTCCAGGTCCCGAACGACCCGCAGCACCCGCTCCCGCGTCTGCGCGCTCACGGGATACACCCCGCCGAGCACCCGGGACACGGTCGACGCCGACACCCCCGCCCGAGCCGCCACATCCCGAATGGTGCTACGCCCGCCGTCCCCGTTTTTCCTGGTCATCCCCGGCCCCCTCCCCGGCGGCCCACGGCAACCGGTTTCCGCAGGGAGGCTAGCACCGATGGGGGCGTCGCGATGTGCCTGATCTGCGGGGCTGAGGTGACTTCTGTTGGTCGGCCCGCCGTCGCCACATGCAGCGGACAGCTCTGGTACCACTCGGCTCGCCCCCGCTTTTTCGCCGCGCGGTGCTGATGCGCCACTGTAAGGCGACCGGACTGGAAGGCCGGGCCACCCTGCGTCGGCTAGACGTCCCGAGCGATCGAAGCGATCGCCTCAGGCCCCACCCGGCAACACCCCCCGATCAGCCGGGCCCCAGCCTCCTCCCACCCCCGCACCTGCTCGGCGGAGAACGACGCGCGCCCCACCCAGGCGCGCCTCTTCGCGTCCCACGCCTCCCCGCTGTTGGGGTAGATCACCACCGGCTTCCCGGTGACCCGCCGGGCGATCTCGACAGCCGCGTCCACATCACCGGGCGCGCAGCAGTTCACGCCGACCGCGATGACGTCCTCCGCGTCGGCGGCCAACCCGAACGCGTCCTCCAGCGACTGCCCCGCCCGGGTCTGTCGACCGTCGACCGTATACGAAAGCCAGGCCGGCACCCCCAGCCCGCGCACCGTCCGCAGCAGCGCCCGCGCCTCGTCCGCGTCGGGCACCGTCTCCAGGGCCAGCACATCCGGCCCGGCGGCGGCCAGCACCTCCAGCCGGGGCCGGTGAAAACGTTCCAGCTCGTCGACGCTGAGCCCGTAGCGGCCCCGGTACTCGGAGCCGTCCGCGAGCATCGCCCCGTACGGCCCGACCGACGCGGCCGTCCACAGCGGGCGCGTGACGCCCTTGGCCCGGGCCTGCCGGGCCGCCTCGTGCGCCAGCTCCACGCTCAGACGCAGCAGTCCTGCGGCCTCCTCCCGCCCGATCCCGCGCTTGGCGAACCCCTCGAAGGTGGCCTGGTAGCTGGAGGTGATCGCCACGCTCGCCCCGGCCAGGAAGTACGCCAGATGCGCCTCGACGATCGCCTCCGGCTGCTCCGCGAGCAGCCGCGCCGACCACAGCTCGTCGCTCAGGTCGTGCCCGGCGGACTCGAGCTGGTTGGACATTCCGCCGTCGAGCACGACGGTCCCGGCGGCGAGCGCCTCGGTGAGAGAGGGACGGGAAGGGGTGTCGCTGTGCATGTCATGACGTTAGTCGACGGCGGAGGGGAGCCGTCCCCGTCGTCCGAAAGGTGAACAGGTCGACCCGCATGGGGGACGCCCCCGCTGGCTACCCCTGATCGATGACCGATCCGCGTCCGACACCGTCGCCGCGGACACCGTCACCCTGGGCACCGAGGCCCGCGAGATCCTCGGCCCCGCCGGCGGCCCGTCCCCGCGCCGCGCGTCGACCGGCCCGCCGTCGGCCGGTCCCGCGCGTGCGCAGGGTCGCCGGCACCACCAGGCCGCCGAGCAGCCCGAGCGCCAGCACGTACGGCCACCACCCGAACCCGTCGCCCCCGTCCGCACCCGCGCTGCTCGGGACCGGCGTGTCCGGGCCCGAGGAGTCCGACCGGTGGGCGAGGGCGGAGGGGCTTTCGGCCACGGCGGACAGGACGACGTCGTTGCCGTCGCCGCCCCGGTAGCTGATCCGGTACACGGCCTCGGCGAGCTTGACCTCGGCCCCTTCCGGCAGCCCGTCGAAGGTGCCGGTGGTCGCGGTACGGCCCGTGTGGTCGAGGACGGTGATCTCGGGCGTGGCGTTCTGCTGCGCGTCCGGGGCGACCGCGGACAGGTCGAGCCCACCAGCCAGCCGCACCTTGCCGCCCACCTTCAACGGCTCGGTTCCCAGCACCAGTTGGCCCTTCTGGTCCTGCGTGTAGTCACCGCTCACCGTCAGTCCGCCGCGGATCGCGCCCTCGTTGGTCACCGCTCCCCGCACGGTGCCCTTCCCGCTGAGCGAGCTCGGCACCCGCAGCGCCGAGCCGCCGGTGTCCAGCCGCGCGTCCGACGAAGTGAGCCTGATCGACCGGCTGTTGGTGAGGCGGGCGCCGTCGCGCAGGGCCAGCGTGCCCTTCTCGACCGTCGTCGTGCCGGTGTACGTCACCCCGCTGCCGGTCAGTGTCGTCGTCGCCGCACCGGACTGGACGAGCGATCCCGAACCGCCGATCCGGGCCAGGGACACGGGAGTCGACCGGTTGCGCACCACCAGCGTCCCGTCGATCACCACCCGGCACCGTTCCGACCTCATCAGCAGGGAGCCGTCGGCGCGGTCCGAGCCCAGCCGCAGCACCGCGCCCTTCTCCACCGTCGTGGAACCGTCGTAGTACTGCGCGGCCGCGAAGGTCACGTCGTTCCCGGGCGTCCCGGCGATGACGACGTCCCCGGCGCCCGGCGCGGACAGCGTGTCGTGGAAGACACCCCCGCCGATGGGGGCGCCCAGGGTCACCGGGCCGTTGTAGTCGAAGGTCAGCTTCGAACGCTCCCTGGCGGCAAGGAGGTTGATGTATACCGTCTCGGCGGTGCCGGGCATGAAGATCTTGTCGGTCGTCCCGTCGCCCCACTGGACGTTGGCGCCCTTGATGTTGGTGCCGCGCTTGTTGACGTTCTTGCGGGCGGGAGTCCAGTTCAGGGACGGGTCACTGAGCGAGGGGTTGGTGTCGCCGCCCTGGTTCGACCAGCTGTACTGGCCGGTGAGGATCACCTTGCTGCCGGGCCGGGACTGGACGTTGATGTCGCTGCCGTACTCCCGCTGGTAGAAGTCCATGCCCATGGTGACGGTCTGGCCCAGCGGGGTGTCCACGGTCCAGGTTCCCTGGTTGAGGACCTTGCGGACGTTGGGCAGTGAGGTCGCGAACTCCGGACTGCCGGCGTTGACCTGAGTGCCGTTGTCGATGACGCCCGAGAAGGAGTGGGCGCCCGACAGGTCCCAGGTGCCCCACAGGAAGCGCGGCTGGGTGATCAGGCCGGAGCCGGTGATGGTGCCGAGGTTGTAGGCGCTCCTGAGGGACAGGCGCAGGGTGCCGTCGACGCGGATGTTGTCCTGGTTGAGCTTGAACGCCGGGGTGTTGTAGGGGAAGTGGCCGATCAGTCCCGCGGTGCCGCCGTCGCCGTACTGGAGCGTCGCGCCGCGCTCGACGGTGATCGCGGGCGGGTCGGGGTTGCTCGTGGTGACGTACGGGTGGTTGCCGCCCTGGATCCGTACGCTCTGCCGCTGCCGGGACTTCGGCAGGGTGAAGTCGCTGTCCTTGGTGAGGACCAGGGTTCCGGTGCCGCGCACGGTGAGCGTGCCCTCGCCGCGGAACACCCCGTCGTACGTGGTCGTCCCGGGCGGCACGGTGACGACCGTGTCCCCGCCGAGCGTCACGTCGCGGCCGGCGAGCACGTCGGCGGTGACGTCCCGGGGGCCGGCGGCCCAGGCCGGGGGAGCGGTGACGGTGAGGGCGGCGACCGTGGCCAGGGCGCCGAGGGCCGCTGCTGTCTTGTGGATATGGCTGCGCACATGAGGGGGACGGGGCGAGGGGGTGACCGATAACAGAAATTCGCGCGTCGGCGCAGATGCGTTGGGCAGGCTCTTGGAAAGCGCTCTCTATTTGTCGCGTCAGACCCGTTGACCTCTTCCTGGCGCACCTTTACCTTTTCGGCGTTCGTAATGGCAGATGCTGTCCGTGATCTCGAACGCTTCATGCCGAGCACCTCGACATCTCGAACAAGAGAGGCAGTCCCCCATGAGCCGCGAGGACGACCTGCCCCACCTCCCCCACATCCCCAGCCGACGCGTGGTACTGAAGGGCGCCGCCCTGGCCGCGGGTGCTCTCGCCGCCACCCCCACGGTGGCGAGCGCCGCTCCCGACCACAACAAGGCAGCCCCGTACGTGAACCCCCTCGTCCCCAACCGCGCCGACCCGCACATCCACCGTCACACCGACGGCTTCTACTACTTCACCGCCACCGCCCCCGAGTACGACCGGATCATCCTGCGCCGCTCCCGCACCCTGAACGGCCTGTCCACCGCCGCCGAGTCCGTCATCTGGCGGGCCCACCCCACCGGCGACATGGGCGCGCACATCTGGGCGCCGGAGATCCACCGCGTCGACGGCAAGTGGTACATCTACTTCGCCGCCGCCCCCGCCGAGGACGTCTGGCGGATCCGCATCTGGGTGCTGGAGAACTCCCACCCCAACCCCTTCAAGGGCACCTGGGTGGAGAAGGGCCAGATCAAGACCGCCTGGGAGACCTTCTCCCTGGACGCCACCACCTTCACCCACCGCGGCACCCGCTACCTCTGCTGGGCGCAGCACGAACCCGGCATGAGCAACAACACCGCCCTGTGGCTGTCCGAGATGGCGAACCCCTGGACCTTGACGGGCCCTCAAGTCCGCCTCACGACACCTGAGTACGACTGGGAGTGCATCGGCTTCAAGGTCAACGAGGGCCCGTACGTCCTCAAGCGCAACGGCCGGATCTTCCTCACCTACTCGGCCTCCGCCACCGACTTCAACTACTGCGTCGGCCTGCTCACCGCCGACGCGGACGGCGACCTCATGGACCCGGCGAACTGGTCCAAGTCGCCCACCCCGGTGTTCACCAGCAACGACACCACCCAGCAGTACGGCCCCGGCCACAACTGCTTCACCGTCGCCGAGGACGGCTGCACCGATGTCCTCGTCTACCACGCCCGCCAGTACAAGGAGATCAACGGCGACCCCCTGAACGACCCCAACCGCCACACCCGCATCCAGAAGCTCGGCTGGAACCCGGACGGCACCCCGGACTTCGGTATACCCGTGGCCGACACCGTGACGACGGGAGGCTGACGATGAGACGTGCCTACGCGATCGTCCTCGCCTGCTGCCTGGCCGTGCTCGGCGCCCTGGTCACCGCCGGCCCCGCCCAGGCCGCGCCCCAGACCATCACCCCCGGCACCCGGTTCACCGACACCTCGGGCAACCCGGTCCACGCCCACGGCGGCGGGGTCATCAAGGTCGGCTCCTACTACTACTGGTTCGGCGAGAACCGCAACACGGACAACACCTTCCGCCACGTGTCCGCCTACCGCTCCACCGACCTGAAGAACTGGGAGTTCCGCAACCACGTCCTGACCCAGTCCAGCCACCCCGAGCTGGCCACCGCCAACATCGAGCGGCCGAAGGTCATGTACAACGCGTCCACCGGCAGGTTCGTGATGTGGATGCACAAGGAGAACGGCACCGACTACAGCGAGGCCCGCGCCGCCGTCGCCGTCTCCGACACGGTCGACGGCGCCTACACCTGGCAGGGCAGCTTCCGCCCGCTCGGCCAGCACATGTCCCGCGACATCACGGTCTACGTCGACACCGACGGCGCCGGCTACATGATCTCCGCCGCCCGCGAGAACTACGACCTGCACATCTATCGGCTCACCGCCGACTACACCGGCATCGCGAGCCTGGTCGCCAATCCCTGGCCGGGCGGCCACCGCGAGGCGCCTGCGCTGTTCAAGCGGGGCGGGGTCTACTTCATGCTCACCTCGGGCTCGACCGGCTGGAGCCCCAACCAGCAGCAGTACGCCACGGCCTCGAGTCTCGCCGGCCCCTGGTCGTCGATGAGGAACGTCGGCGACTCGACGACCTACGGATCGCAGACCGCATACGTTCTACCGGTGCAGGGATCCTCGACCACCTCATATCTCTACCTGGGCGACCGCTGGGGGAACTCCTTCGGCGGGACCGTCAACGACTCCCGCTACGTCTGGCTGCCGCTGACCTTCCCGTCCTCGACCTCCCTGTCGATGTCCTGGTCCCCGGAGATCACCGTCGACACGGCCACCGGGTCGGTCAGCGGCACCGGCGCCACGTACAACACGCTCGTCGCCCGGCACTCCGGCAAGTGCGCCGACGTCATCAACCAGTCGCAGTGGCAGGGCGGCCAGATCAAGCAGTACGACTGCAACGGCGGCAGCAACCAGAGGTACTGGTTCAAGTCCGTCGGCGGCGGCCACTACCAGCTGATGGCCCGTCACAGCTCGCTGTGCGTCCAGGAGAACGCCGACACGGTCACGCAGGAGAGCTGCAACGCCTCCGCGACCGGCCAGCAGTGGTCGGTCACCACCACCGGCAACCACGTGAACATCCGCTCCCGCGCCACCGGCGAGTGCCTGGACGTGAACGGCGCGTCCACCGCCAACTCCGCGGCGATCATCACGTACACGTGCAACGGAGGGACGAACCAGCAGTGGACGCGCGGCTGATGACCTCAGGTCAGCCGAGGAGGTCGATCGCGTCGATCGCCGTCCCCGCGCTGAGGTAGGACGTCGTCCCCGACCCGCTCACCACGTTGATCTTCAGCCGGTTGTACTGACCGGTGTCCGTGAGCCAGGCGGACGCCGGGATGCTGTAGGTGAACGTGTGGTTGTTGCCCCGGTACGAGCCGTTGGTCAGCGACCGCGTGTTCGGCTGGGTGGGCGGGGAGGGGATGGCGGACGTCCAGGTGTCGTTGACGACGACCTGCGGGCGGCCGTTGGCGTACGCCGTGGTCACGCCGATGCGCAGGGTGTGGGCGGCGGCGGCCTGGGCGGCGGTCAGCCGGAAGTAGACGATGATCCCGCTGTTGACGTCTTTCCAGAGGTAGCAGGGGAAGGCGGAGGTCTCGCTGCCGCTGCCGATCACCACGTTGCCAGTCCAGGAGGCCGCCCGGACGTCCGAAGGGTGCGCGTACGTCATCAGGCCGGCGTTCTTGAAGCCGCTCGGGGCGCCGTTCCAGTCGCCGATCCGCCAGATCGCGCTCGCGTTGCTCGGGTCGTTGGAGGACGGGACGGTGATGGTGTTGAGCGTGGTCGTCCCGCCCGCCGACACCGAAACCTGCGTACTGTATACAGCCAACTCGTCCTTGTAGACGGTCAACGTGTACGTCCCCGGCAGCACCCCGGAGAGGGAGAAGTAGCCGTCCGAGGCGCGCGCCGAGCCCCAGTACTGCGCCGCCGAGTTGGCGAGGCCCACCGTGTACGGGTACGCCGTGTTCCGCCCGGCGATCCCGACGCCCGCCACCCGTCCCCGGCCGCCTGCGCCGACGTATCCGGAGATCGGCAGCGAGTCCGCCCAGGGGGTGGTCAGGGTTCCCGGGAACAGCGACGAGGAGGGCGCGCCGCCGTCCGTGAAGGCGATCACGTACGGGCCCTGCAGGCCGAACCGCTGGGCCTCGGTCTGGTTCTGGCCGTAGTACAGGATCTCGTACAGGCCGCCGCCGTCGGCGCTCTGGTGGCGCAGCAGGGAGCGGTAGAAGGGGCCGCCGGACGCCTTCTCGTGATTGCTGCGGACGATCCACAGGCCGACGCCGCCCGCGCTCCAGCCGACGTAGGCGTAGTCCATGACGCGGAGCCTGGAGAAGTGCTTCGAGCGGGTCTGGCCGTCGGACTTCCGGAACACGTCCGACGCCTCGATGGTGGTGGGCGCGTAGGTGTAGGAGTCCGGCTCGTCGTTGAGGAACAGGCCCGGGCGGGTGCGCAGGATGAAGCGGGTGGCCGAGACCGAGGTGTCGGCCTTGTTGGTCCACAGGTAGATGTTGTTCTCGCCGCTGCGGGCCGCGTAGTAGTGCCTCAGCGTGCCGTAGGTGACGGAGACCAGGATCGTCGAGCCGGACTGGCTGATCGTCACATTCGAGGAGCCCAGGCCGGATTCGATGTGCGAGTTCCTGCCGCCGTAGCCCTGGTACTCCGTGCCGCGGTAGACCAGCGAACTGAGATCGCCGTTGGACTTGCGGACCTTGAAGACCAGGTGGGCGCCGGTGTCGATGACGTAGTTGGTGCCGTCGTCGCTCCACCCGAAGGCGGCGGCGGAGGCGGTCGGGGCCAGCGGGCCGGCGAGAGCCGTGGAGCCGGCTGCGGCGGCGGCGCCGAGCACGAAGGCACGGCGTGCGACGGATCCGCCGGGGGAGGGGGATCCGTCGGGGGTCGGGGACGACGGTCCGTGCGGGGATGCGGACATGGGGTTCCTCCTTACGGGAGGTGTGGGGGTGCGGGTGCCGGTGCCTGCGGGCGCCGGAGTGTGGGCCTGGGCCCGAGCCGTGTCCGGGTGGGGGGCGACGGTGCGTGGTCCCGCGAGGCGTCGGCGCCCTCCGTCGCCTCCCGGTCGCGCACGGCGGCTCCCGCGCGCCGGTGGCATGCGGGTGGTCGTCACCCGACGGCGGCCCGGTCCGTCGGGCAGGCAAGTGCAGAGTGACAGTTGAATCGATTTCGCGAAAGGGCTTTCACTGTTGGAAGGTTGAGGGTCCTGTGAAATCCGCCCAAGGGCTAGAAAGCGCTTGCCGTAGAAGGTACGGTCCACCGCCAGGCCCTGTTGCCGTGATCGAGGAGCCGCAAGTGAGACGTTTCACCATCGCCATGCTGGCCGCGGTGAGCCTGACCACCGCCCTGACGGCCGTGCCCGCCCACGCCCGGGACGACGACACGCCCCTCGGCATCGAGAACTGCACAGCCACCGCCTGCCACTTCGACGTCCCGCCCGGCACCTACGATGTGAAGATCCTCCTGGGCGGCGAGGACGCCTCCAGCACGAGCGTCTCCGGCGAGACCCGGCGCGCCCTCCTGCCGGAGACCGCCGCGCCGGCCGGTGAGCGCGTCGCCCGCAGTTTCACGGTCGACGTCCGCACACCCGAGGGAGAACCGACCGGCGCCGCGGGAACTCCCGGCCTGGACCTGACGATCGGCGGCTCCGCCCCCGCCCTCGCCGCGATCAAGGTCACCCCGGCCCGGCACGCCCGCCAGATCTTCCTCGTCGGCGACTCCACGGTCTGCGACCAGCCGGGCGAACCGTATACAGGATGGGGTCAGCAGTTGCCCCAATACCTGCGCAAGGGACTGTCGGTCGCCAACTACGCCGACTCCGGGGAGAGCACGGTCAGCTTCCTGGACAACCCGCAGCTCTGGGCCACCGTGGAGCCACGGATCCGCCCCGGTGACCTGGTCCTGATCCAGCTCGCCCACAACGACAAGCAGACGGACCAGGCGACCTACCGGGCCAACCTGGAGACCCTGGTGGCCGCGGCCCGGGCGAAGGGCGGCGAGCCGGTTCTCGTCACCCCGATCGTGCGCCGCTGGTTCAGCTCCGACGGCACGCTCAACAACGACATCGCGCTGCTGGTCAACGGCCTCGGCGTGAACCATCCCGAGGTGATCCGCTCGGTCGCGGCAGCCGAGGACGTCCCCCTGATCGACCTCACCGCGAAGACCAAGGCGCTGGTGGAGTCGCTGGGCCCGGAGGCGTCGAAAGCGCTGTACCTCTACAACGAGAAGCGGGACAACACCCACACGTCCGCGCACGGCGCGACCGTGTACGCGGGCATCGTCCGCGACGAACTCGTCGCCCGGCATCTGGTGCCGGAGGGCCTGGTACGGGTGGGATGACTCCCGTATGAGCCCCGCATGAACCCCTGGGGCGCCCCGACCGGAACCGGGGCGTCCCAGGCCACCGCCGGAAGGACTGACACCCCCGATGCAGCTGCCCCCGCCCGCCGTCGACCGGAGCCCGTACACCGGATACACCCGCGCCCACTGGGAGGCGGCCGCCGACACCCTGCTCGCCGCCGTTGCCCCCTACGCCACCGAGGACCGCGCCCTCTACCACTTCCCCGGTGGCCGGGAGAGCTGGTCCGGCCGGCTCTCCGACGGCCTGGAGGGCTACGCCCGGACGCTGCTGCTGGCCGCCTTCCGCCGCGACGAGACCGCGCTGGAACGGTACGCCGAGGGCCTGGCCGCCGGCACCGCGGGCGTCTGGCCGCGCATCGAGGACCGCAGCCAGCCCCTGGTCGAGGCGGCGTCGATCGCCCTCGCGCTGCGGCTGACGCGGGAGCTGCTGTGGGACCGGCTGGACGACGGGGTACGGCAGCGGGCGGCGGCCTGGCTCGGGGACGCGCTCACCGCCGAGGCGTGGCCGTGCAACTGGGAGCTGTTCCCGGTGACGGTCGGCGGGTTCCTGGAGTCGGTCGGGTACGAGGTCGAGGCATCCCGCGCGGCGGCCGAGCGCGGGCTTGAGCGGATCGAGAAGTGGTACGTCGGCGACGGGTGGTACACCGACGGCGACGGCCGGAAGTTCGACTACTACAACGGCTGGGCGATGCACCTGTATCCGGTGTTGCACGCCTGGCTGACAGACGACAGCCGACTGCTTTCCGTATACGGTCCACGGTTGTCCGCACACCTCGCCGACTACGCCCGCCTCTTCGGCGCCGACGGCGCCCCCCTGCACCAGGGCCGCTCCCTGACGTACCGCTTCGCCACCACGGTCCCCCTGTGGCTCGGTGCGCTCACCGGCCACACCCCGCTGTCGCCGGGGGAGACGAGGCGGTTGGCGTCCGGGGCGCTGAAGTACTTCCTGGAGCGGGGCGCGGTCGACTCCCGGGGCCTGCTCACCCTCGGCTGGCACGGCCCCGACGAGCGGGTCCTCCAGGGCTACTCCGGCCCGGCCTCGCCCTACTGGGCGAGCAAGGGCTTCCTCGGCCTGCTGCTCCCGCCCGACCACGAGGTCTGGACGGCGACCGAGGAACCCGGCCCCGCCGAACGCGAGGACGCGACCACCCCGCTCGCAGCCCCCAACTGGCTCCTGCAGTCAACCAGTTCGGACGGCGTCGTCCGCCTCCACAACCACGGCAGCGAAGACGTCCGCTACGACCCCTACTACACCCGCCTCGCCTACTCGACCGTGACGGCGCCCTCGGAGTCGTACGACAACAGCGTGATCGTCGCCGGCGACCCCGGCCGCACCGACATCGTGCCGCTCGGCGCCGGTGAGACCTGGGCGGCCTCACGCCACACCGCGGCCGGCGGCGCGGCCGAGGTCACCACCCTGGTGGTGACGTCCGGCGCGACCGAGGTACGCGCACACCTGGTGACGGGCACGGCACCCGGGACCCCGGTGCGGATCACCGGATGGGCGCCCGCCGACGGCGTACGCTCCGAACTGCTCCCAGCCGCAGGGGCGGGCGCCGAACTGACCCCCACTCCCCACGACTCGCACATCCCCGCACTGACGGGCAAGACATCCGAGCCCCCCACCCTCTTCGTCACCCTCGCCCGTCTCACCGCCGAGCCCAACCCCGACCCGCTGGCCCACCTCGTCACCGTAGAGGTACCCGACCCGCACGAACTGCACCTCCACTGGTCCGACGGACGCGAGGAGCAGCACCGGATCCCCTGAGCCGGACGGGGGCGACCACGAAATCCCGTCGCCTCTGTTCCCCGGCTCCACAACAATCCCCGGCATGACTTCTTCGATCCGGCACACCACCATCGACTCGGCCGACGCCCACGCCCTCGCCCGTTTCTGGTCCGAGGTCCTGGGCCACCCCCTTCACGACGACGACAAGCCGGGCGATCCCGAGGCCCTGATCGAGGCCGCCGGCCTGCTCTTCGTCACCGTGCCGGAGGCCAAGACCGTCAAGAACCGCATCCACCTCGACCTCCAGCCCCAGGACCGCACCCGGGACGAGGAGGTCGCACGCCTCCTCACCCTGGGCGCCACCCTGGTCGCCGACCGCCGCAACCCCGACGGCACGGGGTGGTGCGTCCTCACCGACCCGGAGGGAAACGAGTTCTGCGTGGAGCGGAGCGCGGGCGAGCGGGCCTGACCGAGCCGGCCCCGCTCGGGCGCGGGCCCCTTCCCCCTCCGTCCGTCGAACGGCATCGGCTCCGCTGGTCACGCGACGCAGAACCACGGCTCGGCTTGGACACCGTCGGTGGTCAGCCGCGGACGTGCAGCCCGAAACCTGTGCGGCCCGCCGGCTCCAGGCCCTCCTTCAGGTGCAGCGAAGGGATCTCGTAGTCACCGAAGTTCTGCCGTCGGAACGGGATCGGCTCGGTCGACTCCAGGGTGAGCAGGCGTTGCTGCCATGCCTTGGCGACGTCCGGGTAGTCCTCGTCGGTCATCCGGTCGGTGCCGTACAGCACGAACGGCGGCAGCACCTCGATGCCTGGGTAGTAGAGGATGCCGTGGTGGATCGGGAACAGCAGGTCGTCGATGGGGCCGTTGATCCCGCGAGCGGCATAATGCGACTCCGGGCCGCCGGCGGTCACCGACAGCAGGGCCTTCCTGCCTGCGAGGGTGCCCTCGCCGAAGCGCTCGCCGTACTTGGTGTCGCTGTGTTCGCCGACGCCGTAGGCGAAGTGGTAGGTGAACACCCGGTCCACCCAGCCCTTGAGGATCGCGGGCATCGTGTACCACCACAGCGGGAACTGGAAGATGACCGTGTCGGCCCACAGCAGTTTCTCCTGCTCGCCGCGGACGTCCGCGGTGAGCGTCCCGGCGTCGAAGGCCCGGCCCGAGTCCGCCGCGACCTTCAGCGGACTTGAGGCATGGGGGCCGTAGTCGGTGGCGTCCACGACTGCCTTCCAGTTCATCGCGTACAGATCGCTCACCCGCACCTCGTGCCCGGCGCTCTCCAGTGTCGAGACCGCAAGGTCCTTCAGTGAGCTGTTGAGCGACTTCGGCTCCGGGTGGGCGTAGACGATCAGCGTCTTCATCACGGACTCCTTCGGATCGGATGCCGTCGATCCTGGGTGCCGCGGCGCCCGGCGTTCAGGGACGCCTCGTCCGTCGGACGGGACTTCCTGGGAATGGCAGGACCACCTTCACGGGCACCGCCGAGGCCATACTGGGGACATGGACGACCTTGCGAGCTTCCTACGGACCCGGCGTGCCCGGGTCGACCCGGCAGCCGTCGGCATCCCCGTCGACAGCCGCCGCCGGGTCGAGGGGCTGCGCCGCGAAGAGGTCGCGCATCTGTCCGGAGTCAGCGTCGACTACTACGTACGCCTGGAGCAGGGCCGCGCGACCCAGCCCTCCGGGCAGGTCCTCGACGCCCTCGCCCGCGTCCTCGGCCTGGACGAGACCGAACGCGGGCACCTGTACCGGCTGGCCCGGCAGCGCCGCCGCCGCGCGAAGGCGCCGGGCAGCCGGGTCAGGCCGGAGTTGCTGCGCGTCCTCGGCCTGGTTGCCGACGCGCCCGCGCTGATCATGGATCACCGCATGGACGTGCTCGTCGGGAACCGCCTCGCCGAGCTCCTCTACGGGCGGCCGATGCCGGGCCTGAACACCGCCCGGCACATCTTCCTCGAGGAAGCCGAGCGCGGCCTTTACGCGGATTGGGAGAAATGCACCCGCGACGTCGTCGGGCACCTGCGCCTGGCCGCCGGCAAATTCCCCGATGATCCCCGTCTGGCGTCGCTCATCGGCGAGTTGGCGATGGGCAGCGAGCGCTTCCGCCGCCTCTGGGCCCGTGCGGACGTCAGCTCCCGCACCCATGGACGCAAGGCATACCGGCACCCGCTGGTCGGACTGCTGGAACTGCACCAGGAAAACTTCGCGCTGCCGGACGCATCGGGCATGGAGCTGCTGGTGCTGTCCGCCGAGCCCGGCAGCCCCGCCGAGGACGGACTGCGCCTGCTCGCCGGGCTGGGCGCGGACAGCCGTGACGCTTGTCCGACAGTGAACGCTCAGGCCCGCGAGTAGCTCAACAGCCGAAGTGGAAAAGCTGGGTAGGGTGCGCACGTTGCGCCGCGTGGCGAATTGTCGCAGCGCTCAACGGAAAGGGGCCGGGCGACGATGCAGGCGTCAGAGGTTCCGCGTGCGGTGACTGCCGCCCTGTCGATCGCCTCATCGCTGGGCCTGGCCGTCGACGACGCGATCGTCCTTCATGACTCGAACAAGCTCACTCTCCGTCTGCTGCCTTGTGACGTCCTGGCCCGGGTGGCGCCTGTGGCGCATCAGGTCGCGCGGTTCGAAGTGGAGCTTGCGCAGCGGCTCGCCGAATCCGGGTGCCCGGTGGCTGCTCTGGAGCCTGGTGTGGAGCCGCGCGTCCATGAGCGTGACGGCTTCGTGGTCACGCTGTGGACCTACTACGAGCCCCTGGCGGCCCAAGAGGTCTCGCCGGCCGACTACGCCCGGGCGCTCGAGCGGCTGCATGCCGGCATGCGCACGCTGGATGTCCCGGCGCCGCGCTTCACGGATCGAGTCGAGCAGGCTCAACGACTCGTGGCGGACCGCGACCTCACACCGGCGCTCGCCGACGCGGACCGGGAGCTGCTCGGCGACACGTTACGAAACCTGGGACGAGTGATCGGCGAGCGCGGCGGCGCCGAGCAACTGCTGCACGGCGAGCCGCACCCCGGCAACGTGCTCACCACGAAGAACGGCCTGCTGTTCATTGACCTTGAGACGTGTTGCCGTGGGCCCGTCGAATTCGACCTCGCCCATGCACCCGAAGAAGTCGGCGCACACTATCCGGGTGTCGATCAGGACTTGCTGCGTGAGTGCCGGATCCTCGTGCTGGCGATCATCACAGCGTGGCGCTGGGATCGGCGCGACCAACTCCCCGACGGGCGCCGGCTGGGCGCGGAGTGGCTCGCCCGGCTCCGAGCGGCACTCGGTCGCGACGGCCTGGGTCCGTCAGCCGGAACCGACGCATGCAGGTGACGTCCGTGGCCGGTAGGCGGCCGGTGGCCAGGTAGGTGTCGGTCGGGTGTATGCGGTCGACAGCTGTGTGTATGTGGTCGACAGTCGTGTGCACGTGGTCGACGGTTCGTCCTGACGCGGTCGAGCAGGGAAGCCGCCATGCGCCGGCCGCGGTCCGCGCGGGGTGTGGTGGGCGGCCGCGGGACGGTTCGGCCGGCGCCGAACTGTCACGCCCTTAGCGTGCCGGTATGACACCCTTCGCCGCTCTCCACCACGCCTCCGAACCCCTGCTCCTGCCCAACGCCTGGGACCATGCCTCCGCGCGGGCCCTCGCCGCGCTCGGTCATCCGGCGATCGGGACGACGAGTCTCGGTGTGGCCGCGGCAGCCGGACTGCCCGACGGGGTGTCGGCGACCCGCGACGAGACCCTGCGGCTCGCTCTCGTCCTCGGCTCAGGGCCCTTCCTCCTCACCGTCGACGCGGAGGGCGGCTTCAGTGAGGATCCGGACGAAGTCGCGGATTTCGCAGGGCAGTTGGCGGCAGTCGGCGCGGTCGGCATCAACCTGGAGGACGGGCTCGGCCCGGCCCGCCGGCACGCCGCGAAGATCGCCGCCGTCAAGGCCGCCGTCCCGGGCCTCTTCGTCAACGCCCGTACCGACACCTACTGGCGGGGTGACGGCACGGGGACCCTGAAGCGCCTCGACGCCTACCGGCAGGCGGGCGCCGACGGGGTGTTCGTGCCCGGCCTGACCGACCCCCGGGAGATCGCCGCGCTGGTCCGGCACCTCGACGTCCCGCTCAACATCCTCTACTCGCCCGCCGGTCCGACCCTGCCCCACCTCGCCGACCTCGGCGTACGCCGCGTCAGCCTCGGCTCACTGCTGTACCGGCGGGCTCTGGGCGCCGCCCTGGAAACCCTCATGGACATCGGCGCGGGCCGGACACCGCGGGGCGCGGTGCCGTCGTACGACGAGGTGCAGGGGTTGTGACCCCCTCCCCGCGCGCCTGAAGCCGCGGCCCCCTACAGCACTTCCGCCACGCACCCGGCGAAGTCCTCCGGATGCTCCAGCGCCCCCAGATGCCCGCCCGGGAACTCCACGAAGCCGCCCTGTGTGCGCTCGGCGACGAACTCGGCCGTACGGTGCAGGAGTTGCCCTCGGGAGTCGCGCCCGGCGGCGACGGTGAGCGGCACGGACGAGGCCGTGGGTGCCGGCGTGCAGGCGGAGAAGGACCGCAGGACGCGGGTGAGGAAGAGAGCCATCGGGCTCGTCAACTCATCGGCAGCGGCGAGCGGTTGTGACTCCGGCTCGGCGGCGGCAGTGGGATCGCGCTCCTCCAGTACGGCCGCCAGCCGTGCGCCCGCCGCCGCGAGCCCGGCCGCGCGGTAGGTGTCGTACACGCCCCGGAACGCGGCCAGTTGGCGCTCTCCGTCCGGCAGCACCCCCACGCAGGGCGGCTCGTGCGCGATGACGTGCCGCAGGCGCCCAGGGTGCCGGGCCAGCAGATCGAGGGCGGCGATCCCGCCGGAGCTGGTGCCGAGGACGTACGCCGACTCGCCCTCGGGCAGCACCGCGTCGAGCACACGGCGCGCCCCTTCGCTCCAGTCCTCGACCCGCTGCTCGGCGACCGGCAGGCCGAGCCTGCCGTGGTCGAGGCCGAGGGGGTCGTGGGTGACGACGGTGAACCGGTCGGCGAGTGCGTCGGTCATGGGGCCGAGCCCCATGGGGTGTCCCGCCCCGCCGGGGACGAGCAGGAGGACCGGACCGGTGCCCTGGACGTCGTAGTGAAGGTCAGTCATCGGTGCCGTTCCCTTCCCGGGGCCAGTTCTGGAGCAGTACGTGCAGGGCGTCGACCGCGCGGTCCCAGGAGCGCTGTACGTCGCGGGGTGCGTTGAAGCCGCCCGTGGACTCCAGGGCGCAGTAGCCGTGGAAGGTGCTGCGCAACAGCCGTACGGCGTCGGTGAGGTCGGGTTCGTCGAGGCCGTAGGCGCGGAGCATGCCGTAGGTGATCTCGGCGGTGCGGCGTGCTACGGGGGAGTCGGCGACGGCGGCCGGGTCGTCGATGCGGATCTGGGTCGCCGCGTACCTGCCGGGATGCTCCCGTGCATACACCCGGTATGCACCCGCGAAGGCGGCCAGCGCGTCCCGGCCGGCGCGCCCGGCGACCGCGGCCGCGATCCGGTCGATCAGCTCGCCGCCGGCCAGTAGCGCGACACGTGTCCGCAGGTCCTGGAGATTGCGGACGTGCGAGTAGAGGCTCGCGTCCTTCACGCCGAAGTGCCGTGCCAGCGCGGACAGGCTGACGTTCTCGAAGCCGACCTCGTCGGCGAGGTCGGCGGCGGCCGCGGTGAGGCGGTCGGCGGTGATACCGGCACGGGCCATGCGAACTCCTGGAAACCTAGGATGCCTAGGAAATACCCTAGGTGGTGCCGTCCCCCCGGGGAGCAGGGGAGGGCAATCCGACGTGTGTGAGGTGGTCGGGGATCACCTCGCGGTCGTTCAACGTTCATGTTTCGCCTCGATCCTCCCCACGCGGCGCGGTCGCGTCGCGCGGAAGGCAGCCGCGGAAGGCAGCGGCATCCAGGAGGCGTTCATGGGACATGGGCACGGGCACGCGCACACACATCCGCACGGTCATCATCACCACCACGACCACTCACACGACCACTCACACGACCACTCTCACGACCACGAGGCGGCGGGCGCCCTGCCCGCCGCCTTCGACACGTCCGTGCCCGACGAGGCCCTGAACCCCGAACAGCACTCGCGCCGCACCCTGTTGCGCCGGGCGGGGCTGCTCGGCGCGGGGCTGGCCGCCGGGAGCGTGCTCGCCGCGACGCCGGCCGCCGCCACCGGCGGCCGCAGGAGGAACGGCTTCCTCTGGCTGGCCGGCGACCACCACATCCACACCCAGTACAGCTCCGACGGCAAGTACCGCGTCGTCGACCAGGTCCGTCAGGGCGCCAAGCACGGCATGGACTGGCTGGTCATCACCGACCACGGCAACGCGACGCACGCCAGGATCGGTGTCGAGAAGGTCAACCCGGACATCAGACAGGCCCGGGCCGCCCACCAGGACACGCTCGTCTTCCAGGGCCTGGAGTGGAACATCCCGGCCGCCGAGCACGGCACCGTCTTCGTCCACCCGGGCCGGAACGAGGTCGCCGTCCTCAAGCAGTTCGAGACCGACTACGACGGCAGCGTGAAGGGTGCCGGCGACTCGACGCCCGCCAACGAGGCGCTCGCCATCGCCGGCCTCAACTTCCTCGCGGAGCAGGTCAAGCGGCGCAAGGTCAAGGACGCGCTGATGCTGGCCAACCACCCGGCGCGGCGCGGTGTCGACTCCCCGCACGAGATCCGCGGCTGGCGCGACGCGACCGGCGCCGGCCGTCAGATAGCCGTCGGCTTCGAGGGCGCGCCCGGCCACCAGGCGGCCGGTCTGCCCGCGCCCCTCGGCATGGGCCGCGCCCGCGGCATCTACGACAACAACCCCAGCGCCAACTCCTTCCCCGGCTACCCGCTGGAGAGCTACCGCACCTGGGGCGGCTTCGACTGGATGACCGCCACGGTCGGCGGACTGTGGGACAGCCTGCTCGCCGAGGGCAAGCCCTGGTGGATCACCGCCAACAGCGACAGCCACCAGGTGTACGCCGACACCACCGTGCGCGGCCCGGGCAGCGACTTCAACGCCAACGGCCGGTACGAGGACCCGGTCTACAGCGGCGCGATCGACATCGCCCAGGGCGACTACTGGCCCGGCCAGTACAGCCGTACGCACGTCGGCGCCGACGGATTCGGCTACGCCGCCGTGATGGACGGCATCCGCGCCGGGCGCATCTGGGTCGACCACGGGCAGCTGATCAGCGGCCTCGACGCCCGGATGACCGGCGGCGGCCGGTGGGCCACGCTCGGCGGCGCGCTGCACGTCCGGAAGGGCACGAGCGTCACGCTCACGGTCGACATCGCCCTCGCCGGCGGCCCCAACTGGGCCGGCTTCCTGCCCAAGTTGGCCCGCGTCGACGTCATCCAGGGTGATGTGACAGGGCCGGTCGAGGACAAGGACACGTTCACCGCGCCCACGGCCCGGGTGGTGAAGTCGTACGAGGTGAACAAGGCTTCCGGCACGGTCCGCCTCACCTACGACCTCGGCCGCGTCGACCGCCCGGTCTACGTCCGTCTGCGCGGGTCCGACGGCAACCGCGGCGCGGTCGGTGCCATGGGCGCGGCGGTCGACCCGGCCGGGCCGGCCCTCGACGTCGTGGGCGACGCCGACCCTTGGCGTGACCTGTGGTTCTACTCCAACCCGGTGTGGGTCCTGCCCTCGTGACAGTGCCGCCGTACGTCCTCACCGTGGACGCGGGGACCAGGGACCTGCGCGCGGCCGACCACCTGCTGCACACCCTGGCGGCCGAACTCGCCCTTCCCGGGGCCGTGTTCGGCTGTACGCACCTGGTGCGCGGGGACCGGCCGCGCGTGGTCGTCTCCCTCACCCTGCCGACTGAGCCGCTGACGCGCACCGCCCGGGAGCGGCTCACGGCACGGGGCCACGACGTGACGCCCGGCGCGCCCGACCCGCGGGGACGGGCGGTGCTCTACCCGGGGGCCGCCTCCCTCACCGGCACGCTGACCGTCGCGGAGGTGCTGGCGCGGTCGGCGATCGACCGGGTGACGGCCTTGGGCTCGCCCGGTCAACCGGCGCCGCGGGAAAGGCTCGTGACGCGGAACCACGTACGGCCGCAATGGCAGGACGGCGAGCTCGTCCTGACCGTCATGCCGGCCGCCGGGGGCGTCCTCGTCCCCTTCGAGGTGCCCGAACCGACGCCCTGCTGCGCGGACCACTGAGCACCCGAACGCCCCCTCGGCGCTTCGGACACCGGGCGGATGTCCTCGGCCCGGTGTCCGGTCGGCACCATGCTGGAGCCGGTAGCGGTACGGCTGAGGAGGGTGCATGGACTGGGTGATCTCGGTGGTCGGCGCGGTCATCGTGATGGTCATCCTGCGGGACGTGTTCCACACGCTGTGGCATCCGACCCGCCACGGGGGACTGAGCCGGGCCGTGATGATGACCCTGTGGCGGCTGTCCTCACGTGGCCGGCGCAGCCGCAGGTCCGCCGGGGTCGCCGGGCCGCTCGGCATGGCGTGCGTGGTGGCGATGTGGGCCTGCGGGGTGGCCGTGGGCTGGGCGATGGTGTACTGGCCGCACATGCCGGAGGGCTTCGTCTTCTCCAGCGAACTGGAACCGGACCGCCACTCCCGGCCCGTGGACGCCCTCTACGTCTCCCTGGTCCACGTCGGCACCCTCGGCCTCGGCGACATCGCGCCGGCGGAGGGCTGGCTGCGGATCGTCGCGCCCCTGGAGGCGCTGGTCGGGTTCGCGCTGCTGACCGCCACCGTCTCCTGGGTCCTCGGCATCTTCCCCGCGCTGGCCCGCCGCCGGGCGCTGGCGCTGCGCATCTGCCATCTGCGCCGCACCGACCCGGCGCCCGACGACCTGGCCTCCGGCGCCGGCGCCGGCCTGCTGGACGGGCTGGCCGCCGAGATCGCCCGCGTCAGCGTGGACTTCGCCCAGTACCCGGAGTCGTACTACTTCCACGACGGCACCGGCGACACCGCGCTGGCCCGCCACATCGGCTACGCCGCCGAACTCGCCGAACGGACCCAGCGGGCTCGCCACCCGGACGCCCGCCTGTCGGCGTCCGTCCTCGCCGCCGCACTCGACGACCTCGCCGCCACCCTCGACGAACGCTTCCTGCGCACCGGGGGCACGCGGCAGGAGGTGCTGAGCGCCTACGGTCGCGACCATCACGGGGACCGCTGAGGCCGCTGCCGCTGTGGTGGGACGTAGGGTTGCCGGGTGACGTACGGGACGCGGCGGGGGAGGACCCGGAAGGCCGACGGCGACGGCGATCAACCGCTTTGGCGGCAACGGGACTTCGGAATCTTCTGGGCCGCGCAGACCCTCTCCGTCCTCGGCGACTCCTTCGCGCTGATCGCGCTTCCGCTGCTGGTCCTGGAGGCCACCGGGTCGGTCGCGCGGATGGGTCTGCTGACGGCGGTGGGCGGGGCCGCCGCGGTCGGCGCGGCGGTGTTCGCGGGGGCCGTGGTGGACCGGGTCGACCGCCGTCGACTGTTGATCGTATGCGATCTGGTGCGCATGGTGCTGTACGGGTCCGTCCCACTGGTGTGGCTGTTCGGGCCCCGCATCTGGCTGCTGTACGCGGTGCTGCCGGTGTGCGAGGCCGTCGGCATGCTCTTCTCCGTCGGCTATGTGACCGTCGTGCGCAGCCTGGTCGGCACGGGCCGGCTCACCGAGGCCAACGGACGGCTGAACGCGACCGCGGCCGCCGCCGGCGTCCTCGGCCCTCTGTGCGCGGGGGTCGTGGCCGCCTGGACCGGACCGGCCGCCGCGGTCGGCGTCGACGCGGCCAGTTTCGGCGTCTCGGCCGCCTGCATGACCGTCGTGCGCTTCCGGGCCCGGCCGGCGGACGACCGGTCGGCGCGGCGGAGCGGGCTCTGGCGGGACCTGCGCGTCGGGATGTCCTTCCTGTGGGGCCACCCGGTGCTGCGCGCGCTGACCGGACTGCTGTTCGTCTTCAGCTTCCTGACGCTCGGGCTGAACGACCTGATCATCTATCACCTCAAGCACGACCTCGGTCACGACGACGGCACCGTCGGCACCGTGATGGCCGTCGGCGCCCTCGGCACCGTCGCCGGCTCCCTGCTCGTGGCCCGGCTGCGCCGCCGCCTCGGCTTCGGGGCCGCCTGGACCGGTTCGGTCGCGGTGAGCGGACTCGCCGTCGCCGGCCTCGGCTGGTCCGGGGACGTGGCCGTGGTCGCCGCCCTCGCCGCGCTCTTCCTCGCCTGTGTCGCCGTCGCGGGCACCTGCTCCATGTCCCTGCGCCAGGAGGTCACCCCCGAACCCCTCCTGGGCCGGGTCACCTCCGCCTACTGGACCCTCCAGTACTCCGCGGCCCCGGTCGGCGCGATCCTCCTCACCTGGACCGCGGAACGCCGGGGAACGGCCCCGGTGGCACTGGCGGCGGGCGGATGCTGCGTGCTGATCGCGGCGGTGGCCCTGCTCACGCCGGTACGGCGGGCGGGGCGGGAGGTGCGGTAGGCCCCCCACACGGCCGCGGCCGGCCCCTTGGGGTGGGGGGCCGGCCGCGGCGGTGTTCCGGGGGACCGGGGGAGGTCAGTCGGTCTCCGAGAACACGAACGAGAACTCGGCGGGGCCGACGGTCAGGAAGTACTGCGGCAACGGGCCCGGGCCGCAGGACTGGGAGCCGACGCCGTGCTGGCCGTGGTCGAGGTTGACCCACACGGTGTCGCCGGGCGTGAGGTCCGTGCGGTGCTGGGCGGAATCGAGCTGCTCGTTCGTCCAGCGGTGGGCGGTGGACCAGAATGCGGGGTCGCCCTCGACGCGCAGGCCGCCCAGCTCTGCCCAGCGGACGTCGGCGCGGGCGCCGTTCTCCTGCGGACGGACATACGGAGTCTGCAGATTGTCTACGGTCGACCGCCAGCTGCCGACCATCGACGCCATCCTGCTGTCCGGATACGCCTCACCCGGACCACCGCCGAACCAGCGCACCGCGTCCGCCGAACCCGGCAGACCGAAGCGGACGCCGAGCCGGGGCAGCGGCACCGTCCAGTCGCCCTCGGGCGTCACGGACACGGTCAGCTTCAGCAGGGTGCCGTCGGAGGTCCAGCGGTACACCGTTCGCAGGCCCACCTCGGCCGCGGCGGGCGCCACCCGGGTCCGTACGGTCAACGCGTCGTCGCCGGGCTCCACGGCATCCAGCCGGTGCTGCATGCGGTGCAGGCCGAGCTTGCGCCACATCAAGCCGAAGCGTGCGTCGGGGTGGCAGTACATGCCGTCGTCGTTGTCCGTCGTCGCCCGCCACACGTCGAGGAGCAGCCCGGTGACCTCCACCGAACCGATCTTCTTCAGGGCACCGGTGCGCGCGTCGAAGGCGGCCGGGCCCAGCGTGATCAGCCCGTCCGTCACCGTGGGTCCGTCGGTCGCCGCAACCGACGGCACCGCGCGTGCCGCGACCGGCAGCTGGCCCCACGCCACCACATGCCCGCGCGGGGCCCAGGCGGTGTCCTCGGCGAGCACCGCCCGCACCGTCCACCCCGTCTCCGCGCCCGACCGGGTCTCCGCGGGCGGTTCCGGCAGCTTCAGCTCGGCCGACTCGCCGGCCGCGAGCGCCGGCACCGCCAGGCTGCCCGACTCGACCGTCTCGCCGTCCACCTGGAACGCCCACTCGAAGGCCAGCGCCGACAGGCCGGCGAAGTCCTGCTTGTTGGTGACGCGGACGACGCCGCCGGGGCCGTCGCCGTCGATCGCGACCGGTTCGATCACCTTCTTGAACTCGACCAGGCCGGGCGACGGCGTGCGGTCCGGGAAGACCAGGCCGTCGCAGACGAAGTTGCCGTCGTGCAGCTCCTCGCCGAAGTCGCCGCCGTAGGCGTAGCCCAGCTCGGCGTGCTTGATGCCGTGGTCGATCCACTCCCAGACGAAGGCGCCCTGCAGCCGCTCGTGCGCCTCGAAGATCCGCTGGTAGTCGGCGAGCCCGCCGGGACCGTTGCCCATGGCGTGCGCGTACTCGCAGAGAATGAAGGGGAGTTCACGCCGCTTGTGGGTGCCGCCGTCGAGGTTGCGGCCGATCCGCTCGACCTCGGCGTGGTCGGCGTACATCCGCGAGTACATGTCGGTGTCACGGCAGTCGATGTCGCCCTCGTAGTGCACCAGACGGGAGGCGTCGCGCCCGTGGATCCACTCGGCCATCGCGGTCAGGCCGCGGCCGGTGCCCGCCTCGTTGCCGAGCGACCAGATGACCACCGACGGGTGGTTCTTGTCCCGCTCGACCATGCGGGCGGCGCGGTCGAGCAGCGCCGGGGTCCAGCGGTCGTCGTCGACGGGGTTGTCCCGCCAGTTCTGCTCGACGAAGCCGTGGGTCTCCAGGTCGCACTCGTCGATCACCCACAGGCCCAACTCGTCGCACAGGTCGAGGAAGGCCGGGTGGGGCGGGTAGTGGGAGGTGCGCACGGCGTTGACGTTGTGCCGCTTCATCAGCAGCACGTCCTCGCGCATGGTCTCCAGGTCGAGGGCGCGGCCCTTCTCCGGGTGCCACTCGTGCCGGTTGACGCCCTTGAAGAGGATCGGCCTGCCGTTGACCTTGATCAGGCCGTCCTCCAGGACGACCGTGCGGAAGCCGACGCGCAGCGGCACCCGCTCGCCCTCGGTGACGAGTGCGCCGTCGTAGAGCTTCGGCGTCTCCGCCGTCCACGGCTGGACGGCGACGGTCGCCGACTCGCCGGTGGCGATGTCGATGCCGAGGTCCGGCACGGTCACCCGGCCGTCGACGTCGGAGTCGACGCGCAGGGTGCCCTCGCCGGTGGTGTGGTCGTAGGAGGCGTGCACGAAGAAGTCGACCGCGCAGCCGGCGGGGCGGTGCAGGAGGGTGACGTCCCGGAAGATGCCCGGCAGCCACCACTGGTCCTGGTCCTCCAGGTAGGAGCCCGCCGACCACTGGTGGACACGCACCGCCAGTACATTGCCGACAGTCTTCAGCAGATGGCCGACCGCGAACTCGTGCGGCAGCCGCGAGCCCTTGAACTCCCCGACCTCCGTGCCGTTCAGCCACACCCGGGCGCACGACTCCACCCCGTCGAACCGCAGAACGGCGCCGCCCTCGGCGAGGTCGGGCCAGTCCTCCGGCAGGTCGAAGACGCGCAGATGGTCGCCGGTCGGGTTCTCGGTCGGCACCCGGGGCGGCTCGACCGGGAAGGGGTAGAGGTGGTTGGTGTAGATGGGGGAGCCGTGTCCTTGCAGCACCCAGTGGCCCGGGACGGTCACCTCGGACCAGTCCCCGGCGTCGAAGCCGTCCGCCGCGAAGGAGTCGTCCTCGGCGTCGGCCGTCCCGGACAGTCTGAAGCGCCAGCTGCCGTTGAGGGAAAGCGACGTGGCGTCCGAGGAGGCGTACCAGGCCCGGGGCGGCAGCGCCCCGGAACCGGGTGAGACGTCCTCGACGTAATCGATGGCCGTTGTGGTGCGGAAAGACATCGGTCTCCTAGCTCAGCCCTTGATACCGGTCTGCGCGATCCCCTGTACCAGCCAGCGCTGGAGGAAGAGGAACACGAACAGCAGGGGAAGGATGGAAATGGCCGTGGCCATGAAGATCAGGTGGTAGTTGACGGTCTGGTTGGTCATGTACGACGACAGCGCCACCTGCACCGTCCAGGCGCTGGGGTCCTGCCCGATGACCAGCGGCCACAGGAAGGCGTTCCAGCCGTTGATGAAGGTGATCGTCGCGATGGCGGCGAAGAAGTTCAGCGAGTTGGGGACGACGACACGCCAGTACGCACCCCAGTAGCCGAGTCCGTCCACACGCGCCGCCTCCTCCAGCTCCTTGGGGAACCCCAGGAAGTACTGCCGGAACAGGAAGCAGGTGAAACCACTGAACAGGCCCGGGACGATCAGACCCTGGAAGGAGTCCACCCAGCCGAGGGACGACACCAGCACGAAGCTGGGCACGAAGGTGACGGCCGCCGGGACCATCAGGGTCACCAGGACGGCGTAGAAGATCTTGTTGGCGTGCTTGTAGGGGATCCGGGCGAGGCCGTAGCCGGCCAGCGAGCAGACCAGCAGTACGCCGACCGTGTGCAGGATCCCGACGACCATCGAGTTCCACAACGACTGGCCGAAGTCGACCGTGGGATCGTCGAACGGCTCGGTGAGGTTGCCCCACTGGATGTCGGTGGGGAACAGCTTCCAGTTCTCGCCGGTGATCTCCGGGTCGGTGGACAGCGCGTTGCGGATCAGCAGATAGAACGGGATCAGGAACAGGAAGGCGGCGACGCCGGTGGCGACGTACAGGCCGGTGGAGCCCATCACCCCGCCGCGCCGGGCGCCGCGCGGCCCGTCGGTCCGCCGCTCGGTCCGCTTCTCGATCTGCGGTGCGGTGGTGGTCACTTGGACTCGTCACCCCTTCCGAAGCCCATGATCCGGCCCTGGAACAGGGTCACGACGCAGATCAGCAGGGTCAGGATCACCGCGCCGGCGCTGCCGCGGCCGTAGTCCTGCTCCTGGCCGAGGGCGGTGTAGTACAGCTCGACCAGGGGCGGCCGGCCCCAGGTGGTGCGTTGCAGCAGGTTGAAGAACTCGTCGAACGCCTGGTAGGCGGCCACGAGCAGCAGCAGGATCACGGCGGTCGAGGTGGCCCGCAGCTGGGGCAGCGTGATGTACCGGAAGGTCTGCCAGCCCGGCTTGGCACCGTCGATCGCGGCGGCCTCGTACAGCTCGTCCGGGATGTTCTGCAGCGCGGCCAGGAAGAGGATCATGTAGAAGCCGGACTGCAGCCAGAGCCGGGCGGTGACGATGACCAGCCAGTACCACGGCGGGTCGGGGTTGGCGAGCCAGGCGATGTTCTCCACGCCGAACCAGCCGAGCACCGTGTTGGCGAGGCCGAAACGGACGCCGTTGAAGATGGACATCTTCCAGATCAGCGAGGCGGCGACATAACTGCACGCGGTCGGCAGGAAGAACACCGACCGGAAGAACGCCCGCATGAACCGCAGCCGGTTCACCAGCAGCGCCAGGCCCAGCGACAGCGCCCAGGTGGTGGGCACGATGATCGCGGCGAAGACGGTGAAGGTGACCAGCGAGCCCATGAAGTCGTCGTTGCCCAGCATCTGCCGGTAGTTGTCGAAGCCGACGAACTCGCTGGGCGTGACGGTGAACCGGGCCTCGAAGAAGCTGAGCCAGATGCTCCAGCCGATGGGGACGTAGACGAAGATCAGCAGCCCGGCGAGGAACGGGCCGGTGAACAGCCAGAAGTTGAAGGTGCTGCTGCCCCGCAGCCCCCGCCGCGGCCGGGCCCCGGGGGCCTCGGCCGCGGCGGGGAGCGCCGGGTCGAGCTTGGTGGTGGTCGACATGACGTCAGTCCGTCCGGGCGCCTACGGGAAGAGCTTCTTCAGTTCGGCGTCGACCTTCGCGTCGCACTTGTCGAGCTCCGCCTCCGGGTCGCCGTCCTTGCGGACGCAGTTGGCGAACACGTCCTCCGTGGCGGTGATCATCGCCTGGGTCCAGCCGATCCGGTCGAAGTGCCCGAACTCGTTGAACAGCTTCACACCCTCGGCCGGCAGGCCCGACTGCAGCTTGTCGGCGCTCTGCGCGATGGAGGTGCGCGGCGGGATGTGGAAGCCGTACGACAGGGCCCAGTCCTCCTGGTACTCCTTCTGGTCGATCCACAGCCACTTCACGTACTCCTTGGCCGCCTCGACGTTCTTGCCCTTGGCGTTGACGAACATCGACCAACCGCCGTTGTACACGGCGGGCTTGCCGGCGTCGGTGACCTTGGGGAACGGCATGACGCCGAGGTCGTCGCCGAGCGCCTGCTGGAACGCCGGCATGGCCCACATGCCGCACCACTGGATGGCGCACAGCCCCTGGTTGAGCGCGGAGGGGTCCCAGAAGTCGGCCGGCGCGTCCAGCAGCAGGTCACCGCTGGTGAAGATCTTGCGCATCGTCTTCAGGCCCGCGACGACGCCGTCCGTGTGGTAGGCGATCTCGTTGTTGTCGGTGAGGGTGTCCGCGCCGGCCGCGTAGATCAGCGGCTGGATGACGGCGTGCAGGTCGTTGCCGAGGAAGAGGCCCTTGACCTTGCTGGTGGTGAGCTTGGCCGCGGCCTCCATCAGCTCGTCGAGCGTCTGCGGGGGCTCGATGCCCGCCTTCTCCAGCAGGGACTTGCGGTAGAAGAAGAACTGCGGGTCGTCGATCATGCGGACGCCGTATATCTTGCCGTCCACCGTGTGCGAGGCGATGTCCGCCTGGTTGAAGTCGTCCTTGACCGGGTCGATGATGTCCGTCAGGTCGGCCACCTGACCGCTTCTGATGAGCTGGATCTGCGGGTGGAACTCGAAGAGGTCGGGCGCCTGGTCGGTGAGCAGGGACGCGAACAGCTTGCTCTCGAAGTTGCCGCCGGTGATCCACTGCGTGGTCACGTTCGCTTCCTTGTACGCCTTCGCGTACTTCTTGATCGCCTGCTCGGTGCCCGCCTCGCCGTAGGCGTGGAAGTACTGGGTCAGGCCGTTGCCCGAACCCGACCCGCTCCGGCCGTTGTTGCCGCCGCACGCGGCCAGCGTGCCGGCGGCGGCCATGCCCGCGGCGGCCCGGAAGAGAGATCGGCGGGACCAGTTGCTGTTGCTCATTGCCGACATGCTGACGTCCTTGTCTCGAGTGCGGCTGCGGCTCCACGGCTTCAGCGCTACGTGGCTCACAATGCGGTGCGGTGCGGGACGTTAACCTTCGGCTAAGGCTTCGGCAAGGGGTTGGACGAAGCCCGTGCGAAACGTTGCGTCCGGTTCGGGATGACGAACACGGGGGTGCTGCGGCGCACCCGCCGCACCGTCAGGAAGGCGGCGCGGTACGGGCCCTCGCGGCGGTGGTGCGCTTGGCGGCGGCCCGCTGCCCGACCGTCTGCAGCGCCCCTTCGAGCGCGAACGTCGCCGCGCCCAGGCACACCGGGTCGGTGGGGATCGGGGACAGGACGATCTCGGTGGCGGCCAGCGGCCGTTTCAGCGCGTGCCGGGCCACGGCCGCACGCACTTCGACCAGCAGCGGCTCGCCGAGCGCGGCCGCGACCCAGCTGCTGAGCACCACCACTTCGGGGTTGAACAGATTCACCAGGTTCGCGATCCCGGCGCCGAGATAGCGCACGGTGTCCCGCACCACCCTGAGCGCCACCGGGTCACGCTCTCGCAGGGCACGGGCCAGCGCGGCGATGGTCGCCGTCTGGTCCTCGGGATGCAGCAGCGCGCTGTCGGGACTCGACTCCCGCAGACTCAGCATGATCCCGGACGCGCCGACGTACGCCTCCACGCAGCCGTGCTTGCCGCAGCGGCACAGCCTGCCGTCCAGGACGATCGTGGTGTGGCCCCACTCGCCGGCGCTGTTGCTCACGCCCCGGTGCAGCCCGCCGCCCAGGACCAGCCCGGCGCCCACCCCGGTCCCGAGGTTGACGACCACGGCGTCACCGCGCCCGCGCGCCGCCCCGAACCACAGCTCGGCCACCGCGCTGGCCCGCAGCGGGTTGTCCAGGTACAGGGGGTAGGCGATGTGCTCGGTGAGCAGGTCGAGCAGCGGCACGTCGTGCCAGTCCCAGTTGGGCGCGTACTCGGCGAAACCCGTCGCGCGGTCCACCTGCCCCGGCACGCTCACCCCGACGCCGAGCACCCGGGCCCCCTCGATCCCGGCCTGCGCGACCACCGAGCCGACGGCGGCGGCGACATGGCCGACCACCTGCCCGGGGAGGCTCTCGCCGGGGCTGACGTCCTCCTCGGCCCGGGCCAGCACGTTCAGCCCGAGGTCGAACAGCTCGACATGGACATACGTCTCCGCGATGTCGACGCCGATCAGCGCGCCCCCCGACGCGTTGACGGCGACCAGGCCGCGGGGACGGCCGCCGGCCGAGTCCTCGAACCCGACCTCGGTGATCATCCGCAGGTCGAGCAGCTCGCCGACGAGGGTGGCGACCGTGGCGAGCGAGAGGCCGGTGGCGGCCGCCAGCTCCTGCCGGGAGGTGGGCGAGTGGGCGATGATCTGGCGCAGCACCTCGTAGCGGTTCGCGGTGCGGATGTCGCGTGATGTGCGCTTCACCGGGCGGGCCCATCCCTTTCCATGCGTGGCCGGGGCAACGTTGCTCCGGCGCCGCGCCAGGCTATGGCGTGCGCGGGCTTTCGACAAGGGATTAGGAAAGGGGTTTATAAAGTCGCCTCCGAGTCGGATTCTCGGTCAGATCCCCAGGGTGTCGCGTACGAAGGCGTTGGTGAACTTGCCGGTCGGATCCAGTTCACGGGCGACGGTCGCGAAGTCGCGGGACCGTGCATACAGTCCACGGACGACGGCCGACGGAATGTCGAACACCTTCCCCCAGTGCGGTCGCGCCGCGAACGGCGCCAGTGCCGCCTCCACCTCCCGCACGACCGGCAGCACGGCCCGTACGTCCTCGACCCAGGTGAAGTGCACGGCGACGGAGTCGCGTCCGTACGCCGGGCTGAGCCACTGCTCGTCGGCGGCGACCGTACGCACTTCGCAGGTCTGCAGTACGGGGGCGACCGTCTCCCGGATACGGTCGATTGCATACAGCACCTCGACGGCCGTCGACCGCTCCATCAGATACTCGCTCTGCAACTCCGCCCCACTGCTCGGCGTGAACTCCGCCCGGAAGTGCGGCAGCCGCTCGTGCCACGGCCCCGGCACCCCGAACTGCTCCGTGCAGTTCTCCGCCGGCATCCCCGGCACCGGATGCAGTTTCTCGGTCGCCGGCGCCGCCCAAGGGAAGTCCACCGGCGCCTGGTCGGTGCGCCGCTTCACCCACACCTGACGGAAGCCCGGCGCCCGCCAGTCGGTGAACAGACTCACGCTGTACGCGGCCCCCGCCACCGCCTCGAAGTCCAGCCCCGCCAGCGGGAGCTCGGTGAACACCTGCTGCTCGACCTCATAGAAGGGCTCCAGGTCCAGAGTGAGCGCGGTGACCACCCCGAGCGCCCCCAGCGACGTCACCACCCCGCCGAACCGCTCCTCACCCCGCCCGATCACCACGACCTCCCCGTCCGCCGTGAGGATCTCCACCTCCCGCACGGCGGCGGCGAGGGATCCGTTGCCGACCCCCGAACCGTGCGTCCCGGTCGCCACCGAACCGGCCACCGAGATGTGCGGCAGCGACGCCATGTTCGGCAGCGCCAGCCCCTCGGCGTGCACCCGGCGGGCCAGCTCCGCGTACCGGACGCCGCCCCCCACCCGCACCGTGCGGGCCGCGGTGTCGACATCGGCGGCCACGGGCAGCTCGTCCAGCGCCACCAGCACACCCTGAGGACCCGGCTCGGCGATCCGGTTGAAGGAGTGCCCGCTGCCCAGCACCCGCACCCGGTCGCTGCCCGCCACCAGGGCGCGCAGGGCGTCGAGCGAGTGCGGGCGGTGCACCTCCTTGGCGGCGTAGGTGATGTTGCCCGCCCAGTTGGTCACGCTCTCGGCCATCCGGTCGCCCTCCCGAAGACATGGGTGTTCCCCCAGGAACGTACCCCGGCCGACCGGCGACACCGGCACCCCGGTCCCGACCCCGCCGTCACGGGGGCATAACGTGAGGAGTCGTACGCCTGAGCCGGGAGGAGAGACGGGATGGGCAGCCGTACCGCGCTGGTCGAGGATCTGATGGAGCGGTTTCCGCATGTGCCGCGGGAGGCCGTCTTCAAGGAGGACCTGCTGCGCGGCGGGGTGGCCTTCGACGCCTCCGCGCTGAGCGACAACGAGAGCGGGGAGGTCAAGCCGAAGTCGTACTTCATCTTCTCCTTCGACCACGGCACCCTGCCGGAGCTGGGCGAGGCCGCGCTGCGCCGCCCGCCGGAGGAGATCATCCTCACCGGCGGCCCGTACGACCTGCGCCGCACCGTCGTCTCCGTGCGCGTCAACCCGGCCTCCCCCTACCGGGTCGCCGCCGACGACGAGGGGCTGCTCGGCCTCTACCTCGACGGGAAGCGGATCGCGGACGTCGGCGTCCCGCCGATGCCGGAGTACTACCGGCACACGCTCTCCAACGGGAAGTCGGTCATGGAGGTGGCCCCCACCATCCAGTGGGGCTACCTCATCTACCTGACCGTCTTCCGGGTCTGCCAGTACTTCGGCGCCAAGGAGGAGTGCCAGTACTGCGACATCAACCACAACTGGCGACAGCACAAGGCCGCCGGTCGACCGTATACAGGAGTCAAGGACGTCGAGGAGGTGCTGGAGGCGCTCGAGATCATCGACCGCTACGACACCCAGAAGGCGTCCACCGCCTACACCCTCACCGGCGGCGCCATCACCAAGACGGTCGCCGGCCGCGACGAGGCCGACTTCTACGGCCACTACGCCAAGGCCATCGAGGAGCGCTTCCCCGGCCGCTGGATCGGCAAGGTCGTCGCCCAGGCCCTGCCGCGCGACGACGTGCAGCGGTTCAAGGACTACGGCGTGCAGATCTACCACCCCAACTACGAGGTGTGGGACCGCCGGCTGTTCGAGCTGTACTGCCCCGGCAAGGAGCGCTACGTCGGCCGCGACGAGTGGCACAGGCGCATCCTCGACTCCGCCGAGGTGTTCGGCGCGCGCAACGTCATCCCCAACTTCGTGGCGGGCGTGGAGATGGCCGAACCCTTCGGCTTCACCACCGTCGACGAGGCCATCGCGTCGACCACCGAGGGCCTGCGCTTCTTCATGTCGCACGGCATCACGCCCCGCTTCACCACCTGGTGCCCCGAGCCCACCACCCCGCTCGGCAAGGCCAACCCGCAGGGCGCGCCGCTGGAGTACCACATCCGGCTGCTGGAGGCGTACCGCGCCACGATGGACGAATTCGGCCTCTCCTCGCCCCCCGGCTACGGCCCGCCCGGCCCCGGCCGCGCGGTGTTCTCCGTGAGCTCCTTCATGGACAGCCTGCCCGCCGAGGAGCCGACGCGGGTGAGGTGACCCGGCGGAACGTTGAGACAAACGGCGTCCGCGTCCGTACCGTAAGCCGGAACCGAAACCCGGTGCACGTAGGGACGCGGACGTTTTGTCGACATGACAACCGGCGGCGGCCGTCGTGGCGAGGCGCTGGTCATGACATCTGAACACCCCGCTTGTCAGTTGTGTGGAAGACGTGAAAAGCTCTGGCCCTGCCGCGAGGTTCCCCCCAACTCCATTGCCGACATGGTGAGTTGACCTCGCATTCGAATGCAGGAGACCCATGCCCGACCTGCCGACCCCTAGGGACGACGCCGAGGCCGCGCTGTTCACCGAGTGCTGGGACGCCGTCCTGTCGTACGCCGATCTGTGCACGTCCGGCTCGACCGCGGCCCACCAGCTGGCCCGCGAGGCGTTCGCGCTCGGCATACGCGAGGCCCGCGCCGCGGAGGACGGTACCCGACGCAGCGCCGGCCGCCGCACGCCCCGCCTGCCCCGCATCCCGATGCTGCTGACCGCCGTACGCACCACGGCGGCCGCCTGGGAAGCCGCGGGCCAGGGCCACAAGCTCGACCCCGATCTGCGCCTGTGGCTCAACTCCGGGAAGGCCGCCCGCTACACCGGCCCGCCGCTGACCCGCCCCATCGCGCTGCGCGGACTGCGCGACATGCAGGAACCGGACGCCGCCCTGCTGTGGCTGGCCGAGGTGGAGGCGCTGCCGCTGCGCGGCGTGGCCCGCCGGCTCGGCCTGGACCCGGCCGCCGCGGCCGAGGAACTCAACCAGGTCCGCGGCCTGTTCCGGGACCGCTGCCACCGCAACCACCTCGACACGCCGATGGGCGCGGAGTGCCGCAGCTACATCCGCCTGCTGGACGCCGTCACCCGCTCGCCGGCCGCCGACACGCCCGAGGACCTCTCCCGCCACCTCGCCACCTGCCAGGAGTGCGCGGAGGCCGCCGCCTGTCTCAGGCTGCACGGCGGCGGACTGCCCGCCGCGCTCGCCCAGGGCGTCATCGGCTGGGGCGGCCTCGCCTACCTGGAGCGCCGCCGCCGGGCCGCCGAGGTGCGCCTCGGCCCCGGCCGCCCCGACGCGCCCGACCCGGACGGCGAGGCCGCCCTGGCCGGCGCCGGCCGGGCGCGCGTCCTGCGCCACGGGCTGCTCGCGGCCGCCGTCCTGGTCTCGCTGCTGGCGCTCGCCGCGTCGCTGATGCCGCTCGGTTCCGCCGGCGACGACGCCGCGGCCGGCACCCCCACCGACGGCACCCCGGTGGCCGGCCCCGGCCTCGCCCTGCCGACCCCCGAGCCGAGCGACTCCACCCCAGGAGGCCCCAGCCCGGTCGGTTCCACCCCGGCCTCCCGTACGCCGGAACAGCCGTCCCCCGCCACCAGCACGACCGCACCCGGGCGCCCCGACCCAGAACCCCAGGGCACGTCCTCCCCGACCGCCGACGACAGCCCCGACAGCACGGCCTGCTCGGCCCGCTACGACCTCGTCCACCAGTGGAACGACGGCTTCCAGGCCACCCTCACCGTCACCACCGCCGACGCCCTCGACTCCTGGCGCGTCGCCTGGTCCTTCCGGGACGGCCAGCGCGTCACCCAGATGTGGGACGCGGGCTTCGACCAGAACGGCACCCGCGTCACCGCCACGGCCGCCGACTACAACAAGACCGTCACCGAGGGCGGTTCGCTCTCCTTCGGCTTCCTCGGCACCTGGCAGGGCACGAACTCCGCGCCCCACGCGTTCACACTCAACGGGCGGCCGTGCACGGAGTCCTGACCCCGAGAACGGCGAAGTGGGAAAACCGTTGGCGCTCAGGCAGGGACCTCTCCTAGGCTGAGCGCCGAGAACGACCCCGACGAGAACGACAGGAGGTGTGACCGATGGCTGTCTCTGTGATGGGTGCTGTGCGCCACCGGAAGTTCATCCACTCCACCTCCGCGGTCTCCGGCTGACCACTTCAGAACCGCGCGCGCCCGTGAGCGCGCCGCCGGGGCCGCCCTTGTGAAGGGTCCCCCCTTGTCTTCGTCTTCTCGTTCCACTTCTTCTCGTTCCCTTTCTCCTTCGGCTGCCTCCCACCCGCTGTCCCCGTACGGCTGGGACGAGGGCTGGGCCGCCGAGTTCGCCCCGTACGCCGAGCAGGGGCTGCTGCCCGGCCGGGTGGTCCGGGTCGACCGCGGTCAGTGCGACCTGGTCACCCCGGAGGGCACCGTACGGGCCGACACCGAGTTCGTCGTGCCGCGCGACCCGATGAAGGTCGTGTGCACCGGCGACTGGGCCGCCGTCGACCCCGAGGGCGGCGACCCGCGCTACGTGCGGACGCTGCTGCCCCGCCGTACCGCCTTCGTCCGCTCCACCTCCTCCAAGCGCTCCGAGGGACAGATCCTCGCGGCCAACGTCGACCACGCGGTCGTCGCCGTCTCCCTCGCCGTCGAACTCGACCTCGGCCGGGTCGAACGGTTCCTGGCGCTGGCCTGGGAGTCCGGGGCGCAGCCCGTCGTCGTCCTCACCAAGGCCGACCTCGTGCCCGACCCGGTCACGCTGGCGCATCTCGTCCAGGACGTGGAGACCAGCGCGCCCGGCGTGCCGGTGCTCACCGTCAGCGCGCTGCACGGCGAGGGCGTCGAGGAACTGACCGCGCTGCTCGGGCAGGGCACCACCGTGCTGCTCGGCACCTCCGGCGCGGGCAAGTCGACGCTCGCCAACACCCTCGCCGGCGACGACATCATGGACGTGCGGGCCACCCGTGACATGGACGGCAAGGGCCGGCACACCACGACCACCCGCAACCTCCTCGCCCTGCCCGGCGGCGGAGTCCTCATCGACACCCCCGGACTGCGCGGCGTCGGCCTCTGGGACGCCGGCGAGGGGGTCGGACAGGTGTTCTCCGAGATCGAGGAGCTGGCCGGGCGCTGCCGGTTCCACGACTGCGCGCACGAGTACGAGCCCGGGTGCGCGGTGCGCGCCGCGATCGACGCCGGTGAGCTGCCGGTGCGACGGCTGGAGAGCTACCGCAAGCTGCTGCGGGAGAACCAGCGGATCGTCGCCAAGACGGATGCGCGGCTGCGTTCGGAGATCCGGCGGGAGTGGAAGCGGAAAGGGGCCATGGGGCGGGCTGCGGCGGAAGCGAAAAGGGGACGCTGGTCCTAGCTATAGGTATAGCTAGGGCCATCCCCATGTCCGTTTTCCGCTAGCTCCGTCCCCGCCCGTGCCGAACACTGGAACCGTGATGGACGAGGACACCAGGTACGAGGCCGTCCGCAGCCGGGACGCCCGCTTCGACGGGGAGTTCTTCTTCGCCGTGCGGACGACCGGGATCTACTGCCGGCCGAGCTGCCCCGCCGTGACGCCCAAGCGGCGCAACGTGCGGTTCTTCGCGACGGCCGCCGCCGCGCAGGGCTCGGGCTTCCGCGCCTGCCGGCGGTGCCGTCCGGACGCGGTGCCCGGTTCGGCCGAGTGGAACGTCCGCGCGGACGTCGTGGCCCGCGCCATGCGGCTGATCGGCGACGGGGTCGTCGACCGTGAGGGCGTCGCCGGACTGGCCGCCCGGCTCGGTTACAGCGCACGCCAGGTGCAGCGGCAGCTGACCGCCGAACTGGGCGCCGGGCCCGTCGCCCTGGCGCGGGCCCAGCGGGCGCACACCGCGCGGGTACTGCTGCAGACCACCGAGCTGGCGATCACCGAGATCGCGTTCGCGTCCGGGTTCGCCAGCGTGCGGCAGTTCAACGACACCATGCGGGAGGTGTACGCGGCCACGCCGACCCAGCTGCGGGCCGCCGCGCCCGGCGGCGGGCGCCCGGCCCGCCGCAGGGCCACGCCGAGGGCCGGGATCCCGCTGCGGCTCGCCCACCGGGGGCCGTATCACGCGGCCGCCGTCTTCGACCTGCTGGAGAGCGAGGCGGTCGCCGGGGTCGAGGAGGTGTCGGGGCCGCCGGGCGGGCGCTGCTACCGGCGGACGCTGCGGCTGCCGTACGGAACCGGGATCGTCGCCGTCGCCGAGCGCCCGGGCGGCACCCCCGGCGGTGCCGCCACCCACCAGGGCGGCTGGCTGGACGCCCGGCTGCACCTCACCGACCACCGCGACCTCACCACCGCCGTCCAGCGGCTGCGCCGGCTGTTCGACCTCGACGCCGACCCGTACGCCGTCGAGGAGCGGCTCGGTGCCGACCCGCGGCTCGCCCCGCTCGTCGCCGCCCGGCCGGGGCTGCGCGCGCCCGGGGCCGTCGACGCCGACGAGTACGCCGTACGCGCCCTGGTGGGGCGGGCGGACGCCGAGCGGCTGGTGCGCGCCTGCGGCAAGGCGCTCGACGCGCCCTGCGGCGGCCTCACCCACCTCTTCCCCGAGCCGGCCGCCCTCGCCGAGGCCCAACCCGACGGTCCCCTGGGCGCGCTCACCGCCGCCCTCGCCGACGGCACCGTACGGCTCGACGCGGGCGCCGACCGCGACGACGCCGAGCAGGCGCTGCTGGCCCTGCCCGGCCTGGACGCCCGTACGGCCGCGGCGATCCGGGCCCGCGCCCTCGGCGACCCCGACGTGGCGCCGCCCGGCGCGGATGTCCCCGACAGCTGGCGCCCCTGGCGCACCTACGCCCTGCACCACCTGCGGGCCGAGACCCTGGAGCCGTGATGCACGACCTGACCCCGACGTACTGGACGCGGCTCGACAGCCCCCTGGGGCCGCTCCTCCTCACCGCCGACGCCGACGGCGCGCTGACCTCCCTGTCCCTGCCCGGGCAGAAGGGCGGGCGGGTGGTGGAGGACGGCCGACGACAGGACACCGGGCCCTTCCGGGACGCCGCCGAGCAGCTCGCCGCCTACTTCGCCGGTGACCTGAAGGAGTTCCGGCTGCCGCTACGGGCCTCCGGGACCCCCTTCCGGGAGCGCGTCTGGGACGCTCTCGACGATGTGCCGTACGGGGCGACCACGACGTACGGCGAGATCGCGGCCCGGATCGACGCCTCACGCGCCGCCGTACGCGCCGTCGGCGGCGCGATCGGCGCCAACCCCCTGCTCATCCTGCGCCCCTGCCACCGGGTGATCGGCGCCGACGGCTCACTGACCGGGTACGCCGCCGGCCTCGACCGCAAGATACGGCTGCTGACGCTGGAGGGCGCCCTTGAGCCGGTCAGCAGGACTCGTCGAACTTCACGGCCGTGAACGTCACCGGCTGCCCGTCGAGCACGGCGCCCGCCTTCGGCGCCTGGGTGCACACCTGCCAGTTGGACTCGACGATGACGAACCGGTCGTCGCCGGAGGCGTCGGTGACGGTGATCGAGGTGCTGGAGTCGAGCGCGGCGCGGGCAACCTTGACCGACTTGCCCACGAAGTCGGGCATCGTCGCGCCGGCCTCCGCCACGGTGCCCTGGTCATCGGCCGGGCAGTCCTCCTCCAGCTTGACCGCCCCGAAGTCGACCTTCGTGTCCGTGGGGCGGTCGCCCGCCGCGGGAGTCTGTGAACAGACCTTCCAGTTGCGGTCGAGAACCTGCATGCGCCCCCGCCCGAGCGCGTCGTGCGAGGTCAGGTGGTAGAACCCGGCGGCCTGGGCCTGGTCCTGCGCGGACTGCAGGCCCTTGCCCCTCATGTCGGGCAGCCGTGCGGTGTCGTCGTCCTCGTTCTTCGCGGTGCTCGCCGCGGCGGAGGGGGTGGGGGAGGCGCTGTTCTTGCCGTCGCCCGTGTCGCTGGGGCTGCTGGTGGCGGTGGCGGCCGTGTTCTCGGCGCCGTCGTCATCACTGCCGACGACCGCGCCGATGACGGCGATGACGACGAACAGGGCGACGACGCCGAGGCAGCCGAAGCCGATGAACTTGCCGGCGGAGGGCCTCTTCTGCGGGGGCGGCGTCGGGCCCCACGGGGGCTGGGGCGGTCCGTATCCGGGCTGGTGCTGACTCATGGTCTTCCTGACGTGCGCGTGGCTATGGCGTGAAAATGGCGTGAAGGTGACGTGCGGAGGGGTGCTGAGGTTGTGGTGGTTCGGCGAGATTCACCGGAACGTGGCCTTCCGACCGGTGTCGGCCCCGACCCGCGTCACCCCCACAGCACCGCCCCCACCCAAGCGCCCGCGATCAGCAGGCAGGTGAACAGTTCCGCGAGGACGCTGGAGCCGCCTGAGCGCATCAGGGTGCGCAGGGCCGCGCGGGCCTCGGCGTGGCGGCCGAGGCGCAGGCGTTCGTAGAGGTAGACGCCGGCCATGAAGCCGGGGATCGCGCCGACGACGGGGATCAGGACGAAGCCGAGGAGCGTGCCGGTGCCGGCGTACACCCCCATACGGGGATTGGCGCCGCTCGCACGCATCTCCCGCAGCCGGCGTGGCGGCAGGGCCCAGCGGACCACCTGGGAGAGGAGCAGTGCGGCCGTGGCGCACACCAGGACCAGCCAGGCGATCGCTTCCGGGTCCTTCAGAGCCCACCACAGCACCCCGGACCACACCAGCCACGACCCTGGCACGCCGGGGACCAGCACACCGCACAGGCCCAGCAGGATGACCAGGCCGACCAGCAGGAGTTCCCACGCTCCCATCTGCCCAGGGTGCCGGAGTCGGGCGTGACCCGCAGGTGGTGGCGTACGTGGCGCTAGGGCTCGCGTGCCACCCAGCCCCGTTCGCGCGCGTGCCAGCCCAACTGCAGCCGGGTCGACACACCGGTCAGCTCCATCAGCCGCTTCACCCGGCGCTGGACCGTGCGCACCCCCAGCTCCAGCTGTTTGGCGACGCTCTCGTCGGTCAGCCCGGCCAGCAGCAGCGACAGGATCTCCAGGTCGGCGGGGTCCGGAGCGTCGGGGCCCTGCTCCGTGACCCCGTACGGGCCCAGGCGCAGCGGCAGCGCCTGCCGCCACACCGACTCGAACAGAGCCGACAGCAGCTCCAGCAGCCCGCTGGCGTGCACCACCAGCGCGGCGGGCTCCGCGGAGCGGGCGGTCAGCGGTACGAGGGCGAGGACGCCGTCGGCGACGACCAGCTTGGTCGGCACCTCGTCCACCACCCGCACCTGTTCGTCCCGGGCCAGCGCGGCAGTCAGCTCGCTGATGCCGTGCGGCTGGTCCAGCACCGCACGCTCGATGACCACCCGGTAGCGCACCCCGCGCTCGGTGGCCCGCTTCTCGGCGTCGTTCTCCCCGCCGGTCACCGCGACCGGGGTCCCGGTGACCAGCGCGCACACCTCGTCGCTCGCGCCGAGCTGGATCTGCAGGAAGCGCTGGGAGACCGCGGCCGCGCCGGTGACCACCTCCACCAGGTCGTGCACCGCCGGCTCGGCGGCCGCCGCGCGGTACTCCTCGGCGAGCCGCGCGGCGGTCAGTTCGGCCTGCTCCAGCTCGTGGCGCTGCTGGGTGAGCAGGGCGCCCAGCGCGACGCCCGGGGGAGCGGCGACCCAGCGGTCCGGCCGGCCCGACGCCTGAGCGGCCAGGCCCTGCCGTTCCAGGCGGCGCAGCGCGCGCTCGGTGTCCTGCTCGCCGAGCGACAGGCGGCACGCCAGATCCCGTACGTCGCAGGCGCCCACCGACACCAGCGCGCGGTACGCCGCCTCCTGCGTCTCGTCGAGCCCTATCGCGCCCAGCATCCGGGTGGTCCTCCTGCGGTGGCTTCGCGGTCCGAACCCTCGTCCGGGTGGCGGGAAACGGTCATGGCGGGATCCCGCCACCGCACATCATCGCCGTACCGCCGGTCACTCTGCCAAGGTGAGGCGCGGCGGTGACACATGATCATGGTCACCCGCCCCGGAACGTGATCCGGGTTCCGTCGCGCAGGGGCGCACAGGGGATCGGGGCCCGGGTCACCCATGTCGCCGGACGGCTCTCCCGTGGGGGGTGGAGCCGTTCGGCGACCTCCGACCTTCACTGAACTGGTGTTCGGTGCGTCCCTCGTGTGGCGTGCCGGATTTTCCTGATGTCCCGTTTTCCGACGGCCCGTGCCGTGGACAATTACGGGCATGAGCCAGCAGGGGGGAAGGCCCACCGGTCACGAGGACGACTGGTGGGGGCAGCTGTACGACGACTCCACCCAGGACACGGGCCCCACGGCCGCCGTCGATTCCCTGGACGACCGGTTCGCCTCCGTGGTGGGCGCGGTGGGCGCGGAGCGGGCCGACGGGGCCGAGGGGGAGGAGCGGGGCGGGGGCGACGCGGGCGTCGCGGGTGGTGAGAAGGGCGCGCGGTCCTGGAGCGCGGCCAGTGCCGAGTGGGTGGCGGCGTGGGACCCCTGGGAGCCGGAGGACGCGGAGCCGTCGACGGACGTACCCGCGCACGGCGTCGGCCCGGAGAGTCGGCCGCCGGACCGGCCTCGTGCGCCGTGGGAAGCGCCGCCCGAGACACCCCAGGGGCCGACCACCTTCCCGCCCGGGCCGCTCCCACCCGGGTTCGCCGAGCGCCCGCCCCCCGGACCGCACGGGGCCACCGCCTGGTCCCCGGGGGTCGGGGAAGCCCCGGGCACGGGGACAGGCCCCGGCAGCGGCACACCCCAGCGCGGTCCCCGTACGGACCGACCCGCACCCGACCCGACCCCCACCCCTGAGGGCACCGTCCCGCCCGCCCGCACCTCCCCCGACGCGACGCCCTCACGGCGCGGCGACACGCTCGACGGAAGCCCGCCCCGGCCGGGTGATCTGCCCGCTGCCACGGTCGGTGAAAGGTCGCGGATGCCGGTCCTCAGGGACTACGTCGGTTCCGGGCCGCCCACCTACGAAGCCGAGCCCACGGCTCTTCCCCTCGCGGAGCCGGACGACCTGGCGGACTTGGTGGCCGACACCGTGCTGGACGGGGCCCGGTACGGCGTGTGCACCCTGCGGGCGGTGTCCGTGCGGGGGGACTCCGCGCGCTACCGGGGGGAGCCGCGCCGCGACTCGCTGCTCACGGCTCGCTTCGGCAGCGGCGAGCACGCGCTGGTGCTGGTCGCGATGGCCACCGGCGCCCGGGCCACCGCCGGCGCGCACCGGGCGGCCGCCGAGGCGTGCGGGTGGATCGCCCAGGCCGTGGGCCGCAGCCACGCGCGCCTGGCGGAGGACATCCGGGCGGCACGGCGCGGGGACCTGAAGTCGGGCCTGCACCGGCTCACCGACCGCAGCCTGGGCCGACTGCGGGCCGGCGCCGCCGAGCAGGGCCTGGAGCCCGAGGAGTACACGGCCACCCTGCGCTGTCTGCTGCTGCCCGCCGACCCCGAGTGCCGCACCCGCGTGTTCTTCGGTGTCGGCGCCGGTGGACTGTTCCGGCTGCGGGACGGCGTCTGGCAGGACATCGAACCCGTCCTGGGGGACGACGCCCGGGAGCAGGCCGACGGGTACGCCGAGCCGCCCCACGCGCCCTTCCGCTTCCGTGCCTCGGTGGCCCGGCCGGGGGACACGCTGCTGATGTGCACCGGCGGCCTCGCCGAGCCGCTGCGCGGCGAACCGGAGCTGTCGGAGTACCTCACCGGACGGTGGTCCGCCCCCGCCCCGCCCGGCCTGGCCGCGTTCCTGGCCGACACCCAGGTCCGGGTCAAGGGTTACTCCGACGACCGTACGGCGGCGGCCGTCTGGGAGGCGTGAACGCGTCGGCCCCGGGTGGCCGTACCCGTCAGGTGACCGTGCCCTCGCCCGTGTCCCGGCCGAGGACCGAGCCGAACGCCGCGCCAAGGGCCGTACCCCGCACAGGCCGATGGCGAGGCAGAGGGCGAACTCGTCGAAGAGCAGGCCGAAGACGATGCCCAGGCCGAAGACGATGTCCAGGGCGACGCCGGAGGACAGGCCGAGCGACAAGCCCGTCGCGACCGCCTGAGCGCGCTTGCCGTCGCCCCCTGCCGTGCGTCAGTTGTTGCGCCAGGCGCGGTTCAGCGTGTCGTAGACGTATCGGGGCAGTCCTTCGACGGCGCTCGTACGGAACGGGCGGCCCTGGTCGTCGATGCGGACCGTGCCGGTGCGGCCCTCGGACGACCAGTCGAGCTCCAGGTACCAGTAGCAGTCGCAGCCGGCCGTCCGGGCGGTCACCAGCAGCACCTCCGCGTCCTCGGCGGACACCCGGTAGGGCATGCGCACCGCCGGGATCGGGGTGTCCACGTCGCTGCCGGCGATCGAGTGGGCGACCGGGCGGTCCTGGTCCAGGTCCACGGCGAAGTGACGGGGGCTGATCGAGCCCCCGCAGCCCTGGTCCATGGCGTACGCCGAGCCCTGGGCCGGAGCGCCGCGGCCCACCACCCTGACGCGCAGCGCGGTGAGGACGACCGCCGTGGAGCTGCGGCCCTGCACCGAGATCGCCACGTTGGTCTCCCGGCCGTGCACCGCGCCCTGGGCCCGGGCCCAGACCGCCGCGTCCTGCGGGAGCGGGGGTGCCGGTACGTGCTCCGGCGGCTTGGCGACGACGTAGTCGTGCCCGCAGCCCAGCGCCCACGCGTGGGAGTCGGCGGTCCAGGTGAGGGGGACGGGGGCGAGCGGCGGCGCCCCCGTGGCCGGGGTCACGCTCGGCGCGGGGGACGACGACCGGTCCGCGCTCGGGGAGGGCGAGGCCGTGGGCGGGGTGGGGGAGGGCGTGGCGGACGGGGTGGGCGTCGCGGAGGGGGTCGCCCGGAGCCCGGTCCCTGAGGGCGTCCCGGCGGTCGCGCTGGGCCCGGCGGCGGTCGGGGACGAGGGCCGCCCGGCGGCCAGCGCGGAGAGCGTGCCCAGCGCCGCGAGGACGGCACAGCCGACCCCGAGCAGCACGGCCGACCGCCGACGGCGGTACCAGACGCGGGGAAGGGCCGGGACCGGCGCCGGGTGCCGGGAATCGGCCGCAGGTGTGCCCGCAGCTGCCGACGTGGACGTGGGTGTCGATGGGCCCGCGGCCTCCGGCGTGGGTGCGGACGCCGGTGTGCCTTCGGGTGAAGCCGTGGGCGCGGCCGCCGCTGTGCCGCCGGCTGCTGATGTCGGCGGGGCTGGCGGTGTGTCGGCGGGTGTTTCCTTCGGTGTGGTTGCCGGTGTCTCTTGGGCTGTCCGCTCAGGCGCGGCTGCCCGTGTCTCTGGCGCTGTGGCCCCGGATGCGGCTGCGGGTGTCTCCCCAGCAGCCCCCTCTCCTACGGCTGCCGGAGTCTCAGCGGTTGCCGCGCCCTGTGCGGCCGTCGGCCCCGCTGTCGCCGCCGCAGCAGATGGCGCTGCCGCCCCCGTCGGCGCTTCCGTCGCCCGCTCCCGCCGGCGTGCCGCTGTCGCCAGGAGCCAGCGGTGGTGGAGTTCGTGGCGTTCCGTCGGGGTGGCGCCGCAGAACGCGGCGAAGCGTTCCACGGGGGCGAAGTCCTGGGGGACGGTCTCCCCGGCGCAGTAGCGGTGCAGCGTCGAGGCGTTCATGTGGAGGCGGCGGGCGAGGGCGCCGTAGCTGCGGTCGGTGCGTTCTTTCAGCTCCGTCAGCAGTGCCGCGAACTCGGCCACTTCGTCAGCGCTCGACACCGTACCCCCGCATATGCCTGCCCTTCGGCTCGTACTGGCCCGTGACGGCCCGGGACAGCATCCCAGGCACTCCATATATCTGCACGTCAGACGGCCCGGGATGGTTCCATGGCGGCGACCGGGGTGCGGAGGCTTGCCCCGTGCCCGGGTGACCGCCGATGCTCATCGTGCCGCACCGGACGGCAGGGCCGACCGCCCGCCGAGGTGCCGTTCCGGCGTCACGTGACGTCTTTCACGCATTCGTACCTTTCACGCACTTCACGGGGGACACCCATGTCCATGCGCAATCGAACCGGCGCGCTCACCGCTCTCGCCGCCGCCTGCCTCACAGCGGTCACGGCGCTCGCCGCGCCCGCGAGCGCCGCCACGCGGGCGCCCGGCTTCCTCTCCGCGGCCGACCTTCCGCCGCACTCCTCCTCGTCCTGGACGGCCGGCCAGGTCACCCCCGGTGTTCCGGAGGAGGTCGAGCTGGACGTCTGCCTGAACAAGGCCCTGCCGGGTCGCGGCGGCACCTGGTACCGCACCTTCCGTACCGACCTCGACACCGGCGCCCGGCAGGTCTCCGTCGTCCTGCGCAGCGAGGGCGCGGCGAAGGCCCTGGTCGCGCGCCTGAACAAGGACATCCGCTCGTGCGCCGCGCGGATGGAGCGGGCCCACCCGGACGTCGAGGCCGAGTTCAGGGACTTCGGCGGGGTGCGTGTCGAGGAGGGCGCCCACGTCTACGGGCTGCACACCGAGACCTCCTGGGGCGCCACCGATGTCCGGCTGCTCTCCGTCGGTCGGGACGGCCGCACCGTGACCGTCGTCGACTGGGGGCAGTTGGGCGACTTCCGTCACGCCCCGGTGAAGGAGTTCAAGAAGACGACCGTCACCGCCGTCAACAAGCTGTACTGACCGGCCCGGTCGCCGCCCGTCGGATTCCGGCCAACTTTGCGCGACCGCCGTACCGCAGCCGCCCACCCGCGAGGATGGGCGGCTGTTCCCGTGTCCCCCGTCCTGGATCAACCGCCCCATCTCTTCCCGAAGCAGGCCGCGTGTGCCGCCGGGAACCGGTGCCGAGCCGCCCGTACATGGCCGAACACCTGGTCGTCGCCGATTCGACATGACTGGCCCGGTGCCCAACGGGCAAGCATCCCCGTGAACGTGTTCGAGCAGGAGGGGAACCGACATCGGCGCGCGGGCGGGGGTCATGAAGAGGCAGGCACGGGGCAGCGGTCCCATGACGATCGCGGCAACCTCGGCACAGCCGAGAGCGCAGACGACTGCACAAGCGACTGCACAGACGACTGCACAGACGACTGCACAGGCGAGTACGAAGACGAGTACACCGACGAGTACGCAGACGCGCGCACAGACGAACGGGCAGTTGTCAGCGGCCGAGGACACGACCGACACGGCCCCGGGGCTGCCGCAGCCGCACCAACTGCGGCGCAGACTCGGCCGGGCGGACCTGCGGGAGGTGTCCGCGGCGCGTCGGGCGGTGCGTGAGCTGCTGCGGCACTGGGAGAGGCCGGAAGGGTCCGAGATAGCGGAACTGCTCACCAGCGAGCTCGTCACCAACGCGCTCGTCCACACCGATCACGACGCGGTCCTGACCGCCACGCTGGGCCCGGCCGGCCTGCGGGTGGAAGTCAGGGACTTCGTGGCCCACAGGCCCCGGCTGCGCGTACCGAACGCCGACGACGGTACGCACGGCCGGGGCCTGGTCCTCGTGGAGTCCCTCGCGGACGCGTGGGGCGTGTGCCCGCACGGGGTCGGGAAGGCGGTGTGGTTCGAGCTCGGCGGCGCGGACGCCGCCGCCTGACGGGGGAGGACCACCGGGACGACGAACGGGAGGGGGCGTGGCCCGCAAGGCCACGCCCCCTCCGTCGTGTGTCGTGCCCGGTCCGGTCTAGCCGAACTGCTGCTCCAGGTCCTTGAGCTTGCGCTCAAGGGAGTCGAGTCGCGGCAGGGCCATTGTGTCGTCCTCCGCGGTGAGGTCGACGGTGACCGGGTCAGAACCGCTGCGGACGGGCTGCAGCGAGGGTCGCGCGCGCACGGGCAGCTGCTCCGCCGATATGGCAGGCTCCGCGGAGACCCGCTCGGCACCGGCCCGCTCCATGGCGGCCATCTCCATCTGGCGGCCGCCTCGGCCGATGAGCCCGCGGTGGCCCCGGCTGATCGCCTTGAGCTGGGCGCGCTCCATGCGCTGCTGGTCGCGGCGGCGCAGTCGGCTCTCCTCCTTCTGGCGCTTGTCCTCGCGGACCTCCTCGACGGCCTCGTCCAGGCTGCGCACACCCTCCAGGAGCATGAGCGACCATGCCTTGTAGGTCTCGCGGGGGGCCCGCAGCCAGCGCACGATGCGGATCTGCGGCAGCGGGCGCGGCACCAGACCCTGCTCGCGCAGCGCGGCCCGGCGGGTCTGCTTCAGCGCCCGGTCGAACAGCACGGCCGCCGACAGCGACATGCCGGCGAAGAAGTGCGGGGCGCCGTCGTGGCCCAGGCCGCGGGGCGCGTGCACCCAGTTGAACCAGGCGGCCGCGGCCGCGAAGGTCCACACGAGTATGCGGGAGCCGAGCGCCGCGTCACCGTGGCTGGCCTCGCGCACCGCGAGCACGGAACAGAACATGGCCGCCCCGTCCAGGCCGAACGGCACCAGGTACTGCCAGCCGTTGGAGAGGCCCAGGTTCTGTTCGCCGAAGCCGACCAGGCCGTGGAAGGAGAGCGCGGCGGCGACGGCCGCACAGCAGAACAGCAGCACATAGGAGGCGGTGCCGTATATCGCTTCCTTGCGGCGGCGGCGCTCCTCGCTGCGCTCCCACGAGTCCTCGGTCTTGGCGTGCTCCCCGGACCGCTTGCTGCGCGCGAGCACCGCCACCGCCGCCAGCATGCCCAGGAGCAGTACGGCGCCCGGAAGCAGCCAGTTCAGCGATATGTCGGTCAGTCTCATCTGGGGTCCCTTGCATTGGGATAGGGCGTAACGCCCGCCATAGTGGCCCAATCCCGCCGGCCCTCATGGGGGTTTCGGGGCAAGAGGCCGCCAAGGAGGTGCAAGGGGATGCCCAGGGCGACGTTCTGCTCGAACTGCCGCTTGAGGGGCGGGAGTTGAGTTCGAATAAGACTACCCGTACGGATGGTTCCACGGAAAGTTCCTGCGACAAGTGAGGAAGTTGTGAATCACCTGTAACCGCGGGGGAGTCCCGTCGACCGACGATCTTACGGGACGCGAGGTCGTGCCCCGTTTCCGGGGGGACGCCTGAGAGGGTCTCAACTCACGGCGGCGGCGGTGAGCTTGGCAACCCTGTCGGAGTCACAGGTGCGCGGACAGGTCGCGCAGGTGTCCGAGGGGCGCACGGTGTAGAACATGCAACAACTCGCCCGGTCGCGGGTGGTCAGCGCCTCCCCGCCCGGTCCGGTCAGCTCGCGGAAGGCCGGTGTGCCGACGTACGGCCGGGTGGTGCCCGGCAGCAGCAGTTCCAGCTCGCGGCGGGCCCGGCCCGGCTCGCCGAGCAGCTCGGCGACGTGGTGGAGGCCCTCGACGACGTCGTCCGTCACCAAGCCCCACAGGGCGCGTCCGCGGCGTCGCGTGCGCGGGCCGAAGGCGGCGAGGAGCGGTTCGTGGTGCTCGGCGACCGCCGCGCGCACCTGAGCCCGCAGCGCGTCCTCGTCCGCGACCACCCGGGCGCCGGGCAGTGCTGCCGCCGGGTCGCCGGGCAGGCGAGCGAGGCGGGCGGACGGATCGCCAGGCGCATGCCTCCGTCCGTGCGGTCGTACGAGACATGCGTCACGGGGAGGCGCGGCACCCGGCGGTGCAGGAACCAGGGAACGGTGATCAGCAGGCAGGCGGCCCAGGAGTAACGGTGCAGTCCGAAGGTCGCGATCACGTCGGGGCGGGCCCGCTGTCCGTAGTCGCGCAGGACCTGGGCGTCGTCCCGGGCGAGGTGGGCGTCGAGGGCGGTGCCGCCCTGCGCGAGGGAGGCCGCCGAGAGCCAGCCGCCACCCCGGGGCGCCGGTTCGGCCGCCCCCAGCTGCCGTACGGTCAGGCCCGGGTACACCTCCGAGAGCCGGGCGTACGCGGCCGACAGGGGTGATGCGGGCAGCGGCATGCCGGGGACCACCGTTTCGGAGTCGATTGTAGGTAAGGCTTACCTTATCGAATAAGGTCCCGATTTGAACTGAGAGCCACTGCGCCTAAGGTGCTTGACGGATGAGTAACAACCGGCCGTTAAATGACCCCAAGTACCGACAAGCCCGGAGCCCGAGGAGGACCCCGTGAAACAGGGCACGCACGGCTCCGCCGAGACGGGGGCCCTGCGCCGCGAGGCGCGGGTACCGGCCCAGCCGGGGGCGGTCGACGTCGGCCGTGACCGCCGGGCGCGGGAGAGCGACGTCGGTGCCGCCCGGGGTGAGCACACCCACAGCGAGACGCCGATCCCCGCGCCCCGGCCCGTCGTGCAGCGCTCCTCCGTGCGCGGGCAGATCCTCGACGCGCTGCGCACCGCGCTGGTCGCCGGGGAGCTGGCGCCCGGCGAGGTCTACTCGGCACCGGTGCTCGGGGAGCGCTTCGGGGTCTCGGCGACGCCGGTGCGGGAGGCCATGCAGCAGCTCGCCCTCGAAGGCGCCGTCGAGGTCGTGCCCAACCGGGGTTTCCGGATCGTCGAGCGCGGGGCGCGCGAGCTGGCGGAGCTGGCCGAGGTGCGGGCGCTGATCGAGGTGCCGGTGATGCTGCGGCTCGCCCGCACGGTGCCGGCCGAGCGGTGGGCCGAGCTGCGGCCGCTCGCGGAGGCGACGGTGCGGGCGGCGGGGTCCGGGTGCCGGGTCACCTACGCCGAGTCCGACCGGGCGTTTCATCGGGCTGTGCTGACTCTTGCGGGCAATGAGCAACTGGTGCGGATCGTGGATGATCTGCACCGGCGGGCCCAGTGGCCGTTGGTCGGGGGGCCGGCGGCCGTCGCTGACGCGGCGGAGCATGTGGCGTTGTTGGACGCGTTGGTCCTCGGGGACCTGGAGTTGGTGCAGGCGCTGGTGCGGGGGCACTTCGGCTGCGCGGGCTGAGTGGGGTCGCGGTGGGGGGTCTGGGGGCCGCGCCCCCA
>NZ_JBIRZZ010000004.1:330169-353054 GCF_044391385.1 Streptomyces sp. NPDC018693 | reverse complement strand
GTGGGGGGGGGGGGGGGGGGGGGGGGGGGGGGGGGGGGGGGGGGGGGGGGGGGGGCGGCCCCCCCCCCCCCCCACCCCCCACCGACCCTTGAGCGGCCTCGTCCTCAATCGCCGGACGGGCCAATGCTCATGCCGCTTCCGCCAACTGCCCCGCCAACCACGTAGGAACACCCCCCAGCAGCCGGAACAGCCGCCGCGCCTCCTCCCGTAGCCTCGACGCCTCCGGCTCGGTCTCCGCGTCCGCCAGGGACACCAGCGCCGGGGCCGTGCCCACCAGGTAGCCCAACTCCTCGCGGATCCTGAGGGATTCGGCGAAGCCGTGCCGGGCCTCGGCCAGCTCGCCCTCTCGCAGGGCGAGTCCGGCGAGATGGCGCCAGGTGAAGGAGAGCAGCAGCAGATCGCCGTGGGCGGTGGCGCCCGCATGGGCGCGGTGGAAGGCGGCGCGCGCGGCCTGGGGGACCTCGGCGAGGTTCTGGGCGACCAGTCCCCTCCGGAAGTCCAGCAGCGCCCGGCCCGCCGCGCCCGGCGGGATCAGCGCCGCCGCGCGGCCCAGCGCGGCCCGCGCCTCGTCGGCCCGGTCGCGTACGCCGAGCAGGGTGGCGGCGTACGCCAAGTACCCGCGTTCACAAGCGGCCGCGCCGCGCTCCTCGTCGGTGTGCGCCAGCGCCTCCGCCGTACGCAGCGCGTCCTCCGCGTCCGGCCAGCCCTGTTCGGTGTAGAGGCACCGCTCGACGAGCAGCGCCGCCCGTTGCAGGGCGGCCGGGGCGGTGTTCCCCGGGAGCAGGGCGGCCGCGTCCACCCAGCAGGCCCGCGAGCGCAGCCGCCACACCGCGGTCTGGAGCGGATCGTCACCAGGGGTCGTTCCCGTACCAGACATGGCGGACTCCGCCACATTGCCCTCCCCATAGCGCACCATTGAGCTCTTGAGTGGTGGCCGCATCTCAGCACGAATCGGCGGTCCCGGCCAAGGGTATGGGTGAAATTTTTCACAAAGTCGTGGGACTGTGTCGTGGGACGGCGGGTCCGCACAGCTTTCAGCTCATGCGCAGCGCCAGGAAGAAGTCGAGCTTGTCCTCCAGGCGGGAGAGGTCCCGGCCCGTCAACTGCTCGATGCGGCCCACGCGGTAGCGCAGTGTGTTGACGTGCAGGTGGAGCCGGGTGGCGCAGCGCGTCCAGGAGCCGTCGCAGTCGAGGAACGCCTCCAGGGTGGGGATCAGTTCGGCGCGGTGGCGGCGGTCGTAGTCCCGCAGCGGGTCCAGGAGGCGGGCGGTGAAGGCGCGGCGGACGTCGTCGGGGACGAAGGGCAGCAGGAGGACGTGGGAGGCCAGTTCCTGGTGGCCGGCGGCGCAGACCCGGCCCTGGCGGGCGGCGGCCACCCGGCGGGCGTGCCGTGCCTCCTCCAGCGCCCCGCGCAGCCCCTCCGCAGAGTGCACGGCCGCGCTCACGCCCAGCGTGACCCGGCCGTCGCCGTCGAGGCCCGCCGACAGCGGGTCCCGTACGGCAGCCAGCAGGGCGTCGGCGAGGACGCCGGTCTCGGAGCCGTCGTGCTCGCTCGTCACCGCGGGCAGCGGGACCAGTGCGATCGCCTCCTCGCCGGAGTGGGCGACGGCGATCCGGTCGGAGGGGTCGGGGCCGGTGGACCGGGGGTCGACCAGGATCTCCTCCAGGAGGGACTGGGCCACCGGGCCGGCCTCCGCCTCCCCGTCCTCCCATTCGACGCGGGCCACGACCACCTGCCAGTGCGGGGCTGCGCCCAGGCCCGGCAGCAGCACCGGCGCCGCCACCCGCAGCCTGGCCGCGATCTCGGCGGGGGCCGCGCCCGTCTGGACCAGCTCCAGGACCTCCTGGGCGAGGCGGCGGCGGACCGTGCGGGCCGCGTCGCGGCGGTCGCGTTCGACCGCGATCAGCTGGGTGACGCCCTGCAGCAGGTCCAGGCGCTCCTCCGCCCAGTCCCCGGCGTCCGCCTCGACGGCCAGCAGCCAGTCCGACAGCGCGCTCTCGCGGACGTCCCGCGCGGCCTGCGGGTTGCGGCCGCCGCTGCGGACCGGGAACAGCGAGTACGTCGAGGTGCCCACGACGACCCGGTACGGGTCCCTGCGGCCCGTGCGCACCGCCGACAGGTGCTCCGCCGTGAGCCGGGCGCACACGTCGGCGGGCAGGCCGGGGCCCGCCGTCCTGGGGCCCGCGATCAGCCGGCCGGTGGGGGACAGCACCCAGGCGCGCAGGTCCAGGTCGGAGCCGAGCAGGTCCAGGACCACGTCCGGGCCGCCGCCCGCCGGACCCGAGGTCATCATCCGCCGGTGCCGGTCCACGACCGCCGCGAGGTCCCCGGCGCGCTCGCCGCTGACCTGCCGTACGACATGCTCGGTGATCGTCGCGAACGCCACCGACTCGTGCACCGCGAACAGCGGCAGCCGGTGCCGGGCGCAGGCCACCGCCAGGTCGTCGGGCACATCCCCGAGCTCGGCCTCGCCGGCCGCCAGCGCGGCCACCCCGGCCTGCACCAGGAGCCGTACGAAGGGCTCGGAGTCGTCGGCGTCCCGGCGCCACGCCAGGCCCGTGAGGACCAGCTCACCGCCGGACAGATAGCGGCTGGGGTCCCGCAGGTCCGTCGTCATCACACCGCGCACGGTGCGGTCCAGCTCGTCCTCGCCGCCGAGCAGCCGCAGCCCCAGCGCGTCGGTGTCCAGCAGTGCGCGCAGCCGCATTCTCGTCGCCGCCGTTCTTTGTCTCGAAACCTACGATGAAGGGTGAGGGGAGTCAGGGCACGGGGCCCGGTCGGAGGGGGCCCCGGCCGCCGGACGGAGCGGCCGTGAGCTGCACTCTTCGCCTGCCTGGATGTTTCCTACGTTTCCACAGGACAACAGGGAGGTTTCCGATGGCCTCCGTTCATACGAATCTACAAGATGACCTCGTTGGCCAGCCAACTCCTTCATGGTTTCGGTGACTGACCCCGCTGGAGTACGGCGCTGTGTACTGGCTCCACTCCGCGTGAACACCAGATGAACGAGCCGGGCCCGCCGCACCAGATCTGGCTCGATCCGTACGACCCACGAGACCAAGAAGAGAGCCGGTCATGGACTTCCTTCGCCCCGCCAGCTGGCAGGAGGCGCTCGCCGCGAAGGCCGAGCACCCCACCGCTGTGCCGATTGCGGGTGGCACCGACGTGATGGTCGAGATCAACTTCGACCACCGGCGGCCCGAGTACCTGCTCGACCTGAACCGCGTCGGCGACCTCTACGAGTGGGAGGTCGGCGAGGACAGCGTGCGGCTCGGCGCCTCCGTCCCCTACACGAAGATCATGGAGCACCTGCGCGCCGAGCTCCCGGGCCTGGCGCTCGCCTCGCACACCGTGGCCTCCCCGCAGATCCGCAACCGCGGCGGCGTCGGCGGCAACCTCGGCACCGCCTCCCCGGCCGGCGACGCCCACCCCGCCCTGCTCGCGGCGGGCGCCGAGGTCGAGGTCGAGTCGGTGCGCGGCAGCCGTCGTATCCCCATCGACGACTTCTACACCGGCGTCAAGCGCAACGCGCTCGCCGCCGACGAGCTGATCCGCGCCGTGCACATCGAGAAGGCCGACGGGCCGCAGCAGTACTCCAAGGTGGGCACCCGCAACGCCATGGTCATCGCGGTGTGCGCCTTCGGGCTCGCACTGCACCCCTCGTCGCGCACGGTCCGTACCGGCATCGGCTCCGCCGCCCCGACGCCCGTCCGGGCGAAGGCCGCCGAGGACTTCCTGAACGCCGCGCTGGAGGAGGGCGGCTTCTGGGACAACGGCGAGATCATCACCCCGTCGGTCGCCAAGCAGTTCGCGGACCTGTGCGCGGCCGCCTGCAACCCGATCGACGACGTCCGGGGCACCGCGAGCTACCGCCGCCACGCGGTCGGCGTCATGGCCCGCCGCACGCTGACCTGGACCTGGGAGTCGTACCGCGGCGCCCGCCGCGCTTCGGAGGGAGCTGCGTAATGCGTGTGAACTTCACCGTCAACGGACGCCCGCAGGAAGCCGACGACGTCTGGGAGGGCGAGTCCCTGCTGTACGTCCTGCGGGAGCGCCTCGGGCTGCCCGGCTCCAAGAACGCGTGCGAGCAGGGCGAGTGCGGGTCGTGCACGGTCCGGCTGGACGGCGTCCCGGTGTGTGCGTGTCTGGTCGCCGCCGGTCAGGTGGAGGGCCGTGAGGTCGTCACCGTGGAGGGGCTGGCGGAGTACGCCAAGGAGCGCGCGTGCGGATCCTCTTGCGGGACCACGCTCGACGAGGCCAAGCAGTGGCAGGCCAAGGGGACCGACTCCCGGACCGGCGAGGGCAGCCCCTCCCCGCGTGCGACGCTCTCCCCCATCCAGCAGGCGTTCATCGACGCCGGCGCCGTCCAGTGCGGCTTCTGCACGCCCGGCCTGCTGGTCGCGGCCGACGAGATGCTGGAGCGCAACCCGAACCCGACCGACGCGGACATCCGCGAGGCACTGTCGGGCAACCTGTGCCGCTGCACCGGCTACGAGAAGATCATGGACGCGGTCCGCCTCGCGGCCGCCCGGCAGGGAGAGGCGGTCTGACGATGTCTTCTCCCAACGGCACCCCCACCCAGATCACCCAGGGCTCGCAGACCAGGGGCGGCATCGGCGAGTCCACCCTCCGTCCCGACGGCACCCTCAAGGTCACCGGCGAGTTCGCGTACTCGTCCGACATGTGGCACGAGGACATGCTGTGGGGCCAGATCCTCCGCTCGACCGTCGCGCACGCCGAGATCGTGTCCATCGACACCGGCGAGGCCCTCGCCCTGCCCGGCGTCCACGCCGTCATGACGTACGACGACCTGCCGACCGAGGTGAAGAACTACGGCCTGGAGATCCAGGACACCCCGGTCCTCGCCCACGGCAAGGTCCGCCACCACGGCGAGCCGGTCGCGATCGTCGCCGCCGACCACCCGGAGACCGCCCGCCGCGCCGCCGCCAAGATCAAGGTGGAGTACCGCGAACTGCCGGTCGTCACCGACGAGGCGTCCGCGACCGCCCCGGACGCGATCCTCGTCCACGAGCACCGCGACGACCACCACAGCGGCCACGTCCCGCACCCCAACATCGTGCACCGCCAGCCGATCGTGCGCGGTGACGTGGCGGCGGCTCGGGAACGCGCCGACGTGATCGTCACGGGCGAGTACACCTTCGGCATGCAGGACCAGGCGTTCCTCGGCCCCGAGTCCGGCCTCGCGGTGCCGGAGGAGGACGGCGGCGTCCACCTCTACATCGCCACCCAGTGGCTGCACAGCGACCTGCGCCAGATCGCCCCGGTCCTCGGCCTGCCCGAGGAGAAGGTGCGGATGACGCTGGCCGGAGTCGGCGGCGCCTTCGGCGGGCGGGAGGACCTGTCGATGCAGATCCACGCCTGCCTGCTGGCCCTGCGCACGGGCAAACCCGTCAAGATCGTCTACAACCGCTTCGAGTCGTTCTTCGGGCACGTCCACCGCCACCCCGCCCGGCTGCACTACGAGCACGGCGCCACGAAGGACGGCAAGCTCACCCATGTGAAGTGCCGGATCGTCCTGGACGGCGGCGCCTACGCCTCCGCCTCCCCGGCCGTCGTCGGCAACGCCGCCTCGCTGGGCATCGGCCCGTACGTCGTCGACGACGTCGAGATCGAGGCGCTCGCCCTCTACACCAACAACCCGCCCTGCGGCGCCATGCGCGGATTCGGCGCGGTCCAGGCGTGCTTCGCCTACGAGGCGCAGATGGACAAGATCGCGAAGCAACTGGGCATGGACCCGGTGGAGTTCCGGCAGCGCAACGCGATGGAGCAGGGGACCATCATGCCGACCGGGCAGCCGGTCGACTCCCCGGCGCCGGTCGCCGAACTCCTGCGCCGCGTCAAGGCGATGCCGATGCCGCCGGAGCGCCAGTGGGAGTCCAGCGAGGGCGCCGACGTACGGCAGCTGCCCGGCGGTCTGTCCAACACCACCCACGGCGAGGGCGTCGTACGCGGTGTCGGCTACGCGGTCGGCATCAAGAACGTGGGCTTCTCCGAGGGCTTCGACGACTACTCCACCGCGAGGGTGCGCATGGAGGTCATCGCCGGCCGGCCCGTCGCCACCGTGCACACCGCGATGGCGGAGGTCGGCCAGGGCGGTGTCACCGTCCACGCGCAGATCGCCCGCACCGAGCTGGGTGTCACCCAGGTGACCATCCACCCGGCGGACACCCGGGTGGGCAGCGCCGGTTCCACGTCGGCCTCCCGGCAGACCTACGTCACCGGCGGCGCCGTCAGGAACTCCTGCGAGCTGGTCCGCGAGAAGGTCCTGGAGATCGGCCGCCGCAGGTTCGGCTCCCACCACCCGGCCTGGGCCACGGCGGAGCTGCTGCTGGAGGGCGGCAAGGTCGTCACCGACGGCGGCGAGGTCCTCGCCGACCTGGTGGACGTCCTGGAGGACGAGAGCGTCGAGGTCGAGGCCGAGTGGCGGCACCGTCCCACCGAGCCCTTCGACCTGCGCACCGGCCAGGGCAACGGCCACGTCCAGTACTCCTTCGCCGCGCACCGCGCCGTCGTCGAGGTCGACACCGAGCTCGGCCTCGTCAAGGTCATCGAGCTGGCCTGTGCCCAGGACGTCGGCAAGGCGCTCAACCCGCTCTCCGTCGTCGGCCAGATCCAGGGCGGCACGACCCAGGGCCTGGGCGTGGCGGTGATGGAGGAGATCGTCATCGACCCGAAGACCGCGAAGGTGAAGAACCCCTCCTTCACGGACTACCTGATCCCCACCATCCTCGACACGCCGACCATCCCCGTCGACGTGCTCGAACTCGCCGACGAGCACGCCCCGTACGGGCTGCGCGGCGTCGGCGAGGCGCCGACCCTGTCGTCCACACCGGCGGTCCTGGCCGCCATCCGCGACGCGACCGGACTGGAGCTCGACCGCACCCCGGTGCGACCCGAGCACCTGACCGGAACCGCCTGACAGACCCTCCGGGCGGCGCACGGAACGTCACACACTCCGCGCCGCCCGGAGCACTCACGATCGTTCGTCTCGGGCCGTCCCCCGGGTCGTGCGGCCGAAGCACCTTCCCAAATCCCGCAGCCATCACGGTGGCCGGTGCGGGTGCCCCTTTGAACCTTGGGAGTAGGCCCACATGACCCAGCAGTCCCTTGAGCCGAGGAGCACAGCCGACGACGCGGGCGAAGGCTCCCGCGTCCCGGCCGGCAGATCCTGGCTCGACCGGTACTTCCACATCTCCCGTCGCGGATCCACGGTCGCCCGCGAGGTGCGCGGCGGCGTCACCACCTTCATGGCGATGGCGTACATCCTGCTGCTCAACCCGCTGATCCTGTCCGGCGAGGACGCGGCGGGGACGACCCTCGGACAGAAGGCCCTGATCACCGCCACCGCGCTCGCCGCGGCCGCCAGCACGCTGCTGATGGGCTTCTTCGGCAAGGTGCCGCTCGCCCTCGCCGCCGGCCTCTCCGTCTCCGGCGTGCTCGCCTCGCAGGTCGCCCCGCAGATGACCTGGCCGCAGGCCATGGGCATGTGCGTGATGTACGGCGTGGTCATCATGCTGCTGGTCGTCACCGGCCTACGCGAGATGATCATGAACGCGATCCCGCTCGCGCTCAAGCACGCCATCACCATGGGCATCGGCCTGTTCGTCGCCCTGATCGGCTTCTACAAGGCCGGCTTCGTGCACAAGGGCGAGGGCACCCCCGTCACCCTGGGCCCGGCCGGTGAGCTGGCCGGCTGGCCGGTGCTGCTCTTCGCGGTCACCCTGCTCGCCGTCTTCATGCTCCAGGCCCGCGGCATCCCCGGCGCGATCCTGATCGGCATCGTCGGCGGCACCCTGCTCGCCGTCCTGCTCAACGCGCTGGACGTCATCGACGCCGAGCAGTGGGCCGGCGGCGCCCCCGAGCTGCACGGCAGCGCGGTGTCCATGCCGGACTTCTCGATCTTCGGGCAGGTCGAGTTCGGCGGCTGGGGCGAGGTCGGCGCGATGACCGTCGGCATGATCGTCTTCACGCTCGTCCTCGCCGGCTTCTTCGACGCGATGGCGACCATCATCGGCGTCGGCACCGAGGCCGGGCTCGCCGACGACAAGGGCCGGATGCCGGGCCTGTCGAAGGCGCTGTTCATCGACGGCGCGGGCGGTGCGATCGGCGGTGTGTCGGGCGCGTCCGGCCAGACCGTGTTCGTGGAGTCGGCGACGGGCGTCGGTGAAGGTGCCCGTACCGGACTGTCCTCGGTCGTCACCGGCCTCTTCTTCGCGGCCTGTCTGTTCTTCACCCCGCTGACCGCGATCGTGCCCGGCGAGGTCGCGGCAGCCGCGCTGGTCGTCATCGGTGCGATGATGATGATGAACGCCCGGCATGTCGACTGGGCGGACCGGGCCACCGCGATCCCGGTGTTCCTCACCGTCGTGATCATGCCGTTCACCTACTCGATCACGGCGGGTGTCGCGGCCGGTGTCATCTCCTACGTGGCCATCAAGGCCGCGCAGGGCAAGGCGCGGGAGATAGGGGCGTTCATGTGGGCCCTGACCGCGATCTTCCTGGTGTTCTTCGCCCTCGACCCGATCGAGGGCTGGCTGGGCGTCCACTAGCCGTCCCCCGCACGCACCCGTTGCTCAAGGAGACCGAGAGATGTTGGACATCGCCGAGGAACTGAACCGGTGGGTCGAGCAGGGCCGTGACTTCGCCGTCGCCACCGTGGTGGCCGTCGGCGGCAGCGCGCCCCGCCAGCCGGGCGCCGCCCTCGCGGTGGACGCCGACGGCACGGCGGTCGGCTCGGTCTCCGGCGGGTGCGTCGAGGGCGCGGTGTACGCACTGTGCCAGCAGGCGCTGCAGGACGGCGACATCGTCCTCGAACGCTTCGGCTACAGCGACGACGACGCCTTCGCCGTCGGCCTGACCTGCGGCGGCGTCATCGACGTACTCGTCACCCCGGTCCGGGCGGGCGACCCCGCCCGGCCGGTGGCCGCCGCCGCGCTGGCGGCCGCCGCGCGCGGCGAGGCGGCGGCGCTGGCCCGGATCGTCACCGGGCCGCGGGACCTCCTCGGCCGGGCCGTGCTCGTCCGCCCCGACGGCTCGCACGAGGGCGGCTTCGGCGGACACCCGGAGCTGGACCGCACGGTGGTCGGCGAGACGGCCGCCTTCCTGGACGCGGGCCGCACCGGCACCCTGGAGATCGGCGCAGAAGGCTCCCGCTGCGGCGCCCCGCTCACCCTCCTCGTCGAGTCCTCCGTCCCCCCGCCCCGCATGATCGTCTTCGGCGCGATCGACTTCGCGTCGGCACTGGTGCGGGTCGGCAAGTTCCTCGGCTACCACGTGACGGTGTGCGACGCCCGCCCCGTCTTCGCGACGAAGGCCCGCTTCCCCGAGGCCGACGAGATCGTCGTCGAGTGGCCCCACGAGTACCTCCGGCGCACGGACGTCGACCCCCGGACCGTCCTGTGCGTGCTCACCCACGACGCGAAGTTCGACGTACCCCTGCTCCAGCTCGCCCTGCGCCTGCCGGTCGCCTACGTCGGCGCCATGGGCTCCCGCCGCACCCACCTCGAGCGCAACGCCCGCCTGCGCGACGTCGGCGTCACCGACCTGGAACTGGCCCGCCTGCGCTCCCCCATCGGCCTCGACCTCGGCGCCCGCACACCCGAGGAGACGGCCCTGTCCATCGCCGCGGAGATCATCGCCAACCGCCGCGGCGGCAGCGGCGTCTCCCTCACCGGCGCGCACACCCCGATCCACCACGACCCGGGGGAGCGGCCCGCGGGGCGGATCGGGTCGGTGGCCTAGGAGCGTCGCCGGAGGTGGCGCCGCTCGGTGGTACGGTCGCCGGGGTGCGCCTCAACTGCTGTGTCCGCTAAGCCAATTGGGGCGGCTGACCGAGAGCCCGGCCAGTAGTTGTGGCGACGACGCACCGATCCGGCCGCCGGGTCCCGGCAGCCATCCGGTAAGGAACGATCCGTGAAGATCGGTTTCGCCCTCCCGCAGTTCCACCGGCAGGCATCGGGCATGGCCCGGGTCGCCGAGTTCGCACAGGAGGCCGAGAAGGCGGGCGCCGCGAGTCTGTGGGTGAGCGACCGCAACCTGGCCGCCGTCCGTCCGAAGATCGGCTACGGCGGGCAGGGCACCACCATTCCCGCGGAACTCAACGCGGCCGCCGACCCGTTCGTCCTGCTCGGCATCGCCGCGAGCGCCACCGAACACGTCCTGCTCGGCACCCATGTGCTGATCGCCCCGCTGTACCCGCCGGTCCAGCTGGCCCGGCAGCTGACCAGCATCGACCTGATCAGCGGAGGCCGGCTGCTGCCCGGCTTCGGCATCGGCTGGTCGCCGGAGGAGTACGAGGCGGCGGGCCTGGACTTCACCCGCCGGGGCGCCAGGATGAACGAACTCCTCGACGCCCTCGACGCCATCTGGACCACGGACCCGGCCGAGTACCACGGCGAGTTGCTCTCCGTGCCGCTGCACCACGCACCGCTCAAGCCGGCCCGCGACCCCCGCCCGCCGTTCTACCTCGGCGCCCTGTCCGAGCGGGCGCTGCGCCGCGTCGCCGAACGCGGTGACGGCTGGCTGCCGCTGGTCGTCGTCCCCGACTACGTGGACATCGACGGCCTGGTGGCGCAGCGCGCGACCGTCGACCGCCTCGCACGGGAGGCGGGCCGGGACCCGTCGGCGATCGACACCGTCCTGCGGGTCAACATCGCCGCAGGCGCCACGACGCGGCAGGTCGCCGACACGATCAAGGCGGTTCACGAGCGCACCGGAGTCGACCACTTCGCGGTGGACTCCCTGTACGTGGCCCACAGCGTCGACGCCTCCCTCGCCCACGCCACCGAACTGATGGACCTTCTCGACAAGGGCTGAGGCACCGTCAGGGGCGGCGCAGCAGCGCGTTCACCGCCCGGCCGAACACCGAGCGTGCCGCCGCCCCCAGGAGCGGGTCGGCGGCGGACGGCAGGAGGCGGACGCGCAGGTCCTCGCGCCACAGGACGCGGGTGCGGCCGCCGGGGCCGGGGCGGACCTCGATCTCCGCCCAGCCGCGGATCAGGCGGCCGCGCTTGTCCAGGCGGCACAGGCCCGGTTCACCGTCCGTCGGGGGACGCCAGACGGTGACCTCCATGCGGTCGTCGAAGGCGAGCGGCCCGATCCCCGAACGGGCCACGAACTCGGTGCCCTCCTGGGTGGGCGGGGCGGTGAGGACGCGGACCCGGGTCAGCGGCATGACGTCGCCGTGCCGAGGCCAGTGGGTGAGGCGGCGCCAGGTCTCGTCGAGGGGGAGCGGGGCCGTGCGTTCGAGATGGAAGATGACCACGGGGTGATCGTAGGGAATCCGCGTCAGCGGTAGACCTCGCCGGGCTCGGCCTTCCCCGGTGCCAGCAGCTGAGGGACCGTCACGAAGACGTAGCCGCGTGCCTTGAGGGCGTCGATGATGCCGGGCACGGCGGGCACGGTCCCGTCGTAGATGTCGTGCAGCAGGATGATGCCGTCCCGGTCGGCCTGGTCGAGGACGCGGCGCTGGATCAGGGCCGAGTCGGTCGTCGTGTAGTCCTTGGCGGTCACCGTCCACAGCACCTCCGCCAGGCCCAGCTCGCTGCTGATCCGGTGCACGGTGTCGTTCGTACGGCCCTGGGGCGGGCGCATCAGGGTGGGGCGGCGGCCGGTGAGGCGCTCTATCTCCTCGTTGGGGCGCCGCAACTCCTCGCGTATCTCGTCCGGTTCGAGTTCGGTCAGGATGCGGTGGGTCCAGGTGTGGCTGGCCACCTCGTGGCCCTCGTCGGCCATGCGTACGACCAGTTGCGGGTAGGTGTCGATGTGCCGCTTGCCCAGCAGGAAGAAGGTCGCCGGGACCTGCTTGTCCTTCAGGATGTCCAGCAGCCCGGCGGTGTGCTTGCCCGGCCCGGCGTCGAAGGTGAGCGCGATGCACTTGGCCTCGCGGCAGTCGACCGTGCCGAAGCGGCCCTGCGCGGTGGGCTTGGCGTCGGCGCGGACGCCGCTCGGAGCGGTGGAGTCGAGGCCGCCGCACCCGGTCAGGGCGAGCGCCAGGCAGGCGGCGGCCGCGCCGGTGCGCAGGGCGTGGAACCGACGGCCCGGCCGGCGCATCTTTCTGGGCGGCTGGAGTGGCCCGGTCGGACTGGTCGACCTGGTCGCGAACTTCGTGATCAGAGAAGGCATGCCGCGACTATACATAGCGATTATACGCCTGCTGTATAGTGGCTGACCTGCGCCTATGAGGCGATGGCATGTGAGCTCTGTGCAGGGTTACTCGCGCCGACACGTAAGTGAGAGGCGACAGCGAGGAGGCCACCCATGAGCGAACGCACCTGGCGCCGGGCACTGGTGACCGGCGGTGCCGGATTCGTCGGATCCCATCTGTGCGAACGGCTGCTCGACGCCGGCGCCGCGGTCGTCTGTCTCGACAACCTCGCCACCGGCTCCCGCGCCAACATCGCCGACCTCGAAGGCCACGACAGCTTCCGCTTCCTGCTCGGCGACGTCACCGACCCGGCGGCCTGGCGGGTCCTGCACGACCGCTTCGACCTGGTCCTGCACTTCGCCTGCCCCGCCTCGCCCGCCGACTACCTGCGGCTGCCGCTGGAGACACTCGACGCCGGCAGCATCGGCACCCGCCACGCCCTGGAGCGCGCCCACGCCGACGGCGCCCGCTTCGTCCTCGCCTCCACCTCCGAGGTCTACGGCGACCCGCTCGAACACCCGCAGCGCGAGGACTACTGGGGCAACGTCAATCCGATCGGACCCCGCAGCGTCTACGACGAGTCCAAGCGCTTCGCCGAAGCGCTGGTCAGCGCCCACCACCGGGCGCGCGGCACCGACACCGCCATCGTCCGGCTCTTCAACACGTACGGCCCCCGGATGCGCACCGGCGACGGCCGCGCCGTCCCCGCCTTCGTCGCCCAGGCCCTCGACGGCGTCCCGCTGACCGTCGCCGGCGACGGTGGCCAGACCCGCTCGCTCTGCTACGTCGACGACACCGTCGAGGGTGTCCTCGCCCTGGCCGCCTCCGCCGAGCCCGGGCCCGTCAACATCGGCGGCGAGGAGGAGATCACCGTGCTGGAGCTGGCCCGCCGGGTGATCGACCTGACCGGCTCCGCCTCCCGCATCCGCTTCGTCGAACGCCCCGTCGACGACCCCGCCCGGCGCCGCCCCGACACCAGCCTCGCCCGCGAGCGGCTCGGCTGGACGCCCCGGGTGGGCTTCGAGGAGGGGCTGGAGCGCACCGTCGGCTGGTTCACGCGGGCCGAGGCGGCCTGAGCGGCGGTCTTCACCGGCAGTAGGTCCTGACCGGCAGTGTTCACCGGCGGTAGGTCCTGACCGGCAGTCTTCACCGATGGTAGGCACAGCACCGCAGACGGTGAGAATTCGCCCCGTTTTCGGCCGAAGTGTGCCCGAGTTGTCTCCAAGTGTTTGAGACAGCCGTCAGCTGGCACCCGCGAATCCCACGGCGCGCACCAGCCACCCGGGACGGACGGAGTCACGCCATGCGCATCCTCGGCATCAACGCCCTCTTCCACGACCCCGCCGCCGCCCTCGTCGTCGACGGGCGGGTGGTCGCCGCCGCGGAGGAGGAACGCTTCAGCCGCCGTAAGCACGGCAAACGACCCGTGCCGTTCTCCGCCTGGGAACTGCCCGAGCAGTCGGCCCGCTGGTGCCTGGAGCACGGCGGTGTCCGGGCCGTCGAGCTGGACGCCGTGGCCTACTCCTTCGACCCCCGGCTCGCCCGCCCGGCCGCCGAGATGGGCCTGCACGACCCCTGGGACGCGCTGCGCCTGGAGTACGCGCGCCGCGCCCCCGAGTTCCTCGCCGAGGCGCTGCCCGGCCTCGACCCCGACCGGGTCGCGCACGTCCCCCACCACGTGGCGCACGCCGCCTCCGCCGGACCGGCCTCGCCGTACCCGGACAGCGCGGTCCTCGTCCTCGACGGCCGGGGCGAATGCGCCAGCCACCTGGCCGGCCGCTACCGCGACGGCAAACTCGACACGCTCGCCGCGCAGCGGCTGCCGCACTCCCTCGGCCTGGTCTACGAGGAACTCACCGCCCACCTCGGCTTCCTGCGCAGCAGCGACGAGTACAAGGTCATGGCCCTCGCCTCCTACGGCACGCCCCGCTTCCTGCCCGAACTGCGCCGGCACGTCCATGCCACCGGCGACGGCGGCTTCCGCGCCCACGGCGTCGACTGGGCCGCCCTCGCACCGGCCCGCGCGCCGGGCGAGCCCTGGACCCGGGACCACGCTGACCTCGCGGCCAGCACCCAGGCCGTCCTGGAGGAGACCCTCCTCGACCTCGTGCACTGGCTGCACCGCACGGCCGGGGGCGACGCGCTCACCCTGGCCGGCGGGGTCGCGCTGAACTGCGTCGCCAACTCCAGGATCGCCGCGCGCGGGCCGTACGGGCATGTGTGGGCCCAGCCCGCCTCCGGCGACGCCGGCACCGCGCTCGGCGGCGCCCTCCACCTCGCCGAGAACCCGCAGCCCATGCCCGGCGCGGACCTCGGGCGTGGCTGGAGCGACGAGGAGCTGCGGGCCCGGCTCGACGCGGCCGCCGTACCCTACGAGCGGCCCGACGACATCGCCGAGACCGTCGCGGAGGAGCTGGCCCGGGACGGCATCGTGGCGTGGTTCCAGGGCCGCAGCGAGTACGGGCCGCGCGCCCTCGGCCACCGTTCCCTGCTGGCGCACCCCGGGCGGGCGGAGAACCTGGAGCGGCTCAACTCGGTCAAGGGCCGGGAGGAGTTCCGGCCGGTGGCCCCCATGGTGCTCGCCGATCGCGCCCACGAACTCTTCGCCGGCCCGCTGCCCAGCCCGTACATGCTCTTCGTGCACGAGGTCGCACCGCCGTGGCGTGAGCGCATCCCGGCCGTCGTCCACGTCGACGGGACCGCCCGCATCCAGACCGTCGCCGAGCGCCAGGAACCGCTGGTCGCCCGCATGCTCGCCGCCTTCGAACGGCGCACCGGTCTCCCCGTCGTCGTCAACACCAGCCTCAACACCGCCGGCCGCCCCATGGTCGACGACCCCCGCGACGCCCTGGAGTGCTTCGGTTCCGCCCCGGTCGACCTCCTGGCGATCGGGCCGTACGCGGTGCGGAGGGGGAGGGCCTACGCATGAACGACACGGTTGGCGCCGCTTTTGCCCGCGGCATGCGCAGTGCCTCCGGCGAGGCTCCTGGCCGGGAGGTGAGGGCCGCGTTCGGCGGGCCTTGCCGCGTGGTGGCTGACGCTGTCGGTCGTGTGTCGGGTGATGCCCTCGGTGGTGTGGCTGGACCTGTGTCGGGTGACGCCCCCGGGGGTGCGGCCGGGCCGGCGGCGGTTGGCTCCGGTGGGGGCTCGGAGGGGGGTTCGAGGGAGGGGCGGGCCTCCGGTGACGATCCTGGTCGGGGGCCGAGTCGGGGCGTGCGTGAAGCAGCCGGTCGGGGGGCCGGTGATGCCGCGCGGGTGCCCGAGTACGCCGTTGTCGTGCCGACTCTCGTGCGGGACACGCTCGCCGACTGTCTCGGGGCGCTCGTCGCCGCGCTCGGGCCGAAGCCGGAGGCGATCGTGCTGGTCGATGACCGGCCCGCGCCGGAACCCGGTGCACTGGAGCACCCGTTGAGCGTGCTCGGGGATCTGCGGGAGCGTGCCACCGTGCTGCCGGGTGGTGGCCGGGGGCCCGCCGCCGCCCGGAACACCGGGCTGCGGGCGGTCACCTCGCCCTGGGTCGCCTTCCTCGACGACGACGTGCAGGTCGGCCCGCACTGGTGCGAGCAACTCGTCCAGGACCTCGCCGAGGCCGCCCCCGACACGGCCGGCGTCCAGGGTGTCCTCGCCGTACCGCTGCCAGGGGAGCGCCGGCCCACCGACTGGGAACGCACCACCGCCGGACTGGCCCGCGCGCACTGGATCACCGCCGACATGGCCTACCGCACCGACGCCCTGCGCCAGGTCGCCGGCTTCGACGAACGCTTCCGGCACGCCTTCCGCGAGGACGCGGACCTCGCCCTGCGCCTCCTCGACGCGGGCTGGCGCATCCGGCAGGGACGCCGCACGACCCGGCACCCCGTGCGCCCCGTCGACCGCTGGGTCAGCCTGCGCAACCAGCGCGGCAACGCCGACGACGCGCTGATGCGGCGGCTGCACGGGCCCGACTGGTGGGAGAAGGCGGTGGCGCCGCGCGGCCGGATCCGTGCCCACCTCGCGATCACCGGCGCCGCGCTGACCGCCTGCGGCCTGGCGGCGGCCGGCCGGCCCCGGGTCGCAGCGACCGCGGGGCTCGCCTGGGCGCTGGGCACCGGCGAGTTCGCGTGGGTCCGGATCGCGGCCGGCCCGCGCACCCTGCACGAGGTGAACACCATGCTCGCCACCAGCGTCCTCATCCCCCCGGCCGCCGCCTGGCACCGCCTGCTCGGCACCTGGCGGCACCGAGCCGCGGGCCCCTGGCCGGAGCGACAGGAGGCGTCATGAACCGACCCGCCATGAACCGCCCCGCCGCGAACGGGGCCCGCGCCGCCCGCGTCACCACCGGGCGTGCTCCGGCACCGACGCGGTCCGCCCTCGACATCCGGCCCGACGGGAGGCGGTCACCGGCCGTGCCTCCCGCCCCGCGTCCGACCGCCGAGCCGGAGCAGGTGATCGCGCCGACCGGTTGGTCGGACGGGGGTCAGTTGTCGGGCGTCCCTCCGGCCGCGTGCCCGGCCGCCGAGTCGGGGCCGATGATGGCGCTGGTCGGTTGGTCCGGCGGGGGTCAGTTGTCGGGTGTTCGTTCGGCCGTGTGGCGGGTTGTCGAGTCGGGGTCGGTCGTGGGTCTGGGCGGTCGGTTTGACGCGCGGTCGCCTGTCGCGTGTTCGGCCGCCGAGTCGGGGCCGGTGGTGGCGCCGGTCGGTTGGTCTGGCGGGGGGCAGTTGTCGGGTGTTCGTTCGGCCGTGTGGCGGGTTGTCGAGTCGGGGTCGGTCGTGGGTCTGGGCGGTCGGTTTGACGCGGGGTCGCCTGTCGCGTGTTCGGTGGGCGGGTCGGGGGCGGTCGACGCCCCGGTCGTTCGGCCCGGTGTTCCGCCCGGCTCTGTCGCAGTCTGCGACGCCGTCCTGTTCGACCGCGACGGCACCCTCGTCGAAGACGTCCCCTACAACCCCGACCCCGCGCGGGTCCGCCCGCTCCCCGGTGTCCGGGAGGCGCTGGGGCTGCTGCGAGGTCAGGGGGTCGCCATCGGTGTCGTCAGCAATCAGTCGGGGGTCGCGCGGGGGCTGCTCAGCCGGGAGCAGGTGTGGCGGGTCAATGAGCGGGTCGAGGAGTTGCTGGGGCCGTTCGACGTGTGGGCGGTCTGTCCGCATGGGCCGGACGACGGCTGCGGCTGCCGCAAGCCCCGGCCGGGGCTGGTGCTGCGGGCGGCCGGGTGGCTGGGCGTGCTGCCCGGCCGGGTCGTCGTGATCGGTGACATCGGCTCCGACGTGGAGGCGGCCCGCCGGGCGGGGGCGCGCGGGATCCTCGTGCCCACCGCGCAGACCCGCCCCGAGGAGACGGCGACGGCCCCCGTGGTGGCGCCGGACCTCCTCACCGCCGTACAGGCCCTGCTGCGGCCCGCGCACCGGAGGCCGCGATGAGGGCCCTGGTCAGCCGGCTCGACAGCTTCGGTGACGTCCTGCTCGCCGGACCCGCCATCCGTGCCGTCGCAGCCCGCGCCGACACCGTCACCCTGCTGTGCGGGCCGCTTGGCGCCCCGGCCGCACGGCTGCTGCCCGGCGTGGACGAGGTGCTGGTCTTCCGGGCGCCCTGGTCCGGGTTCGAGCCGCCGCCCGTGCGCCCAGCCGAGGTCGAGGAACTGCTCGCGGCCGTCGACGCCGACACCGCGCTGATCCTCACGTCCTTCCACCAGTCCCCGCTGCCCACCGCCCTCCTGCTGCGCCTGGCGGGGGTCACCCGGATCGCCGCCGACAGCGAGGACTACCCGGGGTCGCTGCTCGACGTCCGCCACCACCGCGCCCCGCACGCCCATGAGGTGGAGGCCGCCCTCGACCTGGCCGAGGCCGCCGGGTTCCCGCGGGTCGACGACGGGCGCCTGCGGATCCTGCCCCCGCCCGACACCAGCGACCTCACCGGCCCGCCGCCCTACGTCGTCCTGCACCCCGGCGCCAGCGTCCCGGCCCGCGCCTGGAGCCCCGCCCGGTGCGCGGACGCGGTCCGCGAACTCGCCGACGCCGGACACCGCGTGGTGGTCACCGGCGGCCGCGGGGAGCGGGAGCTGACCGGCCACGTCAGCGGCGCCGACGGCCTCGACCTGGGCGGCCGCACCGGCGCCGCCGAACTCGCCGGGGTGCTCGCCCGCGCCGACGCCGTCATCACAGGCAACACCGGGCCCGCCCACCTCGCGGCAGCGGTCGGCACGCCCGTCGTCTCCCTGTTCGCCCCCGTCGTACCGGCCGAACGCTGGCGGCCCCACGGCGTTCCGTACGTCCTGCTGGGAGACCAGGACGCCCCCTGCGCCGGCACCCGTGCCCGGCACTGTCCCGTCCCCGGCCACCCCTGTCTGGACTCCGTGACCGCACACGACGTCCGGCTCGCGGTGGAGAAGGTGAGTCAGGCATGAGGATCCTGATCTGGCATGTGCACGGCTCCTGGACGACCTCGTTCGTGCAGGGCCCGCACACCTACGTCGTCCCCGTCACCCCCGACCGCGGCCCCGACGGCCGTGGCCGCGCCCGCACCTGGGACTGGCCGGACAGCGTCGTCGAGGTGCCACCGGAGCGACTCAGGGACGCGGACATCGACGTCGTCATTCTGCAGCGACCCCATGAACTCGCCCTGGTCGAGCGGTGGTTGGGGCGCCGCCCGCCCCTCGTCTACGTCGAGCACAACGCCCCGCACGGCCAGGTGCCCGACACCCGCCACCCGGCCGCCGACCTGCCCGGCGTCACCCTCGTCCACGTCACCCACTTCAACCGCCTGATGTGGGACAACGGCCCCGCCGAGACGGCCGTCGTCGAACACGGGATCGTCGACCCCGGCCCGCGCTGGACCGGCGAGCTGCGCCGGGCCGCCGTCGTCGTCAACGAACCGGTGCGGCGTGGTCGTACGACAGGCACCGACCTGCTGCCCGTCTTCGCCGAGGCCGCGCCGCTGGACGTCTTCGGCATGGCCACCGACCGCCTCTGCATCCCGGGGATCACCACCCACGAACTGCCCCAGCACGAGCTGCACACCCAGATGGCCCGCCGCCGCGTCTACCTCCACCCCGTCCGCTGGACCTCCCTGGGCCTGTCGCTGCTGGAGGCCATGCACCTGGGCATGCCCGTGGTCGCCCTCGCCACCACCGAGGTGACCGAGGCGGTGCCGCCGGGCGCCGGGGTGGTCTCCAACCGCATCGACGTACTGACCGACGCCGTACGGGACTTCGTCGCCGACCCGCTGCACGCCCGCGTGGTCGGCGAGGGCGCACGCGCCGCGGCGCTCTCCCGCTACGGACTGACCCGCTTCCTGAACGACTGGGAGCGGCTGCTGAAGGAGGTGACCCGATGAGGATCGCCATGGTGTCCGAGCACGCGAGCCCCCTCGCCGCGCTCGGCGGTCCCGACGCCGGGGGCCAGAATGTCTACGTCGCCCGCCTCACCGAGGAGTTGGCGCGCCGCGGCCACGACGTCACGGTCTACACCCGGCGCGACTCCACCGACCTGCCCGACCGGGTGGAGCTGCCCGGCGGCGCGGTCGTCGAACATGTGCAGGCCGGGCCGCCCGACCCCATCCCCAAGGACGAACTCTTCCCGTTCATGCCCGGGTTCGGCGCCCGGCTGGCCCGCGCCTGGCAGCGCGAACGGCCCGACGTGGTGCACGCGCACTTCTGGATGTCCGGCATGGCCTCACAGATCGGCGCGCACCCGCACGGCATCCCCGTCGTGCAGACCTTCCACGCCCTCGGCACCGTCAAGCGGCGCCACCAGGGCCGCCGCGACACCAGCCCGTACGAACGCATCGGCGTCGAGCGGCAGATCGGCCGCAGCTGCGGCCGCGTCCTGGCCACCTGCACCGACGAGGTCTACGAACTCGTCGACATGGGCGTGCCCACCGGGCATGTGTCGGTGGTGCCCTGCGGAGTCGACGCGGAGCACTTCCGGCCCGACGCCCGCGGCACCGGCCTCCCCGCCCGGCACGAACGCCACCGGCTGCTGTCCTGCGGGCGCCTCGTGCGCCGCAAGGGCTACGACCGTGCCATCCGCGCCCTGACCCGGCTGCCGCACACCGAACTCGTCGTCGCCGGCGGGCCCCCGCCCGAGCTGCTGGACACCGACCCCGAGGCCGAACGCCTGCTGCGGTTCGCCGAACGGGCCGGTGTCGGCGACCGGGTGCGGTTGCTCGGCGCCGTCGACCCCGCCCGTATGCCCGCGCTGATCCGCAGCGCCGACCTGGTGCTGTGCACGCCGGTGTACGAGCCGTTCGGCATCGTCCCGCTGGAGGCCATGGCGTGCGCGGTGCCCGTCGTCGCCACCGATGTCGGCGGCCACCGCGACACCGTCGCCGACGGCGCCACCGGCCGGCTCGTCGCGCCCGGCGACGCCTGGGCCGTGGCCGACGCGGTGCGTGAACTCCTCGCCGACGAACGGCTGCGCCGCCGCTACGGCGCGGCGGGCCGCGAACGCGTCCTCGCCCGCTACACCTGGCGGCGCGTCGCCGACGGCGTGGAGCAGGTCTACGGGCAGGCGGTCGCCGGCCGCACGGTGTCCTCGGTGTCGTCGTCCTCCGCCTCGTCCTCGGAGGTGGCGTGATGGGTTGCGTGACGACCGCGCTCTCATCGGGCGGAGTGCCGCCAGGTGTGGCGGCGACCGAGTTCCCGGAGGTGGCGCCATGAGTGTCCAGGCCACCGCCGCCGTCGCGCACTGCGACGAACTCACCGAGGCGCTTCGGCACTTCCGCGCCGCCGCGTACCTCACCGAACGCTGGGGCGAGCGGCTCGCCGAGGTGCTCGGCGCGGGCGGCCGGCTGCTGGCCGCGGGCAACGGGGGCAGCGCCGCCCAGGCCCAGCACCTGACCGCCGAACTCGTCGGCCGCTACCGCGACGACCGGCCGCCGTTCTCGGCGATCGCCCTGCACGCCGACACCTCCAGCACCACCGCCATCGCCAACGACTACGGCGTCGACGAGGTGTTCGCCCGCCAGGTCCGCGCCCACGGACGCCCCGGCGACGTCCTGGTGCTGCTGTCCACGTCCGGAGCCAGCGCCAACCTGCTGTCCGCCGCCGACGCGGCCCGCACGGCCGGCCTGCGCGTGTGGGCGCTCACCGGGCCCGCGCCCAACCCGCTGATGGCGGGCTGCGACGAGGCGCTGTGCGTGGCGGGTACCTCGGCGGCGACCGTGCAGGAGATCCATCTGGTGGCCGTGCACATGATGTGCGCCGCGTTCGACGCGGCCCTGGAGCGGCGGAGGTGACATGACCGGTATGACCGCAAGGAAGACCCCGCTCGTCGTGGTCGGGGACGCGCTGCTCGACCGCGACCTCACCGGTACGGCCGACCGGCTCGCCCCCGACGCGCCGGTGCCCGTCGTCGCCGACTGCGCGGAACGGCTGCGCCCGGGCGGCGCGGCCCTGACCGCGTACCTCGCGGCGCGGGACGGCCGCCCGGTGACGCTGATCGCGGGCGTGGGCGACGACGAGGCGAGCCGGGCCCTGGTCCAACTGCTCGGTGACCACGTCGAGGTGATTCCCCTGCCGCTCACCGGTGCGCTGGCGGAGAAGACCCGGGTGCTGGCCCGGGGCCGCCCGGTCGTCCGCCTCGACGCCGGCTCCGGGCGGGTGGCGGCGGCGACCGACGCGGCTCGCGAGGCGCTGCGCCGGGCCCCGGCCGTGCTGGTCTCCGACTACGGCCGGGGCGCCGCCGACGCCGTACGGGATCTGCTGGCCGAGCGTCCGCCGCTGGTCTGGGACCCGCACCCGCGCGGCGGGCCGCCGGTGCCGGGGACCCGGCTGGTGACCCCCGCCGAGAAGGAGGCCCAGGCGCTCACCGGGGAGCCGGAGGGGCTGCGCGGTGCCGCGCGGGGCGCCGCCCGTCTCGTAAAGCGGTGGCGGGTCGGGGCGGTCGCGGTGACCCTCGGGCCGCGTGGGGCGCTGCTGTCGTACGGCGATCACCCGCTCCTGGTCCCGGCCCCCGCCGCGCACGCCGGCGATCCGTGCGGCGCCGGCGACCGCTTCTCCGGCGCGGCGGCCGCGCTGCTGGCCGACGGCACGCTGATCGGGGAGGCGGTGGAGGGGGCGGTGCGGGCGGCGACGGAGTTCGTGGGCGCCGGGGGAGCGGGTGCGGCACTCCGAACTCCCCTCCACCGCCGACCCGTTGACGACCCCCGCGCACTGATCGCCGACGTCCGTGCCCGGCACGGCACCGTCGTCGCCGCCGGCGGCTGCTTCGACCTGCTGCACGCCGGACACGTCGGCCTGCTCCAGGCGGCCCGGCGCCTCGGCGACTGCCTCGTGGTCTGCGTCAACTCCGACGCGTCGGTACGCCGCCGCAAGGGGGCCGGCCGCCCGGTCAGCCCCCTTGCCGACCGCGTCCGCGTCCTGCGCGCCCTGTCCTGCGTCGACGCGGTCGCCGTCTTCGACGAGAACACCCCCGAACGGCTCCTCTCCGACCTCCGCCCCGACATCTGGGTCAAGGGCGGCGACTACGCGGGCGCCGACCTCCCCGAAGCGGCCCTCCTCCAACAGTGGGGCGGCCAGGCGGTCCTCCTGCCCTACCTGGCGGGGAGGTCGTCGACGGCCCTCATCGAGCGCGCGGCGGAGGGCGTGTCGGCGGGACCGGCACGGCCTTCCGGGGAGACGTCGGCGCCCGGGGAGGGGGAAGGTGCCGGGGACCGGGACTCCGCGGAGGGCCCCTCGCGAAGTGGGCGGCCGGGGACGGCGCGGCCTGCGGCGGGCGCGCCGGGGCCCGGGAAGGCGCAGGTCGCTG
>NZ_JBIRZZ010000004.1:0-330071 GCF_044391385.1 Streptomyces sp. NPDC018693 | reverse complement strand
CGCCGACGGGGGTGCGGGGTCACGGGTGGTGGAGAGCGCGTCGGGCGGCAACGCCGAGACAGCCGGAACAGCCGTCCCGGCCGCAGACGGTGCCGCGGGGCGTGCGGAGGGCCCGTCGCGAGGTGGGCGGCCGGGGACGGCGCGGCCTGCGGCGGGCGCGCCGGGGCGCGGGAAGGCGCAGGTCGCTGCCGACGGGGGTGCGGGGTCACGGGTGGTGGAGAGCGCGTCGGGCGGCAACGCCGAGACAGCCGGAACAGCCGTCCCGGCCGCAGACGGTGCCGCCGGGCGTGCGGAGGCGAGGGGTTCGGACGCGGGCGGTGATCGGATGGGCGCCGAGGAGGCTTCGCGGGGCCGTGGTGGGGTGGGGAGGGTGTGGTGAGGGAGCGGGTGGTGGTGCTGCGGGCGTTGGGGCTGGGGGATCTGCTGGCCGGGGTGCCCGCGCTGCGGGGGGTGCGGCGGGCGTTTCCCCGGCACGAGGTGGTGCTTGCCGCGCCCGCCGAGCTCGGTCAGGCCGTCGCCGCGATCGGTGCCGTGGACCGGCTGCTGCCCGCCTCCGCGCCCGGCCGGGCCGTGCCGGACCGCCTCGACTGGACCGGCCCGCCGCCCGAGGTCGCCGTCGACCTGCACGGCAACGGGCCGCCCAGCCGGCGTCTGCTGCTGTCCCTGCGTCCGCGCAGACTGCTCGCCTTCGCCGGTCCGGACGGCCCGCCCTGGTACCCCGAGGAGCATGAACGCGCCCGCTGGTGCCGGTTCCTGGCGGCCTACGGCATCCCGGCCGAGCCCACCGACCTACGGCTGCCCCGGCCGACGGAGCCGTCCCCGGCACCCGGCGCCGTCGTACTGCACCCGGGGGCGGGGGCGCCCGCCCGCTGCTGGCCGGTCGAGCGGTACGCCGCCGTGGCAGATGTGCTGCGGGACCGCGGCCTGCGGGTCGTGGTCACCGGTGGTCCCGATGAGGACGACCTCGTGGCGCGGCTGGCGGAGCGGGCCGGGCTGCCGGACGCGGACGTCCACGGCGGCGGCCCGCCCTTCCCCCGGCTGTCCGCCCTGGTCGCCGGCGCCCGTGCCGTCGTCAGCGGCGACACCGGCATCGCCCATCTGGCCGTCGCCCACGCCACCCCCTCCGTGACCCTCTTCGGCCCCGTCCCGCCCAGCCGCTGGGGCCCGCCCGCCGGCCCACGCCACCGCGCCCTGTGGCACCCCGGCCCGGACGGCGACCCCCACGGCCACCGCCCCGATCCCGCCCTGCTCCGGATCCACCCCGAAGACGTCCTGCACGCCCTGGACGGCCTGCCATGACCGACTTCTCCTCCGTGCCCCTCAACGCCCAGGAACCGCTGCCATGACCGACCCCCGTGTCGGCGTCGTCATCGCCACCCGTGATCGCGCGGCCGGCCTCGCCCGGACGCTGGACCATCTGCTCGACCTCCCCGAACGGCCGGAGATCGTGGTCGCCGACAACGCCTCCAGCGACGGCACCCGGGAGATGGTCGCCCGCCGGTACCCGCAGGTGCGTGTGGTGCGGCTGCCGTCGAACCGCGGGGCGCCGGCCCGTACGCATGGTGTGCGGGCCCTGCGCACCCCCTACGTCGCGTTCAGCGACGACGACTCCTGGTGGGCGCCGGGGGCCCTGGACCGCGCGGCCCGGCTGTTCGACGAGCATGGGCGGCTCGGGCTGATCGCCGGCCGCACCCTGGTCGGCCCCGACGACCGCCCCGACCCCCTCGACGACGTCCTCGCCGGCTCCCCGCTGGGCCCGGCCACCGACCTGCCCGGTACCCAGGTGCTCGGCTTCCTCGCCTGCGCCGCCGTGGTCCGCCGCAGCGCGTACCTCGACGCCGGCGGTTTCGACCCGCTGCTGTTCTTCGGCGGGGAGGAGACCCTCCTCGCCTACGACCTCGCCGCCCGCGGCTGGGGCGTCGTGCACTGCCCGGACGTCGTCGCCCACCACCACCCGGACCCCGCACCCCGCACCGACCGCCCGGCCGTCCAGCGCCGCAACGCCCTGCTGACCGCCTGGCTGCGCCGCCCCCTGCCGTACGCCCTCGCCCGCACCCGCGACCTGGCCGCCGACGCCCGCCACGACCCGCAGGCCCGCCGCGCCCTGCGGGGGACCCTGGCCCGGCTGCCCGCCGCCCTGCGGGCCCGCCGCCCGCTGCCCCCGCATGTCGAGCGGGCCGCCCGCACCCTGGACGGAGCGCCCGTATGACCGACCCGCGCACCACCGTCGTCGTCATCACGCACAACCGCCGCCCCGAACTCCTGCGCACCCTCGACCGGTTGGCGGAACTCCCCGAGCAGCCGCAGGTGATCGTCACCGACAACGCCTGCACCGACGGCACCGCCGCGGCCGTCGCCCGCCTCCATCCCCGGGTGCGGCTGCTGCGCCCCGGCCGCAACCTCGGTGCGGTCGGCCGTAACCTGGCGGTGCGTCAGGTCCGTACGCCCTACGTGGCGTTCTGCGACGACGACTCCTGGTGGGCGCCGGGATCCCTCGCTGGCGCGGCGGAACTCCTCGACCGGCATCCTGGGCTCGCCGGGGTCACCGCGCGGATCGTCGTCGAACCGGACGGCGCGGAGGACCCGATCGTCGAGGAACTGCGCGACTCACCCGTCCCCGGGCCGGACTGGCTGCCCGGCCCGGCCCTCGGCTCCTTCCTCGCCGCCGCGACCGTCCTGCGCACCGACGCGTTCCGCGCCGCGGGGGGCTTCAGTCCCCGGCTGTGGCTGGGCGGTGAGGAGGAACTGCTCGCGGCCGACCTGGCGGCGAGCGGCTGGTGGCTGACGTACGCCGAACATCTGACGGTCCATCACCAGGCGTCCGAGGTACGGGATCCCCGCCTGCGCCGCGAGCACGGCATCCGCAACACCCTGTGGTTCACCTGGCTGCGCCGCCCGGCCGGGCCCGCCCTGCGCCGCACCCTGCACCTGGCCCGCACCGTCCCGCGCGACACCGTCTCCCTGAGGGCCTTCGCCGAGGCCGCCGCCGCGCTGCCGTGGGTGCTGCGGGAGCGGCGGGTGCTGCCCGCGGAGGTGGAGGCCCGGTTCCGGCTGCTGGAGGAGCGCCAGAGCAGGTCGAGGGCGCGAAGGTACACAGGGTGAGCGGGGCCGCGTCCGCTCGGGCGCGGCCCCGCTTCGGGGGTGGGCTCGGGTCCTACTCGCGTTCGCCCTCGGGGCGCTCGCTCTTCGGGCCCCGGCCGCGTTCCGTGCGCGGGCCCCGGCCGCGCCACTGCGGGTCCTCCTGCAGCGCCTCGTTCGCGGTGGCGTTCGCGTCCCGGTCGGAGACCCCCGACCGTTCCGCTTCCTTGCGCAGCCGCGCCCGCCGGGTGTCGTACTTCTTGCTTCCGGGCTCGGGCACCACGATCACCTCCGGCCTCCGGGTCCCCGCCGGCCCGGCGGGCAAACCGCTCAGGACGCGGCCCGCGGGCCGCTCCCCGGCTCAGCCCAACGACACAGCCGCCGGAACGCCGCGTACAGCGTCGCCGGCCAGAACGCGGCGAAGGTCCAGATCACGGCCGGTGCGGAGGTGATGATGCCGGCCACCATGAGGCCGACGGAGACGGCCAGCAGCAGCGCCACGGTCCCCCGGCCGGGCGCGTAGGCCGCGAACCGGGCCAGGGCCGGATACCGGCTCAGGGTGCTCAGGCGCCGGTCCAGACGGCGGTCGCGGCGCAGGGCGCGCTCCATCTCGTCCAGCATGCGCTGTTCACGGTCGGGGAGCCGGCCGGTCGACACGGAAACCTCCTCGCTGACGCCGATCCATTGGACCCGCCCCGGGTGCCCGACCGACACCGGGACTAACGCGAACGGGCCGACGACCGGCCGGAGCCGGAGGTCAGCCGGAGGCGGGGAGGCCGGAGGGCCGGCCGGAGGCGGGCCGATTGGAAAGGCGGGTCGGTGGGTGGGGTGTTCTGGTGCGGGCGGTGGTCGGGAGTCGGTTGGGGGCTGGGGGGTCGGAGGCGGGCCGATTGGAAGGACTGGTCGGTCGGTGGGGTGTTCGGATGTGGGTGGTGGTCGGGGATCGGTTGGAGGCAGGGCGGTTGGGGCGGGGCGGTTGGGAGGTCGGTGGGAGGCGCGCGGTGGTCGGGGCGTGGGTCGGATACGGCGGGCGGTGGTCGGGACAGGGGTCGGACGGCGGGCGTGGTCGGAGGTGGGTGGTGGTTGGGGCGCGGGGTGGACGGCGGGGCGGTCGGAGGTGGAGGTGGGACCTCCGGCGCACCTGCCTTGCGGATCCGCGCCGCGCGGATCCGCGCGACGTACTTGGCCTGCGTGTGCCTGACCGGTGCGTGGTGGCACGTGTGCCTACCCGGCGTGCGGCGGCAGCAGGGCCGTCAGGAGGGTGTCCGCGCTGTCTTGGCAGGGGGTGGCGCGCAGGTGGGTGCGGGCGGTGGGGCGGCCGGAGGTCAGGCACCAGTTCCACCAGCGTTCCAGCGACTCGGTGTCGAGCCGCTCCGCGTCCAGCAGCGCGGGCCAGCCGCAGGCGCGGGCCTGGGCGGTCACCTTGGCGCCGCCGGCGACCGGGTCCACGGCCAGCACGGGCACCCCGGCCCGCAGTGCGAGCACCAGCCCGTGCAGCCGGTCGGTGACGAGGAGGTCCAGCCGGGCCAGTACGGACTCCAGCTGGGCGGGGGTCGCGGCGAGCCGCCAGTCGTGGATGTCGAGCCGGGTCTCCAGCTCCAGCCGGGCACAGTTCCGTCCGGCCAGCCAGCGGGTGATCCGGTCGGCGACCTGGTCGTGGCGGCGCCGGGGGCCGTACTCGTGCTGCCCGTGGGTGAGGACCACCCCGACCACGGGCACACCCGGCGTGGCGGGCGCCCGAGCGGCCAGGTCCACCGTCGGCTCGCTGGCGGGCGTGTCGCGGGCCAGTACCCGGTGGAACCCCGTGACGGCCGCGCCGACCGGGTCGACGACGGAGACTCCGACGGCGATCCGCACACACCCGGCGAACCTCCGGTGCAGCCCCTCGACCTGCGGCCCGTGCAGCGGACCGCACACGAACACCAGGTGCGAGTACGTCTCCGGCCGGGCGTCCGCCAGGGACAGCGCGCCGGGCCGGAAGCCGGGGCTCCAGGCGATGTCGTACGGTATCCGGGCGCCCTCCAGCACGCCCCTCACCCGCTCCAGGGCGAGCACGTCCCCGGCGGTCGCCTCCCCGTCCGGGAAGCTGAACCACCCGGTCAGCAGGATCCGTCGCACCCCGTCCATGGGGCGGACGGGTGCCCCGGCCGACCGGGCGGCAATCACCCGCCGGGGCGGTCTACTGCGCGTGGAAGGTCGCGTCCGCCCGGTCGGCGGCCGTGCTCGGCGCCTGGACGTACAGCAGGTAGTCGTAATCGCTTCGACCGGGCCGCGCAGGACCGGGGCGAGCCTCTCGAACGCATTCGGCCTCGGCGACGCCGAACCCCTCCATCGCCTCGGCGAGGCCCCGCGGATGCCGGCCCGAATTCACGTTTGTCGGCAGGAGCCCAGTCCCGCGCGACGCGTCCACGGTGGCCGAAACAGCCACGTCTGGGGTGACAACTAGCCTGTAAAAACAACCAAGTCGCTACAGTTCGAAACATGCCGATCGGATACCTGGTGGCGATGGCGCTCGTCACATGGTGCACCTTCTTCGCCGCCGTCGCCCCGCGCCGGCCCGGACTGCCGGCCACGCTGAGTTTCCGATTCGGCCTCGCCGCGAGCGAATTGCCCTTCCTCGGCATGTACTGGATCGCCGCCTCCACCTCCCTCGCCCTCGCCCAGGGCGACCTCGCCTCGCCCGGCGGTCTGGCCGGGCTCGCCATGGCCGCCGCCTCCCTGGCCGGGCTGGTGGTCGTCACCCAGCGGGGCGCGCGGGCCCGGCGCGTGCTGGCGGAGGCGCTGCACGACGGCCTCGGCGCCGACTGGCGCTCCGCCCTCGACCCCGCCACCGCGGCAGGGCTGCGCCGTCGGCCGCCGCTCGCCCGGATCCTGCTCCGGCCGTTCCTGGTGCGCCGCCGCGACGTCGAACGGATCCCGGACATCCCCTACGGCGACGCGGGGCGGTACCACCTGCTCGACGTCTACCGCCACCGCTCCCACCCCGAGGGCGCCCCCGTGCTGATCCACTTCCACGGCGGCGGCTACCGCAGCGGCCGCAAGGACCGCGAGGCCCGCCCTCTCCTGTACCGGCTCGCGGGCCAGGGCTGGACGTGCGTCAGCGCGAACTACCGCCTCAAGCCCGACGGGCGCTTCCCGGATCCCCTCGTCGACGCCAAGAGGGTCATCGCCTGGGTGCGCGAGCAGGGCCTCGCCCACGGCGCGGACCCGTCGGTGCTGTTCCTCGCCGGCTGCTCCGCCGGCGGCCACCTGGCCTGCACCGCGGCCCTCACCGCCAACGACCCCGCGTTCCAGCCCGGGTTCGAGCAGGCCGACACCTCGGTCACCGCCGTCATCTCCCTCTCCGGCTACTACGGCAGCGCGGTCGCCGAGGAACCGCCGCCCTCCACACCCGCCGCCTATCTGCGCCCCGACACCCCGCCGGTCCTCCTCGTCCACGGCGACAAGGACGCCCTCGTCCCCGTCGAGAACGCCCGCGCCTTCGCCACCGCCCTGCGCGACACCTCCACCGCCCCCGTCGTGTACGCCGAACTTCCCGGTGCCCAGCACTCCTTCGACCTCTTCCACTCCCTGCGCTTCGAGGCCGTCGTGGACGCCGCCGAGTCCTTCGCCGCATGGGTCCGGGCCACGCGGAAGAGTCAGGAACCGCGCGGGACGGCGGCGGGCACCCCTACGATGCCGACGCGCAACCCAGAACCGCCGCGATGACCCTTCCACCCGCGCGGGGCAGGCCGCGGCCGGGGTCACGCCTCCGGGTCTCCCCCGACCCCGGTCACCTGGACCGGAATCACGACCCGCTCGCCGCGGGCCCGCGCCGTGCACGTTCCGGTCACACCGACCACCGCCTTCAGCGGGTCCGGGCAGGACACGTCGTGGATGTCCCGGCCGACCCACGGAAGCGGGTGGTACCAGCCCTGGATCCGGGTCTCCAGGAAGGAGCCGGCGATCGCCGGGTGACCGTCCACCGTCACACACAGCGAGCGTTGCGCCGCTGGTCGGACCGGGCGATGCGGCGTCCGACGGAGCCGGGCCGGCTACGGCCGCGGCGCGGGTTGCTCGCCCGAGCCCCGGACGATCAGCCGGGTGGCAACGGTGATGGTGCGCGCTCGGGACCGGTCGCCGTCGAGGCGGGCCAGGGCGGTGGCCGCGGCGCTGCGGCCGATCTCCTCGGGGTCCTGGGCGACGGCGGTCAGGGCGGGTTCGAGTGCCTCGGCGAGGGCCACGTCGTCGAAGGCGACGACGGCGACGTCCTTGCGCTTGCCGCGGGCGAGTTCCGCGACGACTCCGAGCGCCATGATGTTGTTTCCGGCGAACAGGGCGGTGGGGGGATCGGCCAGTTCGAGGAGTTGGGAGGTCGCGGCCTCGGCCCCCTGCTGGTCGTGGGCGCTGACGACGAGCGAGCGGTCGTAGGGGATGCCGGCTTCGTCCAGGGCCGCGCGGTATCCGGCGAGGCGTTCACGGCGGGTGTACAGCCTGACCGGCAGGTCGCCGACGAACCCGATGCGGCGGTGCCCGTGGGCGATCAGATGGGCCACGCCGTCCCGAGCTCCCGCCCGGTTGGAGCTGACGATGCTGTCCGTGGACAGACCGACCCCTGGCCGGTCGAGGAAGACGACGGGCAGCCCCGCCGTACGGTGCGACCTGAGGTGGGAGTGGTCGGCGCCGACGGAGGGCACGACGATCAGGATGCTGACGCGCCGGGCGAGGAACTTGGCCGTCAGGGTGCGTTCGCGGTCGGGGTCGTCTGCGGAGGAGCCCATGAGCAGGGTCAGTCCGCGGTCTCGGACCGTGTCCTCGATGCCGCGGGCCACGGCTCCGAAGAAGGGGTTGCCGAGGTCGGGGACGACCAGCCCAATGGTGGTGTCCGGACCGCCGACGCGGATGTTGCGTGCCATGAGGTTCGGCTGGAAGCCCAGCTTGGCAACCGCGGCGAGTACCTGTTCCCGCGTCTGTGCCGAGACGGGTCCGTCCTCGTTGAGGACACGGGAGACCGTCTTGGCGCTGACACCTACTTCTCGGGCGACGTCGGCCAAAGTGGGGCGGCGGTTCGCTGCCATGGAGGAAACCGTCTTCCTGGGTGCTCTCGGGTTCCGGCCGCGGCCTCGGCCGGAACATGCGGGAGCGGTGTCGTGTTGTCAGGTGGCCTGGACTCCCGCGGCCTTCGCGGCCTCGGAGTCCGCTACGACAGTATCTCCGGCCTCGTCGATGCTGAGCGCGCCGGTCATGATGGCGACGACCTCCGCCATGGAGTAGTCGGAGGGCTTGATCAGGGCGGCGCGCCGGCCGAGGCGGTGGACGTGGATGCGGTCGGCGATCTCGAAGACGTGCGGCATGTTGTGGCTGATCAGGACGACCGGCATGCCCTTGTCGCGGACGCGGCGGATGAGGTCGAGGACCTGGCCGGACTCCTTGACGCCGAGGGCGGCGGTGGGTTCGTCCATGACGACGACACTGCGGGCCCAGGCGACGGCGCGGGCGACCGCGACGGCCTGCCGCTGTCCGCCGGACAGGGTCTCGACCGCCTGCGTGAGCGAGCGCAGGCCGATCTTCAGGTCGGCCATGTGCTCGGCCGCCTCCTGGCGCATGCGCTTCTTGTCGAGCATGCGGAAGACACTGCCGAGGACCCCGGGGCGGCGTAGTTCGCGGCCGAGGAACATGTTGGAGGCGATGTCCATGGAGGCGGCCACGGCGAGGTCCTGGTAGACCGTCTCGATGCCGTGGGCGCGTGCGTTCTGCGGGCCGGAGAAGGTGATGGGTTCGCCGCCCAGGCGGATCTCGCCCGCGTCGGGAACCACCGCGCCGGTGAGGGCCTTGATGAGGCTGGTCTTTCCGGCGCCGTTGTCGCCGATGACGGCCAGGACCTCGCCGGGCAGCAGATCGAAGTCGGCACCGTCGATCGCGGTGACGTGGCCGTAGCGCTTGACCAGACCGCGCGCCTGCAGAACGGGGGTCGGAGTGCTGGTGGTCATCGGGCCTTCCTCCGGGAGATCTGGTCGACGGTCACCGCGAGGATCACCAGGACTCCGGTGATGAGGGTCTGGTAGATCGAGGCGACGCCCATCAGCTGCAGGCCGTTGCGGAAGACACCGACGATGAGGACGCCGATGAACGTGCCCAGGACCGATCCGCGTCCACCGAAGAGGCTGGTCCCGCCGAGGACCACGGCGGTGATGCTGTCCAGGTTGTCGGTCTGCCCGGCCTGCGGGTCACCCACTCCGGTACGGGAGATGAGCAGCAGGGCGGCGACGCCGTACAGCAGGCCGGCCACGGTGTAGACGCCGATGGTCAGGCGGGAGGTGCGGATGCCGTTCAGCCGGGCCGCTTCCGGGCTGTTGCCCAGGGCGTACACATGGCGGCCCCAGCTGGTGCTGCTGAGCGCGTAGGCGAAGAGGAGGAACAGGGCGATGGTCACCAGGGAGCCGTAGGTGACGTCGGTGTTGCCGAGCGGGAAGGTCTCGCCGAGGGCCGTCAGAGGGCCGGGCAGATTGGTGACCGTCTGCTCCTCGGAGTAGATGTGGGTCAGCGCGAACGCCACGTTGAGCATGCCGAGGGTGACGATGAACGGCGGCAGCGGGATCTTCTGCACCAGCGCCCCGTTGAGGAGGCCGAAGCCGCCGCAGACGACCAGGCCCAGCGCGATCGCGGCGAGTGGCGGCAGGGAGCCCTCGGCGGCCATCTTGGCGATCACGATGCTGCCGAACGCCATCACGGCCCCGCAGGACAGGTCGATGCCCGCGGTGAGGATGATCAGCGTCTGGCCGATGGCGAGGGTGCCGACGACCATGACCTGCTGCACGATCAGCGAGAAGTTCCCGCCGCTGAGGAACTGGTCGGTCGAGACGGAGAAGAAGACGCAGGCCAGAAGGAGGGCGGCCAGCGGGCCGGTGGTCGGCTGGGTGAGCAGCCTGCGGACCGTGGTCGGTGCCTTGAGCTCGGCGTACGGCGTGGACGTGGAGGGTGGCGTGGACGTGGCAGTCATGCGAGGTCCTTGTCGAAAGACATAAGTCCTTGTCAGTTCTTGTCGGTCCTGGTCGGTCCTGGTCGGTCCCGGTGAACCGGGGGCCGGCGGCTCAGCCCCAGCAGTTCTCCAGGCCGTAGGCCGTGTCCTTGGCCGCGACCCCGTCCTGGGCCTTGTCGGTGATCAGGGTGACGCCGGTGTCGGTGTAACCCGACGCCTTCTGGCCGTCCTTGGCGTACGTCGCGACGGCCTTGACGCCCTCGGCGGCCATCTTCAGCGGGTACTGCTGCGAGGTCGCGGCGATCTTGCCGTCCTTGACGGCCTGGGTGCCGGTGCAGCCGCCGTCGACGGAGACGATCAGGACGTCCTTCTCCCGGCCCTTGGCCTTCAGCGCGGTGTACGCGCCCAGCGCGGCCGGTTCGTTGATGGTGTAGACGACATTGATGCCGGGCGACTTCTGCAGGCAGTTCTCCATCGCGGTCTGGCCCTTGGCCTGGTCGCCGCCGGTGTCCTGGGCGCAGACGACGTCCTTGTCGGTGGCGCCGAAGCCCTTCAGGAAACCGTCGTGGCGCTGGACGCCGACGGAGACGCCGGGCGCGAGGTCGAGCGTGGCTATCTTCGCCTCCTTGCCCTGCATGGCGGCCTTGGCGTACTGGCCGATCAGCTCACCCGCCTTGAAGTTGTCGGTGGCGAACAGGGCGTCGACCGCGCTCTCCGGCTCGGTCGGGGTGTCCAGGGCGATGACCAGGACGCCCTTGGCCTTGGCCTTCTCGATCGCGGGCACGATCGCCTTGGAGTCGCTCGGCGTGATCAGGATGCCCTTCACTCCGGAGGCGACCATGTTCTCCATGGCGGTGATCTGACCGGCGTTGTCCCCGTCGAACTTGCCGGCCGCGGTGACCAGTTCGACGCCGTTCTCCTTGGCGGACGCCTCCGCGCCCTCCTTCATCTTGACGAAGAACGGGTTGGTGTCGGTCTTGGTGATCAGACCGACCTTGACGCTGCCCGATCCGGAGCTCGCGGTGTCCGAACCGGATCCGGATCCACAGGCGGTCAGGGTGAGGGCCGCGATGCCCGTGCACGCGGCGGCTCTGAGCAGGGAGGAGGGCAGACGAGAGATGCGAGACATGGACAACTCCTGCGGGTTCGCGGGTGAGCGGCCGGCATCGGGGCATGCCGTCCCGGGGTGCCATCGTTGACTTATGTCATCGTTGACACTGCTTGGCGAGGATGATGGACTCCGGCTCCGGGCAACGTCAATGCCTTGCACCCGTCACGAATCGGCAACGCCCGCGGCCGTCGCCCGCCCGAAGCCGCTGAGTGGCTGCCCGCACGACGTCCGTCCGGTCCGTACGTTCCAAGAGAAGGGCAACCCGATGAACAAGACCCTGCTCGCCGAGTTCACCGCCCGGGAGGGAGCGGAGGACGAGGTCGCACGCCTGGTCCGGGACTACGCCGCCAAGGTGCGCGAAGAGGAAGGCAATCTGGCCTTCGACGTCTACACCAAGGCGGCCGCCCCGCGCGCCTACTGGATCTTCGAGGTCTACCGGGACGAGGGCGCCTTCCAGGCGCACCTGGCCGCCCCGTACGGCGCCCCGTTCAACGCCGCCCTCACCCCGCTGATCGAGGAGGACGCCTCCGTGCTGACGTTCCTCGACCCGCTGGCCGCGCGTCCCTAGGAACAGGTCACGGCCAGATGGACGTCAGCTGCCACGCCTGCATGCGGTCGAGGGTGGCGGTGCCTCCTTCGGCGAAGACCTCGACGCCGGTGCTGGAGGGGTCGGGGAAGATCTGGTCGGTGATCACGGCCTCGCCGCCGCCGCCGAAGACCTCGACGGACGACCGGTCGACGAGGATGCGCAGCTTGACCTTGCCGTTCCTGGGCTTCAGGGGTGCGGTCTGGACGCCGGTGGAGAAGGCGTTGTGGAAGTCCACGGCGCCGGAGCGGGTGCGGTCGACGTACAGCTCCTGCGTCGTGGCGTCGTATCCGATGACGGTCTCCTCGCCGCCTGCGCCGGTACGCACCTTCAGGCCGAAGCGTTCGGCGTCGCTGAGGGAGAAGGTCGCCTCGATGTCGAGCGCCTCGCCCTTGGCCGCCGGGGCGATCAAGGGCTTGGAGGTGCTCTTGACCGTGACGCCGGTCGCGGTCGTCGGGCGCTTCTCACGCAGGGACTTCACGCTGTTCACCGGCTCGCTGGTCAGCATGACGCGGCCGTCGACGGTGCGCAGGGCCATCTCGCGGGGGATGCTCTGGGCGCCGCGCCAGGGGGAGGTGGGGGTGGAGCCGGCGTAGTCCCAGTTGCTCATCCAGCCGATCATGTACCGCTTGCCGCCCGGCGCGTTCTCCCAGGACACCGCCGCGTAGTAGTCCTTGCCGTAGTCGGCCCAGTCCGCGCGCTGTACGACGGATTTGGCCGGCTTGTCCGCGGTGGTGAACTGGTCGGCCAGGATGTGGCCCCAGCCGCCGGTGTTCATGTCGACGACCTGTATCCGCGCCTGCTTGCCGGCATACGGGCGCATGTCGAAGGACGCCCAGTCCAGGATCTCGCTGTCGGCGCCGGTCGCGCTGCGGACGACCTCGCCGTCGACGAGCAGATTGACGGACGTCTCCTGGGAGACACGCTGGGCCCGGGTGTCGGACAGCACGATGTGGTCGACGTTGATATGGCCCCAGCCACCGGTGTTGTCGTCGACGATCCTGATGCGCGCCGTCTTGCCGGCGAGGTCGTTGACGTCCCAGGACGCCCAGTTGAGCGCCTCGGCGTCCATTCCCGTGGCGCTGCGGACGACCTGGCCGTCCACGAGGAGCTCGACGGCGGTGGGGTTGTCGGAGCCGGCCGGGTGGTTGCCGCCGCCGACGAGGAAGTTGATGTGCTTCTTGGCGATGGTGAATTCGGGCGACGTGAGGGTGCCGGTGGTGGAGTCGCCGTTCAGGAAGGTGTTGACCAGTCCGGCTCCCAGGTAGCCGGAAACCTGGTTCTGGTGGGGGAGCGTGCCCGTGGCCGGTGCGGTGCCGAAGGCGTCCCCCGTCGCCGTCCAGTCGCCGTAGGTGCCGCCTTCGAAGTCGGCGAGGACCGTGCCCTCGGGCGGAGTCCCGTCCATGACGGTTCCGGCCTCGTGCGGATGCCGCCCTCCGCCGATCTTGAAGTTCAAGTAGGGGCTGTCGACGGTGAATTCGGGCGAGGTCAGGGTGCCGGTGGTGCCGTCACCGCCGTGGAAGCTGTTGGCGAGGCCCTTGCCGTCGAACCCGGTGACGGTCCCCTGCCAGTCCACCGTTCCGGCTGCCGGTCCCTGGCCGAACGCGGTTCCGGTGGTCGTCCACTCACCGAAACCGGTGTCCTCGAAGCCCTGCAACACCGTGCCGGTGGGCGGCGTGTACGTGCCCTTGTCCTCGGCGGTGAACTTCGTGCCGTCGAAGTCGCCGATGAAGTACTGGGCGGCCGAACCGCCCGCGATGCCACCGGGGTTGATGTTGACGACCAGGACCCACTTGATGTTGTCCGGGTCGCCGTCGACCGCGAGGGGGAACAGGTCGGGGCACTCCCACACGCCACCCGTGGCGCCCTCCGGCCCGAACTCGCTCAGCAGATCCCAGTCCTTGAGGTTCTTGGACGAGTAGAACCGCACCTTGTGCTCGGCGGACAGGGACACCGTCATCAGCCAGCTCTTCGTCGGCGCGTACCACTGGACCTTGGGGTCGCGGAAGTCGGTGGAGCCGATGTCGATGACGGGATTGCCCTGGTACTTGGTCCAGGTGCGGCCGCGGTCGGTGCTGTAGGCGAGCGACTGGGCCTGCTTGCCACCGCTCTTGTAGGCGCTGGTGTAGATCGCCACCATGGGCGGGTTCCTCTTCGTGCCGAACCCGGTGGTGTTGTTCCAGTCGACGACCGCGCTGCCGGAGAAGACCATCTCCTCGTCGTCGTGCGACAGGGCGAGCGGCAGTTCCTCCCAGTGCACGAGGTCCCTGCTCACCGCGTGCCCCCAGGACATGTCGCCCCAGGAGTTGCCGTTCGGGTTGTACTGGTAGAAGAGGTGGTACTCGCCCTTGTGGTACACGAGGCCGTTGGGGTCGTTCATCCAGTTCTGCTCCGGAGTGAAGTGGAACTGGGGTCGGTGGGTCTCGGTGTACGCCGGGGTGTCGGCGGCGACGGCCCGGGGGGCGAGTGGCGCGGCGGACAGGGCGCAGACCGTCGCCACCGCCGCCATCAACCGCACGCGGGCATGCCGGGGTACACGTACAGAGCTCATGGTGTCTCCTAGTCCGCGGCCGTCCGCGCAGCGGTGACTGAAGCCCTGGCGCGAACGGGCCGAAAAGTGACGACCCCGGCCGGCGCCGACGTCCACGACGCCGGCCAGGAGGTGTCATCGTTGACTTGTGTCAGCGATGACATCGAGTGCCCGATTATGAGGCGCAATCCGCCCGCTGCGTCAACGGTGCGGGCGCAACGGGCGGCAGCCGGGCAGGTCAGGGCGGGTGGCGAACCCGGCGGGCCGCCATGGTGCCGTCGAGGTCTGTAAACGAGTCGTTTCCGGTGTGTTGACCGGTCGGCCCTCTCGGTGCTTCACTTCCGGAACCGGTACCGAAACCGGTTCCGGTACCGATTCCGGTACCGGTTCCACGAGCCTCTGTACGATCGGCTCTTCGGTGCGGGAGGACGTCTTCCGCCTCTGCAGGAAGGGAGGGGAGGTGACATGGGAGTCACTATCGCCGACGTGGCCGCGCGGGCCGGGGTCAGCAAGACGACGGTCTCGCGGGTGCTGAACGGCAAGGGCGAGATCAACGAGAACACCGTCTTGAAGGTCCGCCAGGCGATCTCGGAGCTCGGCTATGTGCCGAGCGCCGGGGCAGTGGGGCTCGCACGCGGCACGACCCAGATGATCGGCATGCTGGTCCCCGACATGGCCTGGGCCTGGGCCGGCATCGTGCAGGCGGTCGTCGAGACGCTGGAGACCGAGGGCTTCGGGCTGCGCATGCTGACCTGGAACCGCGGTGAGGAGTCACTGCGCAGGCTGGGCCTGCAGGTCGCCGCCAAGTCGTTCGACGGTCTGCTGGTGATAGAGCCCGAAGGTGCCCTGGGGTACATCACGGAACTGCACGAAGCGGGGCTGCCCGTGGTGCTGATCGACGACCGTTTCCACCGGCCGGGATTCCCCTACGTGGCCACCACCAACCGGGAGGGCGGTGAGCAGGCGGCACGCCACCTGCTGGACCTCGGCCGCCGTCGACCTCTGGTGGTGACCGGGCCCGAGGAGTACGGCTGTACTCAGGAACGGCTGGGCGGCTTCGTCGACGTCTATGCGCAGGCCGGCATCCAGCTCGACCCGCGCAGCATCATCGGAAGTGACTTCATGTTCGACAGCGCCCGGGGCGCGATCGCGGGGGCTCTCGCGGACGGCGTGGAGTTCGACGCGGTCTTCGGGCACAACGACCCCACGGCGGCCGGCGCGCTCGCCGCCCTGCACGAGGCCGGCCTTCGGATTCCGCAGGACGTCGCCGTGGTGGGGTTCGACGACATCGAGCTGGCGTCGTACACCTATCCGGCACTGACCACCATCCGTCAGCCGATGCGGGAAATGGGTGAGGCTGCGGCCCGTCTGCTCCTCGACCATGTGCGCAGGTCGCCCGAGGCCGCCCCCTCGCGCATCATTCCCACCAGCCTCGTGATCCGCGACTCGACGTCGGACCCGAGCGTGAACTGACGAGGCATCCTCGCGTTGCGCACCGCGGTGGCGCATCGCAGGCGGGCGGTGTGTCGCCGGTGAGTGACGCACCGCCCCTGTCTCCCCGACACCTCGGCGAACCCCTTCGGCGGCCTCGCCCTCCTCGCAACTCCCTGCGGCTGCACCCGCGTTCGCGCCGCCCTGTCCACACGTACCCTTCGGCCCTCGCGTTCCCGATCCGGGACGCCGAACGGTAGGCCCGGCACACCCCCGCCCGGCCGCTGCCCACTCAGCGTCACCCTTCGCCGCCCCCCGCCTCCGTATCGCTCAACGGCAAGGAGCCGCACCATGCGCATCACCACCCGTCACACCGTCAGAACCGTCCAGACCCTGTGCGTCACCGTCACGGCAGCCCTGGTGGCCACCGGCTGCGGCCGGAGCGAGGATTCCGGCCCCGGCAACGACGCCCCCGCCGAGATCGGCGCGGGCAAGGCCACGGGGACGGTGGTCATGTGGAACCTGGGCGACATCGAACCCGCCCTGAAGGACATGGCCAAGAAGTTCGAGCAGGAGAACCCGGACGTCGACATCAAGATCACCGCGGTCCCGTGGGACGCCGCCCACGACAAGCTGACCACCGCGATCGCCGGCGGCAACACACCGGACATGTCCATGATCGGAACCACCTGGATGGCCGAGATGGCCGCCATGAACGCCTTCCAGGCCACCCCGACGTCGATCAAGTCGTCGGACTTCTACCCCGGCCAGTGGGACACCACCAAGTACAAGGGCACCTCCTACAGTGTCCCGTTCACCGCCGACACCTCGGTGGTCTACTACCGGACCGACCTCACCACGAAGGCCGGTGTCGAGGGCGCCCTGGCCGGTGACCGGGACGGATACATCAAGGACCTCAAGGCCATCCAGGCCACCGCCGGCAAGCAGAACCCCGAGCTGCGCCATGCCACCGGGCTGGTGATGGGTTTCAACGCCTGGATCTCCTGGCTGCCGATGGTCTGGCAGCAGGGCGGTGACATCTACGACGCCGAGACCGGGAAGTTCACCTTCGACTCGCCCGAGGTCGCCAAGTCGCTGGAGTACTACGCGAGCGTTCCGCAGCAGGGCCTGGCGCCGACCGACAGGGCGGACAACATCCAGGGCTTCCGGGACGGGCTGATCGCCGTCTACCAGGAGGCCCCGTGGGCCGGTGCCACCTTCCACAAGGACGCCCCGGAGCTGGACGACAAGTGGAAGACGATGCCGGTGCCGTACTCCGAGCAGCCCGCCGGGTTCGCCGGCGGCACCGACCTGGCGGTGTTCAAGGAGGCCAAGAACCCCGACGCGGCCTGGAAGTTCGCGCAGTTCCTGACCGAGCCCGCCAACCTCGCGGCCTATGCCAAGGCCACCGGCGGCCTGCCCCCGTCGCCCCAGGCGTGGGCGGAGGGGAAGCTGAGCGAGGACGAGAACATGAAGGCGTTCGACGCGCAGCTCAAGGTCAGCAAGGCGCCGCCCGCCATCACCACCTGGCAGCAGATCGCCGACACCATCGACTCCGAACTGGAGAAGCTGGCCCTCGGCAGGGCCACCGTCGCCGAGGTGCAGAAGGCTCTGCAGTCCAAGGCCACCAGCATCGGCACCGGCCGCTGACCACCGCCCCGTGAGCACCCCTCGTACGGACGGATGACATCCATGTCCACGAAAACCCTCCCCGGGCGCGGCGACACCCACGAACAGAGCGGCGCCGGCCCGGAACGGAGCGCCGATCGCCGGCGCTCCGCGCGCCGGGGCGCGGCGCGGGGCAGGCAGGCCCGGGCCGCCTGGCTCCTCGCCACCCCCTTCCTCGCGCTGTTCGCGACCTTCATGCTGCTGCCGGTGGTGTGGTCGCTGCTGATGAGCCTGACCGACACCAAGAGCGCCGACCTGCGCACACCCCTGAACGTGTCGTTCACCGGCCTCGACACCTACACGCGGCTCTTCCAGGACGACCAGTTCTTCACGGCCCTGCGCAACACGGCCGTGTTCGTCTTGGCGGCCCTGCCCCTGACGCTGGCCGCCGGGCTCGCGGCGGCGGTTGCCCTCGACCGGGGCATCCGCCGCTTCCGGGCCGTCTTCCGGGTCGGCTTCTACCTGCCGGTGATCACCAGCATCGTGGCCGTCGCCGTGGTGTGGAAGACGCTCCTCGAACCCCGCGCGGGACTGGTGAACCTCGTCCTGGGCTGGTTCGGGATCGACGGTCCGGCCTGGCTGGCGGACACCCGCTTCGCCCTGCCCGTCATGATCGTGATGGCGGTGTGGCGCAACCTCGGCACCGTGATGATCATCATGCTGGCGGGTCTGCAGTCCGTCCCCCAGTCCCTGATGGAGGCGGCCGAACTCGACGGCGCCGGGCCCTGGCAGCGGTTCTGGCGGGTCACCTTCCCGCTTCTGCGCCCCGCCCTGCTGCTCACCGCCGTGACCACCGGCATCGGCTATCTGCAGTTCTTCGACGAGCCGTTCGTGATGACGGGCGGCGGGCCGCTGGACTCGACCCTGTCGGCCACGTTGTACGCCTACAACCAGTTCGGCAACGGCAACTACGACATGGCGTCGGCCGCGAGCTACGTCATCTTCGTCCTCATCGTGGCGCTGACCGCACTGCAGTTCCGGCTGCTGCGAGACAAGGACTGATGCCCCATGAGTACCCTCTCCACCCTTCCGGCGGCACACCCGGGCACGGACCGCACCCTCAGGCGCCGCCGCACCAGGCAGACCTGGGGCCGACCCTGGCTGTACATACCGCTCGCCGGCGCCCTGCTGCTGATGATCGCGCCGTTCCTGTGGATGCTGTCCGGCTCCTTCAAACCCGAGGCCGACATCCGCAGGGTCCCGCCCGTCCTGCTCCCCACGGAGCCCACGACCGCCAACTACGGTGAGCTGTTCAGCAGGCTCGACTTCACGAGCATGTTCGCCAACTCCGTGATCGTGGCCCTCGCGGTCACCGCGGGCAATCTCCTCTTCTGCTCGATGCTCGGATACGCCCTGGCCAAGTTGGAGTTCCGCGGACAGCGCGCCGTCTTCCTGCTGGTCATGGGGACACTCATGATCCCGGGCCTGGTCACCTTCGTACCGCTGTACGTGCTGGTGTCCAACCTGCAACTGACCGGCTCCCTGGTCGGGTTGATCCTGCCGTTCCTGGCCGGCCCCTTCGGGGTGTTCCTGATGCGGCAGTTCATCTCGACCCTGCCGGACGAGCTGATCGACGCCGCCCGCGTCGACGGCTGCCGCGAACTGGCCATCTTCGCGAGGATCATCCTTCCGCTGACCAAGCCGGCCCTCGCCACCCTGGGGATCATCACCTTCCTCGGCTCCTGGAACAACTTCCTGTGGCCCCTGGTCGTGGCCCAGAACGAGAGCCAGTACACCCTCCCCGTCGGCCTCGCCCTGGCGAGCAGCGGACAGTCCTTCACCCGCTTCGGCATCCTGCTCGCCGGTGCCGTGGTCGTCCTGCTGCCGGTGATGATCGTCTTCCTGCTCTTCCAGCGCCAGTTCGTGGCCGGCATCGCCACCACCGGCCTGAAGTGACACCCGGGCGGCAGCCTCCCCGTGACCAGGCGCACGCCATCGCCGATCAACTCTCTGACCCCGTACGACTCATCACTTGGAGAACACAGTGGGACAGCCGGTCCGCCCTGCCGCGTACCTGGATCCGGAAGCGACCGTGGAAGCGAGAATCGAGGACCTGCTGTCACGGATGACCCTGCCGGAGAAGGCCGGGCAGTTGCTGATGCTCGACGCACAACACGGGGACCTGGCGGACATCGTGTCGGCCAGGCTGGCCGGATCGGTCCTGCACGTGTCTCCCGACCAGATGGCGCAGGCCATGGACCTGGCCGGACGGACACGGCTCGGCATTCCGCTGCTGACGGCCGACGACGGCATCCACGGCCACTCCTTCTGGCCGGGCGCGACGATCTTCCCGACCCAGCTGGCCATGGCCTGCACCTGGGACCCCTCCCTGCTCCACCGGGTGGCCCGTGCGGCCGCGACCGAGATCGCGGCGACCGGCATCCACGGGACGTTCTCCCCGGTGCTGTGCATCACCCGCGACCTGCGCTGGGGCCGGATCGACGAGACGTTCGGCGAGGACCCCTTCCTGATCGGTGAGTTGGGGGCGGCGATGGTGCGCGGCTATCAGGGTGAGGGCCTCAGCGACCCGACAGCCGTGCTGGCGTACGCCAAGCACTTCGCGGGCTACTCCGAGACCCTGGGCGGGCGCGACGCGAGCGAAGCCGATCTCAGTCCGCGCAAGCTGCGCTCGTGGTTCCTGCCCCCGTTCGAGCAGGCGGTTCGGGCCGGCTGCCGCGCCGTCATGCTGGGGTACCAGTCGATCGACGGTGTGCCCATCACCGCGAACGAGTGGCTGATCAACGATGTGCTCAAGGGCGAATGGAGCTTCACCGGGACGCTGGTGACCGACTGGGACAACGTCGGCCGGATGGTCTACGACCAGCGGACCTGCGCGGACTACGCCGAGGCGGCGGCGGTCGCCGTCAACGCGGGCAACGACCTCATCATGGCCACGCCCGCGTTCTTCGAGGGCGTGCAGGAAGCGGTCGCCCGCGGCCTGGTCGAAGAGAAGCAGATCGATGACGCGGTACGGCGGGTTCTGCGCCTGAAGTTCGAGCTCGGGCTCTTCGAGGACCCCCGCACCCCCGACCCCGAGCGGCAGGCGCGGGTGATCGGCTGCCGCGCACACGCCGACCTCAACCTGGACACCGCCCGACGCTCCCTGGTGCTGCTGCGCAACGACGGGATCCTGCCCCTGGAAGGCGGGTTGAGCTCCGACGGAACCGGCCGCGCCGCGAGCCGGGGCGCACCGCGGACGATCGCTGTCATCGGCCCGAACGCCGACAGTACGGAAGCCATGCTCGGCGACTGGGCGGGTGCCACCGGCCAGGTCCCGTGGATGCCCGAAGGACATCCACGGGAGTCGGTGGAGACGGTGCTCGACGGCCTTCGTGCCGTCGCACCCGCCGACTGGACCATCACGCACGCCCGAGGAGCCGACATCGAAAGCCCCGACCAGGACACGGGGTGGTCCACGGGGCCCGACGGCCAACCACAGCCGACCGTTTTCACCCCCGCCCCGGTCGACCGGGCACAACTTCGGGCGGCCACCGCTGCCGCGGAGGCCGCCGACTACGCCGTCGTGGTCGTGGGGGACACCATCGCCCTGACCGGCGAGGTCCGCTCCACGGCCACCCTCGACCTCCAGGGAGGCCAGATCGCTCTGCTGGACGCGGTCGCCGCCACCGGCACACCGATGATCGTCGTACTCGCCCAGTCCAAGCCGAGCACCCTCCCGGACTCGGCACTGAACGCGGCAGCACTCATCGAGGCGTTCAACCCGGGCATGCGCGGCGGCCGCGCCGTCGCCGAACTCCTCCTCGGACTCATCGAACCGAGCGGCCGGCTCCCCGTCTCCTTCGCACGCCACGTCGGACAGCAACCGGTCTTCTACAACCAGGTGCGAGGCCAGCACGGGAACCGCTACGCGGATCTCACCCAGGACCCCCTGTTCGCGTTCGGCGAGGGCCTCACCTACACCACCGTCACCTACTCCGACCTCGTCGTGCGCGACCCGGACGTCCCCGCCGACGGCACCGTCGACGCCACGGTACGACTCACCAACAGCGGCAGCCGTCCGGCCCTGGAAACGGTCCAGGCATACATCAGCGACCTGACCACCAGCGTCACCTGGGCCGAGCAGGAGCTGAAGGCGTTCACCCAGGTCGAAGTCCCTCCCGGCGAAACCCTGGACGCCACCATCAGCATCCCCGCCGCGCGGTGCTCGCTCGTCACGGCCGACAACCGCCGAGTGGTCGAACCAGGTGAGTTCGAGCTCCGAGTCGGCCCCAGCTCACGGCGGGAGCACCAGCTGAGCGCAGGGTTCCGCATCCGGGCCTGAAGACCCGCATGCGGGCTTGAAGACCCCTTCAGACATACCGAAAGGCACGCGTGTGTCCACCCCATCCCGCGACCCGCACCACCCCGTCGCGCACCTGCGCCCACCCCGCAACTGGATCAACGACCCCAACGGGCTGGTCTTCCACGACGGCCACTACCACGTGTGCTACCAGTACAACCCGTACGGGGCGACCCACGCGCACCTGCACTGGGGCCACTTCCGCAGCCCCGACCTGCTGACCTGGGAGCCGCTGCCGATCGCCCTGTCCCCGACCCCGGGTGGCCCGGACGCCGACGGCTGCTTCTCCGGCAACGTCGTCTCCCACGGCGACCGGCTCGTCGCCTTCTACTCCGCGCACCGCGAAGACCGCTCGTTCCAGCACCAGCCGGTCACCTGCGCGGTCTCCGACGACGGCGGCAGAAGCTTCCACCCGCGGGGCGAACTGCTCATCCCCGAGCTGCCCGAGGGCTGCACCATGTACCGCGACCCGTACGTCTGGCAGCACGGCGACGGCTGGCGGATGCTTGTCGGCGCCGCCCTCGCGGACGGCCGCGCCGCCGCCCTGCTGTACGACTCACCCGACCTGGAGACCTGGACCTACCGGGGGCCCTTCGCGGCCCGCGAGAAGGAGCCGATCAGCGGCACCGACCTGGACACCGGCGAGGGTTGGGAATGCCCCCAGTACCTCCCGGCAGCCGACGGACGCGGCGCCCTCATCGTCAGCGCGTGGAACGAACCCACCGGCCCGCAGAGCCCCGCAGCCCTGATCGGCGAGGAGCACGACGGCCACTTCAGGGCCGGCCCAGCGGTACCCGCCGACCACGGCCCCGACTGCTACGCACCCGCCCTGCTGCGCGCACCGGACAACCGATGGCTGCTGTGGGGCTGGTCATGGGAAGCCCGCGACGAAGACTGGGCCGTCGCGGACGGATGGGCCGGTGTCCTGACCGCGCCCCGGGAGATCAGCGTCGGCGGCGACGGCACACTGCGCCAGCAGCCCGCCACCGAACTGCTCGCCCTGCGTGGCAGGCACACCCTCCACGCCGAGGGAGAGACGCACGGCCCGCAGCCGGTGGACCTCGGCAGCGCGGGCCACGCCTTCGACCTGTCGGCCCGTCTGGAACCGACCGGAGACGTCGGTCTCCGGTTGCTCACCACCCCGGACGGCTCCGAGTACCTCGACATCCGCCTCGATGCCGACGCGGGTGAACTGGTCGTCGACCGCGACCACGCCTCGCTGGACACCCGCGCCCGCGGCGGGTCCTACCGGATGCCCTGCCCCGCCGATCGGCCCGTCGACCTGCGCGTGGTCGTCGACCACTCCATCGCCGAAGTCTTCCTGACCACCACTGGCCAGGTCCTCACCTTGCGCTTCTACCCCACAGGGCAGGGCCCGTGGCGACTTCAGGCCCGCACCGCACCGGGTACGCGCCTCGGCTACGCGATCGACACGTGGGAGCTGCACCCGCTCGTGATCAAGGAAAGCACTGAACAAACAGGTCCGAAGGAGGATCTTCAATGAGCTCGTACGGTCTTGGACGACGCCGGTTCCTGGCCACCGCCGTCGGTGTCGCCGCCACGTGGACCCAGGTTTCCGGAAACGCCATCGCCGCCCCGCGGCCGAAGCAAGCCGCACCCGGCAACTCCGTGCAAGTCTGGCTGACGGACGTGTCGGCCGACACGTGGGTTGCCGGCCAGAGCGACGTGCTGTTCAGGACGGAGAAAACGGCCAACCCGATTACGATCAAGATCGACGACAGCGTCAAGTATCAAAAGGTCCAGGGTTTCGGTGCGGCAATGACCGACTCCGCCGCCTGGCTCATCGACAAGCTGTCCACTGGTGAGCGGACCAAGCTGATGAAGAAGCTGTTCGATCCCTCGCAGGGCATCGGCCTCAGCCTGCTCCGCTCTCCGATGGGCGCCACGGATTTCAACGCGTCCGGGAACTACTCCTACAACGACATGCCGGCGGGACAGACGGATCCGACGCTGTCCAACTTCTCCATCCAGCATGATGTGCCGTACATCATTCCGGCACTGCGGCAGGCCCTCTCGCTCAATCCGTCCCTCAAGATCATGGCGAACCCATGGAGCCCACCGGGCTGGATGAAGACCTCCGATTCCATGATCGGAGGCACCCTGAAAAGCGAGTACACCTCTGCGCTGGCGAACTACTTCGTCAAGTTCATACAGGCATACGACAAAGCCGGCGTGCCGGTCTCGTACATTTCGCCGCAGAACGAGCCCATGGGTGCTCCCTCCTGGCCCGGCATGTTCCTGTCCGCTTACCAGGAATCCGAGTTGATCCAGGAGATCGGCAAGGCTTTCGAGGCCAACCGCATTTCCACGAAGATCCTGGCGTGGGACCACAACTGGGATGTTCCCTCGTACCCCGAGACGATTTTCAGCGAACCCGCCGCCGCCAAGTACACGGCGGGAACCGGATGGCACATCTACAGCGGCAACCCGACCTCCCAGACTCTGGTCCACAACGACTATCCGGGCAAGGAAAACTACATCACGGAAGCCACAGGAGGTGTGTGGCAGGACAGCAAGCAGGCGGCGTTCACTGAGGCGCTTGGTACCTGGATCATCAAAGGTATGCGCAACTGGGCGAACGGGGTGATGCTGTGGAACATCGCACTCGACCCCGATCTGGGTCCGCTCAACAGCGACACGGGCGGTATACCGATGTGCCGGGGCTTGCTCACGATCGACCCGACCGACGGACGAGTGTCCTACAACGTGGACTACTACGCCCTCGCTCACGCCAGCAAGTTCGTCAAGCCCGGGGCGCGTCGGATCTACTCGAACACCTTCGGGGAAGGAAGCATGGAGAACGTCGCGTTCCAGAACCCGGACGGCTCGAAGGTTCTGATCGCGTACAACTCGGGGAGCGCCGCGAGAACCTTCAGCGTTGCGGACGGGACGCAGTCGTTCGACTACACCCTGAATGCCGGCGACGCCGTCACCTTCACGTACTCCGGGCCTACGCAGAGCGGCCGTACTCCCGCGGCGACCAAGGTCTCGGATCCGACACACGACTTCACGTTCAAGTCGCCGTCCGGTCCGGTCACCATCACCTACGACCCGGCACTTCTGCCCTTCCAGAATGCCATCCGCACCGGAGACAACCTGCTCACCTATTCCCTTCCGATCGGAGCTTCCATCCAGACGACGGGAAGTGCACTGAGCCGCAGCAAGTGGACCGCCACGGCTTCGTCCCAGCCGGATTGGGGTGTGGCCGCGAACGCGATCGACGGCGACATCGACACCAAGTGGAGTCTCGGGCACGGGACGACGAGCGGCGACTGGTTCCAGATCGATCTGGGGAGCCCCACGAGCTTCAACAAAATCGTCCTCGACACCGGCGTGGACAATTCGTTCGACTACGTCACCAGGTATCAGATTTACGTTTCGAACGACGGTGTCGATTGGGGCAGCGCGATCGCGAGCGGCAGCGGGGGCATAGGAAAGGTGGCCATCACGCTGCCGACCCGGACGGCGCAGTACGTTCGCGTCGTCAGTACCGCGGCATCCGGTTTCTGGTGGGCCATCGGTGACATCGAAGTGTACGGGTCCTCGCGTGGAACCGGTTCGATCAAAGCGCCGACAGCGGTGTCGAACGGTCTCCAGTCGAAGACCTGGATCAGCAAGGAGGGATCGCAGGTCACCGTGGTGTTCAACGGGACCTCCGGCAGTCGGAGTTTCAAGATGTCCACCGACGGCTCGTACACTTATACGCTGCCGAGCGGGACCTCGGCGATGTTCACGACCAAGAAGCTGTCGAGCTTCCCGACGCCGGTCTTCAGCAGTCTGACGCCGGACCAGGGCATGCCGCGCTCCAAGTTCACGATTCGCGGCTCTGGCTTCGGCGACGCTCAGGGGCTGGGTACGGTGTATTTCGGATCAAGCTACGCCGAAATAGACAGCTGGTCGGACACGAGTATCAGCGCTTATGTTCTGAAGGGGCTTCCGGCGGGGAAGGTCGCGGTTTCTGTCAAGGGAGCCGGCGGAACAGACGCGGGCGGATCTTCCTTCCACGTCATGGATCCAGGTCCAGCGCTGCCGCGGACGGGTTGGACCGCGAAGGCTTCGGATGCCAGTCAGTGGGATGCGCCCGGAAACATGCTGGATGGCAATTCCGACACGCGGTACAGCTCCGGAAGGGGGCAGTACGACGGTCTCTGGATCCAAGTGGACATGGGGGAGACGCAGACGTTCAACAAGATTGTGCTGGATGTCGGGGGCAGTGTCGGCGACTATGCGCGAAGCGCGGACGTCTACGTATCTGCGGAGGGAACCGACTGGACCAAGGTTTCTTCCGTGACGGACGGCCAACGAGTCCACCTGATCTCCTTCCCGACGCAGACGGCTCGCCACATCAAGGTCGTCAATACCGACAACGTCGCGCGTAGCTGGTGGTCAGTCGCAGAATTCAACGTCTACAACTGACCTTGGGCAGGATCTCAGAGCCAGCCCCGCCGCTTGAAGATCACGTACGGACTGACGCACACGACCCCCATCAAGCCGATCGCGAAGGGGTATCCGAAGCTCCAGTTCAGCTCCGGCATGTGTGCGAAGTTCATCCCGTAGATCGTCTCCACGAGCGTCGGGGCGAACAGGATCGCCGCCCACGCCGAGATCTTCTTGAAGTTGTCTGCCTGGTGGTGCTGACCTGCCTCGTTGCGGCTATCAACGGCTCTGGCCAGTGCCGATGCTTCTTTCAGTGCCTTTCAGGCTGACGTCGCGTTACCCGGACGATAGCCTGCCTGCGCGTGGTCGCATGCCTTTGATGTCAGCCTCTTCCGGCCAATCCGGCTAATCCTGCGCGCCACGGTCGCGTCGAGGTTTGGGTGACGGCCTCGGCTCAGAGGAACGCGGGTATGACTTCCTGGATGGACTTTCAGAGCCGCCCCAAGACCACCCCGTGAATGTGCGAAGCTGGCTTTCTGATCACGAGGAAGAAGCTCTTCCGCGTTACGGCGTGGAGGCCACGACGTCAGCCGGGTGCACGCCCCGGAAGCCCGATCTGTGTCGCGCCCGGTGACGTCCTGCCGTCGGCGCCGTTCCGGAGCTGGGAGCGGTGAGTGCAGATGGGCTTGAGCTCCGTCGATCCCCCGAACCCCAAGCCGACCGGTGTCGGCAACGGGCCGGCCGTCTCCCGCCGGGAGTTCGACGCGCTCTTCGACGCGGTTCGCGCATGGGGTCGCTGGTCCCCGGCCGACCGTGGCGCCTGGAACCGTGTCACCGCAGACCGTGTGCGGGAGGCCGCGGCCGGCGTGCGGTCAGGGACCGTCGTCCCGCTGGCGCTGCCCTGGAACACCCGACCCGGTCCCGGCAACCGCAAGCCCGCCCTGCACCACATGACCGACCTCGGTGACGTGGAGGCGCCGGAACCCTCCACCCACAAGGACTTCATCGCCGCCGACTACCACGGCAAGGGCATCACGCATCTCGACGCACTGTGCCACATCGCCTACCGGGGGCAGCTCTACGACGGGCGGACAGCACACGAGGTCGTCGATGCCGCAGGCGCCCGCTTCGGCGCGGTGTCGACGCTCGGGCCTCTCGTCACGAGGGGTGTGCTCCTCGACCTCCCCGCTGTGCTCGGGATCCGCTGGCTGGAGCCGGGGCGAGCAGTGCACGCCAAGGACATCGTCGCTGCGGAGAAGGCGCTCGATGTGACGATCGGCGAGGGTGACGCGGTACTGCTGCGTTCCGGGCACGTGCGCCGCCGCGAGGAGCTCGGTGCCTGGGACCCCGACACGGCGAGCGCGGGATTTCACGTGGACGCCGTGCCGCTGCTGGCCGAGCGTGGCATCGCGCTGCTCGGTGGAGACGGCGACAGCGATGTACGGCCCTCGCCCGTGGAGGGTGTGCACTCGCCGGTCCATGCCCTGGCCTTGGCCGCGATGGGGGTGCCGCTGCTGGACAACCTGGACCTGGAGGAGCTCTCCGCCGCCACTGCCGAGGCAGGGCGCCATGAGTTCCTGCTCGTCGTGGCGCCGCTGAACGTGCCGGGAGGGACGGGCTCGCCCGTCAACCCGGTCGCGGTCCTGTGACAGACCTGGTCCGGTTACCGTGCGTGAGGAACCTTGCGAATCATGATTAGTGTCCCTGGTGCCACAAATGCCCGTATTCTCGTCAATGTCAGATATTTCCGAAGAGTGGATTGTCGAAGGCGTGAGGCGAAGCGTGGATCGGTCCGGCGGCGAACCGATACCGACGGGGCGTGCGGCAGGCGGCACGGGGCCCGCCCGTTTCCGCGAGCGGTTTCTGCAGGGTGATCCGGTCGGGGCGGGTGTGCGAACGTCGATCCTGAGTTCCTGGCAGCGTTGCCGGACCCTGGGGTTGTCGCCGGACCAGTCCGACCTTCCCTACCGGGAGGATTTCGATCCAGACGGACGGATGGTCCACGCAGCCGTGCCGGTCCTCGACCGCCTGCAGTCCACATTCGCCGGCAGCGCGATGAACATCTCCGTCGCCGATGCGAGCGGGACGGTGCTCCTGCGCCGTTTCGGAGAAGCGTCGCTGGCCAGAACTCTCCCCGCCATTCAGAGCGTCCCAGGGTTCGTGTTCGCCGAGCAGGTCGCCGGTACCAACGGCATCGGTCTCGCCCTGGCGGAGCGGCAGCTCATCCGGGTCTACGGTGCTGAGCACTTCGCCGAGCGCTCCCAACACAGCGCCTGTCGCGCGCTTCCCGTCCGCGATCCCCTCAGTGGCCGCATCGAGGGCGTTCTGTGCTTCGGCTATCCCCGCAGCGCCGAGAATCCGGCACTGGACGCCGTGATACGCAAGGCGGCCGAGGCCATCGAGCGGCGGCTGCTGGGGCAGAATTCCGCACGAGAGCGCGCTCTGCTGCGGGCCTACCTGGCCACCGGAGCCGAGGCCGATGCAAGCCTTCAGCACCGCATCGGGGTGGAGGAACTGGCCCTGGAGCTGCACCCCCGCGACCGGGCGATCCTCATGGAGAAGGCCGCCGAGTTGATCTCCCACGCACAGCGGGCCGCCGTCGACGTGCCCCTGTCCGACGGCCGACGGGTCACGCTCGTGAGCCGCCCGATGACGAGTGTCTCCGGAGTGGAGGGCATCGCCGTCGAGGCCGTTGTCCCCGGCCCCGCACCGCGCGAGCCTCTCGCCATCCCGCATCAGGTCGGCGAGCCGCTGGGCTTCCCCGCCGAGCCTGCTGTCGCCTCTCTCCTTCCGCTCTCCGGGGCCGTTCCCGTCACCGTGGCACCCGGGCATCTGTCCCTCATCCCACCGTCCGGGCAGCATCCTCCCGGGACGGCACCCGGCCGGCTCGCCGTGGGCGGCGAGGGCATCGCGACCGCCGGCATCGACGACGTGACGGACGAGCACCCCGACTCCCCGCCCTCCGCCGGAGGGCTCGTGATGGTGGGGGAGCCGCACGTGGGGACGTACGCCCTGGCCGCGCGACGCCGTCTGGAGTTGCTGTCCGAGGCAAGCGCCCGCATAGGCACCACCCTGGACGTGCGCCGCACGGCCCGGGAACTCGCCGAGACTGCGGTGCCGCGACTGGCCGACTTCGTCACCATCGACCTGCCCGAGGCCGTACTGCGCGGCGAGGAGTCCGCCGATCCCCGCAGTGACCTGCGCCGTGCGGTGGTTCACGGCATTCGCGACGGCTGTCCCTTCAGCCCGGTGGACAAGCGCATCGACTACGGCCCGACGACGCCGCAGATGCGGTGTCTGACCAGTGGGCAGGCAGTGCTGGAACCGGACCTGCAGAGCGCCGCGGGCTGGCTCGCACAGGACCCCGAGCACTCCGAACAGCTGCTGAGCCACGTCCACTCCCTCATCGCGGTGCCCCTGGTCGCCCGCGGCGTCGTGCTGGGGGTCGCCGGTTTCTATCGGGCGGAGGATCCCGCCCCATTCGGAGACGACGACCGCTCACTGGCGCAAGAGCTCGCCACCCGCGCCGCGCTGTCCATCGACAACGCCCGCCGCTACACGCGCGAACGCGCCATGGTCCTGGCCCTGCAGCGCAGCCTGCTCCCGCGCGGCCTGCCCGACCAGGACGCCGTCGAGGTCGCCCATCGTTACCTGCCCGCCGAATCCGACGTCGGGGGAGACTGGTACGACGTCATCCCCCTGTCCGGCACCCGCGTCGGCCTCTTCGTCGGTGACGTCGTCGGCCACGGTCTGTTGTCCGCCGCCACCATGGGCCGGGTGCGAACCGCCGCACGCAGCTTCGCCGAGCTCGACTTCCCCCCGGACGAGGTCCTCACCCACCTCGACAACCTCGTGGGACGCCTGGACCGGGAGGAGTCCGCCGCCGAGGGCGCCGGCATCATCGGCGCGACCTGTCTGTACGCGATCTACGACCCGACCTCGCAGCAGTGCACCATGGCCCGCGCCGGCCACCCCCCGCCCGCCCTGGTCCGCCCCGACGGCACCGTGTCGTTCCCCGACCTGCCCGCCGGGCCCCCGCTCGGCCTCGGAGGTCTGCCCTTCGAAGCCGTCGAGATCCACCTCCCCGAAGGCAGTCAGCTGGTCCTCTACACCGACGGACTCATCGAGGACCGGCACCGCGACGTCGACATGGTCCTCGATCAGCTGCGCGGGGTCCTGGCCCACCCGGAGCGCGGACCCGACGAGACCTGCCGGGCGGTCCTCGACACCGTGGCGCCGGCCCACCCCTACGACGACATAGCCCTGCTCGTGGCCCGCACCCACGCCCTGGACCCGGGGCGGATCGCCACCTGGGATCTGCCCGCGGATCCGGCCCTCGTCAGCGAGGTCCGCTCCTCGGCCACCCGGAAACTGGCCGACTGGGGGCTTGACGAGGTCGCGTTCGCCGCTGAACTGATGCTCAGCGAGCTGGTCACGAACGCCATCCGTCACGGCGCCGGGCCCATCCGGGTACGGCTGCTCCACGACCGCACCCTGGTCTGCGAGGTCTCCGACACCAGCAACACCGCCCCACATCTGCGCAGGGCAGCCACCACCGATGAGGGCGGTCGCGGCCTGTTCCTCGTCGCCCAGCTGGCAGAGAGCTGGGGCACGCGCTACACCCCGGAGGGCAAGGTCATCTGGGCCGAATGCGGGCTCGACGCCGCCTGAGGGGCGGAAGAGCAGGGTGGCCCACTGACCCGTTGGAGTCACAGAGAGCGGCAAAATGCCTGAAATGCTGTGATGTGCCCGGTTAGGATCGCTGACGCAAGTCGGGAGTAACTCACCAGTCCGACCCCCGGAGATGTCCGTGCACGACGCTCACGACACCTCTGCGCAGGCGGTCCCACCCAACGGGGCGGAGCCCCTGGTCCGTATCCGCGGGCTCTCCAAGCGGTTCGGCGGGACCCTCGCGCTGGCCGGGGTCGACCTCGACATCCACACCGCTGGCGTCCTCGCCCTCCTCGGTCCCAACGGAGCCGGAAAGTCCACGCTCATCAAGGTCCTCGCCGGCGTCCACCACGCCGACGCCGGGCAGATCACCGTGGCCGGGCAGCCGCTGGGCAGCCATGCCGCCTCCGCGAGCATGTCCTTCATCCACCAGGACCTCGGCCTCGTGGAATGGATGACGGTCGCCGAGAACATCGCCCTGAGCACAGGGTATCCGCGCCGCGCCGGACTGATCTCCTGGCGACGGACCCGAGAGCGGGCCACCGAGGCACTGCGGATCGTCGCCGGACATCTCGATCCCGACGCCCCGATCGCCGGCCTTCCCCCGGCCGAGCGTTCCCTGATCGCGATCGCACGAGCCCTGGCGGCACGGGCGCAGCTCATCGTCCTCGACGAACCGACCGCCCGCCTCCCGGCCGCCGACTGCGCCCGGCTGTTCCGCGTCCTGCACGCCCTGCGCGACCGGGGGCACGGCATCCTCTACGTCAGCCACCGCCTGGACGAGGTGTACGAGGTCGCCGACACCTTCGCCGTCCTGCGCGACGGCCACCTCGTCAGCCACGGCTCGCTGACCGAGCACACGCCGGCCCGCCTGGTGCACGACATCATCGGCGAGGAACTGCCCGACCACCGCCCCGCCACGGCCCCGGCCGGCGGCCCGGCCGTCCTGACCCTCGACGGCGTACGGACAGCGGGTGCCGGACCGGTGGACCTGGAGCTCAGGGTCGGAGAAGTCCTCGGTCTGGTCGGCCTCTCCGGCGCCGGACACATGGACCTGGGGCGAGCCCTCGCGGGTTGCCGGCCCCTTATCGGCGGACGTGCCGTCCTCGGCGACCGCCCGTACCGTCCGCGTACGGTCGCCGACGCCGTCGGGCTCGGTGTCGCCTTCGTGCCCGGTGACAGGCAGCGTGAGGGCTGCCTCGCCGAGCTGACCGTACGGGAGAACCTCCTGGCCAACCCCCGCGCGGGAGGCCGGTCGGCGCCGCGCTGGATCAGTCCCCGCCGCGAACGCGGCGAGGCCGCCACCTTGATCGAACGGTTCTCGGTGCGTCCCCGCGACAGCGAGGCGCCCATCGCCACCCTGTCGGGCGGAAACCAGCAGAAGGTCATGCTCGGCCGGTGGCTCCGGGTGGAACTGCGCCTGCTGATCCTCGAGGAACCGACGGCGAGCGTGGACATCGGTGCCAAGGCCGCGATCCACCGCCTGCTCGACGAGGCGCTGGCCGCGGGTCTCGCCGTCCTCCTCATCTCCACCGACTTCGAGGAGGTCGCGGGCGTGTGCCCACGTGCCCTCGTCTTCGTCCGCGGGTCCGTGACGGCCGAGCTGAGCGGTCCGGCCCTCACGGTTGCGGGGCTCACCCGGGCGGCCTCGGCCATGCCCCCCTCCGGAACCGCGACGAACCCGTGACCCCGCCCTCCCCGCCCTCGCCCCGGAGGCAACCACGTGGACCGGGCCTGCTGAGCCGACTCGGCCGACGGGCCGGGCCGGGCCGACCCGGCGGGCACCTCATCGGCGCATACGGCCTCCTGGCCCTCACCGCCCTGCTCTTCCTGATCTTCTCCCTCACTCTGCCGCGTACCTTTCCCACCCTGGACACCGTCGACTCGATCCTGTCCAACCAGTCGATCCCGGCCATCCTCGCGCTCGCCGCCATGGTCCCCATCGTGACCGGCGCGTTCGACCTCTCCATCGGCTACGGCCTCGGCCTGGCGCACGTCATGGTGATGCAACTCGTCGCGGACAGCGGGTGGCCCTGGCCGCTCGCCTGCCTCGCGGTGATCGTCGGAGGGGGCGTCGTGGGCGTCCTCAACGGTGTCATCGTCGAGTTCGGGCGGATCGACTCGTTCATCGCCACGCTCGGGACCGGCAGCATGCTGTACGCGCTGACCGGCTGGATCACCGCGGGCGGCCGGATCGTTCCCGGCCCGCAGGGCCTCCCGGCCGCTTTCACCGACATCTACGACTCCACGTTCCTCGGCCTTCCGGTCCCCGCCTTCTACGTGCTCGCGCTCGCGGTCGCCCTCTGGCTGGTGCTGGAGCGGCTGCCGCTCGGCCGGTACCTGTACGTCGTCGGGTCCAACCCGCGCGCCGCCGACCTCGTCGGCATCCCGATCCGCAAGTACACCGTCTACGCCTTCGCCGCATCGGGGCTGATCGTCGGCTTCGCCGGCGTGCTGCTCGCGGCCCAGCAGCAGATCGGCAATCCGAGCGTCGGCCTCGACTACCTGCTGCCCGCCTTCGTCGGCGCCCTCCTCGGCTCCACCGCGATCAAGCCCGGCCGCCCCAACGCCATGGGGACCGTGGTCGCTGTGGCCGTCCTCGCCGTCGGCCTCACCGGCATCGGGCAGATGGGCGCCGATTTCTGGACGATCCCCTTGTTCCACGGTGGCACCCTGCTCGTCGCCGTCGGCCTGGCCGGTTACGCCGCTCGCCGCCGGCTGCGCACCGGTGTCGTCGCGGCCCGCGACGCGCCCGCCGTGACGCCGCAGCCGCCGTCCTCCCCGACGCGGGACGACGGCACGTCGGGCAGCACTCCATGACCATGCCGCGGCGGCCGTCACGACCGCACCCGGCCCCATCCTCCCTACTGCTCGTCCCTGCGCGAGGAGCTTCCGTGCACGACCACCGCAAGGCCGCGCCCGGCGGCTTCAGGGCGAGGTCCGCCGCCACCGCCCTGCTGGCCGCGGCAACCCTCCTGGCCGGGTGCGAACGCGGCTCGTCGAATGACCCCGGGGACTCCACCACGGGCCCGAGCGGCTGCCCCTCGGTCCAGGCCAGGGCCCAGGCGGCCGTGCAGCGGGCGGAGCGGACGGACGTCCCCTGGAACGGACCGACCAGCGGCCCCACGGCGGTGGCCGGCAAGACCATCGTCTACGTCGCCCAGACCATGACCAACCCCGGAGTCGCGGGCGCCGCCGACGGCGTGCGGAGAGCCGCGCGGGTCATCGGCTGGAACGTCCGGGTGATCGACGGCGGTGGTACCCCCGCCGGCATCCAGGCGGCGATGAGCGATGCCGTGGCCCTCAGGCCCGCGGGCATCGTCATCGGAGGCTTCGACCCCCACTCGACCTCGCGGCAGGTGGCCCGGGCGAACGCGGCACGTATCCCACTCATCGGCTGGCACGCGGTCGCCGCCCCCGGCCCCAGCCGGCGGCCCGAGCTCTTCACCAACGTCACCACCAAAGTCGAGGACGTGGCCAGAGTCAGCGCGCAATGGGTCATCTCGCGCTCCAACGGCACCGCCGGGGTCGTGGTCTTCACCGACGCCTCGATCCCCTTCGCCAAGAACAAGTCCGAGCTGATCCGGAAGGAACTCGCCACCTGCTCCGGCGTGAAGCTGCTGGCGTACCAGAACATCCCGATTCCGGACGCGAGCAGCCGCACGCCCCGGGAGGTCTCCTCACTTCTCTCCCGCTTCCAGGACCGGTGGACGTACTCCGTCGCCATCAACGACCTCTACTTCGCCGATGCCGCCCCTGCATTCCGTGCGGCCGGCAGGAAGGGTTCCGGCCCGCCGTTCAACATCGGCGCCGGCGACGGTGACCCCTCCGCCTTCCAGCGCATCAACAGCGAGCAGTACCAGTCGGCCACCGTGCCCGAGCCGCTGTCCCAGCAGGGCTGGCAGATCGTCGACGAGTTCAACCGAGCCTTCTCCGGTCGTCCGGCCAGCGGATATGTGTCCCCCGTCCACATCACCACGGCCGACAACAGCGACGGTGCCACGGCCTGGGACCCCTCGGGTTACCAGGAGGCGTACCGGAAGATCTGGGGTAAATGACAGCGGTGTCGAGGGCTAAGCGGCTCCCTTTGCGGCCGTCTGCGGCGGGGCGTACTCGGTGAGCAGGAGCACGATGTCGTCCGCCCTGTCGGGGGAGGACTGGCAGGCATCCCTCAGCAGCTCGTCGGCCAGGTCCTCCAGTCGGCCCCCGCCCTTGCGCGCCAGCGCGGCCCGGAGTCGGTCGACGTCGGAACCGATGTCCGAGTCGCGCCTCTCGATCAGCCCGTCCGTGTACAGGGCCAGGACCGATCCGGGTACGAGGCGCAGCTCCGACTCCGGGAAGCGTGCCGCTGCGTCGATGCCGAGCAGAGGGCCGCCGGGCACATCCAGGACTTCGGCCTGCCCGTCGGGCAGGCGCAGCAAGGGCGGGAGGTGGCCGGCACGGACGATGCGGACGACCCCCGAGCGAGGATGGAAGCGCGCGTAGCAGCAGCTGGCGAGCAGCGCCGGATCGAGGTCCATGTGGAGCCGGTTGGTGCCGGCGACGACGTCGCTCGGCCGGTGGCCGGCGGTGACGAAGGCCCGCACCGCGCTGCGTAGCTGGCCCATGGCGGCCGCGGCGGCGACGTTGTGCCCCTCGACGTCCCCGACGATCAGCGCGACCTCGTCGCCGGTGGGGATGACGTCGTACCAGTCGCCGCCGATGTCCATCCCTCTGGTGCCCGGAAGATAGCGCCCGGCGACACGCAGGCCCGGCAATGTGGGCAGCCGGTGCGGCAGCAGCGCGTTCTGCAGGCCGCGGGCGAGGGCGAACTCGGCGTCGTAGAGCCTGGCGCGTTCCAGGGCCTGGGCGATCAGGCCGCCCAGCGCGGTGAGGACTCCGCGCTCCTCGTCGGGAAATCGGTGGACGTCGTCGAAGGCGAGCATGCAGACGCCGACCGGGCGATTCGAGGCGATCAAGGGCAGGAACGCCCAGGAGTTGGAGTGACTGACCGTGATCCCGGGGTAGGTCGCGAGGAGCGACTCACGGGACTCGACGAACAGCGGGGCCCCGGAGGCCAGCGCGTCCGTCACGGGCAGCCGGGCATGCAGCGGAGTGCCTTCGAACCGGGCGAGAAAGCGCTTCGAGTAGCCGCGCTGAGCGAGCAGGTGCAGGCGCCGCTCCTCCACCACGGAGATCGCCAGCTTCTGGCCGCCGAAAGCGGGCAGAAGCTGGTCGGCGACGGCCTCGAACACCTCGTGTGCGGTGACCGCCTCGGTGAGCGCACTGCCCAGCGTGAGCACCCGGTAGAGGGAACCCACGCGCGGGGCCGCGGGCGGAGGCGACAAGGGTGCGGGCGGCCCGCCTTCGGCGACGGGTGCCCCGGGGTCGGTGCCGGCCGGTACGGGCTGTCGCACGGGTGCCGCCCACCCCGTCATGCCCTGCGCGCCCGGGTGGAGGGAGAAGACCAGCCATTCGTCCGGTGGGCGGCGGACCAGGAAGGAGACCGGTTGCTGGGAGATCAGGGCGGCCCGGTAGCGGTCCTCGTACACGGGATCGGCCAGCCAGGGCAGGACGTCCCAGGGGCGCCGGCCGAGCAGTTCGTCCTGGCGGACCCGCAGCAGATTCTCCAGGCTGTGGTTGGCGTAGGAGAGGCGTCCGTCGGGCGAGAGGGCGAAGAAGCCGTCCGTGAGCCGCTCGATCGCTGCCACGGCGGCCATGCCGCTTCCGGAGTCGAGTACGGCGCCGACCAGATGGGACGAGGCGTCCGGCCCGTCGGGGCTCTCGGGCACCCGGCCCCACAGCTCGACGGCGCGGTGGCCCCCGCGGCCGTCCCGGATGCGCAGGCAGTGCGCCAGTACGTGGCCTTCCGCGACCGCGGCACGGGCGGCGGACCGGAAGCCGGGCAGATCGGCGGGCTCGATCATGTCCGCGAGGGTGGCGGCCCGTCCGTCGAACTCGCGGGGCGGGATTCCGAAGATCGCGCACAGCTCGTCGTCGGCCGTGAGTGCTCCGCTGTCGAGGTTCCAGTCGAAGAGGCCCACCCGGATCACCGGAGCGGAGGGCAGCGGGACCACGATCGGAGCGGCCCGCTCGTCGTACTCACCGAGCGCGCCGAGGGCTCGCAGTCCGGCGAGGGTGGTGCCCAGCCGGTCGGCGACGGAGCGCAGCTGCCGGCGCTGCGCCCTGGACAGCCCGGTCCCGTCCGGCCTGGGCGTCCACACCACGGCTATGGCACCGAAGGTCCGCCCGCCCGCTCGTACGGGGACCGAGGCAGAGCCGAACGGGTAGGGCAGGGCGACCGCGAGCTGGGGGAAGCGTCGCATCGTCTCCTCCGCGTCGGCCAGGTGGACCATGCGCCCGGAGCGGTACGCCTCCGCCACCGGCAGACCGCTGTTCACCGGGATCCGACGCCATCCGCTGACCAGGGTGGGCGGCGTCCCGCACGACGCGGCCACTACGAGCGAGCGATGGTCACCGGAGAGCAGAAACACGCTTCCGGCATGCGCTCCGGTCACCTCCACGGCACTGACCACGGCACTGACCAGCGCGTCGTCGCGCTCGGGCGCTTCGCCGACACTCGCGGCGCCGAACGGGTACGAGCTCGAAGCCACACCGTTGGCCGACACGTTGCCCTCGATCACCATGGATAATTTTCCATTTTAGGATGGTTTATGGCCCCCTGTGGGCAGGTGGCGGGCCAGGAAGGCCGTCCCGCACCCACGGACCGAGCGGCATGGGCGCCGGCTGTTCAGGTTGCCGGACAGGTGAGTGAACCGACTTGTGGCACGCGGTGCTTGGAATCGTCACTGCAGTCGGCACGGTGAGTGACGACAAGATCTAGAGGATTCCGCCTCGCGGCGGTCAGGCCGCGTCCGGCAGGCGCAGGTCGAGGAGGACGATGTCCGGGCGCAGGAGCCCGACCGCGGTGACGGCTTCTCGCCCGGAGCGGGCGAATCCCGCGACGGTGATCCAGGGGGTGTTGCTGAGCGCCACGGTGACGCCGTCCAGGACGATGGGGTGGTCGTCGACCACCAGGACGCTCACCTTCTCCTGGTCCGGTCTTTCCTGGCCCATGCGCCCGACTCCTCCTGGCTCATGCGGGGACCCGCGCCTGTACCGTGACGCCGCCGTCCTCGTTGCTGCCCACGCTCAGGCGTCCGCCCACGCGTGCCAGTCGTTCGGACATGGCCTGCATACCCAGTCCTTCCGAAGTGCTCCCGGCGGCCGGAAGCCCCACGCCGTCGTCGGCCATCCGTACCATGACCCCGCCCGCGCCCGCGAACACGCAGATCGTCGCGCAGGCCCTCGTGCAGGACGGTGCGGTACAGGCCCATGCGCGCCGGAACTTCTCCCGGTACAGCGCGAGGTCCTGGGCGTCCGCGCCCGAGAGGTCCCTCGGCGCGGGTGCGCCGCAGAAGCGGGAGCGGGCCGTGATGTGCGAGCCCGCGCCCGGAGTGAGCAGGGGTGAACCCGGCGGTGCGCCGGCTGTCGCAGCCCGTTCCTGCCCTGAGAAGGAGGCCGGGTTGTCGCCCGCTGGCGCATGAGACCTGGTACGCGTGGACGCCCGGCTGACCAGAACACCGCTCGTCACCACAATCAACAGGCCGCACAGAGCGGACGGACGTGGTGCGGCTCCGCTCAGAAGCCAATGTCACTGTCTGTGATTGTTAGGGAGCGACAAAGGTGACCGGCGAGATGTTGAGCAGGAAGCGGGGTAGGGACGAAGCCGACGACGCAGAAGCTGCGTCGTCAGCCGATCTCCCCGGATTCTCCCCGGTGCCTGCAGGCGGGTAACAGTCCTGGTCAGTGCCTTACTGGAGGCAGGTGGACGAGATCACCGGCATCACTTCTCCCCAGGGGCTCCCCAGGGCCGACTCTGGCCCGGTCCGTGACCGGTGCGAGAGCAAATGCCGCAGAAGAACTGAGCTCGGTAAGGGGGGAATCAGAGCCAGTCCCGCCGCTTGAAGATCACGTACAGACTGACGCACACGACCCCCATCAAGCCGATCGCGAAGGGGTATCCGAAGCTCCAGTTCAGCTCCGGCATGTGTGCGAAGTTCATCCCGTAGATCGTCCCCACGAGCGTCGGGGCGAACAGGATCGCCGCCCACGCCGAGATCTTCTTGATCTCCTCGTTCTGCTCGAAGCCGGCCTCCGCCAGGGCCCGCATCTCCGCGTTCTGCTGCTGCGTGACGAGGGTCGCGTTGACGGTGAGGATCTCGGTGAGGGCCTGGCGGAAGCCGTCGACGCGTTCGCTGGTGTGGGTGACGTGGTCGGCGACGTCGCGCAGGTAGCGCTGGAGTTCCTCGTCGGTGCCGTACTTGGAGAAGCCGGCCATCAGGCCGTGCAGCATGCCCACGAGGGGGCGGGTGGCGCGCTGGAACTCGACCATCTCGCGGGAGAGTTCGTAGATGCGGCGGGAGACGGCCGGGTCGCCGCGGAAGACTTCCGTCTCGATCTCGTCGATGTCGTTCTGGACGCCCGCGACCACCGGCGCGTAGCCGTCGACCACCGCGTCCAGGATCGCGTACAGGACCGCCTCCGGGCCCAGCTTCAGCAGCTCCGGTGACTCCTCCATGCGGTGGCGGACGGCAGACAGGTCGGGGGCCGCCCCGTGCCGGACCGTGATCACGAAGTCGGGGCCCACGAAGACGTGCAGCTCGGCGAAGTCGATCTCCTCCGGTGCGTCCAGATAGCGGGCGGCGCGCAGGACGACGAACAGGGTGTCGCCGTAGCGCTCCAGCTTGGGCCGCTGGTGGGCCTCCTTCGCGTCCTCGACCGCCAGCGGATGCAGGTCGAACTCCACGGCCAGCGACAGCAGTTCGGCCTCTGTCGGGCGTGCCAGGCCGATCCACGCCATGCCGGACGGCTGGTCGCGCAGCTCACGGAAGGTCTCGGCGAGCGTCGCGGGGGAGGAGACGCGCACACCGTCGCGGTACAGCGCCGCCTGGATCACACTCACCGGCTCGGACGCCGGCCCGGTGGGCGGCGGAGCGGCCGGGGGAGGGGGCGCCGTACGGGGCGGCTGCGGCGGGGTCAGGGCGCGGCGCCAGACGGAGCGCCTGGAGTTCTTCGAGGAGGGGCGAGCGCGCCGGTCGGACATCACGGCTCCTCCGGGTCGGTACGGCGTCCGGCTGATCGTCCACGTGATCATCGGACGGGATGCATGGGCAGGATATAGCGGACAAAGGGCATCGGGGGTACGCGTCGGCCCCGACGCCGGGGAGAGTCGCGGACCGGAACTGTCCGCAAGCCTCGCTAGCGTGCCTGACATGAAGACGAAGACGGCCGCCTCCGCCCCGGTGCTCTCCGCCCGCGCCCTCAACCGCGCCACCCTCGACCGCCAGCTGCTGCTGCGCCGCGCCCCGATGTCCGCCCGGGACGCGGTGGCACATCTCGTCGGTCTCCAGGCGCAGAACGTCAGGCCGCCGTATGTCGCCCTCGCCGCCCGCCTCGACGGCTTCGCGCCCGAGCAGCTGTCGGCGCTCATGGCCGACCGCCAGGTCGCCCGTCTCGTCACCCTGCGCTCCACCCTGCACACCCACACCGCCGACGACTGCCTCACCCTGCGGCCGTTCGTCCAGCCCGCCCGGGAACGCGAACTCGGCCTCTTCCGCAAGGGCCTGGCCGGCGTCGACCTCGACCGGCTCGCCGCCCTCGCCCGCGACCTGGTGGAGGCCCAGCCGCGCACGATGAAGCAGCTCCGCGAGGCCCTCCTCGCCGAGTGGCCGGACGCCGACCCCCAGGCCCTGGGAATCGCCGCACGCTGTCTGCTGCCCCTGGTCCAGGTCACCCCGCGCGGACTGTGGGGCCGCAGCGGCCAGGTCGCCCTCACCACCGCCGAGCACTGGCTGGGCCGGCCCGCCGAACCCGCCGCGCGGCCGGACGCCGTCGTGCTGCGCTACCTCGCCGCCTTCGGCCCCGCCTCCGTCAAGGACATGCAGACCTGGGCCGGTCTCACCCGGCTGCGCGACGCCTTCGAACGGCTCCGCCCACGGCTCGTCACCTTCCGCGACGACAAGGGAGTCGAGCTCTTCGACCTGCCGGACGCGCCCCGCCCCGACCCCGACACCCCGGCCCCGCCCCGCTTCCTCCCCGAGTTCGACAACCTGCTCCTCTCCCACGCCGACCGCACCCGCGTCGTCCCCGCCGAGCACTGGGGCCGCGCCTGGCAGGGCAACCAGGTCCACCGCACCTTCCTGCTCGACGGTTTCCTCGCGGGCGTGTGGAAGCTGACCGACGACGCCCTGGTCATCGAGCCCTTCGCCTCGCTGACCAAGGCCCAGCGGTCCGACCTCACCGCCGAGGCCGAGCACATGCTCGCCGTCCTGCACCCCGGCCACACGTACGACATCCGGTTCGGGGCCGTCGTACGGACGGACTAGCGCATCCCGCTCAGTCCGCGCGGCCCGTCACCGCCACGGTCAGGCCCAGCCCGATCATCGTGAAGCCGCCCGCCCCGCCTATCAGCGACAGCCGTCGGTCCGAGCCGGCGAACCAGGTGCGGGCCGCCGACGCGGTCAGGCCCCACAGGGTGTCCGTGACCAGGCCGATGGAGATCGGGACCAGGCCGAGCAGCAGCATCTGCAGCGGCACCTGGCCCGCCGCCTGGTCCACGAACTGGGGGAGCACGGCCGCGAAGAACACGATGCCCTTGGGGTTGGTGATGCCGACGAGGGCCCCGTCGAGCGCCGTCCGCCCGTCGCCGCGCGGCCCCTTGCCCTCCGGCCGCGTCCGTATCGCGGACGCCTTCAACTCCCCGCGGTGCCGGTACGCCTGCACGCCCAGGTACACCAGATAGCCCGCGCCGGCCAGTTTGACCACCAGGAACGCGGTCGCCGACCGCTCCACCAGCGAGCCGATGCCGACGGCGACCGCCACCACCTGCAGATACGAGCCGAGGACATTGCCGAGCGCGGTGGCCACGGCGGTCCGCCGGCCGTGGGCGAGCGCACGGCCGATGATGAACAGCACGCTCGGGCCCGGAACCACGATCACCAGCAGGGACATCGCCGCGAACGCCAGAAAACGGTCGGTGGACACCATGCCCATCACCCCCTCCACCGCCATTCAAACAGGTCCCACCGACAACGGGGCAGGCATCGGGGGGGCACGGACATGGAGAGGGGGCGCTGCGGGCCGCTCGTGGAGGCTCGCAGCGCCCCCTGGTATTTCACCTGAGGGGTGCTCAGGAGTTTCGCCGGGCCACTCGTACGTCTACGAGTCGACCTGCGCCGTGACGAGGCTGGAGAAGGTGGTCAGCCGGGTGTAGACCCCCGGATAACCGGCCGACGCGCAGCCCTCGCCCCAGGAAGTGATCCCTGCCAGGACGCCCCCGATGAGCAGGGGACCGCCGCTGTCGCCCTGGCAGGTGTCCACGCCGCCGGACGTGTATCCGGCGCACACCATCTCGCTCGCCACGTAGGACGAGCCGTACGAGCTGCGGCAGCTCGTGTCGGACACGGTCGGGACGGTCGCGGTCCGCAGCTGGTTGGAGGAGCTGCCACCCGAGGAGGTGGTGCCCCAGCCGATGATGCGGGCCGTGGTGCCGGCCGCGTACACCGAGGTGTCCGAGGAGGAGACGTACGACACCGGGGTGTACGGCATCGACGTCGACAGGGTCAGGACGGCCACGTCCTCGCCCCTGGTGGCGGTCGTGTAGTTCGGGTGGATCCAGATCTTGCTCACCCGGCTGACCGTGCCGTTGGTGCCGTTGCGGTAGGTCCGGCCGCCGACGACGCGGATGCTGCTGGTGGTCTCGCCGACCATGCAGTGCGCGGCCGTGACCACCTTGGTCGGCGACACGAGCGTGCCGCCGCAGAACTGGTTCTGCGAGGCGTCCGTGATCTGCATCATGAACGGGTACGACGTCGTGGTGGTCGTCGTGCCGCCGACGATCGGCTGGGGTGCGGCCGTCGCCGAGGGCGCGCCGAGCAGCGCGGTGGTGGCTGCCGCGGCGGTCGCGACAACTGCTGCGGCGGTCTTTCTGGCACGGGTGAGCCCGAACATCAGTCTCCTCGTGGGGGGATCTGCCGGTGGGGGGTCGCGCGGGTGTGGGGGTGAGGCACGGGGACGGGGACCTCCGGCTCTCCGTCGAGCCGGCGAGGGCCTACCGAACCCGTGTGCCCGGGCGAAGCGGCACGCCCCAAACGCTAGGACCCGGTACACCGCCCTCCCAATGAGGGAACCCCCTAGGGGAGTTGGGCAGGGAAAACCCTCGGTGACCCGTAGGCAAACCCGTGAAGGCAGTAAACCCGCGGAACCTTCACTTCGCGTGGCGCCCCGCCGCCAGGCGGACGATGTCCACCCGGGAGCGGATGCCCAGCTTGCGGTAGACCCGGGTCAGCGTCGCCTCGACCGTCTTGACGCTGATGAACAGACGGGCGGCTATCTCCCGGTTGGTGGCGCCCTCCATGACCAGCGAGGCCACCTGACGCTCCATCGACGCCAGCCCCTCCAGGGCGTCCGTGGCGGGCGCCGGCGCGACCGGCACGGACGGGGTCTTAGGCGGGGGCGTCGCGGCGGCCCGCTCGACGTGCCGCAGCCACGGCAGGGCGCGGCCGCGCCGGAACAGCCGGGCCGCCTCGTCGTACGACGTCGGCCCCGGCCGCCGGGTGGTGCGCAGCCGGGCCAGCGCGAACGCGGCCCGCGCCTCCTCCAGGCCGTAACCCAGCTTGGCCAGCCGGTCCTGCACGGACGTCAGCTGGGCCAGTGCCGCCTCGTGCTCACCGCGCGCCGCGCGCACCAGCGCCTCCGACCGGTCGAGCACGGCGAGCACGCTCTCCCGGCCCAGCCGCAGCGCGTGCTCGCGGGTGACGTCGATGACGTCCTGCGCCTCGCCCGGCTCACCGATCAGGACCAGGGCCTCGGCGAGGTCGCCCTGCCAGCGGCCGCGCGCCGGGTCGGTGATGCCCAGGCCCCGCTCCAGCTCCCGCACCCGGCGCAGGGAGGCGACCGCGCCCGCGGCGTCCCCGGCCACCAACTGGGCGTAGCCCAGGGAGGCCAGCGCCCGCGAGAGATACATCTGGTCGCCGTCCTCCTCGGCGCGCTCGGCCGCCTCCCGGGCCAGCGCCAGCGCCCGGTCGACATCGCCGCCGGACGCCTCGGCGAGGGAGGTGAGCATGGCGGAGGCGCCCATGCCGATACCGGAGTCGCGGGCCAGGCGCAGGCTCTCGCGGGCGAGGTCCAGGGCGCGGCCGCAGTGCCCGGAGCGCAGCTCGATGTCGGCGAGGAAGCGCTGGAAGTGCACCTCGCTCTCGACCATGCCGCGTCGGCGCACCTCGCGCAGCAGCGCGGTGATGGTGGTGCGCGCCTCGGGCAGCTGGTCGCTCATCAGCAGCCAGCGGAAGCGGGCCATGCCGGCGCCGTTGTGGTGGCAGGCCACGTAGGGGTCCTGCGGTTCCTTCAGGGCCTTCTTGATGGTCGCGGGCGCGTCCGGGTGGCCCATCAGGGTCTCGGTGGACGCCTGGAAGGACAGCGCCATCAGCTCGGTGCGGCGGTCGCCGCCGCGTGCGGCCAGCTCCGCGGCGTGCGCGGCCTCCTGGCGGGCCACGGCGAAGTCGCCCTCCATGATCAGCGCGCGCCAGGACAGCTGGTAGTGGACCAGGCCGAGCAGTTCGGGGTCGTCGCCGGCGTCGGCGAGCATCTGGGGAAAGGCGGTGTCCACGTCGCCGAGCGCCTGCCCGGCCGACTCGACGACCACCATCCACGCCCGCACCCGCTCGGCCGGCGCGGTCGCCCGGGTCAGCACGTCGTGGGCGATGTCCCGGGCGAGGTCGGTCTCGCCGGCGGTGATCGCGTCCTCCGCGGCCTCCAGCCGCCGCTCGTCCGGGCGGGGGGCGTGGTCGGCGGGGGTGTGCCGGGCCGCGAGCAGCCCGAGCGTGGCCGCCACCGAGGGGGCCCCGCGGTCGCGGGCCAGCGCGGCGGCCTCGGCGAGCCGGGCGGCCACCTCCGGGTCGGTGCCGGTGGTGGCCAGGGCCAGATGGCGGGCCCGTTCGATGGGGTCGGAGGCGGCGGTGGACAGCGCCGCGTGCGCGGCCCGGCGCTCCTGCGCGGGAGCCTCGGCGTACAGGGCGGCGGAGATCAGCGGATGCGCGAAGCGTACGGCCGGACCCTCGGGCTCGGTCGCGAGCAGGCCCAGCGCGGCCGCCTGCGCGGTCTCGGCCTCGGCGTTCTCACGGCCGGCCGCGTGCAGCAGGGCCAGCGTGGGGCGGGCGCCCGCGCTCGCCACCAGCAGGGTGCGGCGGGCTTCGGCCGAGAGCATGTCGAGGCGGCTGAGCACCAGGGCGCGCAGCGAGGTCGGCACCGGCAGCGGCTCGCCGGGGCGCGGCGGGGTGGGATTCTCGCCGAGGGCGCGGCCCAGCTCCAGGGCGAACAGGGGGTTGCCGCCGCTTGTGCGGTGGATGTCGCGGACCGTGGAGCGGGGCAGGTCGGTGTAGCCGCGCCGGTCGAGCAGCGCGGAGACCTGGGCGCGGGACAGGGGGGTGAGGCGGGCGGCGAGGGTGTCCGGCGGGGACGCGCGTAGATGGCGGTCGTACTCCTGACCCTCGGCCCGGACCGCGCACAGCAGTTGCACCGGGGTGTCGCCGAGGCGGCGGGCGGCGAAGCCGAGGAGTTCCGCGCTGGCCGGATCCAGCCACTGCAGGTCGTCGGCGACGACGAGGACGGGCCCTTCGGCGGCGAGCGCGCGCAGCGCCGACAGCACGGCCAGGCGCAGGGCGAGGCCGTCTCGCTGGAGGGTGGACTCGCCGCGGCCGGTGAGGGCCGACTCCAGGGCGGTGCGCTGGGCCGAGGGGAGCTTGCCGGAGACCTCGTCGAGGACCAGGCCGAGCAGGTCGGCGAGGGCCAGGAAGGGCAGGTGGGATTCGGACTCGGTCGCCGAGCAGCGCAACACGGTGCGGGCGGCGTCGCCGTAATCCGCGGCCAAAGCGCGCAGGACCGTCGACTTTCCTATTCCGGCGGGGCCGTGCAGGAGCACACTGCCGCCCCGTACGAGCTGCTCCCGCGCGGCCGTGAACAGCTCGTCCCTGCCGATGACCAGGTCGGGGCGGCTTCTCGCAGGCTCCTGGAAGTCCCGTCGCACGGTCACCGCTCCCCTCCGTGTGTCGTGTCCGGGCCAAATTCTAGGCAACGTCACTTGAAATTCGGCGACGCGGCGTGGTGAGGGATATTACAAGTGACAGGAGGGACCGCATATAGCAATTCATGGCGCCGTCCAATGAATGAGACGCCCGCCGTGACGACCCCGCCGACCCACCGGCACCGCCTGCACCGAATCCCCTCATAACCACCCAAAACTCACCACCCCCGGCAACCCCGACGAACGCGCCGGCACCTTCCACCCACCCAGCCCCGCCCGCAGCCGCCCGAGCAGTCCCGCCCATGGCACCCGCGTCGGGAGAACCGTCAGCCGCCCCACGAACGGCCCGACCGTGGGCCCCCGTGCGGGGACCCCTCGGCCGCCGCCGAGCAGTCCGCCCCGTGGCTGCCACAGCGCATGTACCAGCGGCTTCCCATACAGCTCGTTCGCCCGCCGCCGCCACGCGAACAGCCAGTCCGTGGCGGGCGCTGTGGAGATCCGCCCGCAGGCGCCCGAGCAGTCCGACCCCGACCGCCGCAAGACCTGGCCGCCGTCGCCCGGGCAGCTCCGTCCGCAGCCGCCGTGGCCGAACGGCTGAAGCCCCCGCCGACCGCTCGTAGCCGCCCGATCAGCCGGACAGGCTCCCGGCTACGGCAGGAGCCCCGTTCGGCGGGCGGTTGCGACCGCCTCGCCGCGGGTGTGGGCGTCGAGCTTGCGCATGGCGGAGCGGAGGTAGCCCTTGACCGTTTCGGGGCGGAGGCCCAGACGGTCGGCCGTGGCCGCGTTCGTCGCCCCCGACGCCACGCACGACAGCACATCGAGTTCGCGCGGGGCCAGGACCACGTCGGTCGCGCCGCCTCCCGCGGTCAGCAGACCGCACGCGTCCAGCAGCTGCGCCCGCAGCGCCGGGTCCGTGATGCGCGGGGCCAGGGCGCGCAGCGCCGCGTGCGCCTCGCGGACCTGCTCCCAGTCGGCCGGCGTGACGGCCCCACCCCCGGTCGGCGCAGCACCCCCTCCCGCGGCCTGCGAGGCACTCCGGCCCGCCGCCGTCAGCAGGGAATTCAGCTCGTCCTGGACCACCAGCGCCTGCTCGACGTCCCGCGCCACGTCCACCGCCGCGCGGATCGTACGGTCACCCAGCGGCTGGGCCGTGCGCAGGGCGCCGTACAGCACGCCCCGCACCCGGCGTCGTACCACCAACGGCACCGCCACCACCGAGCGCAGCCCCTCCTGGGCCACCGCGGTGTCGTACTCGTGGCTGATCTGCCGGGAGAGGGAGTAGTCCGTCACCGCGCACGGGCGGGCCAGGGCGAGCGTCCGGCCCCCGAGGCCGCTGCCGGAGGTCACCGCCAGTCCGCGCAGGGCATCCGTCGCCGCGCCGCTGAACTCGCTGATCCGCATCCGCCGCTGCCCGGACTCCGCCAGCCCGCCGAAGGCCACCGGCAGGCCCGTCGTCCGCCGCAGCCGCGCCAGCGCGCCGCGTATCTCCGCCGTTCCGGACGCGTCCGCTGCCACTCGTTCGCCCTTTCCCGCGGCCCGTACGCCGCGCACACCCCCGTTCGGGGGTAGTGAGACGTGCATCACGGATTACACGATGCCAGAGACCGCCCGGCAATGGTCCGGTAGAGAAGGAGCACAGATGGTTACGGCGACGGAGCGCTTCCGCAGGGCGCGTGACTTCCTGCTGGCCCACCGCGAGGACTACGACACCGCCTGCGAGGGCTTCGAGTGGCCCCGGCCCGACAGGTTCAACTGGGCCCTCGACTGGTTCGACGTCATCGCGCGGGGCAACGACCGCACCGCCCTGCACATCGTCGAGGAGGACGGCTGCGAGACCCGCCTCACGTTCGCCGAGATGGCCGAGCGCTCCAACCGCGTCGCGAACCGCCTGCGCGAGCACGGCGTCGTCGCAGAGGACCGGATCCTGGTCATGCTCGGCAACCAGGCCGAGCTGTGGGAGACCGCGCTCGCCGCGATGAAGCTGCGCGCCGTCGTCATCCCCGCCACCCCGCTGCTCGGCCCCGCCGACCTGCGCGACCGCGTCGAGCGGGGCCGGGTGCGGCAGGTGATCGTCCGCGCCGAGGACACCGCCAAGTTCGACGACGTACCCGGGGACTACACCCGGATCGCCGTCGGCGGCGCCCCCGAGGGCTGGCGGCCGTACGAGGACGCCTACGACGCCCCCGCCGACTTCACCCCCGACGGGCAGACCCTCGCCGACGACCCGCTGATGCTCTACTTCACCTCCGGCACCACCGCCCGCCCCAAGCTGGTCGAGCACACCCACGCCTCGTACCCCATCGGCCACCTCGCCACCATGTACTGGATCGGCCTCCAGCCGGGCGACGTCCACCTCAACATCTCCTCACCCGGCTGGGCCAAGCACGCCTGGTCCAACCTCTTCGCCCCCTGGAACGCCGAGGCGACCGTCTTCATCCACAACTACACGCGCTTCGACGCGGCCCGGCTGATGGCGGAGATGGACCGCGCGGGCGTCACCACGTTCTGCGCGCCGCCCACCGTCTGGCGCATGCTCATCCAGGCCGACCTCACCCAGCTCGCCACCCCGCCCCGCGAGGCCGTCGCGGCCGGGGAGCCCCTCAACCCCGAGGTCATCGAGCAGGTGCGCAGGGCCTGGGGCGTCACCATCCGCGACGGCTTCGGGCAGACGGAGACGGCCGTGCAGGTCGCCAACACCCCCGGCCAGCCCCTGAAGACCGGCTCCATGGGCCGCCCCAGCCCCGGCTACCGCGTCGAACTCCTCGACCCGGTCACCGGCGCCCCCGGCGCCACCGAGGGCGAGATCGCCCTCGACCTGGCCTTCCGCCCGGTCGGCCTGATGACCGGCTACCACGGCGACGCCGACCGCACGGCGGAGGCGATGGCCGGCGGCTACTACCGCACCGGCGACATCGGGGCCCGCGACGAGGACGACTACATCACCTACGTGGGCCGAGCCGACGACGTCTTCAAGGCGTCCGACTACAAGATCAGCCCCTTCGAGCTGGAGAGCGCCCTGCTGGAGCACGAGGCCGTCGCCGAGGCCGCCGTCGTGCCCGCCCCCGACGAGCTGCGGCTCGCCGTGCCGAAGGCGTACGTCGTGCTCGCCGGGGGCTGGGAGCCCGGCCCGGACACCGCGAAGGTGCTCTTCGAACACTCCCGGGAGACCCTCGCCCCCTACAAGCGCATCCGGCGCATCGAGTTCGCCCCCCTGCCCAAGACCGTCTCCGGCAAGATCCGCCGCATCGAGCTGCGCGAGGCCACCGCGGTGGGCTCGGACGGCGAGTACCGCGAGGAGGACCTCAAGTGAACTCCTACGCTCACGGCGCCGGCCCGACCGCACTGCTCGGCGACACCATCGGCGCGAACCTCGACCGGGCCGTCGCCAGCTGGCCGGACCGCGAGGCGCTCGCCGACGTACCCTCCGGACGGCGCTGGACCTACGTCCAATTCGCCGCCGACGTCGACGGGCTGGCGTGCGCGCTGCTCACGAGCGGCGTCGCCAGAAGACCGCCGAGGCCGTCGACGCGGGCCGCTGGATGCACACCGGGGACCTGGCCGTCATGCGGGAGGACGGCTACGTCGAGATCGTCGGCCGCATCAAGGACATGATCATCCGGGGCGGGGAGAACATCTACCCCCGCGAGATCGAGGAGTTCCTCTACGGCCACCCCAAGATCAGAGGTCGTCGGCGTACCGCACGAGAAGTACGGCGAGGAGGTCCTGGCCTGCGTCATCCCGCACGACCCCACCGACCCGCCCACCCCGGACGACGTACGCGCCTTCTGCCAGGGCCGGTTGGCCCAACTGCGGGAGCGATTCCATGAGCGGGTGACGGGGTGATGGCCGGCGTCATGAGCCACGCGTATGCGGAGGTACCTGCCGACGTCCGCCTCACGGTCGAAAGCTCGACCACTTGGTCACCCGGCGATGGGTCGAATGTGCCCCGTGCGTCGAGCACGCTGACGTCCCGTCGGTGCGGGAGGCGGACGCTGCGGCTGGGTCAGCCACGGGTGGGCGAAACCGTCCGGCACCTCCACCCGAACGGCTGCCCGGCCCCGCTCAGCCCTTCCGCTCACCCAGGACACAGAATTCGTTGCCCTCCGGGTCGAGGAGGGTCACCCAGTGCTGCTCGTCCTGCACGGTGTCGGCGCGCCGGGCACCGAGGGAGAGCAGCCAGGCGACCTCGGCCTCCTGGTCGTCGGGGCGGAAGTCGGGGTGGAGCCGGTTCTTCGACGTCTTGCCCTCGGGGACAGGCACGAAGAGCAGCCCCGGCATCTGGTCCGGCTCAGGCCGGACTCGATGATCTCCTCGGATTCGTCGACCACTATCCAGCCGAGAGCTTCGGCCCACCAGCGCCCGAGGGCGATGGGGTCGGAGGAGTCGACGATGATCTGTTCCCATTCGAGTGCCATGGGCGTGAGCATAAAATGGGTTGGCTGGCTGCCAGGGCTGGGGGTGACCGCCGTCGACCGCCGGTCCGGTGTGCGGATCGTGTCCCGGTGCACCAGAGCGGTGTGGTAGCGCGATGTGGTACCAGCAAGTCGCGAGAAGTGATCGCTGCTGCACCACTCCAGGGGACACCACCCCGCCTGACCGTGCCCGTCCCTCAGGGACTTCGATCAACGGCGTCAACGGCCGTAGGATCAGGTGGCCTTGGGGGTGAACATGGTCAAGCGGCAGTCCGGTACGACGCCCACGCTGGAGCAGGTGGCCGCACTCGCCGGTGTCGGGCGGGGCACTGTCTCACGGGTCGTCAACAACGAGGCGGGGGTCAGGGAGTCCACGCGCCGCGCCGTGCAGCGGGCCATCGCCGAGCTCGGCTACGTGCCCAACCTGGCGGCGCGGTCGCTGGCCGGGCGGCGGGCCGACGCGGTGGCGCTGGTGATGACGGACCAGGACTGGCGGCTGTTCGGGGAGCCGTTCTTCTCGGAGACGGTCCGCTCCGTCGGCGACGCCCTGACCGACACCTCCGTACAGCTGCTGCTCACCCTCGTGCGCACGGACACCGAGCGGAAGCGGTTCGTCGAGTACGCGCGCGGCGGCCGGGTGGACGGCGTGCTGCTGATGTCCGTACGCGCCGAGGACCGGCTGCCGGACATGCTCGCCGACGCCGGGCTCCCCACCGTGCTGCTGGGCCGCCGCTCCGGCGACGAGCAGATCACCTACGTCGACGCGGACAACGTGGGCGGCGCCCGGGACGCGGTCGCCCATCTGGTGCGCGGCGGCCGGCGGGCGATCGGGTGCGTCACCGGGCCGCTCGACATGTACGTCGCCCAGTGCCGGCTGCGTGGCTACCGGCAGGCCCTCGCCGACGCAGGGCTGAGGACGGACGCCTCCTGGACCGTCGAGGGGGACTTCACCGAGGCGAGCGGGCGGGGCGCGATGGCCGAACTCCTCGAACGGCACCCGGACGTGGACGCGGTGCTCACCGCCTCGGACACCATGGCCGCGGGCGCGCTGGCCGTGCTGCGCGCGGCGGGCCGCCGGGTGCCCGACGACGTGGCGGTGATCGGCTTCGACGACTTCCCGCTCGCCGAGCACACCGAGCCCCGGCTGACCACGGTCCGCCAGCCCATGGAGGAGATCGGCCGGACCATGGTGCGGCTGCTGCTGGAGGAGATGGAGCAGCCCCAGGTCGCCTGGCGCCATGTCATCCTGCGCACCCGGCTGGTCATCCGCGACTCGGCATGACGGAGCGCTTCGGGAGCGCTCCCAATCTCCGTCAAAAACAGGCCAGTTGCGCCAGTTGCGTCACCTCGCCGCGCTGACCTGGGGCTTCGAAATTCATTCGATGGATTCGTGCGCACAGGGTTGTCAGGGGCATGCGCGCACTCCTACAGTCGCGACCGCAACCGGTGGGGTGGGAGCGCTCCCATGGGTGGGCGATTGGGAGCGCTCCCGAAACCCGCAGCAGCACGTCCTGTCGAGTCCGGTTCCCTCGCCAGAGAGGCCCCCCGCATGCGATCGTCGCCGCATCCCCTGCGCACCGTGCGCGCCCTGGCCGGCGCGCTGCTCACCGCTCTCGCCACGCTGGCCGCGCTCCTCGCCGTCGGAGCGCCGGCCCAGGCCGACACCCTGATCTGCGAGCAGTACGGATCGACCGTGATCCAGGGGCGCTATGTCGTCCAGAACAACCGCTGGGGCACCAGCGCCCAGCAGTGCGTCACCGCCACCGACACGGGCTTCCGGCTCACCCGGGCCGACGGCTCGGTGCCCACCGACGGCGCCCCGAAGTCGTACCCGTCGCTCTTCAACGGCTGCCACTACACCAACTGTTCGCCGGACACGAACCTCCCCGCGCGGATCAGCTCCATCTCCAGCGCGCCCAGCAGCATCTCGTACGGCTATGTCTCCGACGCCGTGTTCAACGCCTCGTACGACATCTGGCTGGACCCGACGCCCCGCACCGACGGGGTCAACCGGACCGAGATCATGATCTGGTTCAACCGGGTGGGCCCGGTCCAGCCGATCGGGTCTCCGGTCGGCAACGCCACCGTCGGCGGGCGCAGCTGGCAGGTGTGGACCGGCAGCAACGGCTCCAACGACGTGATCTCCTTCGTCGCCCCGTCGGCGATCGCGAGCTGGAGCTTCGACGTGAAGGACTTCGTCGATCAGGCCGTCGCCCGTGGAATGGCCCGAAGCGACTGGTATCTGACGAGTGTTCAGGCCGGGTTCGAGCCGTGGCAGAACGGCACCGGGCTGGCGGTGCACTCCTTCTCCTCCGCCGTGAACACCGGCGGCGGGGGGCCCGGTGGCCCGGGCGGTCCGGCGGCGGCCTGCCAGGTGTCGTACACGCCCAACGTCTGGCAGGGCGGCTTCACCGCCGATGTGACCGTGAAGAACACCGGTACCGCCGCCGTCGACGGCTGGCGGCTCGGCTTCACCCTGCCGTCGGGGCAGCGGATCACCAGCGCCTGGAACGCGACCCTGTCCGGGGCGTCCGGCGCTGTCACGGCCAGCCCGGTCGCGCACAACGCGCGCATCGAGCCCGGCGCCGGCCAGAGCTTCGGCTTCCAGGGCACCTACAGCGGCGGCTTCGCCGCACCGACCGGCTTCACCCTGAACGGCACCGCCTGTTCCGTCGCCTGACCGGCGGCGCACTGTCCCGCTCCGGGCTCCGCCCTCCGCCGAAAGGGCGGACCCCGGAGCGCACCACCCCGTCCCTGCATCCGGCGGTCCGCCCGCCTCCGCGGCCACGGTCGGTCCGCCGCTCCGTGCGCGGATCCGCGTGGTTGATCGGCCGGCGGTCGGTCCGCCGCTCCGGCGCGGAGTCCGCGTGGTTGATCGGCCGGCGGTCGGGCCGCCGCTCCGGCGCGGAGTCCGCATGGTTGATCGGCCGGTGGCCCGGCTGCCGCTCGGGCGCTCGATCTGTCCGCCGCGTCGGCCCGCGGCCTGCCCGCCGCTTCGGCCCGCACCAGGAAGGCGCCGGCTCGTTCAGTTCTCCGACACCCCCTGTCCAGCCCCTCCGGCCCGCATCCGGAAAGGCACCCGCCATGACACTGCGCCCAGCACCCCCCACCCGACGCTCGGCGATCGTCGCCGCGCTGTGCGCCGCGGCCCTCGCCGTGTCCGGGTCGACCGCGGCGGCCCCGCCCGACCGGACCGCCCCGACCGGCCTGTCCACCGTCTCCGCCGCCGCCCTTCCCCACCAGGACCCCTCGCTCCCCGTGCCGCAGCGTGTCGACGACCTGCTGGGCCGGATGACGCTCGACGACAAGCTCGGCCAGATGACGCAGATCGAGAAGGACGCCCTGGCCCCGCAGTCCGACCTCGCCACCTACCGCATCGGCTCGGTGCTCTCCGGCGGCGACTCCACGGTCAGCCCCAACAACGCCCGGACCTGGGCCGACACCTATGACTCGCTCCAGCGCACCGCCCTCGGCACCCCGCTCGGCATCCCGGTGATCTACGGCATCGACGCGGTGCACGGCCACAACGCGGTGCGGGGTGCCACGATCTTCCCGCACAACATCGGCCTCGGCGCCACCCGCGACCCGGCCCTGGTGCGGCGCGTCGGACGCGCGGTCGCCGAGGAGGTGGCCGGCACCGGCATCGACTGGTCCTTCGCTCCCTGTCTGTGCGTGGCCCGCAACGACCGATGGGGGCGTACGTACGAGTCGTTCGGCGAGACCCCCGAACTGCCCACCGCCATGACCTCGTTCATCACCGGCATGCAGGGCGACACCCTGGGCGCCGACCCGGCCTCCGTGCTCACCACCGCCAAGCACTACCTCGGCGACGGCGGCACCACCGGCGGTGTCGACCAGGGCGACACCCGGCTCTCCGAGGCCGAGCTGCGCGCGATCCACCTGCCGCCCTTCCAGGAGGCGGTCCGGCGCGGTGTGGGCTCGGTGATGCTGTCGTACAGCAGCTGGAACGGGATGCGCTCGCACGCGCACAGGTACCTGGTCACCGACGTCCTCAAGGGCGAGCTCGGCTTCAGCGGCTTCGTCGTCTCCGACTGGGCCGCGGTCGACCAGCTCGACGGACAGAGCGGCTTCACCGGCGCCGAGATCGCCACCGCCGTCAACGCGGGCGTCGACATGGTGATGGTCCCGCACGACTACCGGAAGTTCCTCACCCTGCTGCGCGGCGAGGTCACCGCCGGGCGGATCCCGCTCGCCCGGATCGACGACGCCAACCGCCGCATCCTCACCAAGAAGTTCCAACTAGGCTTGTTCGAACGGCCGTTGACCGACCGCTCGTACACCTCCACGGTCGGTTCGGCGGCCCACCGCGCCCTCGCCCGCCAGGCCGTACGGGCCTCGCAGGTGCTGCTGAAGAACGACGGCGGCGTCCTGCCGCTGCCGAAGACGGGCAAGCTGTTCGTCGCCGGGAAGTCCGCCGACGACATCGGCAACCAGAGCGGCGGCTGGACACTGGGCTGGCAGGGCCGCAGCGGGCCCGTCACCGAGGGCACCACCGTCCTCCAGGGCATCCGCGCCGCCGCCACCGACCCCTCCCGGGTCACCTACGACCGCCACGGCAACGGCATCGACGGCAGTTACACGGCCGCCGTGGCCGTCGTGGGCGAGACCCCGTACGCCGAGATGCGCGGCGACCGGCCCGGCGGCATGGGGCTCGACCAGGAGGACCTCGGAACCCTGGCCCGGCTGAAGGCGAGCGGCGTCCCCGTCGTCGTGGTCCTGGTCTCCGGCCGTCCGCTGGACATCGCCCCTCAACTTCCCGACTGGCGGGCGCTGTTGGCCGCATGGCTGCCCGGTACCGAGGGCGCCGGGGTGGCGGACGTGCTGTTCGGCGATCACGCCCCGACCGGCAGGCTGCCCATGACCTGGATGCGCAGCGCGTCCCAGCAGCCGATCAACGACGGCGACGGCAAGAGCCCGCTCTTCCCGTACGGCCACGGACTGACCTACGACGTGAACCCGGGCCCCGACCCCGATCCCGACCCGGATCCCGGTCCGGCGAAGGCGTGCACCGCCGAGTACCGGCTCGTCAACTCCTGGCCGGGCGGCCACCAGGCGGAGATCACCGTCAGGAACACCGGCACCGGCCCGATCACCGGCTGGGCCGTCGACTGGGACCTCGGCGGCACGACCGTCACCAGCCTCTGGAACGGCGTCCACACGGTCACCGACGGCCGGATCACCGTCCGCGACACCACCTCCAACGGCTCCCTGGCCGCCGGTGCCACCACCTCGTTCGGCTTCACCGCGAGCGGCACCCCGGGCTCGCCCACCCCGCGCTGCACGGCAGCCTGACGCGGCCTTCCCACCGGTCACCCCGATCCGCCACCCCCCTTCGAGGAGAGCGCATGACAGACCGGACCCGACGCACGGCAGATCGCCCGCACGGGCCGCGCCCCAGACGGTCGGCCGTGCCGGCCACCGCGCTGAGCATCCTGCTGCTGGGCGCGGCGACCCAGCTGTCCACGCCGCAAGCCGCGGCGGCCGAGGCGCATGTGGACAACCCGTTCGCCGGAGCCACCGCCTACGTCAACCCCGACTACGCGGAGCTCGTCGACAGTTCCATCGCACGGACCTCCGATCCCACGCTCCGCGCGAAGATGGAGACGGTCAAGAGCTATCCGACGGCGGTCTGGCTGGACCGTATCGCCGCCGTCCACGGCGGTGACGCCAACGCCGGCCGCAAGAGCCTCGCCGACCATCTCGACCTGGCGCTGGCGCAGAAGAGGCCCGGGCAGCCGATCACCGCCACCTTCGTCGTGTACGACCTGCCGGGCCGGGACTGCGCCGCGCTCGCCTCCAACGGTGAACTCCCGCTCACCGAGACCGGGTTGCAGCGCTACCGGAGCGAGTACATCGACGCCATCACCGCGGTCCTCAAGAACCCCAAGTACCAGGACATCCGCATCACGACCGTCATCGAGCCGGACGGGCTGCCGAACCTGGTGACCAACACCTCCGACCCGGAGTGCGCCGCCGCCAGGGCGAGCGGGATCCAGGTGCGGGCCGTCCGGTACGCCCTGGACCAGCTGCACGCCATCCCCAACGTCTACACGTACCTCGACTTCGCCCACTCGGGCTGGCTCGGCTGGGACACCAACCTCGGCCCGACCGTCCAGCTCTACACGGACGTCGCCAAGGGCACCCGGGCCGGACTGAGCAGCGTCGACGGCCTCGTCACCAACGTCTCCAACTACACGCCGCTGGAAGAGCCGTTCCTGGCCGACCCGAACAAGACCGTCGGCGGCGGCCAGATCCGGTCGGGCAGGTTCTACGAGTGGAACCCGCACTTCGACGAGTCGGACTTCACCGCGACCGTGCACCGCGCGCTCGTCGCGGCCGGCTGGCCCGCCGCCACGGGCATGATCGTCGACACGTCCCGCAACGGCTGGGGCGGCCCCGGCCGCCCGACCGCCGAGAGCACCAGCACGGTCCTCGACACCCATGTCACCGAGTCCAAGGTGGACCGCCGCACCCACCGCGGCCTGTGGTGCAACACCGACGGGGCGGGACTCGGGCGGCCGCCGCAGGCCGCGCCCGCCGGCTACCCCGACTCCCACCTCGACGCCTTTCTGTGGGTGAAGCCGCCGGGCGAGTCGGACGGGGCGAGCGAGGAGATCCCCAACGACGAGGGCAAGCACCTGGACCCCATGTGCGACCCGACGTACGTCGCACCCAACGCGGGCGGCAACAGGACCGGCGCCCTGCCCGGCGCGCCCCTGGCCGGGCACTGGTTCCACGCCCAGTTCGCGATGCTGGTCCGCAACGCCCACCCGGCCGTGCCCGTCGGCGGCGGCGGCCCGGGTGACCCGGACGACATCACGGCCCCGACCGCGCCGGCGGGCCTGACGGCGACCGCGAGGACCGCGAGCAGCGTCTCCCTGTCCTGGGCGGCGGCCACCGACGACGTGGGCGTCACCGGCTACGACGTGTACCGCGACGGCACCAGGGTGGGATCGTCCGCCGGGACGACGTTCACGGACACCGGGCTGAGCGCCGCCACGTCGTACGCCTACACCGTGCGGGCCCGCGACGCCGCCGGGAATGTCTCCGCGGCCTCGGCCGCGCTGACCGTCACCACCGAGACGGGCGGCGGCGGACCGGACCCGGTCGGCGGCCTCAAGGTCACCTACCGCAACGCCGACGGCTCGGCCACGGACAACGCGATCCGCCCCATGCTGCGGATCGTCAACACCGGCGGCGCCGCGCTGGACCTGACCCGGGTCACCGCCCGCTACTACTTCACCCGGGACGGCGGCTCGCCCACCGTGCACGCCTGGTGCGACTACGCGGCCGTCGGGTGCGCCAACGTCACGCTGCGGGTGGTCCCGCTCGGCACACCGGTCGCGGGCGCGGACGCCTACCTGGAGATCGGCTTCTCGGGCGGCACGCTGGCCGCCGGGACGGACACCGGCGATGTCCAGCTGCGGATGAGCAAGTCCGACTGGTCCGCGTTCGACGAGACCGGCGACCACAGCCGCGCCCCCGCCGCCCCCGCCTACGCCGACGCCCCGAGGATCCCCGCCTACCTGGCGGCCGACCTGGCCTGGGGCACGCCGCCGGCCTGACCGACCGAGGGCTTCCGAGGAAACCGACACCACCCGTCGCGCACAGAGATCACAGGAGATCACCGGAGAGAACTCAGGAGACACCATGGCTCGAAGCAGCAAACGCTCACTGTCCTTACTCGCGGTGCTGGCCACCCTGCTCGGCGGCCTCGGCCTGGCCCTGCTCGGGCAGGGCAGCGCACAGGCGCACGGGGTGGCGATGACGCCCGGATCGCGTACCTACCTCTGCTATCTGGACGCCCGGACCAGCACCGGAGCGCTGGACCCGACGAACCCGGCGTGCCGGGCCGCGCTCGCCGAGAGCGGTGCGACGTCGTTGTACAACTGGTTCGCCGTGCTCGACTCCCACGCGGGCGGCCGCGGCCCCGGCTATGTGCCGGACGGCAAGCTGTGCAGCGCCGGCGACCGCTCCCCGTACAACTTCACCGGCTACAACGCCGCCCGCGCCGACTGGCCCCGTACGCACCTCACCTCCGGGGCGACGATCAAGGTCAGGTACAGCAACTGGGCCGCGCACCCGGGAGACTTCCGGGTGTACGTGTCCAAGCCCGGCTACTCGCCCACGCAGCCGCTCGGCTGGGGCGACCTGGAGCTGGTCCAGACGGTCACCGACCCGCCGCAGTCCGGTTCGCCGGGCACCGAGTCGGGTCACTACCACTGGGATCTGCGGCTGCCCTCGGGCCGCTCCGGTGACGCGGTCATGCTCATCCAGTGGGTGCGTTCGGACAGTCAGGAGAACTTCTTCTCCTGCTCCGACATCGTCTTCGACGGCGGCAACGGCGAGGTGACGGGCATCCGCGGCTCGGTCGGCACCCCGACCCCGACGCCCACCCCCACACCGACGCCCACCGACCCGCACACCGGGTGCATGGCCGTCTACTCGGTGACCAACTCCTGGAACGGCGGCTTCCAGGGGTCCGTCGAGGTCATGAACCACAGCACGGCACCGCGTGACGGCTGGGCCGTGCGCTGGCAGCCGGGGGCCGGCACCAGGATCAGCAGTGTCTGGAACGGTTCGCTCAGCACCGGCTCCGACGGCACGGTCACGGTCAGGAACGTCGACCACAACCGGACCATCGCGCCGGACGGCAGTGTCACCTTCGGCTTCGTCGCCACCTCGACGGGCATCGACCATCCCGTCGGCTCGGTGGAGTGCGTCAACCCGTAGCACCTCCGTCTCTCCGCAGTGCCGCGCCGGCTCCCGCGTCCCCGGGAGCCGGCGCGGTCGTACGCGGTAGGGGACGTCAGCCGGCGGAGGAGGCGAACACGGCGGCGTGGTCGTTGACCGGCACCGGGGTGCCCGTCGGACCCAGCACGAACAGCGGCACGCCCAGCAGGGCGGCGCGGGCGCGGGCCTCGTCGGTGTACCCGGCGAGCGAGAAGTGGACACAGGAGGCGGAGTCCGCCATCGCGGTCAGCCACAGACACTCCACGTCCCGCGACGAGGCCGGCCACCGACTCGGATCCACCTGCACGAACAGCCCGCGCGCGGCGAGCGCGATCCCCGAGGGCGGGCGCTGGTCCGCCCGCCGGACGTCGCGGTGCCCGAGCCGGTGGAGATACAGCACGGTGGCGGTGACCGCGTCGCGGGCGGTGCGCGGGGGGATGCGGCGCGGGGGCGGGTGGGGCTTCTCTGTCTCGCCCCCGCTCCCCTGGACCGGGATCCGCAGGACCGCCCCGCAGCCGCAGCCCAGCTCCGGCCGTGGCCACTGGGTGACGCGGGCGCACGCCGGGCAGCGCAGCCTGATCCACTCCTCCTCCCAGGCGCGGTGGAGGACGGGCGCCGGTGCCGTACGGCGATCCAGCACCGGAGTGATCGGGGCGCCGCACGCGCACGGGTAGGACGGCGCGGTGTACACGCGCTCGCTCCGGCAGGCCGGGCAGCGCACCGGCACGCTCTCGGGCATGGGCCCCATCGTGCTCCACCCGCCCCCGGTTTGTCCGACGCTTGACGCCCTTCACCCACCCACCTACATTGCTTCCAGATAGTAGAAAATATTTTCCACTATGCGGAAATCGGACGGCCGAAGCAGGAGTACTCCATGGCTCGAATGACCGCTGCCCGTGCGGCAGTTGAGATCCTCAAGCGTGAGGGCGTCACCGCCGCGTTCGGCGTCCCGGGCGCGGCGATCAACCCCTTCTACGCGGCGCTCAAAGCCTCCGGCGGCATCAACCACACCCTCGCCCGGCATGTGGAGGGCGCCTCCCACATGGCCGAGGGCTACACCCGCACCCACCCGGGCAACATCGGCGTCTGCATCGGCACCTCGGGCCCGGCCGGCACCGACATGATCACCGGCCTGTACTCCGCCACCGGCGACTCGATCCCGATCCTGTGCATCACCGGCCAGGCCCCGACCGCGGTGATCCACAAGGAGGACTTCCAGGCCGTCGACATCGCCTCGATCGCCAAGCCGGTCACGAAGACGGCGGTGACCGTCCTGGAGGCCGCGCAGGTCCCCGGCGTCTTCCAGCAGGCGTTCCACCTGATGCGCTCCGGCCGCCCCGGCCCGGTGCTGATCGACCTGCCGATCGACGTCCAGATGACGGAGATCGAGTTCGACCCGGAGACGTACGAGCCGCTCCCGGTCTACAAGCCGGCCGCCACCCGCGCCCAGATCGAGAAGGCGATCGGGATGCTCAACGCGGCCGAGCGGCCGCTGATCGTCGCCGGTGGTGGCGTCATCAACGCCGACGCGGCCGAACTCCTCGTCGAGTTCGCCGAGTTGACGGGTACTCCGGTCGTCCCGACCCTCATGGGCTGGGGTGCCATCCCCGACGACCACGAGCTGAACGCCGGCATGGTCGGCCTGCAGACCTCGCACCGCTACGGCAACGCGACCTTCCTGGAGTCGGACTTCGTCCTCGGCATCGGCAACCGCTGGGCCAACCGCCACACCGGCAGGCTGGACGTCTACACGGCCGGCCGGACCTTCGTCCACGTCGACATCGAGCCCACCCAGATCGGCAGGATCTTCGCCCCCGACTACGGCATCGCCTCCGACGCGAAGGCGGCCCTGGAGCTGTTCGTGGAGGTGGCACGGGAGTTGAAGGCGGCCGGCGCGCTGCCCGACCGCTCGGCGTGGGCGGCCTCGGCGCAGGAGAAGAAGGCCACGCTCCAGCGTCGTACGCACTTCGACGACATCCCGATCAAGCCGCAGCGCGTCTACGAGGAGATGAACAAGGCGTTCGGCCCTCAGACGCGGTACGTCACCACCATCGGCCTCTCGCAGATCGCCGGCGCCCAGATGCTTCACGTCTACCGGCCGCGGCACTGGATCAACTGCGGCCAGGCGGGCCCTCTCGGCTGGACCGTCCCGGCCGCGCTGGGCGTGGCCAAGGCCGACCCGGAGGCACAGGTCGTCGCCCTCTCCGGGGACTACGACTTCCAGTTCATGATCGAGGAGCTGGCGGTCGGCGCGCAGCACAAGATCCCGTACGTCCATGTCCTGGTCAACAACTCCTACCTGGGGCTGATCCGCCAGGCGCAGCGGGCGTTCGACATCGACTTCCAGGTCAAGCTGGAGTTCGAGAACATCAACGCGCCCGAGCTGGGTGTCTACGGCGTCGACCACGTCAAGGTCGCCGAGGGCCTGGGCTGCAAGGCGATCCGGGTCACCGACCCGGACGAACTGGGCGCGGCCTTCGAGCAGGCGAAGAAGCTGGCGCAGGACTACCAGGTCCCGGTGGTCGTCGAGGCGATCCTGGAGCGCGTCACCGACATCTCCATGTCGACCACGAACGACATCTCCGACGTCGTGGAGTTCGAGGAGATCGCGACCGAGCCGGCGCACGCGCCGACGGCCATCAGGACGCTGACGAAGCACTGACGCGACGGCACCCGGGCGAAGGGGCGGTCCGACCCATCGGTCGAACCGCCCCTTTGTCACGTTCGGCCTGCCGGGACCCCCGTTGGACGCTCCGGGTTCCGCATGGTGCCGGATCGGCCGCCGCGGGACCCGCCGCCCCCGTGCCGGCGGGCCCCACGTGACAACAATGTGCCCTCCCCACAGGCCAGTTGAAGCCTTCGGACCCGTCTTCAGAGCTTCATTTGAGGTTGACGTACGCACGCTACGACCCCTGCCGTACACACCGGGGAGTGTCACAGGCATGGTCCACAATCCGCGTCATGGCGACGCGCAGCGACATGACACTGGAACGGCAGCTCCAGCAGGTGGAGAAGGAGACGGCCGAGGAGGCGGTGCGGGCCGCCCTGGCCGCCGTCTCCGCCTATATGCACAGCGGGAGCAAGGGCAGACGCAGAGAGGGCAAGGAACTCGTACGGCTGCTGGAGGCGGCCCGGGGCGAGGCGGCGGGCGCGGGGGAGTGGCATGTCGTGCGGCTGGTGCAGGACTCCATCGACTACGCCGAGGGCCGCATCCTGCGCCACGACTTCGAGGAGCGCTACCGGATCTTCCAGGACGGGGCCCGAAGGGAGCGGTTGCGTGACTTCGCGGCGAGCAGTGTGCGGGCGATGCACGAGTGGATGGTCGCGGCGGGCGAGACATACCTGCGGGAGAACCCGGGGGCGAGTGCCGAGGAGACGCTGAAGCACTTCCGGGCCCAGGGAGCGGACTCCAAGTTCTTGCAGGCGCCGGAGGACCGGCCGGGGCGCTATGTGATTCCGCGCGGCATGGCCGAGATCTCGCTGTGGGTGGAGCGCCTGCTGAGGAGCGATCGTGTCGAGGTGGAGGACCCGGCGGGGGCAGCCCGGCGGATCGTCGCCTCGCCCGAGGCGCTGGCGCTCCTCGCCGCCGACGACCAGGGGCAGTTGATACTCCAGGCCGCCGAGCTGCGGCGCCGCGCCGCCGGCCTGGACGCGCTGCGGACGGTGGTGGAGGACCGGACGGCCACGGAGGCGGACCTCCAGCACGCCCTCGAAGGCAACCACTGGATCTTCGGCGGCCGTTTCGTCGGGGAGGCCGTGCACCGCAGGCTGGTGCCCGGCGACGAGGTGGACATCCCGCTGATACGGGCCGACGGCGCGCTGCACATCGTCGAGTTGAAGCGGTCCATGAGCCTGGGCAAGCCCCTGATCAAGCGGCACCGCAACGCCTGGGTGCCCGCCGCCCCCGTGCACGAGGCCGTCGGGCAGGCCGTCAACTACCTCGTCGGCCTCGACGAGCAACGCGAGCGCATCCGCGAGGAGTTCGGCATCGAGACCCGGCGGGCGAGCGCCCTGGTCCTCGTCGGGCACCCGGGCCTGCATCCCGAGGTCCCGGAGGAGGAGGTCAGTGAGGTTCTGCGGACCTTCAACTCGCATGTCACCCGGGTCGAAGTGCTCACGTACAAGGAGCTGTTGGACAGTGCCGAGCGCTCCCTCGCCGGTGTCGGGCCGGCTTAGGAGCGCTCGGTGTCGTGTGGCCGTCCGGCGGCGCGAGGCTGGGCGCGACTCAGTACGTTCGCGCCGCCGGACGGGGTCTCTTTATGTGGAGGGCTGGGACCGCGGCGGTTGCGACGGAGCCGGGACGCCTTCCCTCAGGTCGAGAAGGGAGTTCCGGGTCCTTCACCACCGCACTGGCTCGCACGCCGCCGCGGTCCTCGCCTGCCCGCCGTACCGCGCGATCACCCCTCATCGGGATCGCTGGGTGGCGGCGGGTCGGTTCCGGGTGGCGCCGCCGCTCGGGCGCGACAGGACATGTCGGCGGCGGCGCCACCCGGAGGTCTCAGAGCTGGGCGCCGGACAGGCGTTCCACGGCCCGCAGCAGGGCCGAGTGGTCCAGGCCGCCGTCACCCTGGGCGCGCAGCGACGCCACCAGCTGGGCGACCGTCGTGCCGACCGGCAGGGCGGCCCCGACCGACCGGGCGGCGTCCGTGACGATGCCCATGTCCTTGTGGTGCAGATCGATCCGGAAGCCCGGCTTGAAGTCCCGGTTCAGGAAGTTGTCCTTCTTGCGGGTCAGGACCGTGGAGCCCGCGAGCCCCCCGCCCAGTACCTCCAGCGCCGCCTTCAGGTCCACGCCCGACTTCTCCAGGAAGACCACGGCCTCCGCGCACGCCTGGATGTTCACGGCGACGATCAGCTGGTTGGCGGCCTTCACGGTCTGACCCGAGCCGTGCGGGCCGCACAGCACGATGGTCCTGCCCAGCGCCCCGAAGATCGGCTTGGCGAAGTCGAAGTCGGTCTGCGCGCCGCCGACCATGATGGACAGCACCGCCTCGATGGCGCCGGCCTCACCGCCGGAGACCGGGGCGTCCAACACCCTGATGTCCTTGTCGTGGGCGGCCGCCGCCAGGTCGATCGAGGTCTGCGGGGTGATCGAGGACATGTCGATCAGCAGGGCGCCGGAGCGCGCGTTCTCAAGGATGCCGTCCGGGCCGTACGCGACGGCCTCGACCTGCGGCGACGCCGGCACCATCGTGATGATCACATCGGCGTCCCGCACGGCCTCGGCGATCGAACCGGCCGCGGTGCCCCCGGCGGCGGCCAGGCGGTCCAGCTTGTCCTGCTCCAACGTGTAGCCGGTGACGGAGTAACCCGCCTTGAGCAGGTTCTCGGACATGGGGGAGCCCATGATGCCGAGGCCGATCCACGCGATCGCCGGGCGGGTCGGGTGGGAAGGGGCTGCGAGACTCATCGGGGGTGCCTTTCTCAGTGCAAGGGGTCAGCGGGACAGCCAGTCGAACGCCTCGGCGCTCGGGCGGTCGCCCGGCTTGTACTCGAGGCCGACCCGGCCGTCGTAACCGGCCTTCCGCAGCCGGCCCAGGAGGTCCTCCAGCGGGAGGGAGCCCGTGCCCGGGGCGCCGCGGCCGGGGTTGTCGGCGATCTGGACGTGGCCGGTCCTCGCCGCGTACTCCTCGATCGCCGACGGCAGGTCCTCGCCGTTCATGGACAGGTGGTAGAGGTCCATCAGGAAGCGCGCGTTGCCGAGGCCGGTCGCGGCGTTCACCTTGTCGACGACACCGACCGCGGCCGACGTGCTCACCAGCGGGTACAGCGGCGACTCGGGCTTGTTCAGCGCCTCGACCAGCAGGATCGCGCCGATCCGGTCGGCGGCCCGGGCGGCCAGGGTCAGGTTCTCCAGCGCGAGCGCGTCCTGCTCGGCCGGGTCGACGCCCTCGACGCGGTTGCCGTAGAGCGCGTTGAGCGCCTTGCAGCCCAGTGACCGCGCGAAGTCGGCGACCACGTCGATGTTGGCGCGGAACCGCTCCGACTCCTCGCCCGGGACCGACAGCGCGCCGCGGTCCGGGCCGGGCAGCCGGCCGGCGTAGAAGTTCAGGCCGGTGAGCCGGACGCCGGCGTCCTCGATCGCTTTCTTCAGGGCGTCGAGCTCGGCCCGCTCGGGGGTGGGCGAGTCGACCCAGGGCCACCACAGCTCGACCGCGGTGAAGCCGGCCGCGGCGGCGGCCGCGGGGCGCTCCAGGAGCGGGAGTTCCGTGAAGAGGATCGACAGGTTGACGGTGAAGCGCTGCTCTGCGAATCCCATGGATCCCGCGCTCCCTTCCAGGTGTCATTCCGTATTGTGGAAGCTTGTTTCTGCTTAATGGAAGATTGCCTGTGGTCGGGGAGGGCTGTCAAGAGCGCGCGCGCAAAAGTGCCCCCGCGCGGGCTGCGCGGGGGCACTTCTGCAGAACGGTTCCGGCGCTGGTCAGAGCGCGTCCACGGCACTCACCTTCCAGCCGTCGGCGGTGCGCGTCAGCGTCATCCGCACCCGGTTCAGATCCAGCCGGGAGCCCACCACCTGCGTGCTCTGGGTGACCTGGTTGACGAACAGCAGGACGACCGCCTCGTCCGGCGCGGCCGACACCACCGAGGCCGTCGCCACCGTCGCCTTCACCACCCCGCGGTACTTCGTGGCGGTCGGTCCGACCACCGCCTTCGTGGTCCTGCCGTACTCCTCGCGGAAGTCCCCGGTCAGCCAGGCGCGGGCCCGGGCGAAGTCACGGTCCAGATGCCGGTGGTCGTACGACAGGACGACCGGCGCCGCCTTGCGCGCGGCGGCGAGCGCCTGCACCCGGGCGGCTTCCGTCCGCCGGCCCTCCCGGTACTCCCGGCCGAGGAAGCCGACGGCGACCAGGACCGCCGCGAGGAGGGCGCACAGGAGCACGGCTCGGACCCGGCGACGACCCTTCCGGGGTTCGGCGGGGTCCTGCGGCGCCGGCTCCGGCGGGTCGTCCCAGCCGTCCCGCCCGTCCGGCGGTTCGACCCCGACGGTACGAGCGGACAGGCGTCCTTCCTCGGCATGCTCGGGCCGCTGGGTGCTGCGCTTGGCCGCCGCGCGGGCGGCCGCGGTCAGGGTGCGGGGTCGCGCGGGGGAGCCGGCACCACGGCCTCGGGTGGTCGGATACGACACGGTCTGTCTCCTCACTGGTCGGCCGAACCGGTCAACCGACGAACTCGACGTCGGAGGTCAGCCAGCGGCCGCCCTCCAGCACCAGGTCGAGCCGCAGCCGGTACGTCCGCGCCTCGCCCTGCGGCACGGCGGTGTTCGTCACCTTGCTGTCGGCGACGACGAGCACCTGCGCCGAGCGTGCGTCGGACCGCACGATGCCCGCGTCGAGGATCTGCCCCTCGGACACCGACTTGTTCCGCGCGACCAGCTGGGTCAGCTCGGTGGTCTGCGCCGCGAACTCCTTCTTGAAGTCGCCGGTGGCACCCTTCAGGACGTTCTCGCTGTCCCGGGCGTAGTGCCGGTAGTCGAGCGAGGTGAAGTTCAGCGCCGACTGGCGGGCCGCCGCGAGGATGTCCTGGCGGCGCTGCTCCGTCGCGCGCTGCTCCGACAGTCGTAGCCCCAGCCAGCCGGACACCACGGTCGCGAGGACAAGGGCGACGGCCACCCCGGCGGTCAGCGGTCCGACCCGCCACCGGCCCCGGTTCATGCCATCGGTCCGACGAGCAGCCATTGCCACGACTCCTTTCCGAACGCCGCCTGTTCGCCGCCCGTCGAGCCGATCTCGACGGACGCGTAGCCCGAACCGGCCCTGCCGCCGGGGGCGTTCTGCGCGCCGCGCACCGAGGTGGCGCTGCCGCGTGGCTCCGTGCACCGCGCGTCGGTGTTCGCCGCGCGGGCGGAAGTGTCGGCCGGGTCCCGCCACCGGGTGCCGTAGCCGCGGGTGCACGGCGGCGGCTCGTCGGCGTTGATCACCAGCCCGAAGTGGGTCGTGCCGTCCCCGGGCACGACGGTGTAGCTGCCCGAGACGGTCAGCGGGAAGGTGACCATGGCCTGCTCCACACCGGGCAGCCGGGCCAGCGTCACCTGGCCGCCGCTGATGAGGTTGGCCAGCAGCACCGACAGATGGGGCCGCGCCGATCTCAGCAGGGAGTCGATCTCCCGCGCGGCGGGCGGCGCGTTGTCGACCAGCCCCCGCAGATCGCCGTCGCTCGCCTTCAACTGCTCGGCGAGCAGCGCCAGATCACGCGCGAAGGACTTGATGGACGAGCCCTGGTCGGCCTGCGTCCTGAGGACCGTGCGCGCGTCCTCGATCAGCGCGACCGTCTCCGGGAGCGCCTCGGACGCCGACTCGACCAGCGCGTTGCCGGAGTCCACCAGACGGCTCAGCGCCGGTCCCGTACCGGCGAACGCCTTGCCCAACTCGTCCACGGTCGTGCGCAGTTCCTCCCTGTCCACGGAGTTCACCAGCCGGTCCAGGCTGAGCACCAGGTCGGTGGTGGGCAGGGGCACCCGGGTGCGGTCGCGCGGGATCGGACTGCCGTCCCTCAGGTACGGGCCGTCGGCGCGGCGCGGTTGCAGATCGACGTACTGCTCGCCGACCGCCGACCGGTGCGCGACCACGGCCACGCTGTCCGCCGGGATGCGCGGCGCGCCGTCGTCGATCTCCAGCGCCACCGACACCCCGTCGCCGGTCAGCCGCAGCTCGCCGACGCGGCCCACGGGCACCCCGCGATAGGTGACCTCCGCGCCCGGGAAGACGCCCCCGGAGGCGGCGAAGTCGGCCCGCACGGTGTAGCCGCGGTCGAGGACGGCGTCCGCCAGTCCGGTGTAGTTGACGCCGACGTACGACACCCCGACGGCGGTCAGGGCGGCGAACGCGGCCAGCTGGGCCTTGACCGTACGGGTGATCACGGCTGTATCCCCTTCAGCATCAGCTCGGCGAGCGCGAGGTTCACGCCCGGCGGGAAGCGGCGCCCGTCGCCGGTTCCGCCGTGGGCGGCGGTGCAGATCGGCGGGCAGAGCAGGTCGCCACCGCCCTCGGTGGGCGGGGAGGGGACGGCGGGCGCCGACGGGGTGGTGGGCAGCGGGACGCCGGGCACCTCGGGGAGGTCGTCAGGGATCTTTGGAGCGTCCGGCAGGGCGCCACCGGGCTCCCTCGGCTCCACCGGCTCTTCGGGCTCGTCGGACAGATTCCCGTAGATACCCGTCAGATCCAGGTCGGCCGTGACCGCCAGGTTGACGTAGTCACCGTGGATGGCGTCCACCACATTGCGCGGGAACGGGTAAGTGGTGAGCAGTTCAAGGGAGTTGGGCAGGTCGCCGCCCGCCTTGACGAGCTGTTGGAGGATCGGCCGGAGCGCCTTGAGGTTGGCGACGGTGTCGTCCCGGGAGGCGTTGACCACCTGGGTGCCGGTCCTGCCGAGGTCGGCGAGCGCGGTGAGCATGGTCGTCAGGTCGTGGCGCTGGTCGGCGAGGATCTTCAGTGCCGGCGGCAGCTCCTGCACGGCCTGGGCGATCGTCTCCTTCTCCGCGCCGAGCCGTACGGCCAGCCGGTCGATGCCCTCCAGGGCGCGGACGATCTCCGTGCGCTGCTCGTCGAGGCCGCCGAGGAACGTGTCGAGTTCCTTCAGCAGGGCCCCGACCCGGTCCTCGCGGCCCTCCAGGGCGTTGTTCAGCTCCACGGTGATCGTCTTGAGCTGGGCCACCCCACCGCCGTTGAGCAGCGCGGACAGGGCGGACAGCACCTCCTCGATCTCCGGGTTGCGGCCGCTGCGGGACAGCGGGATCACATCGCCGTCGCGGAGCCGTCCGACGGGGTCGGCGCCGTCCGGTGCGGACAGGGCGACGTACTTCTCGCCGAGCATGCTGGTCTGGCGCAGGCCCGCGACCGCGTTGGCGGGCAGCTTCACCGAGTCGGCGATCCGCAGCCGTACGCGCGCGTGCCAGCCGTCGAGCTCCACCTTCTCGACGGCGCCGACGGTGACGTCGTTGACCTTGACCGTGGACTGCGGCACCAGGTCGAGGACGTCCCGGAACTCGACCGTGACGCGGAAGGCGCGGCCGTCCGCCGCGGCGCCGCCGGGCAGCGGGATGTCGTACCAGCCGTGGAACTCGCAGCCGGTGAGCAGCAGGGAACCGATCGCCGTCCATGCCGCCACCCGGCCGGTGCGGGGAGCCGTCATGCGCGCACCTCCAGGATTCCGCCGAGAGTCCGGTCGACCGTGCCCACGGCCGCGGGCACCGCCGGCACCTCGGGCAGGGTGGCGAACAGGTCCCGCAGCTCACCGCAGTCGGCGCTCTTCTCCCCGGTGGTCTTCAGCAGGGAGCACAGCAGGGAGGCCGGGTCCTGCGGATCCTGCGGGTTGTTGCGGGTGTCGAGGGTGCCGGAGGACGGGTTGTAGGCGTTCTGCAGGTTCGACAGGCCCGTCGGGGCAACCGTCAACAGCTCCTCCAGAGCGGCGCGTTGGGTGACCAGCACCTTGGTGACCCTGCTCAGGCCCGCCACGTTGTCGGTCAGCGACCGCTTGTTGTCCTTCACGAACGCGGACACGTCGCCGAGCGCGGCCGCCAGATGCTTCAGCGCCGCCGCGAGGTCGTCGCGCTCCCCGGCGAGCTGCTCCGCGACCGTGGTGAGGCTGGTGTTGAACGACCGCACGCTCTGGTCGTCGGCGGCCAGCGCGGCCGTGAACACCTGGAGGTTCTCGATCGTGCCGAACAGATCGCCCCGCCCGTCGGACAGGGTGGTCACCGCCCGCGAGAGGTCCTCGACCGTCTGGTGGAGGTTCTCGCCCTGCCCCTGAAGGTTGTCCGCGCTCACCCCGAGCAGCCGGGACAACGCGCCGTCCTTGTTGGCGCCCTCCGGGCCGAGCGCCTCGGCCGTGGTGTGCAGACTGTCGAAGACCCGGTCCAGCTCCACGGGCACGGCGGTGCGCGACTCGGGGATCACCGCGCCGTCCCGCAGCACCGGGCCCTTCCGGTACACCGGCAGCAGCTGCACGTAACGGTCGCTGACCACCGAGGAGTTGATGATCGCGGCCTGCGCGTCGGCCGGCACCTTCCGCCCCTCTTCGTACTCCAGCACCACCCGCACCCGGCCACCCTCCGGCGTGATCTCCTTCACCTCCCCGATACGCACACCGAGCACCCGCACGTCCGAGCCCGGGTAGACGCCGACCGTGCGCGGGAAGTACGCGGTGACCCGGACCGTCTCCGAGCGCGGCCACAGCGCGACGGCCAGTACGGCGACGAGGGCGAGCGCGACGACCAGCACCGCGGGCCTTCTGATGCGTCGGATCGTTCGGGTCATCGGGAGCCTCCCGTGCGCGGCACCACCGGAGCGGCGACCAGGTTCTGGACGTACGAGTCGAACCACCGCCCGTTGCCGAGGGTGTTGGTGAAGACCCGCACATAGGGAGCGAGCAGCTGGACGCTGCGGTCGAGGCTCGCCTGGTTGCGTTCGAGCATGCTGACGAACGTGTTGAGGTTCTTCAGGGCGGGCCCGATCTGCTCGCGGTTTTCAGAGACCAGGCCGGACAGCTCGATGCCCAGCTGGGCGGAGCTGGTGAGCAGCGTGTGGATCGCCGCACGCCGCCGGCTGATCTCCTGGAACAGCTTGTCGCCGTCCTCGACCAGCGTGGTGAAGTCCTTGGTGTGATCGGCCAGCACACCCGTGACCCCGTGCGCGCGGTCGAGCAGCCCGCGCAGCGCCTGGTCGCGGGAGGCGACGGTCTGCGAGATCCTCGACAACCCCTCGATGGACGCCCGCACTTCGTCCGGTGAGTCCTCGAAGGTGGTGGAGATCGTGTCCAGCGCCTTCGCCAGCCGCTCGGTGTCGACCTCCTCCGTGGTGGTCGTCAGATCGCTGAACGCCTGTACGACGTCGTACGCCGACACCGTGCGCGCCAGCGGTATCTCCGCGCCCGGCTCCAGCCGCCCCGGACCCTTCGGGTGCAGGGCGAGGTACTTGGCGCCGAGGATGGTCTTCACCCGGATCGACGCGCCGGTGTCCGCGCCGAACGCCGCCTCGTCGTCGACCTCGAAGGTGACCTTGACGTGGTCGCCGTCCAGGTCGACCTCCTCGACCTCGCCGACCTTCACCCCGGCGATCCGCACCTCGTCGCCCGGCCCCAGCCCGCCGGCCTCCGAGAAGGCCGCGCTGTACGTCTCCCCGCCGCCGATCAGCGGCAGGTCGTCGGCGTTGAAGGCGGCGACGGCCAGCAGGGCGAGGGTGGTGAGGCCGACGGCACCGACCAGGACCGGGTTCCGCTCCCGGAAGGGCTTCACACGAGGCATCCGGATCCGGGGCAGCTTCGGCGGCAGGACCCGCACCTTCATCAGCGGCTCCGGGCGCCGCCCGCGTCGTACGAGTCTCATGCGCCGCACCTCGCCCGCGCCACGTGCAGCTCAGGAGTGAGCACCTCCCGTGTCTTCGGCAGCACGATCCGGCCGTCGAAGTCGCAGAGGTAGAAGTTGAACCACGAGCCGTAGGACGCCGTCCCCGTCAGCTCGTTGAGCTTGTTCGGCAGTCGCTGGAGCACGCCCTCCACCGTCTTCTCGTTCCTGTTCAGCGTTCCGGTCAGCTCGCTCAGCCCGGCGATGTCGTCCTTCAGCGGCGGCCGCGCGTCCTTCAGCAGCCCCGAGGCGGCCGCCGTCAGGTCGCCGATGCTCACCAGCGACTGGCCGATGGGCACGCGGTCGGCGGACAGCCCCGAGATCACCCGGCGCAGCTGCGTCAGCAGCTCTCCGAACCGGGTGCCGCGCCGGTCGAGCGTCTCCAGCACGGTGTTGAGGTTGTCGATCACGGAGCCGACCAGCCGGTCGCGGTCCGCGAGCGTCGTGGTGAGCGACGCGGTGTGTGCGAGCAGGCTGTTCACCGTGCCGCCCTCCCCCTGGAGGGTCTTGATGATCTCGGTGGCGAGCTGGTTGACGTCCTCGGGGCTGAGCGCGGCGAACAGCGGCTTGAAGCCGTTCAGCAGCGCGTTGAGGTCGAGGGCGGGCTGGGTGCGGGACAGCGGGATGGTGCCGCCCGGCCGCAGCCGGGTGCCGTCGCCGGTGCCCTCGGTCAGCGCGATGTACCGCTGTCCGACCAGGTTGCGGTAGCGGACGACCGCGCGGGTGCCCGCGAGCAGCGGCCGGTCCTCGGCGACGGTGAAAGTGACCTCGGCCAGTGTCCGGTCCTTGATCCGGATGCCCTCCACCTCACCGACCCGCACCCCGGCCACCCGGATGTCGTCACCCTCCTGGAGCCCGGTGACATCGCTGAACACCGCGCGGTAGGTGTGCTTCGGCGCGAAGGTGATGTTGACGATGGTCGCGGCGAGCAGGGCCGTCGCGGCGACGGTCACCAGCGCGAACAGGCTGAACTTGATCAGTGGAGCCGCGGTGCCTCTCATACGACGCTCACCGCCGTCCCCCGGGCCAGCGGCCCGAACAGCAGGGTCGCGACGGGCGGCACCTCGTCGGCGGGCACGCCCAGGACAGGGGCCACGAGCGAGCCGACCGCCCGCTGCTCGGCCTGGGTGGCGGACACGGGCAGACCTCCGGGAAGACCGCCGCCCGAAGAGCCGGGCGACGTACCGTCGTCGAGATGGGGTTTCGGCGCGGGCACGTGCGGATGCGGCAGGCCCCGGCAGTTCGGCCCCGACCGTTCGCCGTAGCGGGGCTCCTCGCCGGGCTGATAGGCGCCCTGCGGCCGGACGACCTCCAGGGTGATGCGCATCTTCCCGCCCCGGAACGCCTCCTCCGACGCCTTCTCCTGCCGCACCAGACCCTGGAAAAGGCAGGGGTACTCGGGGGAGTAGCGGGCGAACAGCTCCAGCGTGGGGCGGGAGACCCGGCCCAGCGTGATCAGCCGCTCGCCCTCGGCGGCGAGGAGGTCCTCGGCGGTGCCGGCCGTGGTCGCGGTGGTGCGCAGCGCGGCGGCCAGCCGGTCCTTCTTCTCCACGATCGTGCGGCTGGTGGTGACCGTGGCGCGCAGGATCCGCAGCAGGTCGGGCGCCGCGTCGCCGTACACCTCGGCGACATCGGCGAACCGCGTGATGTCCTCCTTCAGGGACGGCAGGTGCGGGTTGAGGCGGCGCAGATAGTCCTCGACACGGACCAGGTTGTCGCCGATCCGGTCGCCGCGGCCCTCCAGCGCGGTGGCGAACGCCGAGAGCGTGGCGCTCAGTTCACCCGGCCGCACGGCACGCAGCAGCGGCAGCAGGTCGTTCATCAGCTGCTGCAGCTCGATGCCGACCGTCGTGCGGTCCTGTGTGATCACGTCACCGGCGCGCAGTGGCCGCGCCGTCGAACCCTTCGGCGGCACGAGATCGACGTACTTCTCGCCGAACAGCGTCTTGGGCAGCAGCCGCGCGTGCACGTCCGAGGGGATGAGCCGGACGTGCTCCGGCTTCAGCGCCAGATCCAGGGTGGCCTTCTCCCCGTCCGCCCGCACGGCGCGCACCTCACCCACCAGCAGGCCGCGCAGCTTGACGTCGGCGCGCGGGTCGAGCTGGTTGCCGAGGCGGTCGGCCTCCAGCGTGACCCGTACGACCGGCGTGAACGCCTGCCGGTACACGGCCACGGCGAGCGACAGCAGCAGCGCCAGCACGGTGAGGAAGACCACCCCGTACAGCCGCAGTCTCAGCACGCGCACCGGCCTCACCCCGCGATCCGAACGGTGGTGTTGGCGCCCCAGATCGCCAACGACAGGAAGAAGTCGACGACGTTGATCGCCACGATCGACGTCCGCACCGCACGTCCCACCGCGACCCCGACGCCCGCCGGGCCGCCGCTCGCGTAGTAGCCGTAGTAGCAGTGCACCAGGATGATCAGGACCGCGAAGACGATCACCTTGCCGAAGGACCAGAGCACGTCCACGGGCGGCAGATACTGGTGGAAGTAGTGGTCGTAGGTGCCCGTCGACTGCCCGTAGTAGCCCGTGGTGATGGTGCGGGCGGCCAGATACGACGACAGCAGGCCGATCACGTACAGCGGGATCACCGCCACGAACCCGGCGATCATCCGTGTCGTCACCAGGAACGGCAGCGACGGCACGCCCATGACCTCCAGCGCGTCCGTCTCCTCGCTGATCCGCATCGCGCCGAGCTGGGCGGTGAAGCCGGCGCCGACCGTCGCGGACAGCGCCAACCCGGCCACCAGCGGGGCGATCTCACGGGTGTTGAAGTACGCCGACAGGAACGCGACGAAGTTGGAGGTGCCGAGCTGGTTCAGGGCCGCGTAGCCCTGGAGGCCGACCTCGGTGCCGGTGAAGAAGGACAGGAAGGCGATCACCCCGACCGTGCCGCCGACCACGGCGAGCGCGCCCCGGCCGAAGCTCACCTCGGCGAGCAGCCGCAGCACCTCCTTCTTGTAGCGGCGCAGCGTGCGGGGCGTCCACCCCAGGGAACGCCCGTAGAAGACGAGTTGGGAGCCCAGCTCCTCCAGGGAGCGGAGGGGGCGTCTCAGGAGTTCTGACGGTGTCATCGGTCAACCCCTCTGCGGGACGACCTGGAAGTACACCGCGGTCATCACGAAGTTGGTCACGAACAGCAACATGAAGGTGATCACCACCGACTGGTTGACCGCGTCGCCGACGCCCTTGGGGCCGCCCTTCGCGGTCAGCCCCTTGTACGAGGCGACGATCCCGGCGATCGCCCCGAACACCAGCGCCTTCAGCTCGGCCGCCCACAGGTCGGACAGCTGGGCGAGGGTGGTGAAGGAGGCGAGATAGGCGCCGGGCGTGCCGTTCTGGAGGACGACGTTGAAGAAATAGCCGCCCGCGACGCCCACCACCGACACCAGGCCGTTGAGGAGCACGGCGACGACCATCGAGGCGAGGACGCGCGGCACGACCAGCCGGTGGATCGGATCGATGCCGAGCACCTGCATCGCGTCGATCTCCTCCCGGATCTTGCGTGCCCCCAGATCGGCGCAGATCGCGGTGCCGCCCGCGCCCGCGATCAGCAGCGCGGTGACGATCGGCGAGGCTTCGCGCAGCACGGCGAGCACGGAGGCGGCACCGGAGAAGGACTGGGCGCCCAACTGCCTGGTCAGACTGCCGATCTGCAAGGCGATGACCGCGCCGAAGGGGATCGAGACGAGCGCCGTCGGCAGGATGGTCACGCTCGCGACGAACCACGCCTGCTGGATGAACTCCCGTGTCTGGAAGGGCCGTCGGGGGATCGTCCGGACGACGTCCAGGGCCAGCGCGAAGAGATTGCCGGAGTGCCGCAGCGCTCCGACGGGCGACAGGCTCATGCCCCGGCCACCTCCTCCTTCTTCTTCTTCTCCTCGTCTTTCGCGATGGCCTCCCAGCGGGGCGGGCGGGTGATGCCGGGACCGGGCAACAGGCGCGGGGTGAGCTCCTGGCGGTCCGGCCCCTCGGTGACCTGCGCCAGCTCCTGCTCGACCTGCGCCGCGTCCTTCTCCTCGGCCATGCCGATGGGCCCCTGCATCCGCCCGTTGAGGAACTGCCGGACGACGGGCTCGTCACTCGTCAGCAGTTCCTTCCTCGGCCCGAACATCACCAGCTCCCGCCGGAACAGCAGTCCGATGTTGTCCGGGACCTGGCGGGCCGAGGCGATGTCATGGGTGACGATCAGGAAGGTCGCGCCGGTCTGCGCGTTGAGGTCGACGATCAGCTGGTTGAGATACGCGACGCGGACGGGGTCGAGGCCCGAGTCCGGCTCGTCGAACAGGATGATCTCCGGATCGAGGACCAGCGCCCGGGCCAGCCCCGCCCGCTTGCGCATTCCGCCGGAGATCTCACCGGGCAGCTTCCGCTCGGCGCCGATCAGGCCGACCATGTCCATCTTCTCCAGCACGATCCGCCGGATCTCGCTCTCGGACCTGCGGGTGTGCTCACGCAGCGGGAAGGCGATGTTGTCGTAGAGGTTCATGGACCCGAACAGCGCGCCGTCCTGGAAGAGCACGCCGAATAGCTTCCTGACCTCGTACAGGTCGTGCTCACGCAGTTTCGTGATGTCCCGGCCCTGGATCGTGATCGAGCCACGGTCCGGCCTCAGCAGCCCCACGAGCGTCTTGAGAAACACCGACTTGCCCGTCCCCGAGGGCCCGAGCATGACCGAGACCTCCCCGGCGGGCAGCGTCAGCGAGACGTCCTGCCAGATGACCTGGTGGCCGAAGGACTTGGTCAGCCCTTCCACACAGATCTCGACACCCATCCGGTTCACCCTTCAGCCCGTGGAGCAGCTCCGACATCTGCTCTACGGGGAGGGGACGGGCGTCCGTCGCCGAAGTGGCGGATTTTTTTTCGAGCGGGTTACGCGGGCGCTCTACGGCAGGGAGGTCGGCGTGGGGACGGAGGGGGCAACCGAGGCCACGGGGGTGACCGGCGGTGCGGTGGCCTCGACCGGTAGCTCCGGTACGTCGGGGACACCCGAAAGCTCCGGCACCTCCGGTGTGGCCGGCAGGGGCAGCGGGGACACCAGGACCTCCGGCACGTCCGGCAGCTCCGGCACGGACAGCGGCAGCAGTGTGCTGGTCGGGGGTGAGGCGACGGATCCGACCGAGGCGGTGGGGGCCGGGGCCGGCGAGTTCTTCGGCTCGGGCTCCGGGCGTGGTGCCTCGGTGCTCGGGGAGCCGGCAGTCGGCTGCGACGCCGTACCGCCGACGCCCGTGCCGGCGCCACCGCCGCCGCCCGCGTCGAGCGCGTGGGGCAGTACGAAGCCCGCCACCGCCAGGGTCGCCGTCGCCGAGGCCACCGCCACCGCCTGCGTCCTGCCGGCCCCGCGGGGACGCCCCCACCCGATGAGGAACAGCGCGAAGCCCAGCGTGGCCGCCAGGGACTGCCGCAGTGTCCGCCGGGCCCGGGCCAGCAGCGACTCGACGGTCCGGTAGCTCAGCCCCATCCGGACGGCGACCTGGCCGACGTCGAGGTCCTGCGACTTCAGCCGCAGCGCCTCGGCCTGCCGTGCGGGCAGCTCCCCACTGCGCACCGCCAGCCACTTCGCCTCTGCCCGGTCGCACACCGCCTCCTCGACGGGCACCGGACCGGGGGCGACGAGGGTCGGGCTGGTGTGCACCTCGGCCTCGCGGTTGACCTGCCGGTACCGGTCGACGCACAGCCGCATGGTCACGGTCGTCAGCCAGGCGCCGAGCCGCTCGTCGTCGAGGTCCGGGCGCTCGGCGGCGCGCAGCATCGCCTCGTGCACGGCGTCCTCGGCGTCCTCCAAGGTCATCGACCGCCGCCGGGCCACCTTGAGCAGTTGCTCGCGGTGGCTCCACATGCGCTGCCAGCGGTCGTGGTCCGCCTCGGCGGAGAAGCCGGCGGAGAAGCCGGCCGAGGTGTCCGTCGCCATGAGTGCCCCTTCGCGCTCACCCACCGGTCCTGTGCTTCCGGCGGGTGGCGACATTACCGCCCGGTAGCGGCGGTTGTGGAGGGGGCGGCTCCGATCGTGTTCGCTCCGTTGCCGGTCAGCTGCCCGGCGGAGGGCAGAGGCAGCTCCACGGGCGGCGACGGGAAGGGGAGCGGCGGCTCGTCGTTCTCCTCGGGCGCGGGGGCCGTCGTAGGAGAGGAGGTGGCGGACGGTGTGGGGGACGAGGAGGCGCCCGGGCGCGGGCCCGTCGGCTTCGGGGACGGTTTCGGGGACTCTGGCCGGGAGGGCGACGGCCGCTCAGCGGGCAGGTCCGACCCGGCGCCGCGGTCCGGCACCACCAGGTGCCCCTCCAGGAAGTACGTGTACCAGGCCCGCACCGTGCGCAGATAGGCGGATGACTGGTTGTAGCCGAGGATCGCCCGGTCCAGGTCGGCCGGGTCGGCGAGGTTGCGGCCGCCCGCGCACAGATAGCGGCCGGCGGCGAGCGCCGCGTCGAAGATGTTGTCCGGGTCGGTCCGCCCGTCGCCGTTGCCGTCCGTGCCCCAACGGGCCCAGGTCGACGGGATGAACTGCATCGGGCCGACCGCCCGGTCGTACTCCGTGTCACCGTCGTACGCGCCGCCGTCCGTGTCCCGGATGACCGCGTAGGGCCCGCCGGTCAGCCGGGGCCCGAGGATCGACGGCACCGCCGTACCGTCCGCCGTCACCCGGCCGCCCCGCGCCTGCCCCGACTCCACCTGCCCGATCGCGGCCAGCAACTGCCAGCGCAGTCCGCAGCCGGGCGCGGTCCGCGCCAGCTCCTCCTCGGCGCGCCGGTAGGCGGCGAACACGGTCTCCGGCAGCGCCCCGCGTGCCACCGGTGCCGTCCCCTCCAGGCCCAGCGGCGGCAACTCCGTGCGGTACGGGCTGTCGCCGGACACGCTCGGCCCCTGCTCGGCGGACGCCTGCCGGACCTGCTCGGCGGCGGCCGCCCGCGCCGGCATCGCCGCGGGCGCCTGCGACGCGGTCAGCGCCGCCATCGCGGCCACCGCGGCCGCCGTACCCCTCGCCCCTCTGATCGCTTGGTGCCCTGCCACCTGCGCAGCCCCTCCCTGTGTGGTCTCCTCGTCTGCTCTACGGCGACAGGACCCGGGTCCGTCGCGGAGATTCCGTCGCAGAGATTCCTCCGTGGAGATTCCGTCGCAGAGATGTCGAGTTAGGTTGAGCACGTGCGATTGAGAGTGGAGTTCACGACCGAGCCCTTCGACCTGGACGAGGCGCCCGCGCACGCGCTGGTGGCCCGTGAGGTCGTCGAGGCGGCCGAGCTGGACGCGGTGGACGTCGGCCCGTTCGGCAACACCGCCGAGGGGGGTGCCGACGCCGTCCTGACCGCCGTGGACGCGTTGCTGCGCAAGACCCTGGAGGCCGGCGCCACCCGGGTGTCGCTGCAGGTCAACGTCATCGAGGAGGACGCGTGACCGGCACCGGCGACGAGCCCTTCATCACGGCGGTGAAACCGCTGGTCGACGCCATGGGCGGGATGATGCTCCCGCCGGACGAGGCCGGCCCCGAGGACGTGGTGCTCTCCTGGGAGGGCGCCGATGTCGTCGCCGTACGCCTGCCGCAGCTCGCGGACTCCCTGGACCACATCCTGGCCGCCATGGAGCGCCGGAAGGGCAAGCCCCTCGCCGATCTCGACCGCAAGTCCAAGCAGGAGGTCGTACGGATACTGGAGGCGCGCGGCGCCTTCACCGTGCGGCATGGCGTGGAGACCGTGGCGAGCGCCCTCGGCGTCAGCCGCTTCACGGTCTACAACTACCTCAACCGGGAGAAAGAGGGCTGAGTGCCCGGGGTTTGTTACCCCGAATTTTCAACAAAGTGTTGACGGAAGGTCGCGCTGGGGCGTTAGCTGACCGCAGCCCGTTCAGCACGAAGGCCGAGACGGCCACGGAGGCACCCGTGACTTCGACTTCCACGCCCCCGGGCCTGGCCCGCTTCAACGACCTGGAGGAGTCCGCGGCCTTCGCCGCCCTCCACGAGGCGTGTGCCTCCACCGCATGGGCGAACCGGCTGCTCGCCGCCCGCCCCTACGCCACCGCTGACGCCCTCTACGCCACGAGCGACGCCGCCATGGCCGAACTGTCCACGGCGGACCTTCAGGAGGCGATGGCCGGGCACCCGCCGATCGGCCGCCCCAAGCCCGGCGACCCGACCTCCGCCCGCGAACAGCGCGGCATGGCCGACGCCTCCGAGGAGCTCAAGGCGGAGATGCTCGAACTGAACCTGGCGTATCAGGAGCGGTTCGGCCATGTCTTCCTCATCTGCGCCACCGGCAGAAGCGCCGAGCAGATGCGGGACGCGGTCAAGGAGCGGATCGGGAACGCGCCGGAGCAGGAGCGGGAGATCGTCCGCACCGAGCTGGGCAAGATCAACCGGATCCGTTTGGCACGGCTCGTCGAAGAGGAAGCCTGACCCCATGAGCACCAGCACCACCGCATCCGTGTCCACCCACGTCCTGGACACCAGCCTCGGCCGCCCCGCCGAGGGCGTCGCCGTCCAGCTCTCCGCCCGTGGCGGCCGGGGCGCGGACTGGCAGGCGCTCGGCGGCTCCGCGACCGACGCGGACGGGCGGTGCAAGGACCTGCCGGCCCTGCCGGAAGGAACCACCCACGTACGACTCCGCTTCGACACCGAGACGTACTTCACCCACAAGCAAGCCGCGGCCCAGCAGGACGCCCCCGCGCTTCGGGACAGCGAGAACGGCCGGCCGGTGTTCTTCCCCGAGGTCACCATCGCCTTCGCGGTGGTGCCCGGCGAGCACTACCACGTTCCGCTGCTGCTCAACCCGTTCGGCTACTCCGTTTACCGAGGGAGCTGACCGACACATGACCCGTTTCGTCCTGGGACAGAACCAGTACGGCAAGGCAGAGAACCGCGTCGTCAAGATCACGCGTGACGGCGACACCCACCACATCAAGGACCTCAACGTCTCCGTCGCCCTCTCCGGCGACATGGAGGAGGTCCACCGCAGCGGTGCCAACGCCAACGTCCTGCCGACCGACACCACCAAGAACACGGTGTACGCCTTCGCGAAGGAGCACGGCATCCAGAGCGCCGAGGACTTCGGCATCAAGCTCGCCCGCCACTTCGTCGACGACAACGAGCCCATCCACCGGGCCCGCATCCGCGTCGAGGAGTACGCCTGGGAGCGGATCGAGACCTCGCGGGACGGCGCCCGCCTCGACGGCGCGGACCAGATCGCCCACTCCTTCGTCCGCAAGGGCCAGGAAACCCGCGTCGCGCAGATCACCTACGACGGCCACGGCATCCAGGTGCTCTCCGGCTTCAAGGACCTGACCGTCATGAACTCGACCAACTCCGAGTTCTGGGGCTTCCTGAAGGACAAGTACACCACCCTCCAGGAGGACTACGACCGCATCCTCGCCACCACCGTCTCCACCTGGTGGCGGCACAACTGGGACGGCGTCGACTCGCACGCCCCCGACTGGGACCGCTCCTACGACGGGGTGCGCGAGCACGCGCTGCAGGCGTTCGCCGAAACCTACTCGTACTCGCTCCAGCAGACCCTCTTCGAGATGGGCGTACGGGTGCTGAACTCCCGCGACGAGGTCGACGAGATCCGCTTCTCGATGCCCAACAAGCACCACTTCCGCTCGGACCTGTCGCCCTTCGGGATCGACAACGAGGCCAAGGACGGCGCCGTCTACTACGCCGCCGACCGCCCCTACGGCCTGATCGAGGCCACCATCCTGCGGGACGGCGCCGAGCAGCTCATCCCGGTCGACATGACCAACCTGTAGGCCACACCTGAATCTCGGCACCCGCGGCCGGAGGGATCCCCACCGGCCGCGGCACTCAAATCCCCCAGGGTCCTGCCGTGCCCTCTCCACCCAGCACATCTCCTTGAAAAGGGACGAATCATGGCAGCAGCCCAGCGCATCGTCATCGAGAACGCTGCGGTCGCGACGGTGGACGCGAACGACACCGAGTACGCCACCGGTCACATCGTCATCGCGGACAACCGCATCGAGTCGCTCGGCGCGGGCAAGGCCCCCGAGGGCCTGGAGAACGTCGTACGCCGCATCGACGCCACCGGGCACCTCGTCACCCCCGGCCTGATCAACACCCACCACCACTTCTACCAGTGGATCACCCGGGGCCTGGCCACCGACCACAACCTCTTCAACTGGCTCGTCGCGCTCTACCCGACCTGGGCGCGCATCGACGAGCCGATGGTCCGCGCGGCCGCCCAGGGCTCGCTGGCGATGATGGCCCGCGGCGGCGTCACCACCGCCATGGACCACCACTACGTCTTCCCGCGGGGCTCCGGCGACCTGTCCGGCGCGATCATCCGCGCCGCCCGCGACATGGGCGTCCGCTTCACCCTGGCCCGCGGCTCCATGGACCGCAGCGTCAAGGACGGCGGCCTGCCCCCGGACTTCGCCGTCGAGACCCTCGAAGGCGCCCTGGCCGCCACCGAGGAGACCGTCAAGCAGCACCACGACGCCTCCTTCGACGCCATGACCCAGGTCGCCGTCGCGCCCTGCTCGCCCTTCTCCGTCTCCACCGAACTCCTCCGAGAGGGCGCCGAGTTGGCGCGTCGCCTCGGGGTGCGGCTGCACACCCACGGCTCGGAGACGGTCGAGGAGGAGAAGTTCTGCCACGAGCTGTTCGGCATGGGCCCCACCGACTACTTCGAGTCCACCGGCTGGCTCGGCGAGGACGTGTGGATGGCGCACTGCGTCCACATGAACGACTCCGACATCGCCGCCTTCGCCCGCACGAAGACCGGCGTCGCCCACTGCCCCTCCTCCAACGCCCGCCTCGCGGCCGGCATCGCCCGCGTCCCCGACATGCTCGCGGCCGGCGTCCCGGTCGGCCTCGGCGTCGACGGCACCGCGTCCAACGAGTCCGGCGAACTGCACACCGAGCTGCGCAACGCCCTGCTCATCAACCGCCTCGGCGCGCACCGCGAGGCCGCGCTGAACGCCCGTCAGGCACTGCGCCTCGGCACGTACGGCGGCGCCCAGGTGCTGGGCCGCGCCACCGAGATCGGCTCCCTGGAGCCGGGCAAGCTCGCCGACCTGGTGCTGTGGAAGCTGGACACCCTCGCCCACGCGTCCATCGCCGACCCGGTGACCGCGCTGGTCTTCGGCGCGGCGGCACCGGTCACCGCGTCCTTCGTGAATGGCCGTCAGATCGTCGAGGACGGGCGGCTGCTGACGGCCGACGAGGACGCGATCGCGCGCGCCACGCGCGAGGAGGCGCGGCGGCTGGCGCAGATCTCCGCCGAGGGCTGAGCCGCCCGCAGGACTCCGGCCGGGAGGGACGGCTCCCGGCCGGTGACCGTGGATCCCATCGGGGTCCATGGCGGCCGTCTCCGGGGCGCGCGTACGTGCGCGCGCTCCGGAACGGTCACCGTTACCCCCGGAAAAGAGGTCTGCGAAAAGAGGTCGCCGTCAGCAGCCCGGGAGCCGTCGTACGTCAGCGGTGGGTGAACGGCCGGCAGGGCTGGGCGTCGGGGCGACGGCCGGTGAAGAAGGAGCGGGGTGGTACGCCCATCAGGGTGCGGAAATCGGATGTCATGTGGGACTGGTCGTAGTAGCCGGTCACTGCGGCCAGCTCGGCCCAGGAGAGGCGGGTGGCGTGCGCGAGGACCGCTCGTACGCGGTCGATGCGGGCGTAGTGCTTGGGCCAGAGACCGACGCCCTCGGCGAACAGGTAGCGCAGTTGGCGCTCACTGACCGCGAGGTCGCGTGCCACATCCCGCACCTGGACGGGAAGGCGGCCCGACCGGACCGACAGCGCGGCGACACCGGCCCTCAGCAGTGCGGCGCGCGAGCGGTCCGGGGCGGCCGCCGGCCGGTCGGGGAGCCGGTGCGCCAGGTGGGTCACCAGCTCCGCCGAGCCCATCTGCCACAGCTCGCGGCCCAGTTGGCGGGCCGTCACGGCCGGCAGGTCGCCGAGCGGCACCACCCGGCGCCGCCGACGGGTTCCTGACGGCCACCGCCTATGTGCGCCGGGGCGGCAACGCGGTCGTCACGGACGACGTGGCGAAGGTGCTCGGCCGTCCGGCGCGCAGCTACCGGGAGTGGGCGCGGGCACACCGGGCGGTTTTCGATCAGGCATGACATGACGTGACGCGGCGGTGCGGGCGGGACCGGCGAGGCCCACCCGCACCGCCGTGCGGTACCGGCTCAGTCCGCCTTCCTCCGCAGCACGCCCGCTGCCAGCACCAGCGCTCCCAGGGCGATCAGCGAGGCGATCCGGAAGGCGAGTCGGTGGCCCTCGGCCGTGGCCGGGAGCAGCTCGGTGCCACGGCCGACGAGTTCGTCGGTGCGGCTCGCCGCCAGGGTCGACAGCACCGCGAGACCGAGCGAACCGCCCACCACCTGTGTGGTGTTGAACAGCCCGGACGCCAGACCCGCGTCCTCCTCCCGCGCCCCCGTCATCGCCAGCCCGGTCAGCGCGGGCATCGCCGCGGCGAAGCCGACGGCCAGCAGGAGCAGGGGCGGCAGGACGTCCCTGACGTACGTGCCGTCGGAGGGGGCGCGGCTCAGCAGGGCCATGCCGGCGCTGATCAGGACCAGCCCGGCGAGCAGCACCCGGTACGGCCCGTACCGGCCGACCGTCCGCGCCGACAGGCCCAGCATCAGCGTGCCGATCACCACCGGGGCGGGCAGGAAGGCCAGGCCGGTCGTCAGCTCGTCGTAGCCGAGGACCCGCTGGACGTAGAGCGCGCCGATGAACTGGAAGCCGTACATCGTCGCGATCATCAGCACCTGGACCGCGTTGGCGCCGCTGAGCAGCCGCGAGCCGAACAGCCGCAGCCGCAGGAGAGGGCGGGCGGCCCGCGCCTGCCGGGCGATGAAGGTGACGTACAGGGCGACGGAGAGCAGGGCGAGGAGGGCGGTGGCCGAGGCCGGACGGCCGGCGGAGCCGACGATGACGTACACCGTGAGCATGAGGGCGCTCGTGATCAGCGCCGCGCCCGGGTAGTCCGCGCCCTTGCCGAGCCCGGCGCCGCTGTCCGGGGCGAGCACACGGACGGCCGCGACCAGCGCCACCACACCGATCGGCAGGTTGATCAGGAAGATCCAGTGCCAGTTGAGCAGCTGGGTGAGCGCCCCGCCGAGGAACGTGCCGAGCGCACCGCCCGCCGCGCCGACCGCGCTGAACACCGCGATGGCACGGGCCTGTTCACGCGGCTCCGGAAAGAGCGACACCAGCATGCCCAGGACCACCGCCGAGGTCATCGCCCCGCCGACGCCCTGCGCGGCGCGGGCCGCGATCAGCAGGCCCTGGTCGTTCGCCACACCGCACAGCACGGACGCCGCCGTGAACACCGCGAGGCCCACCGTGAACATCCGCTTGCGCCCCACCAGGTCACCGAGCCGGCCCACCAGCAACAGCAGCCCGCCGAACGGGATCAGATAGGCGTTGACGACCCAGGCCAGCCCCGGCCCGCTGAAACCGAGGTCGTTCTGGATGGCGGGCATGGCTACGGTGACGATGTTGCCGTCCAGGATCGTCATCAGCGTCCCCGCGCACAGGACGACGAGCGACGCCCAACGGGAGTACGTTCGGTGCGTTCGGTGAGGTGTCCTCGTGGGGGACTCGATGATGGCCGTCATGGCGGCGGTGCCTCCGCGTTCTCCAAAGGTGCACGACTTGTAACGGGCTTCATCGTGGTTGACCATGGAGGGCGGCGTAAGGAGGCAGTTCGATGTCCCGAAGGAACACCGGTGTTACCTCGCAGGTCGTGAACGCGCACGCGTGCCCGGTCCGCGAAGTTCTTGACAGGGTCTCCGGCAAATGGAGCGTGCAGATCCTGGTCGCGGCCGCGCACGGCCCCATCCGCTTCACCGAGTTGGAGCGCGGCATCGAGGGCATCAGCCGCCGCATGCTCACCCTCACCCTGCGCAACCTGGAGCGCGACGGCCTGATCACCCGCACGGTGCATCCGACGGTGCCGCCGAAGGTGGAGTACGAACTGACACCGGTGGCCGAGGAGTTGCACGAGACCCTGCAACGCCTGACCGGCTGGGCCGAGCGCAACAGGGTCTACATCGCCGAGTCCCGCGCCGCCTACGACGCCGAGCACGACCCGGAGCTGGTCGACGCCTGACCGGCCGGCCTACAGCCCGAACAGCGCGGGATCCGTGGCCAGTTCCTTGAAGTAGCCCTGGGGATGGGCCACCATCCGCCGCTTCTCCAGATCCAACAGCCCGCCGACGGCCGTGATCTCGGCCGCGACGGTGCCGTCCGTCTTGCTGATCACCTGGTGGATGCGGAAAGTCTTGCCCTCACCCCACTCGAAGACGCACGTCACATCCACCTCGTCACCGGCGAGCAGCTCCCGCTGGTAGCGGATGGTGGTCTCCAGCGCGACGGGTCCGACACCACTGCCGATCAGTCTGGCCTGACTGACACCGGCGGCCTGGAGCAGCGACCAGCGGGCGTGCTCCGCATAGTTGATGTAGACGCTCTGGTTGAGATGGCCCTGGACGTCCGTCTCATACCCGCGGACGGTGACCCGGACGGAAAACGGTTCGCTCACTGCTACCTCTCATCACGGTCGATGTATGACCCACCGATCTTGGCATGCCGGTCAGGCCCGGCGCGGGGAGGCGAGCAGATACGCCCGCCCGGTCCGGTGATCCAGATGCTCGCCCACCTGCCACCCCGCCGCCTCCAGTGTGACCGCGCAGGCCCGCAGGAACTCCCCGCCCGGCCCGCCGACCGCCACGGCCTCCGGCTGCGGGGTCGCCCGCACGCGGTACCCTTCGCCCTCCGGCCCGGCGGGCCGGTGCCCGGCCGCCTCCAGGGCGAGCGCGGCCGCCCGCACCAGATGCGTCCGCTCCCAGCCGCAGGGCCGGTCCATGGCCCCGTCCGGATTGGTCATCCGCCGCAGCTCCAGCAGCCCCTGCCAGGCGCCGCGCACCTCGCGCAGCCGGGCCGCCGCGTCGACCGGCGCGGCCTCCTCACCACCGACCCGCGCCGCGAACACGTCTGTCCGCCCGGCGGGCTCCGGTTCCGGTTCCGGCGCCGCGTCCCGTACCCGATGCCCGGCGGGCGTGAGGAAGTGATCGTGCGGCGGCCGAGGATGCCGAAAGGCAAGCCCCCGCCTGACCAGCCCCTCCAACTGCGCCGGCGTCCCCTTCACCCGCCCGGTCACCGGATCGGCGGCATCGATCAGCCGCCGCTGAGCGGCGGTCGGCGGTCGCGTCACGGCGTGCTCCTCCCTGCCTGCCGGGAAGGCTACGCCGAGGCACTGACACCCGGCCGTCACAGCCTGCGGGTCCATGAGCCGGTCCCTGCCCTCGGCGGCGAACTCCGGTCAGTAGGAGGCCACTTCACAATCCGGGTCGAGCGTCGCCTCCGCGCGCCAGCAGGGCCAGCAGGGCCAGCGGGGACGGTGGCCGGGCATTCCCTCCCTTGGGACCCTCCCTTCGGGCGCGCAACTCAGCGGCCGTGTTCCGCGTACTCCCTGAAGTGCTCCAGATCGCTGCGGACGAGCCGTTCGATCGCGTTGGCCTGGGCGAAGCCCCTGGGGCCGCCGAAGGTCGCGCGGACGGTGTCGGGGTCGTACTCGACGCGGGCCTGGACCCGGGTGTGGCCCTGGTCGATGGGGTGGAGGGAGAAGGAACCCTTCAGTTCGGGGGCGCCCGTGGTGCGCCATTCCATGACGCGCTCCCCGGCGCGGTCGGAGACCTCGGCCTCCACCTCCCGGGTCCCGCCGCCCGCCTCGACGTCGAGATGCGCGCGCCCTCCCGCCTCCGTACGGGCGTCGCGCACACCGGCCATGAAGCGGGCGTAGTCCTCCACCCGGTGCAGGCTGTCCCAGGCCCTGTCCACCGCCACCGCGACGTCGACGTGTTCTTCGAGGGTGCTCATGGCTACCTCCGGGGTCGGCGCATGAAGCCTTCTGGTTCCAGTGTGCGCCCGGTGGCGGCCGAGGAAGGGCCGGCTACTGCCGGTATCCGCTCAGGAACCGTCCGATCCGGCCGATCGCCGCCTCCAGGTCGTCCGCGTGGGGGAGGGTGAGGATGCGGAAGTGATCAGGGGTCGGCCAGTTGAAGCCGGTGCCCTGGACCACCTGGATCTTCTCCCTCAGCAGCAGGTCCAGGACGAACTTCTCGTCGTCGTGGATCTTGTGGACCGCGGGGTCGATGCGCGGGAAGGCGTAGAGGGCGCCCTTCGGCTTCACGCAGGACACGCCGGGGATCTCGTTGAGCTTCTCCCAGGCGATGTCGCGCTGCTCGCGGAGCCTGCCGCCGGGGGCGGTCAGTTCGCGGATGGACTGGCGGCCGCCGAGCGCGGCCTGGATGGCGTACTGGGCGGGCGCGTTGGCGCACAGGCGCATGGAGGCCAGCATGGTCAGGCCCTCCAGGTAGTCGCGGGCGTGCTGCTTGGGGCCCGTCACCACCAGCCAGCCGGAGCGGAAGCCCGCCACGCGGTAGGTCTTGGACAGCCCGCAGAAGGTGAGGACGACCAGGTCGGGGGCGAGCGCGGCGGCCGAGTGGTGCACGGCGTCGTCGTAGAGGATCTGGTCGTAGATCTCGTCGGCGAAGACCATCAGGCCGTGGCGCCGGGCCAGGTCGAGGATGCCCTCGACGATCTCCCTGGGGTAGACCGCGCCGGTGGGGTTGTTCGGGTTGATGATCACGACGGCCTTGGTGCGGTCGGTGATCTTCGACTCCATGTCGGCGAGGTCCGGGTACCACTCCGCCTGCTCGTCGCACAGGTAGTGGACCGCCTTGCCGCCCGCGAGGGTCGTCACGGCCGTCCAGAGCGGGAAGTCGGGGGCAGGGATCAGGATCTCGTCGCCGTCCTCGACCAGCGCCTGTACGGCCATCGAGACCAGCTCGGACACGCCGTTGCCGAGGAAGACGTCGTCGACGTCCACGCTCAGGCCCAGCGTCTGGTAGCGCTGGGCGACGGCGCGGCGGGCGGAGAGGATGCCGCGGGAATCGGTGTATCCGTGCGCCTGCGGGAGCATCCGGATCATGTCCTGGAGGATCTCCTCCGGCGCTTCGAAGCCGAACAGCGCCGGGTTGCCGGTGTTGAGGCGCAGCACGCTGTGGCCGGCCTCCTCCAGCGCGTTCGCGTGCTCGATCACCGGGCCGCGGATCTCGTAACAGACCTCGCTGAGCTTGTTCGACTGCCGGAACTCCATGCGTCCCTCCGGTAACTGGGGTTGCTTGGTTTTACCAAGTGTGAGCTTGGAAAGTCCAACGACATGTCTAGACTGCGTGCCATGTCACCTCGCCGAAGCTACGACCAGTACTGTTCCGCCGCCCGCGCCCTCGACGTCGTCGGCGACCGCTGGACCCTGCTGATCGTCCGGGAGCTGCTCGCCGGCCCGCGCCGCTACACGGACCTGCACGCCGACCTGCCGGGCGTCAGCACGGACGTACTCGCCTCACGGCTGAAGGACATGGAACGGGACGGCCTGAGCACCCGCCGCAAGCTGCCACCGCCGGGCGCCGCCTACGTCTACGAACTCACCCCGCGCGGACGGCAGTTGCTGCCCGTCCTGCAGGCCCTGGGCGCGTGGGGCCAGGCCGAGCTGGGCGAGCGACGCCCCACCGACGCCGTACGAGCACACTGGTTCGCCCTGCCCCTGCTGCGCTCGCTCGAGGGGCACGGAGTCGTCGAAGTCAGCCTGGACGAAGGTGACTTCCACCTGTACGTGGGTGCCGAGGACGGCCCCGTCTACGGCGAGGGCCCCGCCCCGGGCGAGCCCGACGCGCGGCTCGTACTGGACGTAGGCACCTGGGAGGCCGTAAGCCGGGGGGAGTCGACCCTGGAGGAGGCGGTGCGGGCCGGCCTCGTCGAGGTAACCGGCGAGGGCACGCTGGCCAAGATCCTGAAAGAGCGTTCCACGGGGATGGAAGGCAGCTGACCCTTCTGCACGCCTCTACCAAGCGGCAGCCTGCAGAACTTGTAGGGCGATGTCCCGAACCGGCCGGCCGTCCGTCGGGATACGGACCGTGCCCGTGGGTGCGCCCTCATCCAGATACCGTGCCATCCGCAGGCTTCGCTCGATGTGAGCGTATAGCTGCGATCCGATTTCCCTCTGGGCGAGCCGCTGTCGCACGGTAGCTTCCTCGGCCGTGAGCAGGATGTGAGTGACGGTGAATATTCCGTTCGGTGATCGCTGTGCGGTGAGGATCGCCCTCGGGGGCGGGATGAATCTGGTCCATGTAGTCCCCCTCGACAAGACAGTGCGCAGTGCCCGTCTCCTGCAGCACTGCGGACACCTCCCATGAGACGGTCGTCTTCCCTACGCCCGCACCACCACCGATGAGCAACAGTTCATGAGCAGTCATGGCTCGTCAGCCTGACAGAGGCCGGACCGCCGCAGCATGTGGTTCTGGTCGGGTTCTTCAGGCACCGCTCCCGGACTCCTCAGTCGTGCGTTCCCGGTGCCCGGTACCAGGTCTTGTCGCGCCGGTACTCGTCCGGCAGCGCCCCGAGACCGGTGGTCAGATGTCCGACGGCGCCCTGCCCGTCACGCAGATGCAGCGCGGCCATGTGAGGCTCTGAGCCTCTCATGGCCGCCATGTTGGCGTCTGTGGCCTCCAGCGCCCACTCGTGAGACCGGTCGTACCAGGCCAGCGCTGTGGCCGACACGGTCCGCCAAGGACCCCCGAACGCCGGCGTACATATCGACCACGGTGCGGAGTTGATGGCGCATCACGTCGGACATACGCGGCCGGTGCCGCCGGACCCGGGCATTCCACTGCCGCGTTCGGGCGGGGAGATCCTGCTCGTGCACAACGGCGACGCCGTCCGCAAACGCACATCAGCCCGCCGCACGCTGCGCGCGCACGGCGGGCCGCGATGAACTCTCAGCCCGCTGAAGGCACCCGCCGGGGTCGGCCCGCGCCACGCGTCAGCGTGTAGCCGCCGATGCCCGCGAGCGCGGCCAGCGCCGCGCCGATCCCCGTCCACACCCACCGGTCGGACCACCAGCCGGACGACCAGCCGCCGTCCGGCTCGATGCTCGACAGTACGGCGGAGGTCTTGGAATCGTCGCCCTCGGCATCCGACTTGACCGCGACACCCGGCACCAGGGGCTCCGCCAGCCAGCCGTCCACCGCCGCCGCGCCGCCGATGTCCTTGGAGTCGACGCGGATCTCGGCGTCGACGGGCTGTCCCAGGTCACTCGTCCGGAGGCGCAGCGCGGTCAGTCGGACGTAGTACGTGCCCGGCAGCGGGTCGTCGGCCCACGGCTCCGACCAGGCGCGCACGGTCCGCAGGACGCACGCCAGCTCGACCGCGGACGCGTCCTGCGCCGCGGTCCGCGTCTGGGCGCCGTACTGGCACGCCTGGCGGCGTCGCAGACCGTCGTAGACGTCGATCTGCCAGGTCTGGGCGGCGTGAGCCTGCGGCAGCTTCACCGTCGCCTTCACAGTGGGCCGCTGACCCGTGTCCGCCGGGAAGGACCAGTACAGGTAGTCGCCGGTGGAGGCGCTCGCCGTGGCGGTCTCGCCCTGGTCGATCTCGGCCGCCGTACGGAACGACGTGCCCGCCGACCTGGGCGCGTCGTCCGAAGGGCTGGGGGAGGGGGACGAGTCGGCCGCGGCGGGCGACGCCGCGAGTCCCAGCGTCAGCAGGGCAACGCCCAACGCACGTGTGATCCGCATCAGTTGGTCCTCCAGACCGCGACACGCCAGCGTGACAGCCAGCCCCACAACAGACCCGCCACGAAGCCGACCAGCACCAGGAGGCCGAGCAGCCACCAGCCCCGGCCGAGGCCGAAGGACGCCACGTCGTCCGCCTGTGACGGGCCGTCGACCACGTCCACGGTCAGCTCCACCGGCATGCCCGGCGTGGTCTTCACCCCGGAGGCCGCGGAGAAGGAGTTCGTCACCAGCAGGCACACCGTCTCGGCGGGCGCGTCGTCGTCGTCGCTCTCCGGGCGCGGGTAGCGCAGACCGGTCGAGATCACGTCCGTACGGCCGTTTCCGGCGGCCTCGCCGCGTACGATCTCCCGGCCGTGCGTGGTGATCGCGCGCAGCAGCACGCCGTAGTCCGGGTTCATCGCGCGGTCCGACGAGACGCTCACCGAGGCGCGCAGTTCCTGGCCGGGCTCGACGTCCACCCGGTACCAGCGCTCCTGGCCGAACTCCTCGCGGTCGGTGTACAGGCCGGACTTGAGCGTCGGCGCCTTCGCGCAGGAGGTCGCGCCGTCGACCGCGACGGGCGTCACCACCGGCTTGGCCGCCTGGTCCACCAACTGGTTCACCTTGTCGGTGAGTTCGTCGGTGTGCTCGACCGAGGTGTACGTCCCGCCGGTCGCCTCGGCGATACAGCTGAGCTGCACGCGCATCTTGGTGTTGGGCACCAGGCCCAGGGTGTCGATGGTCAGGCCGATGCCCTTGGCCGCGATCTCCCGGGCCACCTCGCAGGGGTCCAGCGGGGCGCAGGTGTCCTCACCGTCACTGATCAGGACGATCCGCTTGGTGCCGGTGCCGCCCTCCAGGTCGTCGGCCGCCTTCAGCAGCGCCGGGCCGATCGGCGTCCAGCCGGTGGGCTGGAGGGTCGCCACCGCCGTCTTGGCCTCGGTGCGGTCCAGCGGGCCGACCGGGTACAGCTGCGCGGTGTCCTTGCAGCCGGTCTGCCGGTCGTCACCCGGGTAGTTGGCGCCGAGGGTGCGGATGCCGAGCTGGACCTCCTCCGGCGTGGCGTCCAGGATCTCGTTGAACGCCTGCTTGGCCGCGGCCATCCGCGACTTGCCGTCGATGTCCGTCGCCCGCATCGAACCGCTCACGTCGAGGAGAAGGTTGACCTTCGGCGCGGCGGCGGTGGTCTCGTCGGCGACCGCCCCGGCCGGGAAGGCGATCCCGGCCGCGAGCGCGGCGAGCAGGGCGCACACGCCCGCCGCCAGCCGTTGTGTTCTGATCATCGGCGGATCCTATTGATCAGAGGTGTCCCGCTCCAAAACGGGTCGGGAAGTATCTCGAAACGGCATCAGGAAGCGGTGTCCGCCAGCGGATTCGGCAGCACCGTCCACTGGTCCCCGGGCACTCCCGGTGACAGCCGCATCAGCGTCAGCGCCTTCACCGGGAGCGGTTCCTCGCACAGCGCCACGACGTCCGGTGTGCGCGCCAGCTCCCGTACGGCCGTCTCCAGCGCCGCCCGCAGCGCCGGCCGGCCGCCTGCCGTGGCCGCCAGCGCGCCGCCCACCAGCGAGCCGAACAGCTTGCGCCGCAGGGCCGTGTCGTCGTCCGTCACGATCCGCGCGGGCAGCTCCGGCACCGGGATGCCGTGGCGGGCGAGGCGGGCCGGACTGACCCGGATGTCGGCGAGGTCGCGGTAGACCAGCCGTCGTACCGCGCCCGACGGGGACAGTACGACCAGCAGGTTCTGCCCGTGCGCCTCCAGCGCCACGCCCAGCTCCAGCAGCCGCAGCCCGACGGTGAGGGCGAGGCGTGCGAAGTCCGCCGACCAAGCGGGGTCGCGGGGAAGCCCCGTGGTGGGGAGAGCGGCCACCGGTACGACGTGCTCGCCCGGGCCCGCGTGCACGCGTGGCGACTCTCGCCACACCGCACCCAGGTCGGGGGAGTCGGCCGTGGCCGCGCCCAGGGTGCGGGTGATGTGCAGCAGGCCGTCGGTGCGGGCCGCCAGTGTCTCCGCGAACGCGGACAGCGCCGCCGAGTTGACCACCGACGCGACGGAGATGTCCCGCACCGAGGAGGTGAGGCGCGCGCTCAGCGCGGTCTTGACGTGCGGCCCGTCCGGCACCGCGAGCGTGCGCAGCGACATCAGCGGATGCGCCGCGATCCCCTCCTCACAGGGCCGCTTGAGGACGTGCGCGGCCTGCCACGGATGCACGGGCAGCAACAGCCGTGTCCCGTCCCGCAGTTCCTCCGGCCATCCGCCCGCCACCTGGCACTCCGCCTCCTGTACCGGCAGCAGCCCGAGCCGCACCACCGGCCCGTGCTCCGGCCCGTAGGCGAACTGCTCGGCCACCGAGAAGCCGGGCCGGGAACGGCAGTTGGGATGGAACGGATGCCCGTCGACGACCCGCCGCTCCCACTCCCAGTCGGTCGTCGGCCACTCTTTCACCGGGTCCTGCTGAGCGGCCCGCGACAGCGCCAACGAGGCGACACTGTGGCCCAGTTCGGCGGCGAACCCCGCGCCGTGCGGCACCCGGAGGTCTGTCATCAGTCGCGCCGGGTCCTCGTACACCTCGTCGCCGAGCCGTACGGCGGTGACGTAGTCGGCCGTCGCGTACGGGTCGCAGCGCGGGCCGTGCAGCAGGCGGCCGTCGGTCAGCCGCAGCGTGATGCCCTCCCCGCCGGTCTCCCGTCCGCCGATCCACGGCAGGGGCTCATGGGCCAGCGCCCGCCACAGACGGCTCAGCACGCCCGCCCGGGCCCCGGGCAGCGCGGCCGCGTACCGCGGGCCGAGAGCGGGACGCAGGGCGGCCAGTTCGGCGGCCACCTCGGCCTCGGCGGTGGGGGGACGGTGCACGGGCGGGCTCCTCGGGTACGAGTAGGGCAGGGCAGCGGGGTCGTGACGCCAGCGATACTGATCGTCTCCGCCTGACTGAACCGTAGGGAACGAGTGAAACGCGTGGACCTCCCCCCACCCCCTGACGACGCCGCCACCCTCGCGACGGCCCCGCTCCTGAACTGCCTGCTACGAGAGGTCGCCGAGCCACTGCCGGACGCCACCGGCGAGTGGCTGGGGGCCGCTGAGGGGGTGTCGCCGGCGGCTGGGTCACTCCCGGGCCCTGCCGACGCGCGGTCGGGTGCCGGCGGGTCGCGGCTGGGGGCCGGCGACGGGGGGTCGGGGCTTGCTGCGCCGCATGGCGCGGGCTCTGCCGCCCATGCGCGGTCGGGTGTCGCCGGGTCGCGGTCGGGGGCTGCTGATGAGGGGTCGGGAGCTGGTCGGCCACGCGGCGCGGGCTTTGCCGTGGACGGGGGGCCGGTAGCGGCTGTGTCGCTGCCGGGGGACGCCGATGCGCGGTCGGGAGCCGCGCCCCGACTCGGAACCGCTGATGCGCGGTCCGTAGCTGCCGGGGTGGGGTCGGAAGGTGCCGGGGCTCGTTCCGAGGGTGCCGAGGCGCGGTGCGAGGGCGCCGGGGTGGGGTCTGAGGGTGCCGGGGTGCGGTTCGGGGGTGCTGGGGTGCGGTCTGAGGTTGCCGGGGCGCGGTCGGAAGGTCCCGGGGTGCGGTCCGGGGTTGCCGGGGTGCGGTTCGGGGGCGCTGGGGTGGGGGCGGAAGGTCCCGGGGCTCGGTCTGAGGTTGCCGAGGCGCGGTCGGAAGGTGCCAGGGTGCGGTCTGAGGGTGCCGGGGTGCGGTTCGGGGGTGCCGGGGTGTGGTCGGAAGGTGCCGGGGTGCGGTGCGACGGTGCCGGGGTGGGGTCTGAGGGTGCCGAGTCGCGGTCGGAAGGTGCCGGGGTGGGCTCTGAGGGTGCCGAGGTGCGGTGTGAGGGTGCCGGGGTGGGGTCGGAAGGTGCCGGGGCGGGGTTCGAAGGTGTCGAGGCGCGGTCCCGAGTAGTCGGGGTGGGGTTCGGGGGTGGGGGGCGGTGCGTGTATCGGCTGCCCGGCACCGGGCGGTTGTTGCGGGTGCGGGGCACGCGGCGGCCCGTTGAGCCGGAGGTGTGGGCGGGGGGTGGGTGGTGTCGGCTCGGGCATGCCGAGTTGGTCAAGTTCGTGGCCGAGGAGCTGCGCCGTCACACGGGGATGTCCAACCATGAGCTGCCCGCCGAGATGCTGGACAGCAGGGCCGCGCTCACCGCGATCCTCGCCGCACGCGCGCGTGCCGTTCCGCCCGATGACCTTTATCTGCGGTCCGAGCAGGCCCTCGTCACCGGGCACCCCCACCACCCCGCCCCCAAGGCGCGCGGCGGCGGTCCGGTCGCCGGGTGGCTGCCGTACGCGCCCGAGGCGCACGCCCGGTTTCCGCTCGCCCTGCTGGGCGTCCGGGAGGATCAGGTCGTCGAGGAGGGCGATGTGTCCGCGCTCGACGCGCTCGGCGCGGCCCCGCCCGGCTACCGGCTGTTGCCCGCCCACCCCTGGCAGCTCGACCTGACCGGCCCCGACCTGGCGCCCGCCTTCGCCGACGGCCGCCTCGTCCGCCTCGGCGAGAGCACGTTCAGCACCTGGCCCACGGCCGCGATCCGTACCGTGTACGCACCCGACGCCGACCTGTTCCTGAAGTTCAGCCTCGATGTGCGGATCACCAATGACGTACGCCGGCTGTGGCGCCACGACCTGCTGAGACTCCGCCGTACGGACGAGGCCGCCGCGCACGCCCTCGCGGCGGCCCCCGGCGGCGCGGCCTGGCTCAGTGACCGCGGCTACCGCACCGCCCGCTTCGCCTTCGAGGAACTCGCCGTCCTGGTCCGCGACGGGCTGCGCGGCCCCGCCCGGCCCGGCACCACGCCGCTGCTCGCGGCCGGGCTGGTGGAGGGCTTCGCGGGCAGCCCGCTGCCGGCCACCGCCGACCCGGCGGCCTGGTGGGCGGCGTATCTGCGCGCGGTCGTACCGCCCGCCCTCACCGCCTTCGCGGATCACGGGGTCGTCCTGGAGGCGCACCTGCAGAACACCCTGGTCGCCGTCGACGCCGACGGCCTGCCCGCGCAGGCCCTGTTCCGCGACGCGGAGGGCGTGAAGCTGCTGCCGGAGGTGTCCCGTGCGGCCGGCTGGGAGCGGCTGGTGTACTGCCTGGTCGTGAACCACCTCGTCGAGGTCGCCGGCGCCCTCACCGAGCACCACCCGGGGTTCGACGCGTGGCCCGCCGTACGCCATGAGCTGGCCCGGCACGACCTCCCCGAGGCCACCGCCCTGCTCACCGCGCCGACCCTGCCCGCCAAGACCAACCTGCTGCTGCGCTGGACCGGCGCGGACGGCGCCGCCGCCCGCTACCTGCCGCTGCCCAACCCGCTGGCCCGCCCCTGACGGGGCCCGGCGTTCATGGATTCCCGGTCAGGGGCGAGGTGCCCGCCCGTCGTGTCAGGCCCGCCCGTGGGCCTGCTGCGAGTGCCGGGCCAGCGCGTCGATGACGATCGCGGCGAAGAGCACCCCACCCGTGATCATGAACTGGACGGCGGTGGGGGTGTCCGTGATCACCATGCCGGAGGCGATCGACTGGATCACCAGCATGCCGAGCACCGCCGACCAGGTCGTACCGCGCCCCCCGAACAGACTGGTGCCCCCGATGACGGCCGCCGCGATCGCGTTGAGCAGCAGGACGCCCGGCCCCGATCCCTGGCTCACCGAGGTGATCCGCGAGGCCAGGAACAGACCGCCGAGCGCGGCCAGGGTGCCCGAGACGGCGAGCACGGCCGTCTGCACCCGCACCACGCTGAGGCTGGCGCGACGGGCCGCCTCGACGCCGCCGCCGAGCGCGTAGACCTGCCGCCCGTAGTGCGTGCGGCGCAGCACGATGTCCAGGCCCGCCACCACCACCAGGAAGATCAGCAGGGCGAGCGGCAGCCCCTGGAACCGGTTGAGCAGGTAGGCGGCGGTGAAGGCGATCACCGCGAGGAACCCGGTGCGCACGATGATGGCGCGCAGCGTGCGGTGCGGCATGTCCATGGCCTTGCGGCGCCGCCGGTCCTGGTGCGCGACGAGGAAGACCAGGCCCGTGCCGAGTGCCGCCACACCGTAGGCGACGGCGTCATGGGTGAAGTAGTGGCTGGTCAGCTTGGCGACGAGTCCGTTCTCGTCGAGGTTGACGGTGCCGCTGGTCCCGAGGATGTAGAGCATGAGGCCGTTCCAGGTGAGCAGCCCCGCGAGGGTGATGACGAAGGCGGGCACCCGGGTCTTGGCGAAGGAGAAGCCCTGGATGGCTCCCGCCGTGGTCCCCACGCACACGCCGATGATGACGGCGAGCCACTCCGGCACGCCGTTGTTCACGTTCAGCACGGCGAACACGGCCGCGGCGAGGCCGCTGATAGAGCCGACCGACAGATCGAGTTCACCGATGAGCAGGACGAACACGATGCCGACCGCGATCAGACCGGTGCCCACGATGTCCACGCTGATGTTGGACAGGTTCCGCGGTGACAGGAAGTTCTCGTTGAGGGACTGGAAGGTGATCCACACCGCGGCGAGGACCAGGACGACGGGCAGCGAGCCCGGTTCGCCCGCGACCAGCTTGCGGCGGAGGACGGCGGCCCCGCCCGCCAGCCTGTCGCGCATCCCCTTCACCATCCCGCGGTCACCATCCCGGGTCCCGATGGCTCATCTGCCGGGGCACGTTCTCCGTGGCACCGGTGATGGAGGAGATGATCTGTTCCTGGGGCGTGGTGTTCACGTCGAAGAAGCCGTTGTTGCGGCCGAGTCTGAGCACGGCGGCCCGGTCGGCGAGCGCCTTCACATCGCCCATGTTGTGGCTGATGAGCAGCACACCGAGACCCCGGTCGCGCATCTCGTCGACCAGGTCCAGGACCTCACCGGTCTGCTCAAGCCCCAGGGCCGCGGTCGGTTCGTCCAGGAGGAGGACCCGGGGGCCGCCGAGCAGTGAGCGGGCGATGGCGACGGTCTGCCGCTGACCGCTGGACAACGACACGACCGGGGCCCGCAGATCGGGGATGCCCCTGGTCAGGCGGCCCAGCAGCTGTCGGGTGCGACGCTCCATCTCGACCTCGTCGAGGAAACCGAACCGGCTGATCTCCCGGCCGAGGAAGAGATTGCCGACGACGTCCAGGTTCCCGCAGAGTGCGAGGTCCTGGTAGACGGTGGCGATGCCCAGGTCCCGGGCGTCGTGGGGACGCCGGATGGGGACCGCCCGCCCCTCCCACTCGATGACCCCCTTGTCCGCCGGGGCGACTCCGGAGATCACCTTCACCAGGGTGGACTTGCCGGCCCCGTTGTCCCCCAGCAGCGCCACCACCTGCCCGGCGCGGATCTCCAGCTCGACGTCGGTGAGGACGTCGACGACACCGAAGCGCTTGCACACGCCGCGCAGCGCCAGCAAGGGGGGAGTCGGCACGCCGACCATCTCCTTCCCGCTTCCCGTGACCGGCCCGTCAGGTGAGTCCGGCCTTGTCGCAGGCGGCGGCCAGGTGGGAGGGACAGATCTGCCGGACGGTGTACACACCGTCCCTGACCAAGGTCTCCTTGATGTTGCCGGACGTCACGGACACCGGGGTGAGCAGGACGGCCGGAACCTCTTCGCCGTCGGCGGTCCGCACCGTGTCCGTGGCGACCTGGTCGAGGCTCTCACCACGGGCCGCGGCCACGGCCATCGCGGCGCCGGAGGTGGCCTCGGGCCCGAAGGGCTTGTAGACGGTCATGTACTGATCACCGGCGACGATGCGCCGTACGGCTGCCAGTTCGGCGTCCTGCCCGGTGACCGGGGGCAGCGGGGCGACCTTCTGCGCCTTCAGCGCGGAGATGCTGCCGGCGGCGAGGCCGTCGTTGGCGGCGTACACCCCGTCGATGTTCTCGGCCCCGAGGGAGGAGATGGCGCCGGTCATGTTCCGGTGCGCGATCTCCGACCGCCACAGTCGGGTGTCGTACGCCTTGCCGATCTTCACCCTGCCCTCCAGCACGGACAGCGCTCCCTTCTTGAACGCCACCGCGTTCGGGTCGATGGGATCACCGTTCATCATGACGATCTGGGGGTCGGCCCCCCGGCCTTCCAGGGCGTCCAGCAGAGCCCTCCCCTGGAGCCTGCCGACCTCCTCGCCGTCGAAGGAGACGTACCCCGAGACCGGGCCCGCGGCGAGACGGTCGTAGGCGATGACGGGGATGCCCGCCTCGTCCGCGCTCCTGACGGCGGGGCCCAGCGAGCGGGCGTCGACGGCCACGAGCACGATGGCGTCGACACCCTCGGTGATCATGGAGTGCATCTGTTCCTGCTGGATGGCCACATCGCCCTTGGCGTTGGCGTGCTTGATCCGGCAGACGTCGCACAGCTCCTCGATCTTCTGGTCGAGCAGGGGCCTGTCGTGTGTCTCCCAGCGCGCCGTGGTGGCGTCCGGCAGCAGCACGCCGATCGTCGGGGAGTTCGCTCCGCCCGAGTCGTCGCCGGCACCCTGCCCGCAGGCCGACAGGGCGACGGCCGTCGAGACGGCGGCCACGGCGATCACCGCGCCTCGTATGCAGGTCTTCATCGGGGACCTCGCGAAGGAGTCCGACTATGTCGTCAGTGTGGCACCGGCCGCGGTGATCCGCGAACGCACCGGGTAGTGGCGGCAGCACCGGGTACGGGCAGTAAATAAGGCGATACATTGCACTTTGCCCCATATGAGAGACGCTGGTAGCCGGGTGCCCCGAATCCCAGCCGTCGGCGCCTGTGGGCTTGGGCAGGAGGTAGTTGCGGACGTGCCTCATGACGGCCGTACCCGGACCGGTCCCGGTCCCGCGGACACCGGTTCACCGCCGTCGACGTGGCAGAACGCCCGAAGTGATCGGGCTCTGACCTTCGCCGGGGCGGTGCTGGCGGCTGTCTATGTGCCGGTCGCCGGGCAGGACGAGCTTCGGCTGCTGGAGACGGCGGGTCACGGCCCCGCCTCCCGGTACGGGCTGCCGGAGCGTGTGCCCCTGTCCGGCGGATCCCCTGCCGCGCGGGCGTTCCGCACCAACCGGCCGCTGTGGCTGATCCCCGAGGGACTCACCTTCCTGCCGGATGACATGGCGGGCGCGGAGGGCCGGCCGGCGACGCCCCGCGAGACATCACTCGGCGTGCTGCCCCTCGGCGCGGAGGGCACGCCCCTGGGCTGTCTCGTCGTCGTCGGGGCGTCCGCCGACGGCTTCGCGGCCGAGCAGCGCCACTTCCTGGAGAAGTACGCCGACTCGGTCGCCGGCCTGCTGGTGTCCGCGCGCCCCGCCTCCCTGCTGGGGCCCGCCCTGCGCACGCTGCGCACCGGCTCCTTCGTCCTCGTCCCGCACACGGGCCGCATCCAGGCGGACGAGACGCTGCTCGAACTGGTCGGCATCACACCGGACGACTTCGACGGCAAGGCCGACACCCTGCTGGTGAACGCCCTCCCGGAGGACATGCACGCGCTGATGGCGGTCCTCGAACCCACCACCCCGGCCTTCGGCCGGCGGGAACTGGAGTTCCGGGTCCGCTGCCCCACGGGCGAGACCCGCTGGCTGAGCCTGAGCTGCCAGGCGCTGACGGGCACCGACGACCGGCCGGAGCAGGTGCTGGGCGTGGTCACGGCGACCTCGGTCCAGCGCCGCAGCTCCGACGACGTGACCCGCATCCAGTGGCTGACCGCCGCACTCGACGAGGCCACCACGGTCCGTGACGTCGGCCGCATCGCGGTCACCGCGCTGCGGGAGCCGCTGGGCGCCGACCGGGTGGCGCTCGCCGAGCTGCGCGACGACCGGCTCGTGGTCACGCTGCTCGACCCGCCGCAGCCCTCCGCCTGGCCGGAGGTATGGCGTGCCGAGTGGCGCACGGAGTGGCCCGACGCCCCGGTCGGCGCCCTGCCCACCCTTCAGCTGGCGCTGCGCGACGGGCGGATGGACCTGTGGCCCGCCGGCACCCCCCTCGAACCGGGGCTCGCCGGCGTCGGCGACGGAGGTCTCGCCGTCCTGCCGCTGCCCGCCAAGGGCGGGGCGGTCGGTGTCTGTCTGGTCGGCTGGGACCAGCCGCACGAGTTCACCCCCGAGGAGCGGGCCGTGCTGACCGCGACCGCGGTCCTGGTCGGGCAGGCCCTGCAGCGGGCGCACGCGCACGACGCCGAGGAGGAACTCGCGACGATGCTTCAGCGCAGCCTGCTTCCCCGGCGCCTGCCCGAACTGCCCGGCGGGACGGCCGTCGCCCGCTATCTGCCCGCCCGGCGCGGACTGCAGGTCGGCGGTGACTGGTACGACGTCATCGTCATCTCCGAGGACCGGGTCGCGTTCGTCATCGGCGACGTACAGGGACACAGCGCCGCCGCCGCGACGATCATGGGGCAGATGCGCACCGCGGTCCGGGCCTACGCGGTGGAGGGCCACCCGCCCGACGTGGTGGTCTCCCACGCCAACCGGCTCCTCGTCGGCATGGAGACCGATCTGTTCGCCACCTGCTGCTATGTCGAACTGGACATGGAGGAGGGCACCACCCTGGTCGTGCGGGCCGGGCACCTCGCCCCGCTGGTGCGCCATCCCGACGGCAGAGCCGAGGAGGTGCAGGTCGAGGGCGGGCTCCCGCTGGGCATCCTCGCCGAGGCGGAGTTCCCCATGACCGCGGTGACACTGACCCCCGGCACGGTGCTCGCCCTGGTCACCGACGGCCTGGTGGAGGCCGCCGACCTGCCCCTGGACGAGGGCATGGACCGCACGCGCGGCGCGCTCGCCGCGGCCGACCCCGCCCATCCCGGGCGGATGGCCGACGAGCTGCTCGGCGACATCGGCCGGCGCGAGGACGACGTGGCGCTGTTGCTGCTGCGCTACGACGGCATGCGCACCCGGCCGACCCGGGCCGGCTGGGTGGTGTGGCGGCTGCCCGACGCCGTCACGCACGCCCGCCGCTTCACCGCGCGCACGCTGCGGCGGTGGCAGGCCGCCGAAGCGGCCGACGCCGTGCTGCTGGTCGTGTCCGAACTGGTCACCAACGCCCTGGTGCACACCCAGGGACCGGTCCGCCTCGACCTGATCCTGCGCGGGGACCGGGTGCGGGTGTGCGTGAACGACTCCTCGCCGCGGGCGCCCGCCAAACCGGTCGTCGTGGGCTGGGAGGCGACCGGCGGCCGTGGCCTGCTGCTGGTGGAGGCGATGTCCGAGTCCTTCGGCTCGGTGCCGGTGGCCGGCGGCAAACAGGTGTGGAGCGAGATCCGCGTGCCACGGACCGCTCGTGCCACGGATCGGGAGGAACGGCCATGAAGACCCCGACCCGTGCACGGCAGGTCGTCGCGGCGCTCGTCGCCGGGCTCGTCATGACGCTTCTGACGGCCTGTGCCGAGGACGGCGGGCCGGACGACGGCGGGGCGGACCAGGACGGCTTCGCCGTCGGCCTGCTGCTCCCGAGCCGGGAGCTGCCGCGCTGGGAGCAGTCCGACAAGCCGCTGATCGAGGAGCGGCTCAAGCAGCTGTGCCCGCGCTGCACCCTGGAGTACGCCAACGCCGGGAACGACGCGACGCGGCAGCGCCAGCAGATGCTCTCCATGATCACCGAGGGGGTCCGGGTGCTGATCCTCGACGCCGTGGACAACAAGGCGCTCCGCTCCTCCATCCAGGAGGCACGCGAGACGGGCGTGCCCGTCGTCGCCTACGACCGCCTCGCCCAGGGCCCGATCTCGGGTTATGTCTCCTTCGACGGCGAGCAGGTCGGCCGGCTCCAGGGCGAGGCACTCCTGAGGGCGATGGGCGAGAAGGCGACCGGCGGGACCGTTGTCATGCTGAACGGAGATCCGGCCAGCCCCAACGCGGCCTGGTACCGCGAGGGCGCGCTGTCCGTCATCGAGGGCAAGGTGACGATCGGCAGGTCGTACGACACCCGCGGCTGGAGCACGGACAGCGCGCACGCCAACATGTCCGCCGCCATCGCCGCCCTGGGCCCGTACCGCATCGAGGGCGTGCTGGCGGCCAACGACGCCATCGCCGCCGGCGCCATCTCGGCCCTCAAGCGCGCCGGTCTGCGCGACCTTCCCCCGGTCACCGGCCAGGACGCCGACCTGGAGGCCGTACGGCGCATCGTCAAGGGCGAGCAGTACATGACGGTGTACAAGCCGTTCCGGGAGCAGGCCGCCGCGGCCGCCGGCATGGCCGTGGCCCTGGGGCGGGGCGAGGACGTCGACGACGTCGCCACGACGACGATCGACAGCCCCACCACCCGGCGCATCCCCTCCGTGCTGCTCACTCCGAGCGCGGTGACCGTCGACACCATCGAGCGGACACTGGTCGAGGACGGCGTGTACACCGTCGACCAGATCTGCACCCGAAAGCTCCGGCCCGCCTGCGCCGAGGCCGGACTCTCCCCGTGAGGACCGCCGGTCGCACCGGAGCAGCTGGGCTTACGGGCCGTCCTCCGCGAAACACTGGTAGCCGGCGGGCAGTTCGGCCCGGCCGGTCACGCTGAGCTTGCGGTAGACGCGGGTCAGGTGCGGCGGGTCCTCCACGTCCTCGGCGGGCGGTTCGGGAGCGTCGTCCGCGTCGTTGCTCAGCAGCGCGCGGTCCCGGGGTGCGGCGCCCGCACCCGGCCGCCGGGCTCGGCTCCTACGCCGTCCAGCTCGTCCGCAACGGCGGCGGCACCGCCGTCGGCATCCTGAGCTCACTGAAGGCGGACCGGGTGCGCGCCCTCCGCTGCGACCTCGTCATCAACCAGGACGCGATCGGCCTGGACCGGGACATCTCCGACGACCCGAAGCGACCGTGGAAGCCGGCAAGCGGCTGGGCCGCATCATCCGCGGCCACTTCGGCGTCGTCTTCGACTACATCGGCAAGGCCACCTTCGGCCTGTCCGTGTTCGTCGTCCGACGCGGCGGAACAGTCGTCACCTGCGGCTCCAACACCGCTTCGACAACCGCTACCTATGGATGAACCTCAAGCGGATCGTGGTCAGCCACGCCGCCGACCTCCAGGAGCAGTCGGAGCGCAACCCCCTGTTCCACCTCGGCCCCCACACCCTGCGCGACCGCCTCGGCGAACACCACCTCAACCCCCTGCGCGCCGCCCGCTGCTACTTTCCGGAGCCATGACCGACAGCGTGTACGTGGGCAACGCGGGCAGGGACGCGACACTGGACCAGGGGTGGCTGCTGGGGCATTTCAAGGACGTCTGCGATCCTCGGCACAGCGAGGCCGTGGAGATCAAGTGGGGAGTCCACCCCCAGGGCGATGAGCGGGCTCAGTGGGTGACGGGCGAAGAGCGCACAGCCCTGCTGGTCCTCATCAGTGGGCGGTTCCGGGTGGAACTGCCCGGGCGCAGTGTTCTCCTGGCCGAGCAGGGGGACTACGTGGTGTGGGGCCGGGGTGTTGGTCACTCCTGGTTCGCGGAGGAGGAGTCCGTGGTTCTCACGGTCCGCTGGCCCTCTGTCCCGGGCTACAAGGTGGCCGGTTGATCCCGTACGTGCACTCCTGACGCTCCTTCTGTACACATCCCATGTCTGGCTTGGTGTCAGGGCGTCGACCGGATGCTCATTCGGAAGTGGCCAAGGATTTCGTGTCACAAGACTAGACACGGGCAACGTTCATATCCGTTAATCCATCCCATGTGTCAGTGGAGAGGGCCGATGGGTCCGAGATGCCTGTGACGTGCTGCACCCGACCGTCGTACATGTGAGCCCACACACCGAAAGGTGAGAGATGCCCTCCTCCGTCAGCAGACGGCGCCTCCTGCAAGCAGCCGGGGCCACCGCCGCCGTCTCTGCCACCGGATCCTTCATCGGCAGTTCCCCCGCCCACGCGGCGATACCCCCCGCAAGAGCCGACATCGGGGTCTTGGCGCACCCCTTCGAACTCGGCCAGGTCCGGCTCACCGCGAGCCGGTGGCTGGACAACCAGAACCGTACGCAGAACTACCTGCGGTTCGTCGATGTCGACCGACTGCTGTACAACTTCCGCGCCAACCACCGGCTGTCCACCAACGGCGCGGCTCCCACCGGCGGTTGGGAAGAGCCGACGTTCCCCTTCCGTACCCACTTCCAAGGGCACTTCCTCACGGCATGGGCACAGCTCTACGCCGTGACCGGGGACACCGTCTGCCGGGACAAGGCAACCCACATGGTCGCGGAGTTGGCCAAGTGCCAGGCCAACAACGGCGCCGCCGGTTTCAACGCCGGGTACCTCTCCGGCTACCCCGAGTCCGACTTCACCGCTCTCGAGCAGCGGACCCTGAACAACGGCAACGTGCCGTACTACACCATCCACAAGACCCTCGCCGGCCTGCTGGACGTATGGCGCCACATCGGCAGCACACAAGCCCGTGACGTGCTGCTCGCCCTGGCGGGATGGGTCGACTGGCGCACCGGCCGGCTGAGCGGCCAGCAGATGCAGACCATGCTGGGTACCGAGTTCGGCGGCATGAACGCCGTGCTGACCGATCTCTACCAGCAGACAGGCGACGCGCGGTGGCTCACGGTCGCCCAACGGTTCGACCACGCCGCGGTGTTCGACCCCCTGGCGTCCAACCAGGACTGGCTCAACGGACTGCACGCCAACACCCAGGTACCCAAGTGGATCGGGGCCGCCCGGGAGTACAAGGCCACCGGCACGACCCGCTACCGGGACATCGCCACCAACGCCTGGAACATCTGCGTCACCTCGCACACCTATGCCATCGGCGGCAACAGCCAGGCCGAGCACTTCCGCCCCCCGAACGCCATCGCCGGCTACCTGAACCAGGACACCTGCGAAAGCTGCAACACCTTCAACATGCTCGTCCTCACCCGGGAACTGTTCGCGCTGGATCCGAACCGGGTCGCGCTGATCGACTACTACGAGCGGGCTTGGCTCAACCAGATGATCGGCCAGCAGAACCCGGCCGACAACCACGGCCATGTCACGTACTTCACCCCGCTCAACCCGGGTGGCCGACGCGGCGTGGGCCCGGCGTGGGGCGGCGGCACCTGGAGCACCGACTACGGCTCCTTCTGGTGCTGTCAGGGCACGGGCCTGGAGATGAACACCAGGCTGATGGACTCCATCTACTTCCGCAGCGACAACACGCTGACCGTGAACCTGTTCGTGCCCTCGGTGCTCAACTGGTCGGAGCGCGGGATCACCGTCACCCAGACCACGACATACCCCGTCAGCGACACCACGACCCTGCAAGTCACCGGCAACGTCAGCGGAACCTGGGCGATGCGCATCCGCATACCGGGCTGGACCACCGGGGCCACCGTCAGCGTCAACGGCGTCGCGCAGAACATCACCACCACCCCCGGCAGCTACGCCACCCTGACCCGCTCCTGGACCTCCGGCGACACGGTCACCGTCCGCCTGCCCATGCGGATCGTCATGCGAGCGGCCAACGACAACGCGAACGTCGCCGCGATCACCTACGGCCCGGTGGTCCTGTCGGGCAACTACGGCAACTCCGCGCTCAGTTCCCTCCCGTCGCTGAACACGGCCTCGATCACACGAACCAGCAGCAGTTCGCTCGCCTTCACCGCCACCGCCAACGGCTCCACCGTCAACCTGGGCCCCTTCCACGACGCGCACGGCCACAACTACACCGTCTACTGGAGCACCAGCGGCACCGTCCGCCTCGCCAACGTGGGCAGCGGTCTCGTGCTGGGCATCCAGAACATGTCCACGGCCGACGGCGGCCGCGCTCTGCAGTGGACGGACTCGGGCACCGCCGACCACAACTGGGAAATGATCACCGACGGAAACGCGGTCCGCTTCCGCAACGCCCACAGCGGCAAGGTGCTCGGCGTCCAGGGCCGGTCCATGGAAGACAACGCGACCGTCCTGCAGTGGTCGGACAACGGCACCGCCGACCACAGATGGACGCTGCTCGACCAGGGAGACGGGACCTACAAGATCCGCAACGAGAACAGCGGCAAGTTGCTCGCCATCGCGAACAACTCCACCGCTGTCGGCGCGTTCGCAGTCCAGGACTCGGACAACGGCGCGGCCGACAACCGGTGGCGCATCGTGCAGAACTAGCGCCTGTTGCGGAAGCAGATCTCGGTCGTACTCCATCATCCAGTTTTGTTCGATGCTTCGACCCTTGGTCGATATATCGAACGCCCCCCACCCGCTCACTCAAGGATCACGAGGTCCCCATGCACAGAGGAAGTTCCAGCCGCAGACGTCTGTCTGTGGCGCTCGCCGCCGCGGTCGCGGCCCTGGGCTCGCTGGCGGCGATGCTCGTCGCCACCCCGGCTCAGGCGGCTACCACCGGCGAACTGCGCGGTGTCGGTTCCGGCCGGTGTCTCGACGTGCCCGGCCTCAGCCAGACCGACGGCACGAACCTGCACATCTGGGACTGCTGGGGCGGGACCAACCAGCAGTGGACGCTGACGGACAACAACCAGCTGACCGTGTACGGCAACAAGTGCCTGGATGTTCCGGGTAACGCCACGGCCGGGACCCGGCCGGTGATCTGGTCCTGCCACGGCGGTACGAACCAGCAGTGGCGGGTGAACGCCGACGGCACGGTCGTCGCCGTGCAGTCCGGGCTGTGCCTGGACGTCTCGGGCGGTGCCACGGCCAATGGCACGGCGGTGCAGCTCTGGAACTGCACCGGCAGCAACAACCAGAAGTGGACCGGCCTGTCCGGGACGTCGCCCACGTGTTCTCTTCCGTCGACCTACCGGTGGACGTCAACCGGCCCGCTGGCGGAGCCGGCGAACGGGTGGGTCGCGCTGAAGGACTTCACCACCGTGCGGTACAACGGTCAGAACCTGGTCTACGCGACCACGTCCAGGCCCACTGCTGACGGATCGGCGTGGGGCACGATGGCGTTCCGCCCCTTCACGAACTGGTCGGACATGGCGACAGCCACCCAGACCGGGATGAACCAGGGCACTGCGGTGGCGCCCAAACTGTTCTACCTCTCGACCAAGAACATCTGGGTGCTGGCCTCGAACGGGTGGGGTACCCCCTGGAAATTCTCCTACCGCACGTCCAGCGACCCCACCAACCCCAATGGCTGGTCCGCCCCGCAGCCGCTGTTCACCGGCGACCTCCCCGAAGGCGGCCCGATCGACCCGACCCTGATCGCCGACGACCAGAACATGTACCTGTTCTTCGCCGATGACCTCGGCGGCATCTACAGGTCGACCATGCCGCTCGGGAACTTCCCGAGCAGCTTCGGCTCGTCGTACACGACGGTCATGAAGGACACGGTGAAGAACCTGTTCGAGGCGCCCGAGGTCTACAAGGTCCAGGGCCAGAACCAGTACCTCATGATCGTTGAGGCTCGGGGTGCGACCGAGCAGCGCTTCTTCCGCTCGTTCACCGCCCCCAGCCTGAACGGTCCGTGGACCCCGCAGGCCGCCACCGAGAGCAACCCCTTCGCGGGCAAGGCCAACAGCAATGCCACCTGGACCGACGACATCAGCCACGGTGACCTGATCCGCGTCAACGCCGACCAGACCATGACCATCGACCCCTGCAACCTGCAGTTCCTCTACCAGGGCCGCAGCCCCGGCACTCCACAGAACACCCCCTACGGGCTACTGCCGTACCGGCCGGGCCTCCTGACCCTGCAGCGCTGACCCGCGCGCACCTGATCACAAGTTCGTGACCGTTCCCCTCAGGCCCGCACAGCGGCTTCCGCTGTGCGGGCCAGGAAGGACCACCCCCCATGGTTCCCCTCCGCAGACGACTGCCGCGTCTCCTCGCGGCCGCCGCGCTGACGCTCACCGCCTGCGTCACCGCCTCCGTCACCACGACCGCCGAGGCCGCACCGGGCAGCCCGGCGCTCACCCCGCCGTTGGGCTGGAACAGCTGGAACAGCTTCGGATGCGGCATCACCGAGGCCCAGGTCCGCCAGGCCGCCGACGCGATGGTGTCCTCGGGCATGAAGGACGCGGGTTACCAGTACGTCGTCGTCGACGACTGCTGGTTCGACCCGCAGCGCGACTCGGCGGGCAACCTCCGCGCCAACCCGACCAAGTTCCCCAGTGGCATGAAGGCGCTCGGGGACTACATCCACAGCAAGGGCCTGAAGTTCGGCATCTACCAGGCGCCCAACGAGGTCACGTGTGCGCAGGGCGTGGGCACCTACCCCGGCCGCACGGGCAGCAAGGGCCACGAGGCCCAGGACGCCGCCACGTTCGCCTCCTGGGGCGTCGACTACCTCAAGTACGACTGGTGTTCCGGCAGCGGAACCCTCAGCGAGCAGGTCGCGCAGTTCACCATCATGCGCGACGCCCTGCGCGCCACCGGGCGTCCGATCGTCTACAGCATCAACCCCAACAGCTTCCACGCCCCCACCGGCGACAAGTTCAACTGGGGCGAGGTCGCCGACCTGTGGCGGACGACCGAGGACCTGCTGGACATCTGGCAGAACAACAACACCAACAGCTATCCGATGGGCGTGGGCAACGTCCTGGACGTCACCGCGCCGCTGGCCGCTCAGTCGGGTCCGGGCCACTGGAACGACCCCGACATGCTGGTTGTCGGCCGTCCCGGTCTGTCGCTGACGGAGTCCCGTTCCCACTTCGCCCTGTGGGCACTCATGGCTGCCCCGCTGATGGCCGGCAATGACATCCGCAGCATGTCCGCCGACGTGAGCGCGATCCTGCGCAACCCGCGTCTGCTGGCGGTGAACCAGGACTCGCTGGGCGCGGGCGGGCGCCGGGTGCGCGATGACGGCGACACGGAGGTGTTCGCCAAGCCCCTGTCCGACGGCTCGGTCGCCGTGGGCCTGTTCAACCGGGGAGGGAGCACCACGACCATCACCGCCTCGGCCGCGCAGGTCGGCCTCACGGGCGGGTCGTTCACCCTGACCGACCTGTGGACCGGCGGCACGTCCAGCACGTCCGGGCAGATCTCGGCGAGCGTCCCCGCGCACGGTGTCGCCGTGTTCAAGATGACCGGCGGCAGCCCGCTGGCCTCCACCACCGCACGCCTGCGCGGTACCGGATCCGGCCGCTGCCTGGACGTGGACCGCGCCGCCACCGCGGCCGGGACCCAGACGCTGATCTGGGACTGCCACACCGCCGCCAACCAGCTGTGGACCACCTGGGCCGGCGGCGAGATCCGCGTCTACGGCGACAAGTGCCTGGACGCCTCCGGCCAGGGCACCACCAACGGCACCCGGGTCATCATCTGGCCCTGCAACGGCCAGAACAACCAGAAGTGGACCACGCAGGCCGACGGGTCGATCCGCAACGTCAACGCCGGGCTGTGCCTCGACGTCAATGGCGCCGCCACGGCCAACGGGACCCCGCTGATCCTGTGGACCTGCAGCGGCACGAACAACCAGAAGTGGACCACGCTCCGGTAACCCGCCATCCCCACCGGAGGAGGGGCAGTCCCACGACAGCTTGCCAAGCTGCGGGGACTGCCCCTCCTCCCCGGCTGTCACGCTTGGTCACTATGCTCGTTTCATGGCAATCGAGCAGTGGGGCCTTTGAAGATGCTGAGAGAGGTCACCGCCACCCGCTACGTCACGCCCCTCCGCTCCGGCGGTTCCGTCCCCGCCGTCGTCGAGGCCGACGACCTGGGGACGTACGTCGTGAAGTTCACCGGCTCCGCCCAGGGCCACAAGTCGCTGGTCGCCGAGGTGATCGTCGGAGAGCTGGCCCGGGCCCTCGGGCTGCGCTTCCCCGAGCTGGTGCTGGTGCACTTCGACCCGGTGATCGCCGCGCACGAGCCGCACCAGGAGGTGCGGGACCTGCACCTGGCCAGCGGGGGCGTCAACCTCGGCATGGACCATCTGCCGGGGGCCAGGGACTTCACCCCGCAGGTCGCGAGGACCTTCCGCGTGGATCCGCTGGAGGCCGGCCGGATCGTCTGGCTGGACGCCCTCACCGCCAACGTCGACCGTACGGTCCACAGCTCCAACCTGATGATCTGGCCGACCTTCGGGACGGTCCCGCCGCGGCTGTGGCTGATCGACCACGGCGCGGCGCTGGTCTTCCACCACCGCTGGGACGCCACCGACCCCGAGAAGGCGTACGACTTCCGGCACCACGCCCTCGGCCACTTCGGCCCCGACGTGCGGGCCGCCGACGCCGAGCTGGCCCCCAGGGTGACGCGGGAGCTGCTGCGCTCGGTCACGGAGTGCGTACCGGACGCCTGGCTCACCGGTGAGGACGGGTTCGCCGCACCGGACGACATCCGGGCGGCCTACGTCGACCACCTCCACACGCGCGTACGGGCCTCCGCGGCCTGGCTGCCCACCGACTTCCCCACCCGGGAGGAGCTCGCCGCCGAGGACGCCCTTCGCGCGGCACGCACCCAGCAGGGCCGTCCGGACTGGCTCAAGCGGGTCCCCGACCTGCACGGCAAGCCGGCGGCGGAACAGGATTGGTCGGTGCACCTGGGATGAGTGACATCCAGCGCGTCGAGATCGAGTACTGCACCCAGTGCCGCTGGCTGCCCCGGGCGGCCTGGCTGGCGCAGGAACTCCTGACGACCTTCGAGAGCGAGCTGACGGAGCTGTCGCTGAAGCCCGGCAGGGGCGGTGTCTTCGTCGTCCGCGTGAACGACGAGGTGGTGTGGGACCGGCGTGAGCAGGGCTTCCCCGAGCCCACGGCCGTGAAGCGGGCCGTACGCGACCGAGTGGCCCCGGGGAAGTCCCTGGGCCACTCGGACAGCGCCGCGCAGGACGACGTCATCCCGTGAGCTGCTCGTACGCCGGCAGGGTGAGGAAGTCCGCGTAGTCCTCGTCGAGCGCGACCTTCAGCAGCAGGTCGTGGGCCTGCTGCCAGTGGCCGGCCGCGAAGGCGTCCGCGCCGATCTCCTCGCGGATCGCGGCCAGTTCCTCGGCGGCGACCTTGCGGGCCAGCTCCGGGGTGGCCTTCTCGCCGTTCTCGAACTCGACGCCCGCGTTGATCCACTGCCAGATCTGGGAGCGGGAGATCTCGGCGGTGGCCGCGTCCTCCATCAGGTTGAAGATGGCGACCGCGCCGAGGCCGCGCAGCCATGCCTCGATGTAGCGGATGCCGACCTGGACGGCGTTGACGAGGCCGTCGTACGTCGGCCTGGCGTCCAGCGAGTCGATGGCGATCAGGTCCTCCGCCCTGACGTCGACGTCCTCACGCAGCCGGTCCTTCTGGTTCGGCCGGTCGCCGAGGACCCGGTCGAAGGACTCCATGGCGATCGGGACCAGGTCGGGGTGGGCGACCCAGGAGCCGTCGAAACCGTCGTTCGCCTCGCGGTCCTTGTCGGCGCGGACCTTCTCGAAGGCGACCTTGTTGACCTCGGCGTCCCGGCGGGACGGGATGAACGCCGCCATGCCGCCGATGGCGTGCGCGCCGCGCTTGTGGCAGGTACGGACGAGGAGTTCGGTGTACGCCCGCATGAACGGGGCGGTCATGGTGACCGCGTTGCGGTCGGGCAGGACGAACCTGGCGCCGCCGTCACGGAAGTTCTTCACGATGGAGAACAGGTAGTCCCAGCGGCCGGCGTTCAGCCCGGAGGCGTGGTCGCGCAGTTCGTAGAGGATCTCCTCCATCTCGTACGCCGCCGTGATCGTCTCGATCAGGACGGTGGCGCGGACGGTGCCCTGCGGGATGCCGACGTGGTCCTGCGCGAAGACGAACACGTCGTTCCAGAGGCGGGCCTCCAGGTGCGACTCCGTCTTCGGGAGGTAGAAGTACGGGCCCTTGCCGAGGTCGAGCAGCCGCTGGGCGTTGTGGAAGAAGTACAGGCCGAAGTCGACGAGGGCGCCCGGCACCTGCTGTCCGTCGACCTCGATGTGACGCTCGTTCAGGTGCCAGCCGCGCGGGCGCATGACGACGGTGGCGAGTTCCGCGTCCGGGCGCAGGGCGTACGACTTGCCGGTGCGCTCGTCCGTGAAGTCGATGTTCCGGGTGTAGGCGTCGATCAGGTTGAGCTGGCCCAGGACGACGTTCTCCCAGGTCGGCGCGGAGGCGTCCTCGAAGTCCGCGAGCCAGACCCGCGCGCCGGAGTTGAGCGCGTTGACGGTCATCTTGCGGTCGGTGGGGCCGGTGATCTCCACGCGCCGGTCGTCCAGGGCGGCGGGGGAGGGGGCGACCCGCCAGGAGTCGTCCGCGCGGATCGCGGCGGTCTCGGGGAGGAAGTCGAGCGTGCAGGTGCGGGCGATCTCGGCGCGGCGGGCCGCCCGGCGGGCGAGGAGCTCGTCACGGCGCGGCGTGAACCGCCGGTGCAGCTCGGCCACGAAGGCGAGCGCCGCGTCGGTGAGGACCTCTTCCTGCCGGGGCAGGGGTTCGGCGTCGACGATGGCCGGCGGGGACGGCGCTGGTGCGGACATGAGCTGTCACTTCCTTCAGCGGTGGCACCGGGTGCCTGTCTGTGCGAACGGGGCATTTCGCACCGGCTGTGCGGCCAGGTGCTTCTGATCAGTGGATAGTAGTTTCCTCATCGTGGAACTTCAATGGTTTGTTGATGTCGAGATTCTCCGAGTCGAGGCAAGGTGGCTCTCGGTGCCACCCCGTTCACTCAAGGTGGCCCAGGTCCGCCTCCGTGTCGATGTCGTACGGCCGGGCCACGTCCCCGCACTCGACGAGCCGGATGTCCTTCTCGTGTGCCCGCAGATACGCCCGCGCCCCCTGGTCCCCGGTCGCGCTCGCCGCGATCCCCGCCCAGTGGTCGGCGCCGAGCAGCACGGGATGGCCGCGCAGACCGTCGTAGGCCGCCGCGGCCAGCGAGGCCCCGCCCTCGTACGCGGCGAGCACCCGGGCCACCGCCTGCGGCCCGATGCCCGGCTGGTCCACCAGCAGCACCAGCGCGGCCCGCGCCCCCGTTCCGGTGAGCGATTCGAGCCCGGCCCGCAGTGACGAGCCCATGCCCCGCTCCCACTGCGGGTTCCGTAGAACCGTGCATCCGTCGAGCCGCGCCCGCTCCCGTACGTTCTCGGCGGCGGCCCCCAGCACCACGTGCACGCGCGCGCAGCCGGCCGCCCGCAGTACGCCGACCGCGTGTTCGACGAGCGGGCGGCCCCGGTGTTCCAGCAGTGCCTTGGGGCGTCCGCCGAGCCGCCGTCCGCCGCCGGCGGCCAGCAGCAGTCCGGCGACCTGGTCCTCGATGTGCGTCATGCCTCCTGCATACCTGACCGCCCTTGCGTGCCGGACTGTTCCCTGCCCGCCTTACGCTCTCCCGCGGCTGAATTTCCGTCCGCGCTGTGGCGCGGTGGCGCGGGGTGGCGTTTACTGGCCCGCGTCCCTTGGCGCCCGACTGCCGTCATGGGACGCAGGGTGGGAACGGAACGGACTCGTGCACCAGGACGTACGAGGGGGCGGAGCTGTGTTGCGGAGCTTGGGGCAGAGGCCAGTGACCGGCAGCGACAACGATCCGAGGGTGACCGGACTGCGGACGGCGGTGTCCCGGCTGCGCCGTCAACTCGCCGCGTTACCCACCGAGTTCCCCGACCGGGGCATCGCGGAGGACGAACTCGCGGCGCTGGCCGCGATGACGATCGACGGGATGCCCGACGTCCCGCGCCTGCGGCGCTCGTTACTGGTCATCGCCGGCGCGATCGGCTCCGTCAGCGCGCTGTCCCGGGGCCTGTCGGACGTACGCACGGCGGTGGAACTGTTCGGGGAACCGCCGCGGGCCTAGCTTGATCTTTGACCTGTGCGGCGGGGTCGCGGTTCGGTCAGGAGTGGTTCTGGCTGACCAGGGCCGCGGAGAGCTCCCCGGCGATCTGCTGGAGCACCGGCACGATCTTCTCCGTGGCGGCCTCCGTGACCCGGCCCGCCGGGCCGGAGATGGAGATGGCCGCGGCGGTGGGGGAGTCGGGGACGGGGACCGCGAGGCAGCGCACGCCGATCTCCTGCTCATTGTCGTCGACCGCGTACCCGGCCCGGCGCACCTCCGCCAGCGCGGCCAGGAAGCCGTCCGGTGTGGTGATCGTCTTCTCGGTGGCGGCGGGCATGCCGGTGCGCGCGAGCAGGGCGCGCACCTCGTCGTCCGGGAAGCTCGCCAGCAGCGCCTTGCCGACGCCCGTGGAGTGCGGCAGCACCCGCCGGCCGACCTCGGTGAACATGCGCATCGAGTGCTTCGACGGCACCTGGGCGACATAGACGATCTCGTCGCCGTCGAGCAGGGCCATGTTCGCCGTCTCGCCGGTCTCCTCGACCAGGCGGGCCAGGTGCGGGCGCGCCCAGGTGCCCAGCAGCCGGGAGGCCGACTCGCCGAGGCGGATCAGCCGCGGGCCCAGCGCATAGCGGCGGTTGGCCTGCTGGCGTACGTATCCGCAGGCCACGAGCGTGCGCATCAGACGGTGGATGGTCGGCAGCGGCAGCCCGCTGCTCGCGGACAGCTCGCTCAGCCCCACCTCGCCGCCCGCGTCGGCCATCCGCTCCAGCAGATCGAAGGCGCGCTCAAGGGACTGGACGCCTCCGCCGGCGGACCGGGCGGAGTCGGTGGTGCTGGCGCTGGACGTCGGCACGGCGCGTTCCTTTCGGACTGACGGGAGGGCAGAAGCCTACCCGCCGGTCGGTTGACTCCCCGCTGGGGCACAGCTACGTTCTGCTGCTCGGAAGTTTAATTCCGCTTCGTGGAAACGTCCAGAGGTCGGGCGTGGGGTGCACTGTGGAGAGTGTGCCCCTTGACGGCTCGGAGGCGGGGGTGAAGACTCCTTCAACAGAAAGTTGAATTCCGTTACGCGGAAGTTAACGGCGGCAGAGAGGGGTCCGGGTGTCCGACGCTGAACTGGTGCTGCGCTCGACGCGCGTCATCACACCCGAGGGAACGCGAGCCGCCTCGGTCGCGGTGTCCGCGGGCACGATCACGGCCGTACTGCCGTACGACGCCGACATCCCGTCGGGCGCCCGCCTGGAGGACCTCGGCGACCACGTCCTGCTGCCCGGCCTGGTCGACACCCACGTCCACGTCAATGACCCCGGCCGCACCGAGTGGGAGGGCTTCTGGACCGCCACGCGCGCGGCGGCGGCCGGCGGCATCACCACCCTCGTCGACATGCCGCTCAACTCCCTCCCGCCGACCACCACGGTCGACAACCTGCGGGTGAAGCGGCAGGTCGCCGCCGACAAGGCGCACATCGACGTCGGCTTCTGGGGCGGCGCCCTGCCCGACAACGTCAAGGACCTGCGCCCGCTGCACGACGCCGGGGTCTTCGGCTTCAAGGCGTTCCTGTCGCCCTCCGGCGTCGACGAGTTCCCGCACCTCGACCAGGACCGGCTCGCCCAGTCCCTCGCCGAGATCGCCGGCTTCGGCGGGCTGCTCATCGTGCACGCCGAGGACCCGCACCACCTCGCCGCCGCCCCGCAGCAGGGCGGCCCGAAGTACGCCGACTTCCTCGCGTCCCGCCCGCGCGACGCCGAGGACACCGCCGTCGCCGCCCTCGTCGCGCACGCAAGGCGCCTCCACGCGCGCGTGCACGTACTGCACCTGTCCTCCGGCGACGCCCTGCCGCTGATCGCCGAGGCCAAGGCCCAGGGGGTGCGGATCACGGTCGAGACCTGCCCGCACTATCTGACCCTGACCGCCGAGGAGGTCCCGGACGGCGCCAGCGAGTTCAAGTGCTGCCCGCCGATCCGCGAGTCGGCCAACCAGGACCTGCTGTGGCAGGCGCTGGCGGACGGCACCATCGACTGCGTCGTCACCGACCACTCGCCGTCCACGGCCGACCTGAAGACGGACGACTTCGCGACGGCCTGGGGCGGCATCTCCGGACTCCAGCTGAGCCTCGCGGCCGTGTGGACCGAGGCGCGCCGGCGCGGGCACGGCCTGGAGGACGTGGTCCGATGGATGTCGACCAGGACGGCCGAACTGGTGGGGCTCCAGGACCGCAAGGGCGCCATCGAGGAGGGCCGCGACGCCGACTTCGCCGTCCTCGCCCCCGACGAGACCTTCACCGTGGACCCGGCGGCCCTCCAGCACCGCAACCGGGTGACGGCATACGCGGGCCGGACCCTGCACGGCGTCGTGAAGTCCACCTGGCTGCGCGGCGAACGCATCGTCGCGGACGGCGAGTTCACCGAGCCGAAGGGACGCCTGCTCACCCGCCCCCGCTGAATCCCACCCGACGAGCTCCGAAAGGCAGACCCGATCACCGTGACGGCGATACCGATACCCCGCTTCACCGGCGACGCGAACCCCTACGGCGGCGGCGACCCCTACGCGGACTACCGCACCGCCGACTTCCCCTTCACCCGGTACGCCGACCTCGCCGACCGGCGGCTCGGCGCCGGTGTCATCGCCGCCAACGACGAGTTCTTCGCCGAGCGGGAGAACCTGCTGGTGCCGGAGCGCGCCGAGTTCGACCCCGAGGACTTCGGGCACAAGGGCAAGATCATGGACGGCTGGGAGACCCGGCGCCGGCGTGGCGTCTCGGCCGAGCACCCGTGGCCGACGGCCGACGACCACGACTGGGCGCTGGTCCGACTGGGCGCGCCGGGAGTCGTCCGGGGGATCGTGGTCGACACGGCCCACTTCCGCGGCAACTACCCGCAGGCCGTGTCCGTCGAGGGCACCTCCGTGCCCGGCTCGCCGTCGCCGCGGGAGCTGCTGGCCGACGACGTCAAGTGGACGACGATCGTGCCGCGCACGCCGGTCGGCGGACACGCGGCGAACGGTTTCTCCGTGTCGGTGGAGCAGCGCTTCACACACCTGCGCGTGAACCAGCACCCCGACGGCGGCATCGCCCGCCTCCGCGTGCACGGCGAGGTCGTACCCGACCCCGAGTGGCTCTCGGTGCTCGGCACCTTCGACGTGGTCGCCCTGGAGAACGGCGGCCAGGTCGAGGACGCCTCGAACCTCTTCTACTCCCCGGCGACCAACACCATCCAGCCCGGCCGCTCCCGCAAGATGGACGACGGCTGGGAGACGCGCCGCCGCCGCGACCAGGGCAACGACTGGATCCGCTACCGGCTCGCCGCACAGTCCCAGATCCGCGCGATCGAGATCGACACGGCGTATCTGAAGGGCAACAGCGCGGGCTGGGCGTCGCTGTCGGTGCGGGACGGTGAGGACGGCGACTGGCGTGAGATCCTCCCCCGCACCCGCCTCCAGCCCGACACCAACCACCGCTTCGTCCTGCCGACCCCGGCGGTCGGCACCCACGCGCGCGTGGACATCTTTCCCGACGGGGGGATCTCCCGCCTGCGTCTGCACGGCTCCCTGACCGAGAAGGGTGCCGCCCGGCTGTCGGCCAGACACCAGGAGCTGAGCACCTGACGCTGGTCAGCGAAGCGCCGGAACCGTGGTCCCGGCTCCGGCGCTTCGGTCCTGCCGCCGTTCTGCACCCCTTCAGCGGGTTGCCCACCGGCAGTCGGCCCAGGCGTCACCCGCCGGCTACGCCGAGTGGCCTCCGTCCACCGAGAACTCCGCCCTCGTGACGTATGCCGCCCCCGCGAGATGCACGACCATGTCGGCCACCTCCTCCGCGGTGCCGAACCGCCCCAGCGCGGTCATCGCCGCCTGCCCCGCCGCATAGGGCCCGTTGGCCGGATTCATGTCCGTGTCGGTCGGCCCGGGGTGAACGATGTTCGCGGTGATCCCGCGCCCGCCCAGCTCCCGCGCGAGCGCCTTCGTCAACCCGACCAGCGCCGACTTGCTCATGGTGTAGAGGGTGCCGCCGGGCCCGGGCACCCGCTGCGTCATACAGCTGCCGACGGTGATGATCCGCCCGCCCCCGCCCATGCGCCCGGCGGCCGCCTGCGACGCCAGGAACACCCCGCGCACGTTCACCGCGAGCACCCGGTCCACATCGGCGAGCGACAGCCCCTCCAGCGGCCCGAGCAGCCCGACACCCACGTTGTTCACCAGCACGTCGAGCCCGCCCAGCGCCTCCGCCGCGCACCCCACCGCCCCGGCCGCCTCCTCCGCGTCGGCGGAGTCCGCCCGCAGGGCCACCGCCCGGCGCCCCAGCGCCTCCACGGCCCGTACGACGTCCAGGGCCGCGTCCTTGCCGTGCACATACGTCACAGCCACGTCCGCGCCCGCCCGGGCGAGCCGCAGCGCCGTGGCCGCCCCGATACCCCGGCTGCCACCGGTCACGAGAGCCACCTTGCCGTCCAGCGTCCTGATGTCCTCGGTCGTTGTCATGCCTCCATGCCACCGTCCGGCACGGAAGGACGCTGGCGGCGAACGGACATGTATGCCGCACGGGCGGGCCCCGGCCGACCCGCCGGAGCCGAGCCCGGCCGGACCGTCCACCGCGGAGGCCGGCGAGCCCCTGGCGTTCCGTGGCTGAGGTCCGTACGGCCGAGCGATGAGTTGCGGGTGCCGGTGGGGTCTGAAGTGATGACGGACAGGACCCCACCTCTCGGACTCCCGGAAGAAGGCACCCGACATGGGCAAGCTGGTCTCCACCATCTTCGTCAGCCTCGACGGCGTCTACCAGGCGCCCGGCGGCCCGCAGGAGGACACCCGCGACGGCTTCGAGCAGGGCGGCTGGAGCGTCCCCTACGGGGACGACGACTTCGGCCGCTTCGTCACCGACGTCTTCGACCGCGTGGACGCCTTCCTCCTCGGCCGCCGGACCTACGACATCTTCGCCGCCTACTGGCCCAAGGTGACCGCCCCCGACGACCCGGTCGCCTCCCGCCTCAACACCCTGCCCAAGTACGTCGCCTCCACCACTCTGACCGACCCGTCCTGGACCGCCACCACGGTGCTCGGCGACGACCTCGCCCAGGAGGTCACCGCGCTCAAGGAGCGCACCGACGGCGAACTCCAGGTCCACGGCAGCGGCGCCCTGCTGCGCTCCCTGTTCGACCTCGACCTGGTCGACACCCTGCACCTGCTGACCTTCCCGGTGGTGCTCGGCGCGGGCCGCCGCCTGTTCACCGAGGGCACCCTGCCCACCGCCTTCCGGCACACCGGCGGACGGATCACCGCAGCGGGCGTCTCCATCCAGTCGTACGACCGCGTCGGACGCCCGGAGTACGGCTCGTACGAACTGCCCGACAGCGGGCCCGGGGAGGGCGCGTAGCCCGCAGGCCGTTCAGAGGTGCCGCGCGCCTATTGCGGGATGTGAGGGGAGCGTCCATCATCAGGATTCCTGATAGTTTAACTTTTGGATATGCGGGGTGGGGCCGTGCTGTTCAGTTCAAGACTCCAGGCCAGAGGTGTCCAGCTGCTGCTCGGCCGCGTGATGGCCCGCGTGCATGAGGAACTGCGCTTCACCGACATCCCGACGCACACCGAAACGCTCCGGGTGGACACCGGAGCCGGACCGGTGACCTGCACCGTCTACCGTCCGCCGGCCGCGACCGGAGCCCTCGCTCCGGTCTACGTCAACTTCCACGGCGGCGGGTTCGTGATCGGCCGCCCGGAACAGGACGACCACATCTGCCGCTACATAGCCGCCACGGCCGGCTGTGTCGTGATCAACGTGGACTACGCGGTCGCCCCGCAGCGGCCGTTCCCCGTCCCCGTGACCCAGGCATACGACGTCACCGCGTGGGTCGCCGAGAACGGCGCCGCGGGCGGCTGGGACGGTTCCCGGCTCGCCGTGGGCGGACACAGTGCGGGCGCCAACCTGACCGCGGCGGTGTGCCGCCTGGCCCGGGAGCGCGGCACCTTCACCCCCCGGCTCCAGATCATCGACTCCGCACCGCTGGACCAGCTCGCCGACCCGGCCACCAAGCAGTCCCTCATCGCCAAGCCGCTGCTCAGCCCCCAGCTCATGCGGATCTTCACCGCCGCGTATGTCCCTGACCCGGCCGACCGGGCGCAACCCCTCGTGTCGCCCGGCCTGGCCGACGACCTCTCCGGTCTGCCGCCCGCCCTGGTGATCACCGCGGAGAACGATCGCCTGCGCGACGAGGGCGACGCCTACGCCAAGGCCCTGGAGGCCGCCGGTGTCCCGGTCACCCACCGTGTCTTCGAGGGCGTCGACCACTACTTCACCCACACCGGCCCGGTGCCGGAGGCGAAGGAGGCCATCGATCTGATGGCCACCACGCTGCGCGCCGCCCTCGGCGACTGACCCCGCCGCTCCGACCGAGGCTACCCCTACCTCTTGACGCCCCCTCAGCCGGACCCCCGGCTCTCCGCGGCGGCGAACAGCGCGAACGCCAGCACGACCAGCGTGACGCTCGCGTACACCTCGTAACCGTCGAGGAAGCCGATCCGCTGCACGAAACCGATGTCCCAGTCGGTGAACTCGTGCACCAGGCCCAGTCCGCCCTGCACCAAGGCGACGAATCCGACCACTTCCAGCAGTTGCTTCATGCACCCGAGCCTCGCCCCGCGGACCCGTCGACCGAGTCGGCCGCGGGGTGCGGCGGGTGCGACGCAAGTCCCCCGTTCGGGGCGGCCGTTCGCGACCAAAGTAGGAGGTGCCGCGACTTAGGTCGGCGATCCCGCCCACGGGTGGGTGGCACGTTCCGGCCCTGCGTAGATTGGTCAACCGTGAACGGCAACGGGGACGGGACGGCGCAGACGGCGGAGCTCACCGGACGGCGGTGGTGGCTGCCCTCCGCACTGGTCCATGACCCGGGCCCGGACGAGGGGCGCCCGCGCCGGCCCAAGCGCACCGTGCGCGACTGGATCGTCGACTTCTCCTGCTTCCTGCTCGCCGTCGTCACCGGCATCGCGGCCGCCGACACCGTGGCCAACGACCCCGACCTGCCGCACGCCGTCGCCGTCCTCGACCAGCTGATCGGCGCGCTGGCCTGCGCGGCGATCTGGCTGCGGCGCCGCTGGCCGGTCGCGCTGGCCGCCACGCTGACGGTCCTGGGCTTCGCCTCGGACACCGCCGGCGGCGCGATCCTCATCGCCCTCTTCACCGTCGCCGTGCACCGGCCCTTCCGCTACGTCGCGTGGATCGGCGGCGCCCAGCTCGTCCTCGTCCCCCTGTACTACCTGCTGCGCCCGGACCCCGACCTGCCCTACCTCGTCGCCCTCGTGTTCGTCGCCGTGCTCACCGCCGCCGTCATCGGCTGGGGCATGTTCGTACGCTCCAAGCGGCAGCTCGTGGTGACCCTGCGCGACCGCGCCCGGCGCGCCGAGAGCGAGGCGCGGCTGCGCGCCGAGCAGGCACAGCGGCTGGCCCGCGAGGCCATAGCCCGGGAGATGCACGACGTGCTCGCCCATCGGCTCACCCTGCTCAGCGTCCACGCGGGCGCCCTGGAGTTCCGGCCGGACGCGCCCCGGGAGGAGATCGCCCGGGCGGCCGGCGTCATCCGGGAGAGCGCCCACGAGGCCCTCCAGGACCTGCGGGAGATCATCGGCGTGCTGCGCGCCGGTGAGTCCGACGACGCGGGCCGCCCCCAGCCCACCCTCGCCGCCCTGGACGCGCTGGTCGCCGAGTCCCGCGAGGCCGGCATGAAGGTCACCCTCGACCTGCGGGTCACCGACCCGGCCGAGGTGCCCGCCTCGGTCGGCCGCACCGCCTACCGCATCGCCCAGGAAGCCCTCACCAACGCCCGCAAGCACGCCCCCGGCACCGAGGTCGCGGTGACCGCCACCGGCGCCCCCGGCGACGGGCTCGCCCTCGCGGTGCGCAACCCCGCCCCCGGGGGCGACGTACCGCACGTCCCCGGCTCAGGGCAGGGCCTGATCGGCCTCACCGAGCGCGCCACACTGACCGGCGGGCGGCTCGACCACGGCCGCACCGCCGACGGCGGCTTCGAGGTGCGGGCCTGGCTGCCGTGGCCGGCCGCCGGGTGAGCCCGGGCGCATCCGGTCCCCGCCGTCCGTCACCGCCGTACAACCGTGATTACGTAAGGCACATGACCGCGATCAGAGTGCTCCTCGTGGACGACGACCCGCTGGTGCGGGCCGGGCTGGCCCTGATGATGGGCGGCGCCGACGACATCCGGATCGTCGGCGAGGCCGCCGACGGCGGCGAGGTCGAGGACCTGGTCGACCGCACCCGCCCGGACGTCGTCCTGATGGACATCAGGATGCCGTCGGTGGACGGGCTGACCGCCACCGAGCGGCTGCGCGGCCGCGAGGACGCCCCGCAGGTCGTGGTGCTCACCACCTTCCACGCCGACGAGCAGGTGCTGCGCGCCCTGCGCGCGGGTGCCGCCGGATTCGTCCTCAAGGACACCCCGCCCGCCGAGATCGTCGACGCGGTGCGCCGGGTCGCGGCCGGGGAGCCCGTGCTGTCGCCCACCGTCACCCGCCAGCTGATGGCGCACGCGGCCGGCACCGCCGCCGACACCCGCCGGGCACGCGCGCGTGCGCGCGTCGACACCCTGGGCGAGCGGGAACGCGAGGTCGCCGTCGCCGTCGGCCGGGGTCTGTCCAACGCCGAGATCGCCACCGGCCTGTTCATGAGCGTCGCCACCGTCAAGACCCATGTCTCCCGGATCCTCGCCAAGCTCGATCTCAACAACCGGGTGCAGATCGCCCTGTTGGCGTACGACGCGGGACTGCTCGACGACGGTGACGGGCACTGAACCGGACGCCCGTGCGTTGGGGGAGTGACAGGAGGGGGAGCACGATGACCGAGGTGACCGATCTCAGGGAGTACGGCGAGGAGTTCCGGCACGACCCGTATCCGGTGTACGCGCGGCTGCGTGAGCGCGGCCCGGTGCACCGGGTGCGGCTGGCGGGTGCCGACGGGCCCTACGAGACCTGGCTGGTCGTGGGGTACGAGGAGGCGCGTGCCGCGCTCGCCGACCCGCGCCTGGTCAAGGGCAGCGAGCGGATCGGGGCCACCTTCCTGGAGGAGCAGCTGATCGGCAAGCACCTGCTGATCACCGACCCACCGCAGCACACCCGGCTGCGCGCGCTCGTCACGCGCGCGTTCACCATGCGCCGCGTCGAGGAGCTGCGCCCGCGCGTGCAGGGGATCACCGACGACCTGCTCGACGCGATGCTGCCGCGGGGGAGCGCCGACCTCGTGGAGTCCTTCGCCTTCCCGCTGCCCATCACCGTCATCTGCGAACTGCTCGGCGTCCCGGAGATGGACCGCACCGCCTTCCGCGAGATGTCGACCGAGGTGGTCGCCCCCACCGACGCGGACAGCTCCTACGACGCGTTCGCCCGGCTCGGCGCCTACCTCACCGAGCTGATCGAGGACAAGCGGTCCGCCGGGCCGAGCGGCGACCTGCTGAGCGACCTGATCCGCACCACCGCCGAGGACGGCGACCGGCTCTCCTCCGACGAACTGCGCGGCATGGCCTTCCTGCTGCTCGTCGCCGGCCACGAGACCACCGTCAACCTCATCACCAACGCCGTCCACGCCCTGCTCACCCACCCCGACCAGCTCGCCGCCCTGCGCGCCGACCCCGGGCTGCTCGACGGGGTGATCGAGGAGACCCTGCGCTGGGAGGGCCCGGTGGAGAACGCCACCTACCGGTTCGCCGTGGAACCCGTCGAGATCGGGGGCGTCACGCTGGAGAAGGGCGACCCGGTCCTGGTCGGCCTCGCCTCCGCCGACCGCGACACGGCACGCTACCCGGACCCCGACCGCTACGACATACGCCGCGACCCGCGCGGTCACCTCGCCTTCGGCCACGGCATCCACTACTGCCTGGGCGCCCCACTGGCCCGCCTGGAGGCCCGCACGGCGATACGGTCGCTGCTCGACCGCGCACCCGGTCTCGCCCTGGACGGCCCGCCCGGCGACTGGCTGCCCGGCATGCTCATGCGCGGGCTGCGCGCCTTGCCGGTGCGCTGGTAGACGGGGCACGGTCGCGCGGGACGGCCCGGTGAGGCCGTGCGCGCCGGCGCAGGGGACTGCGCCGGCGGTCGAGGAAGCCTGAACCGGGCGCGTCAGCCCAGCGCCGCCGGCTCCCGGCCGCCCGGGATCTCCCGCAGCGCCACAGGTCTGCGCTCCCGCCGGGACACATCGCACGCCTCGGCGATCCGCAGCGCCTGCAACGCCTCGCGGCCGTCACAGGGGTTGGCGCGCTCGCCGTTCACCACCTCCACGAACGCGGCCAGTTCGGCCTCGTACGCGGGCGCGAAACGCTCCAGGAAACCGGCCCACGGCTTGTCGGCGGCCGGCGGACCGGTCGGCTCGGTCGACGCGATCGGGGTGCGGTCGTCCAGGCCCACCACGATCTGGTCCAGCTCCCCGGCCAGCTCCATGCGCACGTCGTAGCCCGCGCCGTTGAGCCGGGTCGCGGTGGCCGTGGCGAGCGTGCCGTCGTCGAGGGTGAGGACCACCGCCGCGGTGTCGACGTCCCCCGCCGCGCGGAACATCGCGGGCCCGGCGGCCGACCCGGCCGCGTACACCTCGGTCACCTCGTGGCCGGTCACCCAGCGCACCGCGTCGAAGTCGTGGATCAGCGCGTCCCGGTAGATCCCGCCGGACAGCGGCAGCCAGTCGGCCGGCGGCGGCGCCTGGTCGGAGGTCACCGCCCGCACGGTGTGCAGCCGCCCGAGCCGCCCGGAACGCACCGCCTCCCGGGCGCCGCTGTAGCCCCGGTCGAAGCGGCGCTGGAACCCCATCTGCAGGACCGTTCCAGCGGTCTCGACCTCCTCGATCGCCTGTAAGGTCCCGGCCAGATCCAGGGCGATCGGCTTCTCGCAGAAGACGGGAAGGCCGGAGCGTGCCGCCCGGCCGATCATTTCCGCGTGGGCCGACGTCGCCGTGGTGATCACCACCGCGTCCACGCCCCACCTGAAGATCTCGTCCACTCCCGGCGCCGCCGTCTCGCCCAGCCGGAGGGCCAGCTCCTGCGCCCGCGCGGGTTCCGCGTCCGTCAGGATCAGCGATCCGACCTCGCGGTGGCGGCTGAGCGTGTTCGCGTGGATCGTGCCGAGGCGGCCGGTCCCGATGACCCCGATGCGCATGAAAACAAAGTGGAGCCGGACCCCGTACCGTGTCAATGTGTATGTCCGGACAATCGAACTACACAACTTCCCGTCAACCGGGCGCGGAGCTACGCTCGGGCCCGTGCCGAAACCAGAAGTGGACCCGACCGTGCAGCTCGAACTCCGTGTGGACCGGAGCTCTCCCGTCCCCTTGTACTTCCAGCTGTCCCAGCAGCTGGAGTCGGCGATCGAGCACGGCCTGCTGACCCCGGGCAGCCTGCTGGGCAATGAGATCGAACTGGCCGCCCGGCTGGGCCTGTCCCGCCCGACCGTCCGTCAGGCCATCCAGTCGCTCGTCGACAAGGGCCTCCTGGTGCGCCGCCGCGGCGTCGGCACCCAGGTCGTGCACAGCCAGGTCAAGCGCCCCCTGGAACTCAGCAGCCTCTACGACGACCTGGAGGCCGCCGGACAGCGCCCCGCCACCACCGTCCTGGTCAACACCGTCGTCCCGGCGACCGCCCAGGTCGCCGCCGCGCTAGGCGTCGCCGAAGGCAGCGACGTCCAGCGCGTCGAGCGGCTCCGCCTCGCCCACGGCGAGCCGATGGCGTACCTCTGCAACCACCTGCCCTCCGGCCTGCTCGACCTGGACACCGCCCAGCTGGAGGCCACCGGCCTGTACCGCCTGATGCGAGCCGCCGGGATCACCCTGCACAGCGCCCGCCAGTCCATCGGCGCGCGCGCCGCCACCGCCGCCGAGGCCGAGCGGCTCGCCGAGGAGGAGGGCGCCCCGCTGCTCACCATGCAGCGCACCACCTTCGACGACACCGGCCGCGCGGTCGAGTTCGGCGACCACATCTACCGGCCGAGCCGCTACTCCTTCGAGTTCCAGCTGCTCGTACGGCCCTGACTCCCCGGGGGTCGGATTCGTCGCAATGTCCGGACAATGCGACCGATACGACGCGCACCTTCGATTTCTGCCCCGCGCCGCACTCGCGGGCACCGTGAGGCAGAATCGGCGTCGATGAGCACCTACCGCGACTTCAGCGCCCCCATCGGCTCCCGCCGCGCCCCGGTCCTGAGGACCGTGGGTACACGAGAGCGCCGCTCCCACCTGACCGCCCCCCGCGTGCCCACGGTGGGCATCGACATCGGCGGCACCAAAGTGATGGCGGGCGTCGTCGACGCCGACGGCAACATCCTGGAGAAGGTCCGCACGGAGACCCCGGACAAGTCCAAGAGCCCCAAGGTCGTCGAGGACACGATCGTCGAGCTGGTGCTGGACCTGTCCGACCGCCACGACGTGCACGCGGTCGGCATCGGCGCGGCCGGCTGGGTCGACGCCGACCGCAACCGCGTCCTGTTCGCCCCGCACCTGTCCTGGCGCAACGAGCCGCTGCGCGACCGCATCGCGGGCCGTCTCGCCGTGCCCGTCCTGGTCGACAACGACGCCAACACGGCCGCCTGGGCGGAGTGGCGCTTCGGCGCCGGCCGCGGCGAGGACCACCTCGTCATGATCACCCTCGGCACCGGCATCGGCGGCGCGATCCTCGAGGACGGCCAGGTCAAGCGCGGCAAGTACGGCGTCGCCGGCGAGTTCGGCCATATGCAGGTCGTGCCCGGCGGACACCGCTGCCCGTGCGGCAACCGCGGCTGCTGGGAGCAGTACAGCTCCGGCAACGCGCTGGTGCGCGAGGCCAGGGAGCTGGCCGCCGCCGACTCCCCGGTGGCGTACGGGATCATCGAGCACGTCAAGGGCAACATCGGCGACATCACCGGCCCGATGATCACCGAGCTGGCCCGTGAGGGCGACGCCATGTGCGTGGAGCTGCTCCAGGACATCGGCCAGTGGCTCGGCGTCGGCATCGCCAACCTCGCGGCCGCCCTCGACCCCTCCTGCTTCGTGATCGGCGGAGGCGTCTCGGCCGCCGACGACCTGCTGATCGGCCCCGCCCGGGACGCGTTCAAGCGGCACCTCACCGGCCGCGGCTACCGCCCCGAGGCCCGCATCGTGCGCGCCCAGCTCGGCCCCGAGGCCGGCATGGTCGGCGCGGCCGACCTGGCCCGGCTGGTCGCCCGCCGCTTCCGACGCGCCAAGCGGCGCCGGGTGGAGCGCTACGAGCGGTACGAGCGGTTCACCGAGGCCGCCCGCCGAGCCCGGGACACCGCGTGACGGCATCGCCGCCCCGCCCGGCGGCACCCCCGGACGAGCCGGACCGGCCGCCGGAGGACCGCCGCCACATGATCCGCCGCAGGGCGCTCACCCTGCTGATCATCGTGCTGCTCATCGGTGTACCGGCCGGCTACCTGGTGATCTCCGCCGCGCAGAGCCGCGACAGCGGCAAGAACAAGGAGAAGAAGTACGCGGCGACCGGCCTGACCGCCGGCTGGCCGTCGAAGGTCCAGCGCCGCCTGTACCAGGTGCCGATCCCCGACCCGTCGGTCAGTGTCGCCTACTACGAGACGAACAACTGGCGGACCAGCCGCCTGTACGTACAGTTCCAGACCACGCAGGCCGGCCTCGACGAGTTCCTCGGGAAGCTGGGCGTCGACCGCGACGACCTGGTCAAGGACGACATCACCATCAGCGAGCGCGACCAGAACGTCACCGGCTGGAGGTTCTCCGGACCCGGCGCCCGCCCCGGCGACTACTACGGACTCGTGCACGAGCAGGAGAAGCCGAAGCCGACGCAGGACGTCGTGGTGAACACCGGCAACCCCACCCACCCCATGGTGTACGTCGTCTCCCGCACCGTTCCCTGACCGGCGCCGGCGGCCACCCGTGACGGCTCCGACCGGCCGCCGGGACCGATTGTCAGACCCCGCCCGTAGAGTCGAAGACGACTGATCCGACTCATGGGCGGGAGGTGAGCAGAGCGTATGAGCGACACGGCCGTGGTGGAGCGCGCACAGGTCCCCGTGCGTCTCGCCGCCGTCTTCCTGCCCGCCGCCCTGCCGCGCGACGGCCGTATGGCCTTCTGGGCCCCCGACGGCGCCCCGCTGCCCGCCCCGGCGGACAGCGAACACGCCGACCGGACCGAGCTGACGGTCGTACGACGCCAAGGCGCCGCCGTCCGCCGCAAGCGGATCCCGGCGCTGTCCCTGCCGCTCGACCGGGCGCTCCCGCTGCTCGTCCGGGCCCGACGCGACCCCGTCGCCCACCCCGCAACCGCCTGCTGGGGCGCGGCCGCGCTGCACGCGCTGCGGCTCACCGCACGCGGCCGGCTGCTGCCCGGCCTGACCCCCGGCGGCCATGACGCCTGGCGGGCCGGCCCGCTGGACCCCGAGGACATCGCGCACCTGCGCGCGGTCGCCGCCGCCCTGCCCCCCGAGGGCCACGCCGTGCCGCTGCCCGGCCCCGGACCGCTGCGGCTGCCCCGGCCGGAGGCGCTGATGCGTGCCTTCCTGGACGCCGTCGCGGACACCCTGCCCCGCACTCCCGCCGCGCCGCACGCCTGCGGGCGGCCCTTCGCCGACCGCCGGGCCCAGCGGCTGCCCGGCGCCCAGGACTGGGCGGCCGAGGTCGCCGCCGGCATGGACGCGGGCGTGCGGATCTCACTCCGCCTGGACCTGTCGGCGTACGACCTGTTCGACGGGGACGCCCCCGATCGCGGCGCCGGTGCCGCGATCGTCCAGGTGCACAGCCTCGCCGACCCCACCCTGGTGGCCGACGCGGCGGCCCTGTGGGCGGGCGAGGCCGACAGCGCCTTCGGGCCGCGCGCCCGCGTGGACGCGGCCCTCGCCGTCCGCCGCGCCGCCCGCGTCTGGCCACCGCTCGCCCGGCTCGCCGAGCAGGACGCGCCCGACGTACTGGCCCTGTCCCAGGACGAGTTGGGTGATCTCCTCGGTGTCGCCGCGACCCGGCTCGCGGCGGCCGGGGTCGCCGTGCACTGGCCGAGGGACCTCGCCCAGGACCTGACCGCCACCGCCGTGGTGCGGCCCGCGCCCGGCTCGGCCAGGGACGGCACGGGTTTCCTGGAGAGCGAGGAGCTGCTGCGGTTCCGCTGGCAGTTGGCGCTCGGCGGCGACCCGCTCACCGACGCCGAGATGGACGCCCTCGCCGAGGCCCACCGCCCGGTCGTCCGGCTGCGCGACCAATGGGTGCTGGTGGACCCCGCGCTGGTCCGCAAGGCCCGCAAACGCGAACTGGGCCTGCTGGACCCGGTCGACGCGCTCTCCGTCGCCCTCACCGGCACGGCCGAGGTCGACGGCGAGACGGTCGAGGCCGTCCCCGTCGGCACCCTGGCCGCACTCCGCGACCGCCTCACGGCCGGCCTGCGCCCCGCCGAACCACCCGCAGGACTGCGCGCGACCCTGCGCGACTACCAACTGCGCGGCCTCGCCTGGCTGGAGCTGATGACCGGCCTCGGCCTCGGCGGCTGCCTCGCCGACGACATGGGCCTCGGCAAGACCATCACCGTCATCGCCCTGCATCTGAAGCGGGCCCGTACCGAGCCGACCCTGGTCGTCTGCCCGGCCTCCCTCCTCGGCAACTGGCAGCGCGAGATCACCCGTTTCGCGCCCGGCGTCCCCGTCCGCCGCTTCCACGGCACCGACCGCACCCTGGACGACCTGACCGGCGGCTTCGTCCTCACCACGTACGGCACCATGCGCTCGGCGGCCACCACACTGGCCGGGCGGCCCTGGGGCATGGTCGTCGCCGACGAGGCCCAGCACGTCAAGAACCCGTACTCGGCGACGGCGAAGGCGCTGCGTACGATCCCGACGCCCGCGCGGGTCGCCCTGACCGGCACACCGGTCGAGAACAACCTGTCGGAGCTGTGGGCGCTGCTCGACTGGACGACACCGGGCCTGCTGGGCCCCCTGAAGTCCTTCCGCGCCCGGCACGCGCGCGCGGTCGAGACGGGCGAGGACGAGCAGGCCGTCGAGCGCCTCGCCCGCCTGGTCCGACCCTTCCTCCTGCGCCGCAGGAAGTCCGACCCCGGCATCGTGCCCGAACTGCCGCCCAAGACGGAGACCGACCACCCCGTGCCGCTCACCCGCGAACAGGCCGCGCTGTACGAGGCGGTGGTGCGCGAGTCCCTGCTGGCGATCGAGACGGCGGACGGGATCGCCCGGCGCGGGCTGGTGCTGAAACTGCTGGGCGCGCTGAAACAGATCTGCGACCACCCCGCGCTGTACCTCAAGCAGGAACACACCGCGGGAGGCGGCGACGCGCTCGCCGCCCGCTCGGGCAAACTCGCCCTGCTGGACGAACTGCTGGACACCCTGCTGGCGGAGGACGGCTCGGCGCTCGTCTTCACCCAGTACGTGGGCATGGCCCGCCTGATCACCGCGCACCTCACCGACCGGGCAGTCCCCGTGGACCTCCTGCACGGGGGCACACCGGTGCCGGAGCGGGAGCGGATGGTCGACCGCTTCCAGGACGGCACCACACCGGTCCTGGTCCTCTCCCTGAAGGCGGCCGGCACGGGCCTCAACCTCACCCGCGCCGGGCATGTCATCCACTTCGACCGCTGGTGGAACCCGGCCGTGGAGGAACAGGCCACCGACCGCGCCTACCGCATCGGCCAGACCCAGCCCGTCCAGGTCCACCGCCTCATCACCGAGGGCACGGTCGAGGACCGCATCGCCGAGATGCTCACCGCCAAGCGCGCCCTCGCCGACGCCGTCCTCGGCTCCGGCGAAGCGGCCCTCACCGAGCTGACCGACCGTGAGCTGGCGGACCTCGTGTCGTTGCGGAGGGAGGCGTGATGGGGGAGAAGCCGCAGGACGAGGAACGGCAGCACGAAGAACACCGGGAGCGGACCGGGCACCCGGCAGATCTGGCCCGCCGCGCCCTGCGCGCCGCCCGCGAGGCACAACCGGAAGCCGAGACGGCGGCCCCGTCCGGCCGCCGGGACCGCGAGCCCGGCCCCGGCGACGCCGCGCGGGCGGCCCTGCGGCGAGCGATGGCCGAGCGCAGGAGCGGCGGCGAGGGCGACGCGCGCGGCGGAGGGACGGAGAGCGACACGGACGATGCCGCCGAGCGGGGGACCTCGGACCACCTCGACGCTCCCACCCCTGCCGCGGACACACCTCCCGTCCTCCCCGCCCCCGGCCGGCCCCGCAGCGCCGAGCTGGCCCGAGAAGCCCTGCGTGCCGCTCGTGCCGAGGCACGGCGGGACGCGGCCGAGGCCGCGCAGGCCGCCGTCGGGCGGCGACGCGGGCCCGCCCCCGGCGCGGGGCCCGGCAAGGACGTCGTAGGGCACCGGCCCAAAGGCCCCGAGCAGGTCGCCGGAAGGCGCGCCCGCGAGCTGCGGGAGCTGCTGGCGGGCGCCTTCCGGATGCCGTCGGACGAGGCGGAGGAGACCGCGCCGGACAGCTCCGGCCGGACCGAGGGAGGTTCGGGTCCGGCAACCTCCGGTGCGCGGACGGACGCCCACGCCCGGGCCGAGGCGGAGACCACCGCTCCCACCCCACCCCCGGCCACCCGCACCCCGCACTCCATGGCCGCCCCCTCCCGTGACGGCGAGTTGCGCCGGACCTTCCCCGCCTCTTCCGTCTCCCCGGTCCGGGAGGGCGGCTCCTTCGCCGCGAGCTGGTGGGGCAATGCGTGGATCACCGCGTTGGAGGAGGGCGCGCTGGACGTCAAGCGGCTGGTGCGGGGGCGGAGTTACGCGGAGGGTGGTCATGTGGACGCCGTCACCGTGACCCCGGGGCTGGTGCTCGCGTATGTGCAGGGCAGCCGGCCCCGGCCCTACCGTGTGCAGGTGCGGCTGCGGACGCTCGACGACGCCGACTGGGAGCGCTTCCTCGACGCGGCCGTGGAGCGGCCGGGGCACATCGCCGCCCTGCTGGACAAGGAGCTGCCCGAGTCCCTCGCCGACTGCGGGGTCCCGCTGCTGCCCGGACCGGGCGACCTGGAGCCCCACTGCAGCTGCCCGGACCGCGGCCACCCCTGCAAACACGCCGCCGCCCTCTGCTACCGCACCGCACACCTCCTCGACGCCGACCCCTTCGTCCTGCTCCTGCTGCGCGGCAGAGGCGAGCGCGAACTGCTCGACGCCCTCTCCCGCCGCAACGCCGCCCGCGCGGCCCGCGCCGCCCAGGAGCAGGAGCCCGCCCCCCTGCCGGGCGTGCGCGCCACGGACGCCCTCGCCGAACGCCGCCTTGCGCCCCTGCCGGACCCCCTCCCGGCGCCCGCGCACCCCGAGCAGCCCCCGGCCTACCCCTCCGCCCCGGGCGGCCCGGACTCCTTCGCCCTGGACCAGCTCGCCACCGACGCGGCCGCCCGCGCCCACGCCCTGCTGACCACCGGCCGGGACGAGGCCGGTGAACTCACGCTGTGGCAGGACGCCGTACGGCTCGCCGCGGCCCGCCCCGGCTCCGGCCTGACCGCCGCCACCCGCACCCTGTACGCCACCCTCGCCTCCGCCACCGACCGCACCCCCACCGAGCTGGCGCGCGCGGTCGCCGCCTGGCGGCAGGGCGGACGCGACGGGCTCGCCGCGCTCGAAGAGCCCTGGGACCCGCCCGCCGGACGCTTCGACCGGGCCCGCCCGCTCCTCCTCGCCGCAGACCTGCCCGCTTTCCGCCCCTGGCGCAACCACCTCACCCACCCCGCCGGCCATGTCCAGCTGCGCCTCGGCCGCGACGGCCTGTGGTACGCCTACGAGTCCGAGCCGGGCCAGGACGACTGGTGGCCCCGAGGCACCCCCGACCCGGACCCGGTGGGCGCGCTGACCGGCCTGGGCGGCTCGGGTGAGCTCTGAACCACGCACCGGGCACTCAGGCCGAGGCGGGTCGGTCGCTCGTCCGGAGGGCCCGCGCGGCGAGGAGCGCCGCGACAGCGCTATCCTGCGCGCCCAGCCCTGTCAGGTCCGCGACGGTGATCTCCGCGGCGGAGCGACGGCCGGGGCTGACCCCCGCAAGGATGTGCCCCAGCGCCTCGACCCGCGGCGACGCGGTGGTCCCGGCGGGCGCCGCGTGCTGGAGTTCGCCCGTACGCCGGCACTGGTCGGGGTCGTCCGCCGCGACGAGGACGGCGCGGCGCAGCACCGAGGCGTCCAGCTCCCGCTTGCCCTCCATGTCGGCGCCCACGGCGGTGATGTGCGTCCCGGGCCCGAGCCATTCCCCGCGGACGACGGGCTGCCGGGAAGGGGTGACGGTCAGCACGATGTCCGCGCCCCTGACCGCTTCCTCCGCGTCGGCCGCCACCGTCACCCGCCAGGGGTGCAGGGCGCGGGCCCGGTCCGCGAATGCCTCGGCACGGTCGCGGTCCCTCCCGTGCAGGACGAGGTCGGCGGGGCGCCGCAGCCGGAGCAGAGCCCTCAACTGGTGCTCGGCCTGGGCCCCCGGACCGATGAGGGCGATCCGACGCGCGTCCGCCCGGGCAAGGGCGTGGGTGGCCAGGGCTCCCGCCGCGCCGGTGCGTATGTCGGTGAGGTAGCCGTTGTCGAGCACGATCAGGACCGGGTGGCCGGTGGCCGCGTCGGCGACGACGCTGAGCCCGCCCGATACGGGGAGCCCGAGCGCCCGGTTGCCGTAGAAGCCTGTCGCGAGCTTGATGGCGTAGTGGGGTGCTCCGTGCAGATGGGCGCCCTTCACATGGACCTCGCCCTGCGGTGATCCGCCGGGCCCGGTGACCTCCAGATGCCAGGGGGCCGGCTGGGAGACGGCTCCGGCGGCGTGCGCGATCAGTGCCTGCCGGGTGGCTTCGAGAACGCGGTCCTGGGGGAGCAGACGGCGGACCTGGGCCTCGGTGAGGACGGGGACGGCCGGGACGGGGGAGCCCGCGGGTGCGGTGGCGGACATGAGCTGCCCTCTTCTGGTTCGGGTGATCAAGTTCGGGAGAGTCGGCCGGGATGTTCGGCCCCGTGCGAGACGGTCGGCCGACGGGCCCGGGGTCAGGGCTGCAGCACGGCGGACAGGGCGGGGAGCGTGATGTTGCGGCCGGAGACCACGGCCACGGTCCGCCCGTGCGCGGGTACCTTGCCGGCGAGCAGGGCGGCCACCGCCACGGCGCCCGCGGCTTCGGCGACGTACCCGCGTTCCGCCGAGAGGTGGCGCAGGGCGGCACGGATCTCGGCCTCGGTGACGGTGACGAGCCGGTCGACGTGGCGCGCGACGAGCCCGACCGTGACGGATCCGGGTTCGATGTTCCCCGCCAGCCCGTCCGCGAGGGTGGGGCCGATGGCGACGGGCACCTGCCGCCCCGCGGCGACGGCCCGGGACAGGGCGGTGGACGCCGCGGCCTCCACCCCGACGATCCGCACGTCGGGGCGTTCGGACGCCCACAGCCCGAGCCCGGCCGCCAGCCCTCCGCCGCCGACGCCGCAGACGACGGTCAGCGGTCCCTCGACCTGGGTTTCCAGCTCATGGCCGATCGTTCCCTGACCGGCGATCACCTGCGGGTCGTTGTACGCCGAGATGTAGTGCGCGCCCGCCTCGGCCATCCGCAGGGCATGCGCCTCGGCGTCGTCGAAGCCGTCCCCGGCCCGCACCACGTCCACCTTCCAGCGGCGCAGTGACTCCACCTTGGCCGGCGAGGCGGTCCGGGCCACCACGACGGTGGCCGGGCGGCCCAGCGTCCGGGCGGCGTACGCGATGCCGAGAGCGTGGTTGCCGGCGGAGGCCGTGACCACCCGGGCCCGGGGAGGGGCCGCCGCCATCGCGTTCAGGGCTCCGCGGACCTTGAAGGAGCCGGTGGGCTGGAGGCTTTCCAGTTTCAGTGACGGGTTCCGGGGCGTGCCGGCTCCCGGGTCGAGCGGGGTGGGGGTGAGCCGGGAGCTGACCGTGCGCCACGCCCTGCGGACGTCCTCCGGTGTGGGCACGGCGACCGTACGGGACGACGGTCGTGGCTGGTCGGGTACTTGGGGCATGCCCCTCACCCTGCACGGGCGGACCGGGCGCCACCAGCGGCGCAGGGCCACGCTGAGCGTAAGCTGTGCTTGTGCTCGACCCGAAGAAGCTCCAGCTGCTCAGGGATGTCGCCCGGACCGGAACGATCGCCGGGGCGGCGGAGCTGTCCGGCGTGTCCGCGTCCGCGGCGTCCCAGCAACTCGCCGCCCTGGAACGTGATGTCGGCGCGGCGCTGCTGGAGCGTTCGGCCCGCAGCGTGCGCCTGACCCTGGCCGGTCAGGTCCTCGCCGACCATGCCGACCGCGTGCTGGCGGAACTGGAGGCGGCCGGCCGCGCGGTCCGGTCGGCGGCGGGGGCACGCGGCGGCACCATCCGGGTCGCCGCGTTCGCCTCCTCCGGGCCGACGCTGACCGTTCCGGCACTGGCCGCCTTCCACCGCCGCCACCCCGAGGTGACGGTCGCCTTCACCGAGCTGGAACCGGAGGAGGCGATCCCGGCCGTCGCCGCCGCCACGGTCGACCTCGCCGTCACCCACCAGTACCGGCACCTGCCTCGCCCCGATCTGCGCGGGCTGCGTCAGACGCTCCTCCAGCGCGACCCGCTGCTGCTCGCGGTGCCCGCCCATGCCCGTCCGGCCACACGGGAGCCGGTGGACCTCGCGGACTTCGCCGAGGCGACCTGGATCGCCACCAAGCCCGCCGCCGGATTCCAGGCCCTGACCGAATTCGCCTGCCGGGAGGCGGGCTTCACCCCGCGCGTGCACTACCGGGCGGACAGTTATGAGCTTCTGCTGTCCCTGGTCGGTGCCGACCTCGGGGTGGCTCTGGTGCCCCGCCTTCTCGCCGCCGCGCGACCGGGCCTGACCTATCTGCCGGTGGTCCGCCCCGCGGAGCTCACCCGGGACGTCCACCTCACCATCCGGCTGGCAGATCCCTCACCGGCGGTGACCGCCCTGGCCCACTGCTTCACCCCGCTGGGCTGACCCGCCGGCCGCGGCTGCTGCCTCTGCCGCCCGGAGTGTCCTGTTGCGGCGCACGGAGGACAGGAAGGAGGCCGCGATCAGGAACACGCCGACCAGGCCGGTGATGATCTCGCTGATCTCGTGCCGGATCGTCACCAGCAGGATCGCGGCGAGCGCGCCGATGGCGTAGTGGGCGCCGTGCTCCAGGTAGACGTAGTCGTCCAGAGTGCCCTCGCGGACCAGGTAGACCGTCAGCGAGCGGACGTACATCGCGCCGATGCCCAGGCCGAGCGCCATCCAGAAGATGTGGTTGGTGATGGCGAAGGCGCCGATCACCCCGTCGAAGGAGAACGAGGCGTCCAGCACTTCCAGGTACAGGAAGAGGAAGAACGCGGCCTTGCCGGCCAGGGCGACCGCCGAGACCGGTTTGCCCTCGGCCCGGGCTTTCTCCTCCTCCTCGTGCGTGTGCTCCTCCTCGTCTTCGAGTCTGTCCTCGAAGTACCCGGACAGGCCGCCCACGACGAGGTAGGTGACCAGTCCCGCGACGCCGGCGAGCAGCACGGTGGCGGACTTGTCCGCATGGCCGGTGCTGACGTGGGCGTGGGTCGCGAAGGTCGTCGCGGTGGCCAGCAGCACGACCAGCGCGACGCACACCGAGAGCATGTCGACCTTGCCGAGTCCGGCCAGCGGGCGCTCCAGCCAGGCCAGCCACTTGATGTCCCGGTCCTGGAGGATGAAGTCCAGGAAGATCATCAGCAGGAACATGCCGCCGAAGGCGGCGATCGCCGGGTGGGCGTCGGTGACGAGGTCCTCGTAGCGGCTCGGCTCGTCGAGGGCGAGCTGCACCGCCTCGACGGGGCCGACCTTCGCGCTGACGGCGACGATCACGACCGGGAACACCAGCCGCATGCCGAACACCGCGATCAGGATGCCGATGGTGAGGAAGATCCGCTGCCAGAAGGCGTTCATCTTCTTCAGGATCCCGGCATTGACGACCGCGTTGTCGAACGACAGCGAGATCTCGAGGACCGACAGGATCAGGACGACCCCGAACGCCTCCCATCCCCACTGCCACGCGGCGAAGGCCAGACCGCCCGCCGTGACGGCGAACGACCAGCCGAACGTTCTCAGAACCATCCCTTTTCCCTGCAGTCGGAGTGAATGTCGTGGAGGTTGGGTTCTCGTGGGCGACCGGCCGGTCCTGCTCGGCAGGGACCGGCCGGCCGCCCCTCGTTCGGCTCAGGACTTCTGCACGAGGGCTGTCAGTGCCTGCGTGGCGCCCGGGTTCAGCGGGACGGGCGTGACGCCCTCGGCGAGGCCGAGGTCGATCTCCGCCGCGGCCGCGTTCACCTTCTCCAGGTCGCTCTTCTTCTCGTAGACGAGGTTGACGATCGCGGCGGCGAGTTCGGGGTCGAAGCCCTTCTTCACCAGGAGCACGTTGGGTACCACGATCGTGGGCACGTCCTGGGGCTGGTTGTATACGGACTTGGGGATGGAGCCCGCCTGGTAGACGGCGCCGTACTCCTTGTTCAGGGCGGCCAGCTGCGGTGTCACGTCGAGGAAGCGGACCTCCTTCTTCAGGCTCGTGGTGAGGTCGGTGATGCCACCGCTGGGGAGCCCGCCGGACCAGAACAGCGCGTCGATGGTGCCGTCCTTCATGGCGTCCACGGTCTCCGCCAGGCCCAGGCGGTCGGCGGAGACGTCCTTGGCGGGGTCCAGCCCGGCGGCCTTCAGCAGCCGGTTGGCGATCACCTCCGTGCCGGAACCGGGGGCACCGGTGGAGACTCGTTTGCCCTTCATGTCCTCCATGGACTTGATCCCCGAGTCCGAACGCACCAGCACCTGGGTGTAGTTCGGGTACAGCCGGGTCAGGGCCTCGATGTCCTGCGGGGAGGAGAAGGACTCCTGGCCCTTGACGGCGTCGCCGGCGGTGTCCAGCAGGGAGAAGGCGAGGTCGTAGGTGCCGGCGCCGAGGCCCTGGATGTTCTGCACGGACGCGCCGGTGGTGGTGGCGGTGGCCCGGTAGCCGTCGAGGTTGTCCGAGATCAGCTTCGCGAGTCCGCCGCCGATCTGGTAGTAGACGCCGGTGGTGGGCCCGGTCGCGATGGTCAGGCGGCCACCCTTCCCGCCGCTGCCGGCGGACGTGTCCACGGTCTGCTTCCCGCCGCCGCAGGCGGTGGCGAGGAGAGCCGCGGCGACCGCGGCGGCGGCGAGGCGCAGGGTGCGCATCCGGTGCTTCATGAGGGGAGGTGTCCTTCCGTGATGGTTTCCGGCTGCAGCCCGCGGCGCACCAGACGCACGCCGAGAGCGAGTACGAGGGCCGCGCACCCCGCGGTGATCGCGAGGGGTTCGAGGTACAGCAGGCACAGGGCGGCGGCCGCGCACAGCGCCCGCTCCACCGGCCCGGCCGGGCCGAGCAGCCGGCCTCCGGTGGCGGCGGCCAGCGCGGCCACGGCGAGGGCGGAGACCGCGGTGGCCCACAGCACGCCCCACAGGCCGCCCGTGCCGAGCAGATGGGCGCCGTTGTCGGTGAGCACGAAGGCGAACGGCACCAGGAACGCGGGCAGCGAGTACTTCCAGGTCGCCACCATCGTGCGCATCGGGTTGCCACCGGTGATGGCGGCGGAGGCGGCGGCCGCCATGGCCGTGGGCGGGCTCACCTCGGAGAGCACGGCGTAGTAGAAGATGAACATGTACGCCTCGTGGGTGGCGACCCCCAGCGAGAGCAGGGCCGGCGCGATGATCACCGCGGCGATGATGAAGGAGGCGGTGACCGGGACGGCGAGCCCGAGAACCGACACCGCCACCGCGGCGAAGAGCACGGTCAGGACCAGCCGCACGGTCGCGTTGTCACCGAAGACGCCGGCCGCGTCGACGATGACCGAGGCCAGGTTCAGACCGAGACCGGTCTGCGTGACGACGGCGACGATCATGCCGGCGGCGGCGCAGGTCGCGACGACCGGGAGGACCGACTTGCTGCCCTCGGCCAGGGCCCGGTACAGCCGCCGCGGCGTCATCCGGTGCCTCGGGTCGAGGAACGACAGCAGGAACTGCAGGGCCGTCGCGTAGATCACCGCACGGAACGGGGGCAGTCCCATCGCCATGAAGCCGACGATCATGAACAGGGAGAGGAAGTGGTAGCCGAACCGGCCGAGCAGTCGCAGTGCCGAGGTGGGCTGGTCGTCCACCACCGGCTGCGTGTGGTGCTTGCGGGCGTCGATCTCCACCGCGAGGACGATGCCCAGGTAGTACAGCAGCGTCGGCACCAGCGCGTACAGCAGGACGGTGAGGTAACTCTCGCGCAGGTACTCGGCGATGATGAACGCCGCGGCGCCCAGCGTCGGCGGCGACAGGATGGCGCCGATCCCGGCGGCCGCGAGCACTCCGCCGCCCTGCTCCCTGCCGTAACCGGCCCGGCGCAGCACCGGCCAGGCGACCGAGCCGAGGCTCACCGCGGTCGCGGTGCCGGACCCGGAGACCGTGCCGAGCAGGAAGCCCGCCGCGGTCACCGTACGTCCGGGCGCGCTGCGCGAGCCGCGGAAGGCCGCGAACGACAGGTCGATGAAGAACCTGCCCGCACCCGAGATGTCGAGGACGGCGCCGAAGATGGTGAACAGGATGATGTAGGTGCCGGCCACGTTCAGCGGCACGCCGTAGACGCCGTCGGTCCCCATGAAGTAGTGGGCGGCGATCGCGTCGATGTCGAAGCCGCCGTGCGCCAGCGACCACTCGTACGGCAGCAGCCCGCCGTAGTACGCGTACACCAGGAAGCTCGCACAGAAGGCCGGCAGGATCCAGCCGGTGGTGCGCCGGCACGCCTCCAGGACCAGCACGATCAGGGCGAGGCCCGCCGCCGTGTCCCACGAGGTCGGCAGCTGCCGCCGCTCGATGAACGCGTCGAACTCCAGCAGCGGGTACAGGCACACGGCCAGCGCCGCCGCGGCCAGCAGCCAGTCGAGCCACCCCGGGTTGTCGTGGCGGGCGGCCGCCTTGTCCGGCGCCGCGCCGGCCGCCGCGGCACGGTCACCGCGCCGCCAGGGCAGCAGCACGGCCGGCACCCGCACCGTCCCGCGATGGGTCAGGAAGATCAGCGGCAGCGTCCCTGCCAGGAAGACGGTCAGGTAGTACTGGGTGCCTTTGGCGACCGGGAAGAAGACCGCGTACAGCACGAACACGGACAGGGCGGCGCACACCACGGACACGGCCGCGGAGACCCCCGGGGAGAGGGCGCGGGCCGGCCGCTCCTGGTCGAACTCGGCCACGAGTTCCTCGGCTGATCGCTGCCTCGGCTCTGGCGGCACCGTTGCCATGCTCATCGCGGAATCTCCTGGGACTAGGCGGTTCGTGGTGCCCCAGACCGTGACAGCCGTTCACACGCTCGCAACAGAGAACGCCGGCGGACTTAACGTAGGTTTAGGGTTCAGTGACGGCGGTCACTTCTACGCTCATCGCACCGGCAGTGACCCGCGCGCTCCCCCGGCACCACCGCCACCGGGGCCGGGGCGGCCGGATTCCACCAACCGGGAGGCCGCGTGCGGATACTTCTCGTCGAGGACGACAACCGGGTCGCCGACGCGCTCACCGGTGCCCTGCGGCGCCACGGCTACGAGGTACGCCGTGCCGCCAGCGCCGCCGACGCCCTGGCCGCACCCGCCGCCGATCTCGTCCTGCTGGACCTGGGTCTGCCCGACCGGGACGGCATCGAGGTGTGCCGGGAACTGCGCGCCCGCGGCGGGGTCCCGGTGATCGCGGTGACCGCGCGGGGCGACGAACCCGACCGGGTGCGGGGGCTGCGCAGCGGCGCCGACGACTACGTGGTGAAGCCGTTCGGCACCGCGGAACTGCTGGCCCGTATCGAGGCGGTGCTCCGGCGCAGCGTGAGCCAGCGCGCCCACGAGGACCGGCGCGTCACCGTCGACGGCCTGGAGATCGACCTCGGGCGGCGCACGGTCACCGTGGACGGGCGGAGCGTCTCGCTGACCCGCAAGGAGTTCGAGATCCTCGCCCTGCTGGCCCGCGCGGCCGGCGCCGCCGTGCCCCGGGACCGGATCGTGGTCGAGGTGTGGCAGACGACGTACGACGGCATGTCACGCACCCTCGACGTCCATGTGGCCACCCTGCGCGGCAAGCTGGGGCGGACGGGCGGCCTGGTGCAGACCGTACGGGGCTACGGCTACCGGCTCGGCGCCGGTCCGGCGGCGGCCGGCGGGTGAGGGACACCGGATGCGCCGCCGGCTGCTCGTCATCGCGTTCATCCTGGTCGCGGGCCTGATCGTCGCGCTCAGCCTGCCCCTGGTGCGGGCCACCGCGGAGCGCACGGTGCAGAGCTCGTTCATCGGGCGGACCGAGGACGGCGCCTGGTTCGCCGACCTGGCCGCCACCGCCCTGGAATCGGGGCGGACCGGACGGCTGGAGGCCGCCGTCGACCGCTACGCGGACCTCTACGACTCGCGGGTCGCCGTCGTCGACGCCGACAGCGAGACCGTGGTCGCCTCCCGCCCCGTCGACCTGGCGGAGCCGCAGGTGCGGTCGGCGCTGCTGCGTGCCCTGGCCGACCGGCCTCCCGAGCAGCCGGGCGTGTGGTGGCCGTGGGACGACCGGCCCTTCGTGCTGGCCGAGCCGGTCCGGCGCGACGGCCGGGTGCTGGGCGCCGTACTGATCGTCTCGCCCACCGACCGGGTGCGGTCCGAGGTGGCCGACCATCTGACGCTGGTGGTGCTGGGCAGCCTCGCGGCGCTCGCCCTGGTGGTGATCGCGGTCGCGGCGCCGGTGGTCCGCTGGGTGCTCCGTCCCGTGCACGACCTGGACCGTGCCACGCACGAGGTCGCCCTCGGGCACCTGAAGACCCGTGTCTCGGAGCGGGTGGGTGCCCCCGAACTGCGCCGCCTGGCCAGCAGTTTCAACGTCATGGCGGACAGCATGCACGCCGCCCAGGAGCAGCAGCGGGCGTTCGTGGCACAGGCGTCCCACCAGCTGCGCAATCCGCTGACCGCGCTCCGGCTGCGGGTGGAGAACCTGGAGGAGTTCGTGGCCGACCCGCGCGGTCTGCACGAGCTGCACTTCGCCGTGGAGGAGGCCGACCGGTTCGGCGAGATGCTCGACGGGCTGCTGCGGCTGGCCAGGGCGGAGGCGTCCGAGGCGGAACGCGGACCGGTCGATGTCTCCGCCGTGGTCAGGCACCGGGTCGACGCCTGGCGGGCGGCCTTCGCCGGCGCGGGCGTCCCGCTCACCACACAGATCCCCGACGGGGTGAGCGCGCTGTCGTTGCCCGACAGCCTCGATCACGCCCTCGACACCCTGCTCGACAACGCGCTCAAGTTCGGCGACGGCGCCCCGGTCGACGTCTCGGTCCGCCGGACACCTGCCGAAGGAACGTCGGGCGAAGTGGTCGACGTGACGGTACGGGACACCGGCCCGGGCATGACGGAGCAGGAGCTGTCCCAGGCGGGAGGCAGGTTCTGGCGCAGCCCCCGCCACCAGAACGTCCACGGCACGGGTCTCGGCCTGGCCCTCACCCGCATGCTGGTCGAGGCGGGCGGCGGCGAACTGATCCTGGCGGCCGCGCGGCCCCACGGCCTGTCCGCCACCGTACGGCTGCCCGCCCCGCCCCCCGGATCAGGGATGTGACTCGCGGTACCAGCGGGCGGCGCCTGGGTGCAGCTCCAGCGGATGCGTGGCGATGGCCGTACGACGGTCCAGGCGCCGCGCCTCCGGATGGGCCCGGATCAGCCGGGACTGGCCCTCGAACAGCAGCCGGGTCAGCCAGTACGCCTCCCCGTCCGGCATGTCCCGCCGCACCACCAGGAAGTTCGGCACGCTCACCGTGGTCACCGCGCTCTGCGCCCCGTACACGACGGCCGGCACGGTGGTCTCGGTGTACAGCTCGCCGTAGGACCGGGTGAGGGCCTCGACCACGTCACCGAGGTCGACGAGGCGGATGCTGGTGGTGCGGCGCAGTTCGGTGATCGCCCCGGTCGGCAGACCGCCGCTCCAGAAGAAGGCGTCGACACGCCCCTGAGCCAGAGCGGTCGCCGACTCACGCACATCCAGCCGCACAGAGGTCACGTCACCGTCGGGGGAGAGGCCCGCGACCTTCAGGACGCGATCGGCGATCAGCGCGGTACCGGAGCCCTCGGCGCCCACGGAGACCCGCAGCCCGCGCAGCGCCTTGACGCCGCGCACCGGGCTGTCCTCGCGGACCACCAGCTGCACGTAGTTGTCGTAGAGGGAGGCGAGCGCCACCACGGGCAGCTTCCCGGAGAAGGGCGGGCGCCCGGCGACGGCGTCGGCGGCGGAATCGGCGAGGGTGAAGCCCGTCTGTGCCTGACCGGCGGCCACCCGGCGCAGATTGTCCACACTGCCTCCGGTGTGCAGGACCCGCGCCGAGACGTCCGGCAGCCGGCTCTCGATCAGCTGCGCGTAGCCGGCGCCGTAGTCCGCGTAGACCCCGCCCCGGTTGCCGGTGGCCACCGTGACCTCCCCCGAAGGTCGGGGCGGCGCGTCAGGTCCGCCGCACGCCGCGAGCAGCAGGGCTGCGGCCGTGAGAGCTGTGGCGAGCACGCGTGGCGGCCGCATGGGATCCTCCTCGACCTGCGGAGCAGCTGTCGTCCGCGTCGGTCAGCCTACCCGCGCGGAAGTTCCGTACCGGATTGCGTACTTCCACGGATTTCCGCAGCAGGTGGCCGGTGCGAGGCTGCGTACGGTCCCCACGCCCAGAAGGAGCGATCATGCCCAGCCACCACCGGATCAGCCGTTTCTACGGGCTGCCGATCACCCCGCGGATGATCGAGGCGTCCGAGGAGCGACTGACCGGGCCGCACGACGGTGATCCGGTCGAGGCCCACCTGTCGGCCGACTACTCCTGCTTCGGGGCGATCGACAAGACCCTCGGGCACGCCGGGTGGTGGTCCGTTGCGGGCAGCGCCGGGATGCGGGTGCTCCCCCCCCGCCCGGGTGGTCCGGCCGGTCATGGAGTCGCTCGACGTACTGGTGGAGACGTTCGGCGACGGCGCCCCGGTGGCGGCCGCCATCCTGCTCGCCGACCAGGACCGCGAGGACGAGCGGGTGTCCTCCCACGCCGAGGCCGTGAAGGCCCGTCGTTACGACGACCCGGCACGGGCGGCCGGGAAGGCGGCGAAGCTGATCACGGCGAGGGAGAAGGCAGGCTACCGTGAGGTCGCGCCGGACGCGGGCCGTCCGGACACCGAGCGGCCCGACGCCCCATGACGGCTCTCGCCGCTCCCGAGCCCCGACCACACCCCGACAGGAAGTACCGCGCACGTGCTGCCCATCGCGTACATCGACGGCGACGCCACCGCCCCGCAGGCCGACGGCAACAAGATCATCGCGCATGTCTGCAACGACATCGGTGCCTGGGGCGCGGGATTCGTACGGGCGCTGTCCCACCGCTGGCCGGAGCCCGAGCGGGAGTTCCGGCGCTGGTATCGCGCCCGCGCCACCTCGGGCTTCCGCCTCGGCGCCGTACAACTGGTCCAGGTCGAGCCGGAGGTGTGGGTGGCGAACATGGTCGGCCAGCACGGCATCCGGACCCGCGCGGGCATACGGACCGAGTCCGGCACCTCCCCCGCCGACAGCGGCCCGCCCATCCGCTACGAGGCGCTGCGCGAAGCCCTGCACGCCCTGGCGGAGCACGCCTCGCGGCTGGACGCCTCGGTGCACATGCCCCGTATCGGCTGCGGGCTGGCGGGCGGCACCTGGGACCGGGTGGAACCGCTGGTGGTGCAGGCGCTGACCGCCAGGGGCATCCGTACCGTCGTCCACGACCATGCGTAGCGGCCGCCGATCGGCGCAGGTCAGCCGGGATCGTCGCGGAACACCCGCTGCCCGTCCAGCAGCCGGTCGAAGAGCTCCCACCGGTCCAGGCGTGCCTCGGCGTCCCCCCAGTCGCGGGTGAGGACATCGTCCACCAGCAGGGCCCGCAACCGCTCCTGCAGTTCGTCCTGGCTGCCCGGCCGTCCCGCGAGGTAGCTGTCGTAGTCCAGGTGGACGTCCGCCTCCACCGACGCACCCGACGGGTCCTCCTCCAGCACGAGCCGCGCGCGGACGGTGCCCGAGGCGGTCGTACGGGGATCGAGACTGACGCACAGGACGACATCCGCACGGATGTCTCCCTGGACCAGCAGCTCGCCCTCGCTGAACACCGCCCGCGCGGTCAGGTCTCCGCCGACGACGATCCGTCCTTCCGAGCCGTGGTCGTACAGACAGCCGCCGACGGTGAGCGAGCCGGTGACGACGAGCGGCGCCGCCACACCGAGATGGCCGGTGACGACGAGGTCACCGCGATGGTGCAGCGGCTCGGACAGCTCTGTGCGGTCCATCGCACTGCCCCCCTGATCAACTGCCCTACTGGGCACCGTCATCACCCCTTGGAATCGGAGAACTGAAATGACCGACATCGTCGCTCGCTGGCGGGAGTTCGAGCGGACGCTCCAGGCGAAGGGCCTCGGCTGGGCACTGGAGTACGCGCCCGCGGACCTGCGCTACCCACGGATGGCGACCCATCCGCACGGAGCCCGGCTGGACCACCTGCTGCCCGCCGACTACCGGGCGTTCGTCAAGGAGGTCGGCTACCCGGTGCTCGGCTTCTCGTACTACGACCGCCAGGGGACGACGTTCCTGCCTCCCGCCGCGATGGCCGTGCTGTCCGTCGAGATCCACGACGACGAGCACGGCTTCCCGGAGCGGGTCGAGGGCGAGCCCACCCCGTGCCGTCATGCCTTCTTCGCCGGCTACGACCTCTCCGACATCAACGGCTTCGCGTTCGCGGAGGACGGGGTGTGGGTGGTCGAGGACTCGGCCGCGATCGAATACGTGGGCAGCTTCACGGAGTGGCTGCTGGGCGAACTGATCGACGTCGAGAACCGCGTCGCCGAGCCCGGCTTCCATGAGGACGAGGACACGGACCCCGACGGGGCGGGCGACCCGCACCGGCTGCTCGACTACTCGCTCGAGTTCAGCCACTTCCGCCGCCCTCCCTACAGCGCGGCGGACCTGGAGCTGAACTGGGTCGAGGACCAGTCGGACTCCCCCTACTCCTACGGCCTGATCGACGCGGAGGGGCGCTGGCGCATCCCGATGGGGCGACGGTACGTCGAGGTCAGGCCGTTCCGCGACGGAGTCGCCGAGGTGCGGTTGCCCGCCGAGGACGGGTCGTACGGCGGTCCGTGGGTGCGGATCGACACCGAGGGCGAGACGGTCGGCCCGTAGCGGAGCGGGCATCTTCCACGCGGCCGGTGTCGACTGTTCGGGCGCGGTCGTGGCCGCTGTCACCCGGAGCCGGGGGCCGCTGAGGGGCCGGCGGCGAGCAGCCTGTCGGCGTACGCCTGGTCCAGCTCGTCGTCCGCGGACAGGCCAAGCGCCCGTGCCGCGGCGGTGACGTCCCCCTCGGTGATCCGCTCGTCGACGTCGACGCGGCCGAACGCGTTGGAACGCTCGAAGTCGACGAGCACCCCGCCGTCGAAGAGGGGCGCCCGGCACGAGTAGTCGTTCCCGCTGAGGTACAGGGCACCGGTGCACCGGATGGCGTCCAGCGCCAGGATCTCCCCGGACGTCACCCCGTCACGGCACCTGACCTCGGCCGCGGCGACCAGCGAGTAGTCCCACACGGAACCGACCAGGGCTCCGGTGACCGTGAGCGTGCCCAGGACGAGAACCATCGCCTGGTCCTCGAGCACCAGGTCCCCCTCCACGACCACGTCGCCGGTCGCGACACGGAGGCTGCCCTCGGGGACGGTGATCCGCCCGGCGAGCCGCAGCGATCCGGGAACGGCGAAGGCTTCGGCCAGCACCCGCAGGCCCGCCCACCGGTACTGGTCGGCTCCGTCGAGCCAGTCCCACAGCGTGCCGGCGTCCAGACGGCCGGGCGGCCAGGCCATCCTCAAGTCGAGTTCCTCCACGTCGACGTCGAAGTCGGCGGCGTTCTCGACGAACAGCCGATCCCGCGTCAGCGCCGGTCGCACTCGCTCGTACGCCGACCCGATCCGGCGGGCGTCGAGGGGGAGTCCGTCCGCCGGCCAGTCCCCGACCCGCGGTGTTCCTGCCATGTCCCCTCCGTTCTTGCGGGCGTGCTGTGGGTCGACGGCGGCCGGCCTCCGGCTCAGGCCCCTGCCTGCTCCTGTGGCTCCCGGTAATTCCTCCAGAGCCCGTCGAAGATGCGGCGCACGACCCTTTCCTGGTCTGCCGTCAGTTCGACGTCCTCCTCCTCCAACCGCTCGACAAGCTCCTGCCAGACCACCTCGGCGTCGTCGAACGGCATGTGGTCGTCGAATTTCCAGGTGTCAAAGGTCAGATCGATGCCTTCGAACCAGCCCTGCTCACCCTCACCGTCGTTCCAAGGGAACGTGGGAAGTTCCACCGTGCTCACTGCTCATTCCTTTCCCGTTCACACCGCAGCAGGGGCCGCCCTGCGAGCGCGGCGTCCCAGAGTTTCTCCGAGATGTCCGTGTCACCGTCGAGGAGCCCGGGAGACAGGGCGTCGGCCGCGTCTTCGGCTTCGGCCTGTTCGTCGTAGGGGCTGTCGCGGATGCGCAGCCGACGGCCTTCCAGGTCCTGGAGGAGCGCGACCTCGCCCCTGTCCCACGCTTCCAGCCACGCGCCCGCAGAGGTGGCACCGTGCACGACGAGCATTCCGCCGTCGGTGAGTTTCGTCATCAGCAGGCCCCCGACGGTGAGCGAGCCGCCGATGATCAGGTTGCAGTCCAGGAGGCACAGCAGGTCCTCGGCGGTGACCGAGCCGGTGACGTAGAGCGGCGTGTAGACGTCCATGTTCATAAAACGCATCGGGCCGTTGACGGTCAGGTCGCCGTCGATGACGTAGACCGTGTCCACCGCTTCGTTCGGGCCGTTCCCCATCACCAGGGGCCCGTCGACGGTGAGGTGGCCCCGGTGTACGAAGAAGCACTCCGGCTCGTCCCCGAGGATGTCCTCCGGGCCGTCCACCAGTTCGTTGCTTGCTTCGCCGATGTCGTAGCGCTCCGTCGCCTCCGCCAGCGGTACTGGTTCCCAGCGCCGCGCCCACTGCTCGAAGGACATGTCGTCACTCCCGTTCTGTACGGATTCGGATGTGCTGATCTCACGCTGAGAACATGCCGGCCAGGTCGCACAGTCCCGGGCCGCCGTGCCCCTCGCGCGTACGCCGGTGCGCTGTCCCCTGCTGCTTCGGGGAGCCCGGCCCGCCCCGAACGCCTCTGTGATCACGCGCTGGAGACCGGATGGCGGAAGCCGCCGCCCGCGCCCGTGCCGTGCTCGCTCCCCGCCCCCTACCAGGGCCACCACCTGGGCCTGGCCAGGCCCTTCAGGGACTCCCGCGCGCGGTCCACCTGCTCTTGCAGGTAGGCGTGGTCGATTCCGGCGAAGCGGGTGACGACGTAGTTCCACTGGGCGGCCGCCTCGTCGCGCTGCCTCGTTTCCAGATAGGCGTCGCCGAGATTGGCCGCCGCCCAGGCCACGAACTCCAGAACGCTGGGGCGCGGGTCGTTGCCGAAACGGTTCGTCAGCTCGTGCCAGGCGGCCATGGCCTCCTGGTCCCTGCCCTGCCCCTGGAGGGTGGCCCCGTAGTTGAGGGCACCCTTGGCCAGCTCCTCGCTGACCACCGTCTCGTTCTCGGAGAGATCCCACGGCCGGTAGTCGATCCTGCGGGCCAGCTCGGCGAGGGCCTGCAGCCGCTCGGCCGGCCGGTTGAGCTTCTTGAAGGCGATGGCCTTGCCGCCCCAGGCGACCGCCAGATTGTGGCGGAAGGCGTCCTCCGGCCTTCTCCCGAACGTGTCGATGGTCTGCTGGTAGCGGGCCAGAGCCCGTTCCGGGGAGCCCTGGTCCATGCAGATGTGGGCACCCCAGGTCAACGCGTCGGCGACCCGGCACGCCACCAGCGGATCCGGGCTGTGCCGGAATCGCGCGATCAGATCGTCGTAGGCGGCCAGCGCCTGTGCGCCCGCAGCCCCGCCGCCTCGAAGCTGCAGGGCCTTGCCCGCCTCGAACATGGCGGTGGCGGTGGCGCGGTCGTCCCCGTGGACAGTGGTCATCGGTTCGGCTCTTCTCCCCTGTCCCGTTCGGTGTTCGTGGGACATGACCTTCGGCACGGTAGCGGTGCTCACCGGCATCCAGCCGCCGTGCGGTGACCTGTCCCTGCGGGTTCAGTAGCTGATTAGGTAGTTCCACGGACCGGTGACTTGTCAGTGGTGGCGCACCACGCCTTCGCTGCCGGTCACCATGCGCCCTGCCCGTGGTGCGTCGGCGGGGGATGGTTGTATGCGGCACCCGATCCGTGCGGCTTCTCAGCATCGGATCAGGTAGCGCCACGGACCGGTCGTATCGGCCCCGCGGCCTGGACCGCCGCGGTCGGCCCCCCCGCTCACGGTTTGTGAGAGAGCGACTGGTCAGTAGTGTGACGCGTTGCGCTCCTGTCGGCCAGAATGCGACGGGGTCGGAGAATGCCGAGGTGGAGGTCGTGGCGGACGGCGTTGTCGTAGCCGTGTTGTAAAACGCTGAGCGACAGGAGCCGATGTCACGCCCGGTGCTCCCGGCCCGGGGCAGGGCATCCGGCGGCAACGTTCGTTCCAAGGGAGATCCGCGGTGGTTGAGTCGTACGACGGCCTGAGGGGGCGCGCGGCGAGAGTGCCGTTCGTCAGCAGGTCCGCGGAGCTCGGCCGGCTCGAAGCGGCCCTGAAGCACATGGGCGTCGGCGGTCCGGCCGTCGTCGACATCACCGGCGAGGCAGGCATCGGCAAGAGTCGTCTGCTGGCGGAGTTCACCGCGCTCGCCCGCCGCCGGGGCGTGATCGTGCTGCGCGGCAGGGCCACCGAGTACGAGCGGCACGGCCCCTTCCAGCCGTTCGCCGACGCCTTCGCCGACCTCGGCCCACGGGCGCTCAGGACGTTCCCGTCGTTGCGGGAGCTCCCGCCGGTGCTGCGGGGGAGGGACGAGCCCGCAGGGGAGCCGTGGACCCGCGACCGGTTCGGGCTCTACCGCACGACCGTGGACGTACTGCGCCGGGTCCGAGGAGCGCGGCTCGTCGTGGTGCTCGACGACCTGCACTGGGCCGACCCCGCCTCCCTGGAACTCGTCGACCACCTCATACGGCACCCCGTACCAGGCCCCTTCCTGCTCGTCGTGTCACGGCGGGACCGCCAGGCCCCGGCCGCACTCACCGCGGCGTTGGCCCGCGGCGCCGACACCGGCACGGTGCTGCGCGTCGCGCTCGGCCCGCTGGGCGAGCGGGACTGCGTCGACGAACTGGCCCACGACCTGCCACGGCGGCGCGCGGCCGAGCTGTACGCGGCGAGCGAGGGCAACCCCCTGTACTTCCTCGCCCTCCTGCAGTCCCACCGCGGCCTCCGACGCATCGGGACACCGCTCCCCGAGCCGCCGCGCCGAGCTGCCGCCCGCGCGTTGCCGGACGGCTTGCCCCCCGGGCTGGGGGCGCTGCTGCTGGACGAGCTGGCGCCGCTGAACCCACTGGAGCGCTACGCCGTGGAAGCCGCCGCCGTCCTCGGCGATCACGCCACCGCCGAGCTGATCGCCACCCTCACCGCCTCGCCCGTGGCCGACGTCGTGGAGGCACTGCGCGAGGTGACGCGCCGCGATCTCGTCCGACCGGACCGTGACGGACACCGCCTGGCCCTGCGCCATCCGCTGATCCGGGCACTCGTCCACGAGAACACCGACCCCTGGCGGCGCCAGGAATTCCACCGGCGCGCGGCGGCCGAACTCGCACGGGCCGGTGCTCCCCTCGCCGAGCAGGCGCACCACGTGGAGCACTCCCTGACCGGATGGGACCCGGATGCCGCTGTCGTACTGACCAAGGCCGCCGAACAGAGCGCCGTGACCGCACCGGCCACCTCCGCCCACTGGCTCCAGGCCGTTCTCCGTATCCTGCCCGACACGCCCGAACACCACAGCCAACGCCGTGAGTTGACGCTGGCGAGGGCCGCCGCACTCGGCACCACCGGTGCCCTGCGGGAAAGCCGGGACCTCTTCCACCAGGTGATCGACATGCCGTGCCGGAACACGGACGACGACGCCCTGCGTATATCCGCGGTCGTGCAGTGCGCCGTCATGGAACGCCAGCTCGGCCGCTACGCCGAGGCCGACGCCCTGCTGCGCCGCGAACTGGACCGGCGCCCCGGTCCCTCCCCGTCCCAGCGGATCGCCCTCGTCATCGAGTGGTGCTGCCGCGCCCAGTTCGTCGCCCGCTTCCCCGACGTGCGCGAGGAACTCGCCCGCACCCTCGCCGACGCCCGCGCCCTCGGGGACGGCCTCGGCGAGATCGGCGCCCTGACCCTGGCGGCCATGAGCGAGGCGTACGAGGGCGACACGGCCGAGGCTCGCGACCTCGCCCGTACGGCGGCCGGCCTCGCGGACGCCCTCACCGACAGCGACCTCGCCGGGGTGTGCGAGCCGCTGGTCCGGCTGGGCTGGGCCGAGGTGATGCTCGACGCCTATACCGACGCCGAACGCCACACCGAGCGGGGTGCCGGCATCGCCCGGCGCACCGGACGCCTCTACATGCTCTCCCAACTCCTGCTCGGCCAGGCTTACGCCCACTTCCTGACCTGCCGCATCACCTCGGCGCTGGAACTGGCCGACGAGGCCGCGACCATCGCCCGTGCCCTGGGCAGCGGCGAACTCCTCGGCTTCACGCTCGCGGTCAGGGCCCTGTTCCTGGGGCAGGCCCGCCCGCCCGGCGACCCGGACGTCCTGGCCGCCGCCGAGGAGGCGACGGCCGCGGTGGAGGGCGCCGCCGAGAGCTGGTGGTCCACCCTGTCCCGGTCCCTGCTCGCCTTCGCCGCGCTGAGCGCCGGCGACCCGCACCGCGCCCGTGACGTTCTGCTGGACGCGGGCGGCGGCAGGGACCTGCACCGGCTCCAGCCCTCACTGCTGCCCGAGTTCCTGGAACTGCTCGTCGCCTCGTCCCTCGCCGTCGGCGAGACGACGGAGGCCGAACAGGCGGCCGAGCGCGCGCTGAAGGAGGCCGAACGCATCGACCTGCCCACCCGCCGGGCGGCGGCCCTGCGCGCCCTGGGCCGCGTGGAGGCCCACCGCGGGGACCCGGCCGCCGCGGCACGCGCCTTCGCCGAAGCGGCCCGGGAGAGCGCGCGCTCCGGCGCCACCCTCCGCGAAGTGCAGAGCCTGCTGCTCGCCGTCCCCTTCGCCCGGGCCGCGGGCGACGACACCCGCGCGGCGGACATGTGGCGCCGCGCCCGCCGCATGGCCGCCGAGGGCGGGGCGGTGCTGCTGGTCGCCCTGGCCGACCGGCAGCGCCCGGAGACGCTGGCCGAATCGCAGGGACCGGGGGAGGAGGTGTCCGGCCCGGCCGCCGCACTCGCCCAACTGACCGCGCGGGAAAGGGAGATAGCGGAGCTGGTCGCCGAGGGCCTCACCAATCAGGCCGTCGCCTCCCGGCTCTGTCTCAGCCCGCGCACGGTCGAGAGCCACGTGGCCCGCGTCTACCGCAAGACGGGTGTGCCGTCCCGCGCGGCACTGGCCGCGCTGGTGACCCGCCAGGCCGACGCGGGGCGCGAGGAGCCGCCGCCTCCGTGACGGGCCTCCCTACAACTCGGCGGTCGGCGACTTCGAGGCAGTTGCCTCCGTCGTTGTTGCTGTGGCTGCTCTTGCGCCATGCGGCGGTTTCAGGTCCGGGGGCGGATCGCGGCGGTACGTCCCCGGATGACGATCCGCGTCCACCGGGTGTTCGCGGGAGACAGTTCCGCCACAGAGGAGCTGGGAACCACGAGCGTCATGACGGACGACCGGCTTCCGTCCCCTGATGTCAGGTCAGTTCCCGCCCTGCCGCTGCCCGCTGCACCGCGAGGGCGTGGATCAGTCATCCCAGCGCCGCCGGTAGCGCGGAGGGCGGCGCGGCGGTTCCACGAACAACACCGGCTCGTCGGCGGGCTCGTCCGTCCACCCGCCCGGTGAGGTCGGTGACCCGTACCGCGCCCAGCGCAGGGCGTGCCGCACGCCGAGCACGTACGACTCCGTCCAGCGTCCGCCGGCGGGGTACATCGGCGGTGCCCCGGGCCTGTTGCGGACGATGTCGTGCGCCAACCGCTCTTCCTCCGCCCCCGATTGTGGTGTCGCCGGGGCGTCGGCAGGGCCGCTGAGCGGAGCGGGGCCCCGGCCGAGCAGCCAGTCGTAGGCGTCGATCGCGCCCTGCTCGAAATCGGTGCGTGAAGCGGCGCGGTAGGACTCGCACCTGGTGCGGTCGGCCGTGATCTGCTCGGCTGGACGCAACAGCCTTCGGTCGTCGGGGCGTTGGGAGGAGTTCATCACTGGCCGGCGGGATACATACGGAACACCTCGCCGTCGACGTTCGCCTTCAGGTACCCGCTGTCGTATTCGTCACCGACGTAGACACGGATCTCCGGCTCGTGGCTGATCACATCGGTGGTGATGCGGAGGTAACGGATGGTTGGTTCCTTGATGCCGAGCTCCTTGTCGGCCTTGCTCAGCAGCGCGGGCAGCTTGTCCCAGGCGACGGCGTCGAGGTCGATGAGCGCCTCATCGGAGCTCAGGCTCCCGCCCGCCCGGACGCGCGTCATGACGCCGTTGCGGTACTCGAGCGCGTCGTACCGGCTCCGGTTCGCCTTCGTCGGGGCGTCGAGGAAGGCGTAGTCCAGGTAGACGCTGGCGTCCTTGACCTCGGTGCCACCCGAGGTCGTGCGCAGGGCTTCGGTCAGGGTGCGCATTCCCGCCGGCGTGAGCAGGTTCTGTGTGGAGTCGGCATCGGTGCCGTTCTCGTCGTCGGCCTTCTCCGTGCCATCGGCGCTCGCCGTACTGTCGGAGCCCTCCGAAGAGCCCTCGGTGCCGGAGTTCACGGAAGCTGCGTCCGAAGCCGAGCCGGCGTTCGTCCCGGCCGTGGAATCGCCGGAGTCGGGGCGCGACACCCACAGCATGGTGCCGACGATGATCGCCACGGTGGCGACAGAGGCGCCGAGTTTCCTCCTCGGTGCGGGACCCCGCCCACGCGGACGTCGCGGGGTCGGGGCAGTCGGGGCTGCCGGGGCTGTCGGCTCAGCGGGAGCCGTGGTGAACGGGACGCCGGCCGTCGCCGCCCCGGCGAAGGCGGCCGGGTGGGGCGGAAGGCGGGGCGTCACCGCCGGAGCCGGGCTCGGCATCGTTGGCGCGGGGCCGAAGCCGTACGAAAGAGCTCCGTCCGACCGGCCGCTCTCGGCGTCGGCCAGCATACGGTCGAGCTGCTCCGCGTCGGGACGGACGGCGGGGTCCCGCTGCAGCAGCGCGGACAGCACCGGGGCCAGCGGCCCGGAACGCACCGGCGGCGGAATCGGCTCGTCGAGTACGGCCGCGAGCGTGGCCAAGCTGGTGGTGCGCCGCATCGGAGAGTGGCCTTCCAGGGCGACGTAGAGCATCATGCCCAGCGACCACAGGTCGGAGGCGGGGTTGCCCTCCACACCACGGACGCGTTCGGGTGCGATGAACTCCGGCGAGCCGATCAGATCGCCCGTGGCGGTCAGGCGGGTGGCCTCCGGCAGGGCCGCGATGCCGAAGTCGGTGAGTACGGGGGTGCCGTCCTCGCGCAGCAGCACGTTCGCGGGCTTGACGTCGCGGTGGTGGATGCCCGCCTCGTGCGCGGCACGCAGCCCGGCCAGCACGCCCCGCCCGACCCGGGCGGCTTCGGTCGGGGACAACAGTCCCTGGTCCAGGCGGTCCTGGACGGAACCGCCGGTCACCAGCTCCATCACCAGCCACGGATGGGGAGTGTCGGCCCGGTCCACGATGTGATGGATCGTCACCACGTGGGGGTGGTGGAGCCTCGCCAGCGAGCGCGCCTCCCGCAGCACCCGCTCGCGCAGCATCCGCGCGACCGCCGGGTCGCCCTCGTGATCCAGCGACGCGGGAGGGCGTACCTCCTTCAGGGCGACTTCCCGGTGCAGGAGGATGTCGCGGGCACGCCACACCAGCCCCATGCCTCCACCGCCGAGCCGCTGCAGCAGTTCGAAGCGGTCGTCGATCAGTTGTGGGTGCGGGTCCGACCCCGGGGTGCTCATGGCGCGCATCGTAGGTGGCGCCGGTGGGGAGCTGGGGCGGCCCGCGGCCGACCGGGGAACTGTCGAACGCCGGCCCCCGAGAATTGCGTATCCGGTTCCGTAGTTCCACGGATGCCGATGCCGACGCCGTCGGGCACCGTGATCAACGCGTGTCGGACGGTCGGCCACCGCCGTGGAGCGGGACCGCCGTCACCGGCAGCCTGATCGGCAGGCAGAACCGCGTTCCGGACCGGATTCCGTGGGCCAGGGAACGCGGCCTCCGTCCGTTGCCCGGCCGGGTTTCCGCGCCGCGCACACCGGATCCGCGGCTGCACGCAAGACGGTCCCTTCGGTGATCGGCCTTATCCGGCGGTGAACTCCGCTTCAGGACGATTCGGCGGACCGTGACGAACAAGAGCGCGGACGTCGTCCCCGGAGCGAAGGCCGACCGGTCTTCGACGGACCGGCCGTGCCCCGTCCTCCGGGCGGATCACGCGCGTCGAGATGAGGGGCGAGTGCCTCGCCATCGCCATGAGGGCTGTTGCGCGCAAGGGCCGCCCCGGATTGAGGAACATGATGTCCGTACAACTCGGCCGACGGGTGGCGTCCTTCCGTGGGACCTCCACACAGGGGTCGTACTTCCAGTACGCGGGCTTTCTGGCCCTGGCCCTGGGGTTGAGCTCGCTGACCGGCCTGACCGAGACCCTGCTCCCGGACCGGACGGGGACGGTCGCCGACGGGCTCTACGCCCTCGGCGCCGGCACGGTGTGCCTCGCGCCCTTCGTCCTGCGCTGGCGGCAGGAAGTAGTGGTGTACGAGCACGGTGTCGTCCGGCGACGGCTGACGGGCACCCGTACCGTCATGAAGTCGCGGATCGCCCACGTCGAAACCACACGCAAGACAAGCATCTGGGGCGGCACCTACGACCGGATCGACGTCACGCTGAGCAAGGGCCCGGCCCTGCGCATCACGGGGCTCAAGGACCCGCTGCACCTCATGTCCTTCCTGGCCGCACCGGAGAACACCGCCGGGCCGGGACAGGCACAGAGCGGCTGGCAGCCACCGGCACCCGGCAACTGACATCACGGTTCCCACAGCCCGCGGCTCCGACGGCGCACGGCGCCGACAGCGCACGCAGACGAAAGAGACACACCACCAACCGCGTCAAGAAGGAGTGGTGGAGCTGCAGGATGACGGCCTTCGCGCGGCAGCCGTTCCCGACGTTCGAGGTCGCCACACGTCAGATGCCGCACGGCGCCGTCGAGCGGACCCAGCCCCTGCCCCCGGTGAACACCGGGCGTCCCGACATCGACGCCACCTACGTCGTCGCCACCCAGGAGCCCGCGACGGCCCAGGTGCTCGGTGAGGTGCTGCCCGCATTCGCGAGGAAGGCGGCCGGCGAGCTGAGGGGCGGTCCCTGGTTCGAGAGGGCCGCTGCAAGCGGACTCTCAGTTGCTGAAGGCCAGGCGGATCCCGAACGCTGCGATGACGGTCCCGGTGAGCCGGTCCAGCAGGCGGCGCGCCTGTGACTTGCGCAGCCAGCCGTGCAGGAGGCGGGCGCAGCCGATCAGCACGGTCGACCAGACGAGGCCCACGGCGATGTGTACGGCGGAGAACAGGAGTCCCATGCTGAAGTGATTCGTCCCGGGAGGGATGAACTGAGGCAGAACGGCGACGTAGAACGCGCCCATCTTCGGGTTCAGGAGGTTGGTGAGCGCTCCCTGGCGCCAGCCGCCGCCCATCGAGTCCACTCCGGAGAGAACTGCTACCTCATCCGCGTCCGGCGCGGACCGCCCTTTGAGGGTGGCCCAGAGCATGCGTGCACCCATCCACACCAGGTAGGCGGCACCTGCCCAACGCAGGGCCGTGTAGGCGACATGGGAGGCCGTGAGAAGTGCGGTGACACCCAGGGATGTGAGAGCGCCCCACAGGAGCGTTCCCGTCTGAATACCCAGGACGACTCCCCAGGCCCGCTTCCGTCGGCCAAGGGCCGACGTCCGCAAAATGAGGGCGGTGTCGAGTCCGGGGGTGAGCGTGAGGAGCCCTACTACCAGGGCGAAGGACCACAGTGCGGTGCTTATTGCCATGGGATGCCAGCGTATCCCACGGTTTTGCAGGCCCGGCCGGGGCGGGAGGCGGCACGGACAGGTCTTCAAGGCCATCGAGGCATTCACTCGTCCCGCTCCCCGCCCCGGGCCACCGGGCATCCGGGAAACCACGTAATCGACTACGGGAGTTCACCGGTCGGCCCCAGGGAGCCCGCCGCTTCCAGGAGCGCATTCAGGGCTGTGACCAGCATGTTCCTCCTCATCGGCGGCAGCACCCGTTGAGGGAACGGGCGTTGGGGAGTCCGTGGCTGTCGGAGGCGGCCTCTACCATCCGCCCCCATGACCACAGTGAACTCACCGGCGGGCTATCGCGTCCTCACCGTCGCCGAAACGGAGGAGCGCTTCGCCGCCTCCGACGAGTTGGCGTACCCGTACCAGAACTTCGCCGACACGCAGGAGATACGCCTCTACGAGGGCGGCCTGCACGTCGCGGGGAGCCTGGAGGTGGACTCCGTAGGCGACCGGGTGCCGTACAACGTGATCGTCGACGGGGATCTGACCGTCGACGGTGACCTGGAGTGGTGGGGCGGGCTCAGCGGCTGCTTCCTGCTGGTCACGGGCAATGTACGGGCACGCCATGTGCTGCTGTCCGGCTGCCCCGAAGTGGTGGTGTGCGGCGATCTGACCGCCACCGGCAGCGTCCAGGGCCACCACGGCGACGACGGTGGCTACCTGACGGTCCAGGGCCGCATCCGGGCCGAGGCCGTCATCAGCACCCTCTACTTCAACCTGGACCTCGCACGGCAACCGGAAGCCCTGCTCGTCGCCGACCCCTACCGCACCACCTGCCCGGTCGACTTCACCGACGACGAACTGGCCGGCCTCGTCCCGCCGGAGCTGCTCGACGAGGACGGCCGGGCCGACGAGTACCGGATCAGTGAGGCGCTGCGCGCCGGGCAGCCGGTCCTGGGCCCCGGCGCGCGGCCGAGCCACCTGGTCGTACAGGACGAACTGGAAGCGCTGCTGCCCCGGGCCGCCGAGGTCACCGAACTCGACCTGTCCCGCCGCAAGCTGCGGCGCCTCCCCGAGCGGCTCTTCGCCTTCACCGGGCTGCGCAGGCTGTCCCTCGCCGGCAACGACTACCTCGGCGCCCTCGACGACCGCATCGGGGAACTGACCGGCCTGGAGGAGCTGAACATCGCCGGCATGGGGCTGACGCAGCTCCCACCGGCCATCGGCTCCCTGCGCGAGCTGCGTGTCCTCGACATCTCCGGCAACCGGTTCGAGTCCCTGCCCGAGGAGATCGGCGACCTGGCCCGGCTGGAGGTGCTGCGCGCCGGAGGGCTGACCTGCCCGGTGCCGGAGGCCCTGGGCGGGCTGCGGGCGCTGCGCGAGCTGGACCTGACGGGCATGAGCCCGCAGGAGCGGTCGCCGGTCGCCTTCCCCCTGCCGGTGACCCGGCTGACCGGACTGCGGACCCTCGGCCTCATGCACGTATGGCTGGCCTCGGTCCCCGACGAGCTGCTGGCCCTGACCTCGCTGGAAGAGCTGGACCTGCGCGGTTCACTGTCGGCCCACCTGGAGCGACTGCCGGATCTCGCACGCCTGCCGCGTCTGCGCGTGCTGCGGTTGAGCGGCAACACCCCGTGGGCGTACCAGCCCGAGCCGGACCGGGACCTGCTCTCGGCCGTCTGGGACATCACCACCCTGGAGGAACTGGAGATCGATCGCTGGGGCGAGTGCATGGTGCGCGACCAGGTCGTACGTACCGCCTTCACCGCGCTGCCCGACGACGCCTTCGCCCGTATGCCGGGGCTCAGGCGGCTGGATCTCTCCTCCAACGAGCTGACGACCCTGCCGGAGTCCTTCTTCCGGCTGGCCCATCTCCAGACCGTCGACCTGCGGTACACACGGCTCGACAGGCCGACCGTCGACTGCCTGCGCGACCAACTCCCGCACGTCCGCGTGGAACTGTGAACGCAACGATCCCTTGACCAGCCGCCGGTGGGCGCACCGCCACAGCCGTCCTGCTGTCGCGTGCCCGCCGTGCGTACGGCACCGCCCCAGCGGGCCCACCGGCTGTCCACGCGGCCCCGCACCATGTCCTCGATGCCGCGGACCACCCTCCGCCGTCAGTAACTGCCCGCGCGGGTGAAGGGTCTGTTTCGGGGCCGGCTCACCGGGACGGCAGCGCGCCGTGTCGGCCTGGCGGCGGACCCTCGGCAGCGGCATCAGCCGAGGGCAGAGACGCCCGGACCGACGTTCCGACCCGGAACTCACCCCCGAGCAGTGGCCGCGGCCATCCGTGCCATCACCGTGCTGCGCCCCGTTCGAAGCGGACTGACCAACGGAAGGGCGCGCCGCCGGCCCTTCCACGCGCACCCGTCCAGGGGGCGCGCCGACCGGACGACGCGATCGAGGGCGGAGGGGCGCCGTTGGTGCAGCTGGGGCGGCCGCTGAGGTTGTGAGGGGCGGGCCGGGTCCGCCCGGGCCTGACCACCGAGGAACGGCTCGACCCGCCGGGGTGGCGCCGGGCCGCGCAGGCGACGGGCTCCGCAGAGAGAAACGACCTCATACCGTGCATGCCATCCACTTGACCACCCTCGGCGGCGACCCGGTCCCGCTGACGGCTTCGGCCGCCGGCCGCGCTGTCCGACCCGCGCACCGGCGCCCCCTCCGGCCCTCTTCTCGCCGGTCACCACCAGCCCGTCACGGCCATCACCACCATGGCGATCGGCGACGCCCCGTCGCCGTGACCGGCAGCCAGGACACCACTCTGCGCACCTGGGATCTCACCACCCCCACCGACCCCGCTCGGGCCCCGCCGCCCTTCGCCCACCCCATCACCACGCTCACCCCCACTCCCGACGGCGACCTCATCGTCACACCGAGCGCGCCCCGACCCGTCGGCGGCCCGCGCTGCCCCCCCCGGGCGCAGGCAACGCAGGCCACGCTGCAGCTATGCGGACCGGAGCGGCGGGGTACGCAGGTCTGCAGGACACTGGACCGGGGGAGGGCCGGCGCGGCCCACAGCAGGCAGCCGCGGACCGGCCGTCGGTCGGTCCCGGACCTCGGGAGTGATCAGATGAACCGGAGATCACGCGCTGCGCGGCACGCACCCGGCGCCGGGCACCTCTTCCCGCGCTTGCACAGCCTGTCCGGGCAGGTGCTCCTCCTGCTGGTGCTGACCGTGGTGCTGCTGGTGGCCGCGGCGGTGGCGGCGCTGGTGGTGCAGGCGCGTCACCTCGGCGAGAAGGAAGCCCGGGAGATCTCCCTGACGGTCGCCAAGGCGTACGCGAATTCCCCGGGGCTCCTGGCGGCCCTGAATTCCCCCGATCCCAGCGCCACGCTTCAGCCCATGACGGAAAAGGCCAGGAGGGAGGCCGACCTCACCTTCCTCGTCGTGGCGGACGAGAAGGGAACCCGCCTCACCCACCCGCAGCCGGAGCGGATCGGCACCCGGCTGCTCACCGGCTACGAGCCGGCGACCGAAGGCCAGGTGGTCGAGGACAAGCTGAAGGGGAACTTCGGCTGGGAGTACCGAGCGATCGTTCCCGTCCTCGACGACGGGGAGGTCGTCGGGCTCGTCGTCGCCGGTCTGCGGACCGGAGAGGTGTCGGAGGCGGTCAACGACCAGCTGCCGGTCCTGCTGGGTTCGGCCGCGGGCGTGCTCGCCCTCGCCACCGGCGGTGTGGTCCTGGCCGGGAAGCGGCTACGGCGCCAGACCCACGGCCTCGGCCCCGAAGAGATCACCCGCATGTACGAACACCACGACGCCGTGCTGCACGCGGTCCGGGAGGGGCTTGTCATCGTCGACACCGACCGACGGCTGCTGGTCGCCAACGACGAGGCCCAGCGCCTGCTCGACCTGCCCCCCGACGTGCAGGGCCGGCCCGTCGGCGAGCTCGGGCTCACTCCGTCCATCGCTGAACTGCTCTCCTCCGGCCGCGTCGCCCAGGACGAACTCCACCCGGCCGGAGACCGCTTCCTCGCCGTCAACCAGCAGCGCACCCACTGGCAGGACCACCCCCTGGGCACCGTGGCCACACTCCGGGACACCACCGAGCTCCGTGCCCTCGCCGGCCAGGCCGTCATGGCCCGCGAACGCCTGAAACTGCTCTACGACGCCAGCGTGGGCGTCGGCACCACCCTCGACGTGACACGGACGGCGGAGGAGCTCACCCGGGTCACCGTGCCCCTGTTCGCCGACTTCGTCGCCGTAGACCTGTTCGATTCCGTCCTGCAGGGCGAGGAGCCGGCGTCCGGGGGCGCGGACCTGCGCCGCGCCGCGATCGCCGGCCGTACGGAGACCTCCCTCTACCCGGTGGGCTCACTCGTCTCCTTCAAGCCCGCCACTCCGCAGGCCACAAGCCTCACGCGGGGGCACTCCGTGCTCGAACCCGATCTGACCGGGGCGAGTGGATGGCGTTCCCAGGACCCCCCGCGTACCGGAAAGATCCTTCAGGAGGGCATCAACTCGCTGATCACCGTGCCGCTGCGCGCCCGGGGCACCGTACTGGGGGTGACCAGCTTCTACCGCGACCGGCACCGCGCCCCCTTCGACGAGGACGATCTGTCCGTCGCCGAGGAGATCGCGGGCCGAGCCGCGCTGTCCGTCGAGAACGCCCGCCGCTACACACGCGAACACACCATGGCCGTCTCCCTGCAACGCAGCCTGCTCCCGCAGGGCCTGCCGGACCAGAGCGCCGTCGAGGTCGCCCACCGGTATCTGCCCGCCCAGGCCGGGGCAGGCGGGGACTGGTTCGACGTCATTCCCCTCTCGGGCGCACGGGTCGCCCTGGTCGTCGGAGACGTCGTCGGGCATGGCCTGCACGCCGCCGCCACCATGGGCCGCCTGCGTACCGCCGTCCAGAACTTCTCCGATCTCGACCTGGCCCCCGACGAGCTCCTCACCCACCTCGACGACCTCGTCGGCCGGCTGGACCAGGAGGCGGACACGACCGCCCACGGCTCCGGAATCATCGGTGCCACCTGCCTGTACGCCATCTACGACCCGGCCACGCGGCGCTGCACCCTGGCCAACGCCGGACATCCCGCCCCCGCGGTGGTCAGCCCGGACGGGACGGTCAGTTTCACCGGAGAGAATTGCGGACCGCCCCTCGGCCTCGGCGGACACCCCTTCGAAACCGTGGATCTCGACATCCCCGAAGGCAGCCGGTTGGTGCTCTACACCGACGGCCTGATCAACAGCTACGACCAGGACATGGACGTCGGCCGGGAACGCCTGCGCCAGGCCCTGGCCCACCCCGGCCGCTCGCCCGAGGAGACCTGCGAAGCCGTGCTGGACGCCGTGGTCCCCGTCGACCCCGCCCGCCCCACCGACGACGTGGCGCTGCTCGTCGCCCGGACCCGGGCGACGGACCAGCGGGACATCGCCCACTGGGACGTCCCCGCAGAGCCCTCTCGCGTGGCGGAGATGCGCTCGGCCGTGGCAGAGCAGCTCGAACACTGGGAGCTGGAGGAACTGGTCTTCTCCACGGAACTCATCCTCAGCGAGCTCCTCACCAACGCCATCCGCTACGGCGCGGACCCGATCCAGGTGCGCCTGCTGCGGGGGCGCTCCCTGATCTGCGAGGTCTCCGACGGCAGCAGCACCTCACCCCATCTGCGGCGGGCCACCGCCACCGATGAGGGCGGACGCGGACTCTTCCTGGTCGCCCAGCTCTCCCAGCGGTGGGGCACCCGCTACACCGACCGAGGGAAGATCATCTGGTCCGAGCAGTCCACGTCGGCCTCGTCGGCTTCGTCTCCGGTCCTGGACGGGATGTTCGCCGAGATCCTGGCGGAGTGAACACAAGCGGGAGGGCACGTTGCGGTCCTTGGACGGCGGAGGGCCATGGCACCGCGGGTGCCGTCCACGGTCGGGGCCGAGCCTGGACCGGCAAAGGACGCAGCGGGACCTGACGCAGCGGAACCCCCGCATGTGACGTGCGCGGCTCAGTAGTTCTACGGATACCGGGGCGGGAGAGCGCGGAGTCGGCGGCGAGCGACCGTACGGCCGTTCACCGGCCGCCTACGATGCGCGCGTGCGCCCACTTCAAAAGGAAGACGTCAAGCGGTTGCTGCGTCCGCTGATGCGGACCCGCACCGTACTGGAGCCCGCCCCCCGCTCTTCCGCGGCGCGTGAGTTCGTCGCCACCCGTTTCGGCGGTCTCCCGGCAGCGGAGGAAGACGAGAGGTGGCCCCTGTGCGACGGCTGCGCCGACGACCTCCGGTTCGTCGCGCAGGTCGACTACGCGCGCGACGGCCTGCACGACCGGCTCCCCATCGCGTTCTTCACCTTCTTCTACTGCTGGAACTGCCACCCGTGGGGGCGGGACCGCGACCGCGGTGGCTGGCTGGTGCGCTCCTACACCCAACTGCGGCGCCCCAAGGTTCTCGTGCACGGCACCGGGCCCGACTTCCACGAACGCCACGCGGTGCCACACCTGGCGAAGTCACTGCCCGACTGGGTGGGGCTGCGGCTGCACTGCCCCGAACTCTGGGCGCTTGGGCGGGGCGACTACGGCTTCCAGAACTGGGTCGACCGTGCCGCACTCAAGCTCACGCAGGAACACGCCCTACGGCCGCACATGCGCAATGCCGGGGTGGCGCTCGGCGGATACCCGTGGTGGGCGAACGGCGGGGACGAGACGCCCCTCTGCACGGAATGCGCACGGCCGATGGAGCTGCTGCTCCAGATCCGGCCGACCGAGCTCACCGACGCGATGTGGGGCGACGTGGGAACCCTGTACCTGTTCATGTGCCGGACGCACACCCAGCACACCGGGCTGCGCATGCAGTGCACGTGAAACGGAATCTCGTCCACACCCGGCGGACCGGGCTCCGTCCGGTCAGCGGGTGATGAGCCCTTCGAGTCCGGCGCGGACCGCGGGGGCCATGGACGGCACCAGGGCGTCCAGCTGTTCCTGGGCGCCCTCGGGGTAGGGGCCCTCCAGGGCGGCCTCCCAGCGCTGCCTGGCGCGTACGGGGTCGGCGAGCCCCAGGCGGTCCGTGCTGAAGACGGTCGCGGCGCCCTCGTTGAGCCACTGCATGGCGTAACCGTCGTCGTCGTGGTCGAAGAACCCCCACTCGACGATGCCCCACGCGTCGCTCCACTCGTCGTCGAGGTCGGGGAACTCGCCGAGGTCCCCCGCCACCACCCACGCGAGCAGCGACTCGTAGGAGTGCTTCAGCACCGGGTCCGTCAGGTGGAAGGTCTGCGGGTCGGCGTCCGACGGCAGGCCCAGCACGCCGCGGGTGTCGCCGTCGCGGGCCAGACCGATCAGGCGGCCCAGCAACTGCCAGTCGAGGTCGCCGCCGCTCATGACGCCCACTGGTGCAGGTAGGCGGGCAACTCCACCCCGGATCCGGTCGCGGCCGCCACGATGCCCCGGAGCAGATGGGCCGCGTCGGAGTCCTCGCCGTCCGGGTCGGCCACGCAGGCGGCGACGGGTTCGAGGGCGTCCAGCAGTTCGGGCAGCTGCTGGACGCTCCAGGTGTGCCAGGCCGACAGCTCGGTGCCGCCGGCCTCGGCGTCCTGCGCGCGGTGGGCGGCCAGGACGGGGCTGTGCTGATGGGCCTCGGTCAGCCAGGCGTCGATGTCCTCGTTGAACCGCCGTACCCGCGAGGACGCGGCGAAGAACCATCCCGATTCCTGGTCGAAGTCGTCGTCTCCTTGGTCGGCCGGATAGTGCTGGGCGATGTGCATGTGCACGTGCTGGTCACTGTTCACCCGCAGCAGTCGGCCGCCCTTCCAGAAAGGCTCCAGCGGCGGCGGTACCCGTGCCTCGATGGCGGCTCTCTCGTCGGCGGAGGGCTCGCGGGCGAACAGGACGTGGACTTCGGCCCATTCGAAGTAGGCGGCGTCACCGGCGCCGAAGAACGGGAAGGGGTACGGAAGGCTCATACGGGATCACTCTCGGGACAGGGCAGGGCGGGTAGGTGAGGGGCGCGTCGGCCGCCTGCCGGGGCGGTCAGGTCGTGTACATCACCGCGCCGAGACCGGCGTCGGCGGCCCTGGCGTAGAACGCGGTGAGCTCCTTGAGTTCGGCGACGATGAGCCCGGGGACCTCGTCGGGCGGGAAGATCTCCAGCTCGTGGATCTCCTGCTCGTCCACCAGCTCCTCGAAATCGGCCCGCTCGACGGCGACTTGGACGGCCGCCGGGTCGACAGCCGCGAGATGCGCGGCGAGATCTGCCGCCTGCTCCGGCGTGACCACCCCGAAGTAGGCGTTCTCCAGGGTCGGGCAGGCGACGCTCTCGGCGCCGTCCAGTGCGGCGTACAGCGGGTGGGCGGGCGAGTTCGGGTAGGTCGCGCCGGTGAGGAAGTAGTTGAGTGAGAGGCCGAAGTGGGTGCGGAAGGACTCGGCCTTGTCTAGATCGTCGATGCTGCCGGGGTTCTCCTTGAGGTGGCGGATCTCCTCGCCACTCACCAGTTGCAGCCAGGTCGACTGTGCCATCGAGGTTGCCTTTTCTGCCGTCGTCCGAAACAGCCGTGCGGGGCGGTACGGCGGGTGTCAGGGCATCACGCGGCTGCCGTCAACGCCCCGCCGGAAGTTGGTATGAAATGGCGAGGTTCGTGCCGCTATGACACGTCGGCCGGTTCGCTGCCGGGCGTCCCGTCCGCGAGGGCACGCAGTCGGTCGGCGTCCGTCGGCAGCCCGTTGCGCCGCAGCACCTCGTGGAGATTGCCGCTGAACGTCCATGCGTTCGTACTGTCGGCGATCGTGTGGATCACGGCGCGCTGAGCATCAGTGAGGGGATCACCGGCCTGGTACGCCTCGGTCGGGAAGACGACGTCGAGCAGCGCGTTCGCGACGGACACGGCGTTGATCGGATCGATTTTGCCAAGGATGGCGCACAGGTCGGCCAGGTGGGCGCCGGCCTCCTCGGGTGGCAGGAGTGCCAGCGTCCGGGTGATGTCGGACATGGTGCTGCCCGAGCCGAGCAGCAGGCTGCCGAAGCCGGCGGGGTCGAGGTCGCCTGAAGTGACCCCTTGAGGTCCGACACTTCCGTTTTATGCCGCGAGGTCGAGTCGTTGTCGGTAGCGGGTCCTTGCCTGGTGTGGGGTGAGGTAGCCGATGGTCGAGTGGATCCGCTCCCGGTTGTAATACTGCGCGATCCATCCGAATACGTCTTGCCGGGCCTGCGCCCGGGTCTGCCAGGCCGTGGTGCCGATCTCGGATTTGAGTACGGCGAAGAAGCTTTCCGCAGCGGCGTTGTCGAAGCAGGAGCCGGTTCGGCCAGTACTCTGACGGATATCCAACTCGGCCAGGGTTTCCCGGAATTGGCGAGATGTGTATTGCGATCCGCGGTCGGTGTGAAAGATTGCGTTGCCGGCCGTATGCCCGCCGCCATGGGCCATTCGGATGGCGTCTTCCACCAGTTGAGTACGCATGTGGTCGGCCATGGACCAGCCCACGACCTCGCGCGTGCACAAGTCGATCACCGTGGCCAGGTACAGCCATCCCTCGGCGGTGGGCAGGCAGGTGATGTCGCCGACGAGTTTCAGGCCCGGCATCGGCGCGGTGAAGTCTCGCTGGATGAGGTCAGGCGCGGGTGGTGCCGTGCGGTCCGCCTTTGTCAGGGACCGAGATTTCCGGCGCGTTATTCCGGCGATCTGACGTTCCCGCATGACCCGGGCGACGCGTTTGCGATTTACGACCTGCCCCTGCTGCCGCAGGGTACGGGTGATCCGCAGGGCACCGTACGCACCCCGGGAATCGGTATGGATATCCCGGATCCGTCGGGCCAGTTCCTCTTCCTCGACCGCCTTCTGCTGCCGTGCCTCCTTGTTCTTGTGCCAGGTGTAGTAACCGGACCGGTCCCAGCCCAGGACGTCGCACATCCGCTTCACGCCATGGGCGCCCCGGTGTTCATCGACGAAACGGAAGCGGATCACCGTGTCGTCTCCCGCGCGAAATAGGCGGCGGCCTTCCGCAGGATCTCGTTGTCCTCCTTCAGCCGGGCGTTCTCCCGCCGCAGGCGCCTGAGTTCTTCTTGCTCGCCGGAGGTCATGCCGGAATCAGCTCCGCCGGCATCCACGTGACCCCGGCGAGTGGAGTCCTCGCGAACCCACTTCCGCAGCGTTTCCAGATGGATGCCCAGACTCCGGGCGATGTCGGTGAGGGTGCGGTCCTTCGAGGAACGCACCAGGTCCACTGCGTCCCGCTTGAACTCTTCGGGGTAATTCTTCCGCTTTTCCACCATGGATCACTTCCCCTGGATGACGAAACATCCAGCGTCCAGGTGTCGGAATCCCGGGGGTCACTCCACCGACCCGCCGACCCCTCTCGCCACAGAATTACGTAGCCAATTACGTGATTTCACTGTGCCGTTGGTGTACGCAGACTTTCAGCGAGCACGCCGGTCGCATGCAGCGGGTCAGATCCCAACTCCCGGCCGCGGGCCCGAACGTTCGCGGAGCGGCTGTCCGCCACCCGTCGCGGGGCCCGACCCGCCCGCATCCTCGCCGCCGAGCAACTGCGCGGGAGGGCGCGTGACGCGGACAGGTCGGCCAGGAATACTCCTCAAGCGCGGGCCGGTCGTGCGCGGCGGCTCCTCGGCGGGGGTCCCGCAGACGCTTCGTGCCGCAGAACACGTATCGAGTTGAGTAGTTCCACTGAACTGTTGCCCTGATCCTCGCTGCATGGGCACGCGTACCTCGCTCAGCCGCCGCACACACTCACCGGCCGCTCCTACAGTTAGCGCCCAGCGGGCCGCCGACCCCGGCGCCGTTTTTCGATCGCGGGAGGACCGCATGGCCGGTGATGTGGTGTGGACCGCAGAGCAGCGCGGCAAGGTGTATTCCACTCGGGCGCGGGTCAATCCGGACCATCTGACGGAGGGGCTGGAGCGGGGACCGTGCTGGCTGGCGGCGGCGCCGCCGTTCGATGCCGCGCGCTGTTTCGCCGTAGCGCGTGACAAGAGCCGTCACGACGGGGAGTACGCGGTCGGCGCGGCGGAGAAGGGCGCGCGGCACGCGGAGTCCTCGATGGCCGAACTCGGGCTGCGCGCGGTGGCGCTCCACCGCAGCGGTGAGCGTCCGGACAGGCTCGACCTGGACGTGGAAGTGGCCATGGCGGAGCTGCAGTTGCAGCGCACGTGGAACGCGGTGCCGTTCTGGCTGGCGGCCGAGGGTGTCGTCTGGACGCTGCGCGCGATGCTGCGGCTGCACGAACTCGCCCACAACCAGCACGAGGTCCACTACGACCCGCGGTGGGAGTGGAGCGGGAGGTGGCTGATCGAGACCACCGCCCACGCCTCGTCCCAGGTGACCGAGTGCGCCCCGGGCTGGCGGCTGCTGCGGGGCGTGCTCGCCGTCGCCGACGAGGCGGACCACCGCGCGGCGCGCGCCGTCGCGGCAGCCGCGTTCGACACGGCGCCGATGCCGGTCAAGGCGGCACTGTCGTTCGTGTTCCCCGACGAGCGGGAGTGGGCCGACCGGGCGGCCGAGGACTGCCTCGCCCAGGGCGGCGGCAGTGACGAGGTGGTGCGGATGCTGGTCACCACCGCCGGTGTCGCCCGGGGTGAGCGACTCGTCGAGCGGCAGCCGGGCTGCCTGGACGAGGCGACGCTACTGACCCTGCTGGCCAGGGAGGGTGCCGGTGCGGCGCCCGTCCTGGACGCCGCGCTGCGCCACGCCCGCGGCAACAACGAGCGGCTGGTGTTCGCCCGCCACCTCGCCATGATCCGCACCCCCGACGCGGCGGAGCGACTGGCGGCCTGGCGGGACAACCGCAGGCTCGCCCCCCTGATCGAGGACTACTTCCGGCAGGCGCCCCACCTGGAGCCCTCGCCGTCCGGGGTGTCGGAGCCCAGCGTTCCGGCCGAGGACACGACCGCCGCCGCACTGACCGGACTCTTCGAGGAGTACCGCACCTGGTACCGCGAGCACTGGGTGCCCAAGCTGCTCGACGACGGATGGGAAGAGGAGGAGCTGGACGAGGAGGGCTGGCTGGACCCCACCGCCGACCTCAGCCCGGTCGCCGAGGAGGACATCACCGCCCTCGAAGCGCGGTTCGGGCCGCTGCCCGCCGACTACCGGGCGTTCCTGCGCACGGTCGGCACGGGAACGCTGCTCCAGCCGATGGAAGCGCTGCCCGGTGCCGCCCTGGAGCCGACGACACAGAACTTCATCCATCCCGCGGACATTCCGGGGGCGCACGCCGTCTACATCAAGTGGCTGCACGACGGCTGGCACGAGGAGAACGAAGGCGTCGCGGACCTGACGAAGATGATGCCGGTCATGGGCCATGACGGTTACGCCAACTTCGTTCTGCTCTCGCTCCAACACGAGGGAGACGACCGCGTCCACGTCTGGTGGCACGACGAGGAACCGGAACGGATGGACAACGGCATCGCCTTCAGGGACTTCCTCCGCACGATGCTCGACCGGGCCCGGCAGGAGTGGGCGTACCCCGGGATATGACCGGGGCGCGGCGTGAGGACGAGGGCGGCCTGCTGGGGGCGAGCACCGAGAGGCCGCTGGGCGAGGAAGGCGAAACATGACCGCGCGACGCACCGATCCCCGGCCGCCCGAGGCATGGTGGTCGGAGGCGGACCGTGAGTGGATCCTCGGCGACAAGGACGAGGACGGGCGGCTCGTGGGCCTGGTCCGGTATTGGGACGCGGACGGCAGGTTCATCTGCGAGTCCGAGCATGTCGCCGGCCAGCCGCACGGCATCTCCCGGCGCTACGACCACCCCGGCGGCGAGCTGTCGCAGGAGTGCCGGTACAGGGACGGTCGCATCGACGGCGTTCGGCGCTTCCACCGCCCGAGCGCCCCGGCAGCGCAGCCGCCGGATCGGGGATACGGCGCGGGCGGGCCCTGGCAGGGCGCTGCGGGGTCCGTGCGCGTCTACGAGTGCGTGTACGCCGACGGCGATCTGATCGGCACCCGCTGTCTCGACGCCGACGGGGTCGAGGTCCACCACAGCTCCGGCAGGCCCGTGCCGCCACGCCCCGTCGGCGTGGCACCGACGGCGAGTCACACACCCGGCTCGGAGGTCGCGTGGCTGTTCATGCGGCGGCGCGGCACGGACGGCGACGAGACGGTCGAGACCCGGCGCTGGTGGACCGACGGCACCCTGCACAGCGAGCGGACACCCGACGGTATCGAGCGCGAGTTCTACGCGACCGGCGTCCTGCGCTCCGAGGGCCGCCGGGTGGCCCGTGACAACCGCCGCCCCAGGCACGGCACCTGGCGTCATTACGATGCGCGCGGGGTGCTGCGCCGCGAGTCCGTCCACGACTCGGGGGCCGGATCCGGGGTCGAGCGGCAGCGGACCTGGTACCGCACCGGCGAGGAGGCGGACGGCCGTGGCGTCACCCGTTCCGGCCCGGTCGAGGACGATGCCGAGGTGGGCCTGTGGCAGGTCCGTGACGCCGACGGCGTAACGGTACGGGAGGTGCGGCTCGGCCGCCGCTGGAGCGATGCCGACCTGCTGGCCTCGCCGGCCGCCGCCGACAGACCGTACTCCGCGGCGGAACTGCGCGCCGTACTCGCCGAGGCCGACGCCGACGACCCGGACGGTCCCGCCGCGCAGCTGGCCCGGATCCGGCTCGCAGCCACAGAAGGCGCCGACGCGCTCGCCCCGGTCATCGGTGACGAGCGGCCCTGGCCCGCCATCACGGTCGACGGCCCTGACTGGTACGACGGCGTCCCGGGCTCGCCGCTGACCCCGCAGTCGTCACCGGCCCAGGTGATCCAAGCCGTCCCCTGGGGCGAACCCGCGGGCCCCGCGCTCACCGCACTCGCCCGCATCCTGTTCCACTACGGGCACCCGCACGCGGCGCTGGACGTCATCGACGCGGCCCTTCTCCTCGGAGACGAGGCCGACCGGCACCGGACCCGGGCGGTCCTGCTCAGAGCCCTCGGGCGCGGCACCGACGCCGATGCCGTCACCCCCGGCCCGGACCACGTCGGCCAAGCCGCCGCCCGTCTGCTGCTCACCATGCGCGAACGCCCCGCCGACAACGGCCTTCGGCTGGCGTACGCGCGGCTGGTGGCCGTGTCCCACCCCGAGCACGCCCGGCTCATCACCGCCCAGTGCGGTGGCGACACGGACGACGAGGACGCCCCCGTCGACGAGGACGCCGCCGTGGCGGCGTACCTGGCCACCCTGCCCGAGGAGGTGCACCAGGCCCTCATCGGCCGCCCGGTTCGCGGATTCGTGCGCACGGTCACCGAGGTGAAGGGGGAGACCTTCCTGCGTCACCACGACGCCCTGTTCCGCGCCGCCCCGCAGGACGACTGCCTCGAACTCCAGTTCGTGGGCGGCCGTCTCGCCGAGATCTCGCTGCTCCCCGCTCTCGGCCGGTACCGCACCCTGCGCCTCTACGACAGCTACCTGGACAAGAACACCGTGGCCCAACTGGCCCGGTCGCCGTACCTGCGGCAGCTGGAAAGCCTCGCGCTGCCGGATTCCAACCTGGACGACGAGGACCTGACCGCACTGCTCACCAGCCGCAGCTACCCGCGCCTGCGTGAACTGGACGTGTCCGCCTCGTGTTACAGCGAGCAGGAATGGACCACCGCGGGGCTCATGCGGCTGCCGGACGCCGTCTTCGCACCCCATCTGGAGAGCCTCAATCTAAGGCGCAGCAGCTACGCGACGTGGCGACGGTCCTCACGGCGCTGCCGAACCTCACCGCCCTCACGCTCGACGGCCATCTGCTCGGCGACGAGGTGCTGACCGGACTGGGCGCGCTGCCCAACCGCTTCACCACGCTCGACCTCACCGGGGACGCCTTCACTCCGGAAGGCGTCGACGCGCTGGTCAACTCCCCTGCGGCAGCCACTCTCCAAAGGCTCGTCATGAGCATCGGCGGCAGCAGCGCCCGGGCGGCGACGCGCACGCTGGTACGAGGACGGCAGCTCGGCGCCCTGCGGACCCTCCACCTGTCCGGCAGCCTCCTCCACGAACGGGAGCCGGCACCCGAGGTCGGCCACGCCTTCGCCGAGTCCGCTTTCGCCGGATCCCTGGAGGAGCTAAGCATGCCCCTGGGCCGCCTCGGCCCCGAAGGTGCCGCCGCCCTGGCAGCGGCACCGTTCCGGCGGCTGCGCCACCTCGCCCTGTACGGCAACGGCGTGGGCGACCGAGGAACCGTTGCCCTGGCCCGTTCACCTGTGGTGGCCACCTTGCGATCGCTCGACCTCGACAACAACGAGATCGGCGACGCGGGCGCGCTCGCCCTGGCCGAGTCGCCGTACCTGACCGGACTCGAACACCTCGCACTCCGCCACAACCGCTTCGCAGAGCGTGCCGCCCGGGCACTCCGGAAACGGTTCGCCAGCGCGCTGTACGACAGCTGACGCGGCCGCGGGACGCACCGCCGTCCCTGCGAAGGGTGCGGAAACCGGCCTGCTTCGTGGCCGGGTGACCGGTTCTGCGCCGGGCCCGGCGACGGCGGCTACTGCGGTGCCCCCGGTGTGAGGCGGGTGGTTTCGGGGCCGTGGGTGACGATGAGGTCGCCGTCGGGGGTGGGGGTGAGGGTGGTGATGGGGTGGGGGAAGGGGAGTGGGGGGCCGAGGGGGGTGGGGGTGGAGGTGGTGAGGTTCCAGGTGCGGAGGGTGGTGTCGTGGCTGCCGGTCACGGCGATGGAGGTGTCGCCCATGGTCATGGTGGTGATGGCGGTGATGGGCCGGGTGTGGCCGGAGATCAGGGAGGTGGTGTGGGCGCCGGTGCGCGGGTCGGTCAGTCGTAGCCAGCGGCCGAAGGCGGTCAGGAGGGCCGGTTCTTCGTCGATGGTGGTCAGGTGGAGGGCGCCGACGGCGGTCGGGCGGGTGTAAGCGGGGGTGAGTGGCTTCTTGGTGGTGAGGTCCCAGGTGTGGATGGTGTGCTGGTCGGTGGTGGTGATGGCGACGGGTCGGCCGTCGAGGTGGCCGGTGGTGACGGCGGTGACGGTGGCGGGGTGGGGCAGTCGGCGGGCGCGGCCGGTCTCGGGGTCGATGACGCGCAGCCAGGTGTGTACGGCGGCGAGGACGACGGGCTTGCCCTTGACGGTGTGGGTGGCCAGCGCCAGATAGTCCCGGTTGGCGGACTCCTCGCGCAGGAGTTCACCGGTGGTGAGCTGCCGCATCTGGAGTGTGCGGGCGCTGCCGGTGACGGCGATGGGCTGCCCGTCCACCAGGAGGGTGGTGATCGCACGGATGGGTCCGGGGTAGGGGCCGCCGAGATCGTCGCCCGCGGTGCGGCCGGTGGCCGGGTCCCACACCGTGACCTTCTGTTCCTCACCGCCGGTCAGCATGAGGGTGCGTTCACCGACGGCCGTCACCGCTGCCGCACGTATGGTCCTGCTGTGCAGAGCATCCGGTGTGTTCCGCAGACCGGTGTGCACTTCGTCCAGGTCCCACATCCGCGCCGTGCCACCAGATTCGGCTGTCACGGCGACGGGCCGGCCGTCCACCACCGCCGCCGCCACTGCCTCCACCGAAACGGAGTGGCCGGTGTAGGGCTTGCCGATCTGTTGGCGGGTGGTGAGGTCCCACACCCGCACAGTCGCGTCCGGGTGGCCGCCGCCGGTGACGGCGACGGGCCGTCCGTCCAGCACAGCTGCCGCCACCGTTTCCACCCAGCCGGTGTGGCCGGTCAGGGGTTCGCCGATCTGCCGGTGGGTGGTGAGGTCCCATACCCGTACGGTGTGGTCCCAGCTGCCGGTGACGGCGACGGGCCGGCCGTCGACCACGGCCGTCGCCACGGCACACACCGAGTCGGTGTGGCCGGTCAGGGGTTCGCCGATCTGCTGGCGGGTGGTGAGGTCCCATACCCGTACGGTGTCGTCCCAGCTGCCGGTGACGGCGACGGGCCGTCCGTCGACCACCGCCGTCGCCACCGCGACCACATCGCTGGTGTGGCCGGTCAGGGGTTCGCCGATCTGTTGGCGGGTGGTGAGGTCCCACACCCGTACCGTGTGGTCCCAGCCGCCGGTGACGGCGATGGGGCGCCCCTCCAGAACCCCCAACGACACCGCTCGTGCCCCGCCGGCCATGGGTTTGCCGACCTGCTCACCGGTGAACAGGTCCCAGACCCCATCACCGGTGACGACGACAGGGCGGCCGTCCACCACGCCCACCGCCGCCGCATGCATCTGGCCGGTGTGACCGATCAGGGGCTTGCTGATCTGCCGGTAGGGGGACAGATCCCATACCAGGACCGTGTCGCCGTAGCTGCCGTTGACGGCGACGGGCCGGCCGTCCACGACCCCTGTCACTACCGTCAACGCTCCGGGGCCGGTCTCGCGGACGAGCCGGTCGCCTGGTCGGGGGGCGCTGGTCCATGTGGTGCGCCAGGCTGCCGTGTTGCCCGTGGCCGGCACAGGGGTGGGGCCGGGGATGGTGGCGCGGCGGCCGTGGAGGTCGAGGAGCCAGGGCAGGGCGGCCGACCCGTGGTGGAGTGCCGTGCAGTACGCGCGGGCCATCGCCCGGGCCGGGCGGCTGCGGGCGTGGGCGAACAGCGCGGTGACCTCGTCCGGGTGGGCGTTCAGCAGGAACGCGGGGTCGGTCAGCAGGGTGTCGGCGACTTCGGGGGCCGCGGACGTCTGCTGAGCGGTCGTGGTGGTGGGGCCGGCCCCGTCACCGGCGGGGCGTACGGGCGTGTCAGGCGAGGCAGGCGATGGGTCGGTGTTCTGCATGACGGGATCGTGGTCCTCTGTGGTGGGCAGTCGGCTGTGCCGGTGACGGTCCGGGGCGGTGGCGCCGATAAGGGGTTCTGGCGCGAGGAGTTCGGCCCCTGGTGTCGGCGATGTGCGGGTGGCGCCATACGCAGTGGCTCCCCCCGCCCCTGCCGCGGTCTCGGCGTACGGGGCCGAGTACGTGGTCCGGTCCGGCCGACCGCTTTCGGTTGTCTGGGCCGCCGCAGGTGTCCTATGGGTCGGGATTCGGTTTCACGGCCTTGGGGTGAGGCGGGTGGTTTCGGGGCCGTGGGTGACGATGAGGTCGCCGTCGGGGGTGGGGGTGAGGGTGGTGATCGGGTGGGGGAAGGGGAGTGGGGGGCCGAGGGGGGTCGGGGTGGGGGTGGTGAGGTTCCAGGTGCGGAGGGTGGTGTCCGCGCTGCCGGTCACGGCTACGGGGGTGTCGCGGATCGTTGTGGTGGTGAGGGCGGTGATGGGCCGGGTGTGGCCGGTGAGCAGAGGGCTGCTGGGGGCACCGGTGTGGGGGTCGTACAGGCGCAGCCAGCGGCCCAGGGCGGTCAGGAGGGTCGGCCGGTCGGCGACAGACGTCAGATGGACCGCGTGGACGGTGCCGGGGCGGGTGCGGGCGGGGGTGAGCGGCTTCCTGGTGGTCAGGTCCCAGGTGTGGACGGTGCGGGCGCTGGTGGTGGTGATGGCGACGGGCCGGCCGTCGAGGTGGCCGGTGGTGACGGCGGTGACGGTGGCGGGGTGGGGCAGTCGGCGTGCGCGGCCGGTCTCGGGGTCGATGACACGCAGCCAGGTGTCCACGGCGGCGAGGACGACGGGCTTTCCCTTGACAGTGTGGGTGGCGAGTGCGAGGACAGCGCGGACGGTCGACTCCTCGTGGACGAGTCGGCCGGTGTCCAGGTCCCATATGCCGAGCCTGCGGCCGCTGCCGGTGACCACGGTGGGCTGCCCGTCCAGGTGGAGCGGCGTGATCGCCCGGACGGTTCCGGTGTGAGTGCCGCCGAGATCTTCACCGGCCTGGCCGCCGCTGCTGGTGGCGGTCGTGGTGCCGGGGCGGCTGTCTGGCACCGCCTCCGCCTCGCGCCTGTGGTCGGTCAGGGGTTTGCCGATCTGTTGGCGGGTGGTGAGGTCCCATACCCGTACCGTGTGATCTTCGCTGCCGGTGATGGCGACGGGCCGTCCGTCCACCATCGCCGTCGCCACCGCCTCTACCTTGCGGGTGTGGCCAATGAGGGGTTTGCCGATCTGCCGGCGGGTGGTCAGGTCCCACAGCCGTACCGTCTTGTCGTCGCTGCCGGTGACGGCGACGGGCCGTCCGTCCAGCACTGTTGTCGCCAGTGCCTCCACGCTGCCGGTGTGGCCGGTCAGGGGTTCGCCGGTCTGTTGGCGGGTGGTGAGGTCCCATACCCGTACCGACTTGTCCCAGCCGCCGGTGACGGCGACGGGCCTCCTGTCCACCACCGCGGTCGCCAACGCCTGCATCCCGTAGCTGTCGCCGGTCAGGAGTTCGCGGATCTGCCGCCCGGCGGTGAGGTCCCACACCCGCACCGTGCCCGCGCTGCTGATGACGGCGATGGGCCGCCCGCCCACCACCGCCGTCGCCAGACCACAGCCCCAATTGAAGTCGCTGTCGCCTTCCAGGGCTGGACCGGTTTGCTCACCGGTGGCCAGATCCCACACACGCACCAAGTTGTCCTCGCTGCGTGTGACGGCGATGGGACGGTCGTCGAGGTGGCCCGTGGTGACGGCGGTGACCTTCGCGGGGTGGGGTAGACGGCTTGCGCGGCCGGTCTCGGGGTCGATGACGCGCAGCCAGGTGTCCACGGCGGCGAGAATGACCGGTTTGCTGTCGACGGTGTGGGTGGCGAGGGCGCGGACAGCTCGTGGCGTGGACTGCTCCCGGATGAGCCGGCCGGTGGTGAGGTTCCAGATCCGGAGGGTGCGGCCGCTGCCGGTGACCGCGGTGGGCTGCCCGTCCAGAGAGAAGGTGGTGACGGCGCGGACGGGTCCGGTGTGGGCCCTGCCGAGGCCTTCACCGGCACCGTTGCCCCCGGCCGGGTCCCAGATCTTGATCTTGCGGTCCTCGCCACCCGTGAGGAGGAGGTCGCGTCCGCCGACGGTTGTCATGGTGGCCGCGTGCACCGTCTTGGTGTGAGCGGCGGCGGTGCCGTTCGCGGCGGGGGCGTCGGTGTGTACCTCGTCCAGCTCCCGCACCTGCAGAGGGCTCGCGGTGACGGCGACGGGCCGGCCGTCGACCATCGCTGTCGCCACCGCCCACACCGACTCGGTGTGGCCGGTCAGAGGCTCTCCGACCTGCCGGCCGGTGGCCAGGTCCCACACCCGCATCGTGGCATTGCGGTCGACGGTGACGGCGACGGGCCGCCCGTCCATCACCGCTGTCGCCACCGCCCCAACGCCGTTGGTGTGGCTGGTCAGGGGTTCGCCGATCTGTTGGCGGGTGGTGAGGTCCCATACCCGTACCGTGTGGTCTTCGCTGCCGGTGACGGCGACGGGCCGGCCGTCGACCACCGTCGTCGCCACCGCCCACACCGACTTGGTGTGGCCGGTCAGCGGTTCGCCGATCTGTCGGCGGGTGGTGAGGTCCCATACCCGTACCGTGTGGTTGTTGCTGTTGGTGACCGCGACGGGCCTGCCGTCCACCGTCGCTGTCGCCACCGCCTGTATCCAGTGGGCGCGGCCGGTCAGGGGTTCGCCGATCTGTCGGCGGGTGGAGAGATCCCATATCCGCACTGTTTCGTCGCTGTTGCTGCTGGTGACGGCGACGGGCCTGCCGTCCACCATCGCTGTCGCCACCGCACCCACCCCATATCGGCGTGGACCACCTTCATCCTGATGGCCGATGAGGGGTTCGCCGACCTGCCGGCCGGTGGTGAGGTCCCACACCCGTACCTTGTTGTCGTAGTGGCCGGTGACGGCGACGGGCCTGCCGTCGATCATCACTGTCGCCACCGCCCCGACGCCGCAGGTGTGGCCGACCAGGGGTGCGCCGGTCATCCGGCCGGTGAGCAGGTCGTACACCCGCAGGGAGCCGTCTCTGCTGCCGGTGACGGCGACGGGGCGGCCGTTCACGATCCCGGTCGCGACCTTGTCCCCCCGTGCTCCGCTGTCCTGGACGGGTTGGCGACGCTGGGGGCTGCTGGTCCACGTCGCGCGCCAGGCCGCCGTGTTGTCCGTGGCCGGCACGGAGGTGGGGCCGGGGATGCCGGTGCGGCGGGTGTGGAGGTCGAGGAGCCAGGGCAGGGCGGTGGGTCCGTGCCGCAGAGCGGTGCGGTACAGGTGCACCATCGCCCGGGCCGGGCGGCTGCGGGCGTGCGCGAACAGGGCGGTGACGTCGTCGGGGTGGGCGTTCAGCAGGAACGCGGGGTCGGTCAGCAGGGTGTCGGCGTCTTCGCGGGGCGCGGAGGTTTGCTGGGCGGTCGGGGTGGGCGTGTGCTGCATGACGGGCTCGTGTCCTTGGCGGTGGGCGGGTCGGTCAGGTGGGAGGTGGGAGGTGGGTCGGCGGGCAGGGGGTGGTGCCGGGCGCGGTTCGGGGCCGGGCGTCGTTCAGGGGACCGGTGCGTGCGGGGAGTTCGGAACCTGGCTGCGCCGGTGATGGATGTGCGGATGGTGTGGTGTGTGCCGTAGGTACCGCCCGTTACGGCGTGATGTGAACGGTTTCGATCCATGCCGGGGGCTGCGGCGGGTTGTCGCCGATGAGCCCGGCGACCAGCCGTGCGGTGGGCGGGTGTTCGGGCCAGGGGGTGTGGCCGTCGGTGAGGACGATGACGACGTTGGGGGACTGCGGGCCGGTGAGGGCGGCGTCGATGCCGACCCGCATGTCGGTGCCGCCACCGCCGAGCAGTTCCACCTGGCCGAGCGTGTGGACCTCCCGCGCGGTGTGGACGTCGGCGTCGCAGGACAGCACGCTGACGCGGTTGCCGCCCACCCCCACGGCGCGCAGTACTCCGGCGATCTCGGTGAGGGCGGCGGTGAGGTCGTCGTCGTTCATGGAGCCGGAGGTGTCGACGATCACGGCGACTCTGGGCAGGGGGCGGCGCAGGCCGGGCAGGACGACGCCGCGCAGGGCGGCGGAGCGGCGGGCGGGGCGGTTGTAGTGGTAGTCCAGGGCGCCCATGGCCCAGGCGCATGCCTCGCGGACCGCGCCGGTCAGGACGCGGCGCCAGTCGACGGTGGGTTCGAGGATCTGCTCGGCCCACCGTTTCCAGCCGGCCGGTACGGTGCCGCGGTTGCGTTCGTGCTGCCGGACGGCTTCGGCGGTCTGGCGGCGGATCGATTCGGCTTCGACGGGCGAGAGCGAGGGCGCGTCGGGGGTGTCGAGGTCCCAGGGCATGCGCCGGCCGTGGGCGCCGGATCCGCACTCGCAGGAGCAGGTGATCTTGGTGAGGGGTGGGAGGCGGCGCAGGTAGTCCTCGAACAGCAGGCCCTTGGGGAGGCGGAAGAGGTCGGGGGTGATGCTTCCGGCGGGCAGGGGCAGGCCGTCGGCGACGAGATCGTCGTTGATCTCGCAGTCCTGGGCGATGTTGGCCAGCTCGTGCCCGCGTTGCTGGGCGGTGTCCAGGCGCTCGTAGCGGCCGTGGTGGTCGCGCAGCAGATGCGCGACCTCGTGGATCCACACGGCGGCCAGTTCCTCCACGGGGGTGGCGTCGACGAAGGCGGGGTTGACGTAGCAGCGCCAGTGCGGGTCGACGGCCATGGTGGGTACGTCGGTGGAGGGGACGACGGTCAGCGCGTACAGGGCGGTGGCCAGATAGGGGCGGTGTCCCGCCGCGCGCAGCCGCGCGGCCAGCAGCCGGGTGCGGTCCAGTCGCGCTGTCCCGCCTGCCGCTCTGCGGGGGTCGGCGGGCGGGTCGGTGGGCGCGTCCGGGTCCGCGTCCTGCCGGTCGGCGGGCGACGCGGTATGCGGGTCCGGGCGGGCGTCCCCTGGTCCCGGGGGGATGTCCCCTGGTCCTGGGCGGACGCCCCCCGGTCCCGGACCGGTGCTCTGGGCGGGAGGTGAGCCGATGCGCTGCGGGACGGCGTCCGCCGGGGCGGCGGCAGGGGAGCGGGAGGGAGCCACGCCGCTCACCGCCCCGCAGCGGTGAGGAGACCGGAGGCCTGTAGTACGTCGACGAAGGCGCCGACCACCGCGGGGACGGGCCAGTCGGTGTCCCGCAGCGCCGCCAGGTCGTACGCGGCCCGCGCCGCGACATCCGGTACGCCCGCGTCCACGGCCTTGGCCAGTACCTCCCAGCCGGCCTCCCACCGCTGCCGGGTGGTGGAGCTCTGCACGGCGGCTACCACGGCGGTCAGGAACGCCAGCTGCCGATCGCCCCGCTCGGGCAGGCTGAACGCCGCGGGGTCGGCCAGCACCTGGTCCGGGTCGGGAAGGTCCAGTTCCTCCACGTAGGAAAGGAGTTCCACACCCGGGCCGTCACCGACCGCGCCGACCAGCGCGGACGCTAGTGCCTCACGCCCGGCCTGCGCGGCGTAGCCGAACGCCAGCAGCCGCAGCGCCATCTCCCAGGTCCGCGGCGAGGGCCAGGCCCCGCCGCGCGCCTCGGCGTCCGCGGGCAGGCGGTGTATCAGGCCGGGGCGTGCGGTGAGGAACCCGGAGATCACCCCTCGGGCCCGGGCGACGGCGGAGGGCATGCGCTCCGCCCGTACGGCGGGGACCGGGATCCGCGGCCAGGTCCCCGCGAAACCGCGGGCCACCACCCGCGGATCGTGCGTCCAGCGCAGATGGACGAACCGGTTGGCCAGCGGCGGGCTCAGATGCCAGCCGTCGGCGGCACTGGAGGGCGGATTGGCCGCCGCCACCACCCGGACACTCGCGGGCAGCGCCAGGCTGCCGACCCGGCGCTCCAGCACCACCCGCAGCAACGCGGCCTGCACCGCGGGCGGCGCGGAGGACAACTCGTCGAAGAACAACACCCCCCGGCCCCGCTCGGCCAGCCGTACCGCCCAGTCCGGCGGGGCCATGGGCACACCCCGTACCGCCGGATCGTCGCCCACCACCGGCAGGCCCGCGAAGTCCGACGGCTCGTGCACACTGGCGATCACCGTCTCCAGAGCCGTGTCCAGTCCGGCGGCGAGCTGCTGGAGCGCCGCCGTCTTGCCGATGCCCGGCTCACCCCACAGCAGCACCGGCAGGTTCGCCGCGACAGCCAGCGCCAGCGCCTCCAGCTGGGCATCGGCAGCCGGCTCCGTCCGCGTCTGGCCCAGCTGCCGTACCAGCTCGTCGGCCACCGCCAGCCGGTCCCCGCCGGCGCCCGCCTCCGCGCCCTGCGCCGCCCGCGCGGCACCGCGTGGTTTCGCGGTGCCGCCCGAAGGACCGGCCTGAGTCTGCGCGGTGGTCGTCACGGTGGTGGTCATACGCTCTGCTCCTGGGTGGTTCTGTCCCCGGGCGCGGCCGATCGCCGCGCGGGGCTGTGACAAGGGCCTGCGAGTGGCCGTACGAGACGTCCGGCAGCGGCTACGGGTTCCGGCTGGGGGCCTCCGGCTGAGGCTTCCGTCTGGGGCTTCCGGCCGGGGCGGTACCGTCCCCGGCCATAGAGGGCAGCACGGCGGCTGTGACGGAGCCGACGCCCGCCGCCCGGCCGACGGGCACGTTTCCCCGCTCCGGCGCCCCGGCTCCTGCCGCCCGGCGTGGTCACGCGGCCGCGAGCGACCGTTCCGTCATGAGGTCGTCGAGCTGCTCGACGAGAAAATCGAGATCCTGTCGGTGGTCCTCCAGCCAGACGAACAACTCGCCCGCGAAGACCGTCGGATCCGCCCCGGAGTCCGCCAGCGCCCGCACCAGTTCCGGCGAACCGCCCTCGCACACCACGCTCCGCAGCACACTGTGCCCCTCGCCGTCGGTGGCGTTGACATCCGCCCCCGCCTTCAGCAACCGGTCGAGCAGAACCGTGTGGTCCAGCACCGCCAGCAGATGCAGCAGTGTCTTCCCGGTCCCGGCCTCCGGCACTACAACATCCCAACCCGCGTCCAGCAGGGCCGTGACAGCCGCGGTGTCTCCCGCCCGGGCCGCGCCGAAGAGCCGCCGCCGCTGCGCCTCCAGCTCCTCGGGCACCGACTCGCCCCCGTACCAGGCACGCAGCACCGCGAAGCACGCCGACAACTCACCGCCCAGCGCCCTGACGACCTCCTCGCGCTCCTCCTCGCCGGGCCCGTGGTCGCACGTACGCAACCGGCCGTCCCGCATCACGAGTTCATGCTCCGCGCCCTGGCAGCGTATGCGGACCGGTTCCGGTGCAACCGGTACCGCGGATCGCCCGGCGCGCTCGGTCGCCTCGGTCATCGCAACTCCTCATCACGTCACGTCACTTCACCACTGCACGAAGGGATGTCAGCGGCTCTTGCCGATGCCCCCGGCGGAGCCCGGGACCGGCCGACCGCGCATGCGCCCGCGCCCATGCCTGCACCCGGACCACACTCCGGGCCGCCGACTGGGGGCCCCAGACACAACCGGCACTGTAGCCACGCCCACTGACACCCACTCCGCCCGTCGGCCGTACTCAGGGGAGGTCCGTAGCCGATTACGCAGTTCTACGGAATCCGAGGCCACGCGGGCACCTGGTCGGTCATATCCGTCCCCACGTCGATGTCCCCGATCGGAAAAGGAGTTGTCCGGCCGCCGTACCGCCCCCACACTCCGGAGCCATGAAGCCCCGTGCCGCATCAGGTGTCGTACACGGTGAGGTCCGTCTCGCGTACCGCGACTACGGCGGAGACGGCACCCCCGTCCTGCTGTTGCACGGACTCGCGGGCCACATGGGGGAGTGGGACGCCCTCGCCGAGCTGCTGCTGCCGCGCCACCGGGTCATCGCGTACGACGCCCGCGCGCACGGCGCGAGCGAGCGGCAGCCGACGGACGTCTCACGAGCGGCGTACGTACGCGATGTGGTCGCCGTCATCGGGCAACTGCTCCCGGACAGCGGCCCGGTGGTCCTCGTCGGGCAGTCCCTGGGCGGTCACACCGCGATGCTCACCGCCGCCGCCCACCCCGGACTGGTCCGCGCCCTGATCCTGATCGAGGCCGGCCCCGACGGTCCCGTACCGGACCTTCCCGGGCACATAGGGCAGTGGCTCTCCTCCTGGCCCGTTCCCTTCGAGTCCCCTTCCGCCGCGGCGCGGTTCTTCGGCGGCAGCCCGGCCGCCGCCCACGCCTGGGCCTCCGGCCTCGAACCTCGCGACGACGGCCTCCACCCCCGTTTCGACCCCGCCCTGATGACCGCTTCCGTCGCCGAACTCGCCCACCGCAACTACTGGCGGAAGTGGGACGACGTGATCTGCCCCGCCCTCGTCGTGCGCGGCGACGACGGGGACATGTGTCCCGAGGAGGCCACCTCGATGGCGAGCCGCCGTCCCGGGGACACCACGCTCCGTGTCGTCCGGGGCGCGGGCCACGATGTGCATCTCGACCGGCCGGAGCTGCTGCACGAGGTGATCGACGGCTTTCTGACGCCGCGGAGTTACCGGTACGTCGGTCCCGCCGCCCTCCTGGCCGCCGCCCTCCAGGCGGGTGGTGGGGGCGCCCGTACGATTCGCTCACCGGCCGACTTCGACGCCTGGGTCCGCGAACAGCCCGCCTCCGAACTCGACGAGCCCTTCACCTTCGTGGTCGACATGGAAGGGTTCCTGCGGCTGGCGCCGCGCCGCAGCGAACATGTGGTGTGCGCCGGCGGTGGCCGGGTCCTGGGCGCGGGCGAAGTCGCCTTCACGCGCGCCGCCGGTGTCTGGATGCCCCGTTTCGTCAGCAACCAGTCGACCGGCTACTGCCCCGACGGCATGTCCTGGCTGCCGGTCGCCGCGGCGCTGCGCCGCGCGGGAGTCGCCGCCTACTCCGACGGCTTCCACCACGAGGTCGTGTTCCGGCGCTGCGAACGATGCCAGGAGCACAACATCGTGCGCGAGGACGACTTCGTGTGCGTCTTCTGCGGCGCGGAGCTGCCCGAGACCTGGAATGTGGACGCCGGTGATCCCATGGCCCCGCCGGGGGCCTGAAATCACACAGGCGAATGCACTCGCTCAGTGATCCTCTGCCCCGGCGTCCGACCGGAAGACCGGCAGGCCCTCGTGCAGCCTGGCCAGGAGCAGCTCACTGCTCAGCATCTCCTCGTCCTCGTCCTCGTCCTCGTCCTCGTCCTCGTCCGCGGCGAACACCTCGTCCACCAGCAGCTCGCGCAGCTGCTCCTGGACGCCCTCGCCGTATCCCTGCTGGAAGTCGAGCGTGTCGAAGTAGAGCTCCGCCTGGACATCTGAGGCGATCGTCTCGTGTTCGTCCTCGATGACCAGGCGGGCTCGGATGACGCCCGTCTGGAGGGTGTGGTCGTTGTAACTGCCGTACACCACCTCGGCGTCGACGTCGCCACGGATGGACATCTCACCGTCGGTGAACACCCCGCGGGCCCGCACGCCGCCGTGGACGGCCACCACCGACTTGGGGGCGCAGTCGGTCAGCACCCCCTCGACCGTCAGCGAGCCGGTGACCACGAAGGGGGCCATCACGCCCAGGTGGCCCTTCACCACCAGGTCCCCGTGGTGGAAGAACGGCTCCCGCACCAGGCAGTCACCGTCCACGACCCGGGTCGTACCGCTCTCCCCGAGAGCCCTGGCACAGAGTACGGGCAGCGACGGCACCTGTTCGTGGTTGTAGCCGTCGGCCAGCTCGGCAAGGAGCTCCTGGTAGCTGCCGAAGTCCGGCGCCACCAGCTCGGTGATCCAGCGGAACTCGGTGATCCAGCCGCCGTCGTCCGGGACACCGGCGGCCTCGCGCACCTGGGCCCGCTCGGCCCGTATCGCTGCGGCGACCTCCCGGATCGCGGCCATGTCGATGGGCAGTTGCTCCCCGGCACCGAGGGGAGTCCAGTTCGTGGCATCGTTCATGCCGGAAATGTAGGGCGTACCTCTGACAACGCCCCGACCAAACACCCCGAGCAGGTCGAGGTTCCGTATGACATTGGGTAGTTCCACGGATGCCCATGCCGCACGGCATGGGCCAGGCTCTACCCTGAGCCACCGTACGACCCGGACCGGGACCCCCTCGCGGCGCACTTCGCCGACGAGGCCGCGGAGAGACCACGGACGGCGGCCCTCTGCGGCGAATCCGCCCTGAAAAGCCACAAGGAAACAGCGAACGTGATCGGAACCGATCTACTGAGGAACGCTCCCGGTGAGGAGGCCGGCGCCGCGCTCACCCGGCCGAAGGCGCACGAGACGACTGGCCGGAGGCCGTGATGATCGAGATGACGGTCTCCCGCATCCTGGCCGCGCTGGCAGAGAAAGCGGAACGTGAGGGTGACGAGCCGGCCTCGGCGCCGCGCCCGCCCGGCGTCGGCGTCCGCCCTCGCCGAGGCCCAGCGGATCCGGGACGGTGGTCTCCCGCCGGAGTACCTGGAGTTCCTGCGTCTGCACGACGGCTGGCAGGGCTTCCCCTGGGGCATCACCCTCTTCGGCACCGCAGAGCTGATCGACGCGGACGGGGCGTACCCGTACCACGAGGAGACGCTGGAGGACTGCGAAGCCCCCGAGGAACTGCGCGACGCCCTCGTCATCGGCGCCTGCGACAACGACCCCTTGCTGGTGCTGCTGCTTGACAGCGGCGAGGTCGTCGACTTCCTGTACGAGGAGGAGGGCCGCTACCCCGACTTCGGGGCGTATCTGGCCGGCAGGCTCGAAGCCGTGCAGGAGTATCTGGACCAGTTGCTGGCGTACGAGGACGCCGCCCGTACCGACTGGACCCCGGCGCACCGCGCTGCCAAGGATGCCCGGCTCCTCGACGAGCTGCGCCGCACGCCGAACAGCGGGCCTGCGGCCCCGGTTGCCACGACGCCGCCGGCGCACGACCCGATGCCACCTGCCGTCGAGCCGGGCGACCTGGTGGTGGGCAAGAAGAAGTCCAAGGCGTCGGTGATGCTCAGTCTGGTGCTCTACCTCGGCGCGTATCCGTCACCGGACGAGGTCGTCGGCTGTTTCCGCGCGTTCCGCCGGCATTTCCCCATCGACGGCACCATGGCCTGGGCCGTGCCGAGCGCGTTCGGCGGTTTCCCGGAGGACGCCGAGCACCCCGACGACGAGTCATGGGTGCGGGACCTGCGGGTCGATGTCGGCGGGCACTTCGGCATCCGAGTCTCGATCAAGGCCAAGGCCAAGGCGAAGGGTAAGAGCGAGGGCAAGGGCAGGGCGAAGGGCAGGGCCGGGCGCAACTACACGCTCAACGTCCGCGGCATACCGCCCACGGACGAGGACGCCAGGCCGCGGGCCTCGTTCTGCGAGGTCATCGTCCCCGCCGACGAGGACCCCGAACGGCTCGCGCGGCTGGCCCACGAACTCGCCGCGCTGCTGCCGGTCCGGTCGGGCCACGGCGGATACAGCGCCTACGTCTTCGACCCCGACGCCGCCAAGGACCCGTACCAGCGCGTCTTCTCCTGGTGCCGGCGCTTCTTCGCCCTCGACGTCGGATACGGCGACGGCTGGCTCGAAGCCGCGACCGAGCGCGTCGTCGGCGCCGGATGGCTGACCGTCCTCGGCCCGGCCTTCGCCACGTACCTCGCCGGCCACGCACCGCCGGACTTCACCACCCCCGGCATCACCGTGACCCCCTCACCAGGGGGCGGGACCGTCATCCGTGCGGGCGAGCGCCCCACCCTCGGCGATGTGTCCCGCGGAGAGTTCCCCGTCGCCCTGGCCGAGGTCGACCGGTACCTGCTGCCGCTGAAGACCGGTGGCTGGCACCATACGTCGACCTTGTTCACGGCGGGTCTGGCCTGGCAGCTGACCGCCGACGAGCTCCCCGGCGGCTTCCGCGACCACCGCGCGACAGCGGCATGGCTGACCCGCCTCGTCGACCCGCAGCGCTTCCTCGGCCCCACCGCACGCGAACGCGGTGAGGAACTCCTCGAACAGCTCAGCCGACTTCACGGGGGCGACTGGGACGCTCAGTGGCGCGCCGATCCCGACAGCTTCACCTGGCTCCTGGGGTTGCTCACCAACGCCGCCGATCCCACCGGCGGAGAGCATCACCGCCCTGGAGTTCGTCACCGCCTTCCCCGACGACGCGCCCGCCCAGGCGTACAACCGGCTGCTCCACGCCTGTCTGCTGCATGACGCCCTCGCCCGTGCGGAGGCTCTGCTGCCGGCCGCCCTCGACCATGCCCCGCGCGCGCCGTACATCTTCCACAACGCCGCATGTGTCGCGGCCCGGGCCGGCGACCACGGGCGGGCACTGGAGTTCATACGTGCCGCCAAGCAGCACGGCTACACCGACTTCGCCTCGATGCACGACGACGAGGACCTGCGCGATCTGCACGGCAACCCCGAGTTCACCGCGCTCTTTGCTGATCGAACGTCTGGAACGTCGGAAAGGAAGTAGGAGCCCGTGTCCATGTGGCTGGAACTCGCCAAGATCGAACCTTCGCTGCTGACGGAGGTGCGCGAGAAGCCCGAACTGATCCACGCTCTCTTCTTCCAGAAGGACGACCCCGCACCGCTCCCTCAGGGCTTTCGCCCGGGGCCGGACTCCTATGGGGAGGACTACCGCAATTTTGTTGCCACCGCCGAAGCCCCTGCGGAGACCGAGGAGGGCACCACGGAGTGGGGGCTGGCCAGGGCGACCGGCCACGGCTGCGAGGTCATCGACGGGTACGACGAGTTCTGCTACGGACCCGCCTTCGTTCTCACCCCCGGCGAGGTCCGGCAGGTCGCGAAGGGGCTGGTCGCGGAAGGCTGGGACGCCGACGAAGCGGCCGACCGGGACGAGGAGGACGAGGACGGCGAGGTCGACGAGTTCGAGGACTTGGGCGCGTTCTTCGCGGCCGCCGCCGCCGAGGGCAGAGCCGTGATCGGCGGGGTGAACTGATCGTGGGTGTGCGTGACGGCGGTTCGGGCACCGGTCCGGTTGGGGAGGGCGCCTGGTGGACGGATCCGGCATTGCTGGTGCACGGGGACTTCGAGCGGGTGCGGGCGCTGCTGGAGGCGGTGCCGGGCGTTCGGGCTCGCTCGGTGGCGGCGGTGTACCGTGCCTCGGCACATCTGCACCGGGGCGCCACGCCCGTGGTGCGTCGGCACGTGCTGGCGTTGGACGCCGCCCGGTACGGCGACCGGGAGCTGGCCGCCCGGATCTCCGCCGTACCTGTGGACGGAGGGAATCACGCACGGTGGGCGGTGGAGTGGGCCACCGCAGGAAGGGTCGATTGCCGGTTCCGGTACGCCCTGAGCGGCTGGACGGTGCCGTCTGTGGCGACAGCCGTGGTGGACGGCCGTACCGTCGCCGTGGCTCCCACGTGGCGCGGTGGCGACGGCAGGGCACTGCGGGTGTGGGACGTGGCGACCGGCGAGCTGGTCGGTGAACCCCTTACCGGCCACGACGCCACGGTGCGGACGGTGGCGACGGGGATTCTGAACGGGCGCCCCGTCGCCGTCACCGGAGGCGAGGACGGAACAGCCCGGGTGTGGGACCTCACCGGCCGTCAGCAGATCGGTGAGCCCCTGACCGGCCACGACGGCTGGGTGCTGGACGTATCGACCGTTGTGGTGGAGGGCCGCCTCGTGGCCGTCACCGGTGGCAGCGACGGAACGGCCCGTGTGTGGGACCTCGGCACCGGACGGCAGATCGGCGAGCCCTTGGCCCGCCACGACTTCTGGGTGCAGTCGGTGGCGACCGTTGTGGTGGACGGCCGCCCCGTCGCCGTCACCGGCAGCGGGGCCACGGTCCGGGTGTGGGGCCTCGACACCGGGAAGCAGCGCTGCGCCCCGCTGACCGGCCACACCGAACAGGTGCTGGCGGTGGCGACGGCCGTGGTGGACGGCAGGCCGCTCGCCGTGACCGGGGGCGACTACGACGCGACGGTGAGGGTGTGGGACCTCGGCACCGGCAAACCGGTCGGTGACCCGCTGACCGGCCACTCCCACAGGGTGTCGGCCGTCGCGACAACCGTTTGGGGCGGCAGGCCCGTTGCCGTTACCGGCGGCGGCGACAACACAGCCCGGGTGTGGGATCTGAGTACGGGTGAGCAGGTCGGTGACCCGCTGACCGGCCATACCGACCAGGTGGGCTGCCTGGCGGTGGCGGAGGTGGACGGCGCCCCCGTCGTGGTCACCGCCGCTGAGGCCGCCGGAACCGACCACACCGTACGCGTGTGGGACCTGACGGAACGCCGGCACATCGTCGAACCACCGGCCGGCCACGGCGACACCGTGGTCGCGGTGGCGACAGCGGACGTGGGCGGGCGGTCCGTCGCCGTCACCGGAAGCGCCGACGGAACGGCCCGCGTGTGGGACCTCGCCACAGGTGAGACCGTCGGCGCCCCCCTCACCGCCCATACCCGTGAGGTGCTCCACGTGGCGGCGGGAACGGTGGACGGCCGCCCGGTCGCGGTCACGGGGAGCTATGACCACCACGCCGTACGTGTGTGGGACGTGGCCACGGGCGCGCCCGTCGGCGAACCACTGGGCAATCCGGACGGACTGATGCTCGCGCGGGCGATGGGAACGGTGAACGGCCGCCTCGTGGCCGTCGCCAGCGACGGCTACCGCCGCACCAAGCGCATGCAGATATGGGATCTGGCCACAGGCGAGTCGGTCGGCCGGTTCAGCCGCGGCTACGCCGACAAGGTGACCGCGGTGGCGGTGGGGATGCTGGACGGCCGACCGGTCGGTGTCACCGGCAGCGACGACAGGACGGTGCGGGTGTGGGACGCGACGACGGGGCGGCAGATCGGTGAGCCCCTGGCCGGCATCACCTGCCCGGTACGGGCATTGGCCACGGGAGTGGTGGGAGGCCGCACGATCGTGGTGGTCGGCAGCGACGACCGGACGGCGCGGATGGCGGATATGGGCACCGGCCGACAGATCGGTGAGCCTTTGCGCGGCCATACGGACGGGGTGTGCACGGTGGCGCTGGGCACGGTGGACGGCCGCCCGGTCACCGTCACCGGGAGCTGGGACGCCACGGTGCGGGTGTGGGACGCGGTCACGGGCGAACAGATCGGCGAGGAGCTCGTCTTCCCCGCGATGGTGAACACGGTCGCGGTGGCGCCGGACGGGCGTCTGGCCGTCGCATTCGGCACGGAACTCGCCGTCCTGACCTTTCGATGACCTCTGCTCTCGATCCCTGAGGGGCCGCTCGATGAAGGCGCGCCTACGCAGGAACAGCACCTGGAGGAACGGCACCTGGCTGGGAGGCTCGGCCCGTACGGTGCGTTCCGCGTCGCGGTGGTGGGCGCACAGCGCGGTCGGCAGGTCGGCTCCGACGTGGGTGAATGCTCGTCCAGCAGTCTTGTGGGGTCCTCTCCGATCAAGGGCGGGACGGCGCCGCGGCCGAGCGCGGTGGTTACGTAGAACCACGCAACTGACCACGGAGGTTCGCTGCGGGGTGTCTGTGTGCGTCGTGGATGTCGGTGGGCAGGGCTATCGTCCCGGCCATGTCTGATGATCTTCGGGTTGGTGGGCGGGGCGGCGAGCCGGCCCTGGCGGATGAGCGGTTGACGGATCCGGCGTTTCTGGTGACTGCGGATCCGGAAGAGGTGATGGCGCTGACCGCTGTGGCCGCGGGGCCGGCGGCGCGGTTGGCGGTGGCGGTGTACCGGGCGTCGGCACGCGCCCACCACGACGCCGACGCCGCAACTCGTCGGCAGATCCTGGCGGTGGATGCGGCCCGCTTCGGTGACCGGGACCTGTCCGAGCGCATCGCCGCTGTCGAGGTACCGGATGCGCCGGCCGTGCGGTGGCGGGTGGAGTGGGCCACCGGCCAGGAAGTCCACCCCGGATTCCTTGGCTTCCTCGACGACTCCGACGGCGGCTGGCCGCGGCCGGTGGTGGCCGTCGACGGCCGACCTGCCGTGATCACCCTCGACGACAGCACGATGGTGTTTCGCGACCTGGCCACCGGCGAGGTGGTTGGCCAGGCGCCGGTCACCAGCTCCGCGGCCGACGAGGAAGAGACGACCGCGGTGGTCGACGGCCGGCCGGTCACGGTCAGTTATGCCGGTCCTGACGGACCGCGGGTCCTCGACCCTTCCACGGGCCAACTGCTTGGCGTACTGCCACGCGGTGACAACTCCCAGGTGACGGGCCACGTGGAGTCGGTCACGATCGAAGGCAGGCCCCACGCCGTCGCCGGTGACGGGGAGAGTGTGGCGGTCTGGGACCTGACCACCCGGGAAGTGGTCTGTGAGATGGAGCCTGACGACGGCGACGATTTGCTGTCGTGGGTGGTTGTGGCGGTCGACGGACGACCTCACGTGGTCACCGGCAGCTACGAGGGCAGGGTCGAAGTGTGGGATGCCGCCACCGGCGAACGAATCGATGGTGACGAGGGGGACGACCGTTCTCTGGAGTTGATGGCGGCCGTGACCATCGACGGACGGCCACACGTGCTCACCATCGGTTGTGACGAGTACGTGGGGAATCCGCTGCACACCGCCAACGTGTGGAGCGTCGACCCGCTGCAGTGCACCGACTGGCTCCCCGATATCTACCCCGGGGAGAACTTGAAGACGGCGGCCCTGGGAGACTGCTGTCTTGTCACCGACGGAAACCGGGTGTGGGAGTTGTCCGGCGACGCCGGTGTCGGCCATCGGGCCCTGGGCCACGCGGGGGCGGTGACCGCAGCGGCGACGACGGTGCTCGACGGACGGCCGGTGGCCATCACCGGCGGCGAGGACGAGACGCTGGAGATACGGGACCTTGCCACCGGCCGGCTCGCGGGGTCGACCATGTCCGCCGACAAATGGGTGGGCGAGTACGACGGCGTGACAAAGGTGCGGACCGCAGTGGTCGACGGCCATCCCTACGCCGTGACGGAACACGACGGACCGGCAGTGCGGGTCTGGGATCTGGCCACCCGCTTGGAACTCACCGGCAACGACCGTCCCGCGGAGATCATCGAGTCGATGACCGATGGCGACCGGTTGGTGCCGGCGGAAGTGTTGCTGCTGGCCAACGGTCGTACCTACATGGTGACGGTCGGTCCTGACAGCGACTCCGCCGTCCGGTTCCGGGCCCCGGACACCGGCCAGGAGATCGACGACACCCCGTTCGGCCCGGCCCACGAGATGACCGCGTTCGCCACCGGTACGGTCGGCGGCCGCCCGGTCGCCGTGGTCGCCACCCGGCGACGGGTACGGGTGTGGGACGTGGCCGGCGACCCGGCCACCGTCATCGACGAACTCGTTTTCCCGCACGCCGCCAATGCAGTGGCCATCACCCCGGAGGGCGGGATCCTGGTCGGTTTCGGGAACGAGGTCGCCATGCTGTCCCGCCGCTGACGTCCGCGGCTCCGTGAGCCGTCGCCGCGGCATGCCGGATCACTGGCCGACCGGCCCGGGGCCGGCCTCGAGGGCGATGTCAGCAGTCGGACTTCACGACGCCCCCGCGCTCGGGGAGGGTCTCGGCCAGGGCGGGGTCGACGCTGTCGAAGGACCCGTCGGCCAGCGATCCCGCTACTGCCCGCATGCTCCTCAGGGCCTCGGCCACGAGCGTGCCGTGGCCCTTCTGCCCGGCCTCCTGCTGTCCGCGCTGCTCGATGAGGAGCGTCGGGTAGCCGTCGAGGCCGAGCCCGTTGCGCGCGGTGGTCGCGGTGTCGCTGCGCGGGTACAGGGTCACGGTGGAGTGCCCGTTCCGCTTCAGTGCCGCGTCGATGACGACGGCGGCGCGGCGCCCGTCGTCCACGACCGCGGGGTCGACGTCCGGGTGGGTGGACCACAGGACGGACATCGTGGCCATTTCGCCGTCGGCGGTGGCGTAGGTGACCTGGTGGTGGTAGTCGAGGATGAGGTCGGGCTCGTGCTCGGCCACGACCTTCTTCACGGCGACCGCCTCGGGGACGAGGGCGGGGTCGGTGGTGTCGTACGGCCCGAAGGCGCGGTTGAGGTCGATGTTGTTGGAGTTGCGCCGCGGGTCGATGCCCTCGGCGAAGTCCCGGTTCTGGTAGCGCTCCCAACCGTCGGGGTTGATGCGGGAAACCACGATGATCGTGATCTGCTCGCGCAACGCCCTCGCGGCAGGGGTGTCGGCGCAGGCGGTCGTGAGGAGCTTCAGTGCTGCCTCGGTGCCCAGTGGCTCGTCGCCGTGGACCTGGGTGAGCATGAGGATCTTGCGCGCGCCGGTGCCGACCGTGGCGGAGTGCAGCGGCCGGTTCTCGACCGAGTGCCCGATGACCTCAAGGGTGAAGGTGTCGGGGTGCTGCCGCGCCAGCCGCTCGAGTTCGGCGGTGAGTTCGGCATTGCTGTGCAGCCCGTCCAACTGGATCGGCTGACCGCCGCAGACCCACGGGCCACCCGGTATCGGCTCGGCGGTCGCCGACTCCGGCAGCAGGGCCAGGGGTGCGGCGAGCATCGCGGTGATGACGGTACGGCGACTCGTTGTCATGTTTCTCCTTGCTTCGCCTGTGCGTGCGCACCAGGTGGGAGACGGACGGTTCCACGCCGTCGACGCGAGACTTTCCGAGGCATCTTCACGACGCGCGAGGCGATGCTCCCCGTCGTGGACGACGTCCTCGCGGCCGGCGGTGCCGTGCGCCGACTGTGAGGAGGAGGAGCCGCCGGGACCTCGCCGTCCCGGTACCGCGGCCGTCCGGGGGATGGCTGCCGTCGGCGCCGGGGGCCGGGAGCGGTCCCGGCGGCTCGCGAAAGATCTTGCTTCATGCGGTCTGGTGTGCGCATCAGGGTAACTACCCAACTTGGCACGTAAGCGCGGCGACACCGGGAGCCGGTCGCCGGAGACCGTCCGACGGGGTGTGCGTGTGGCTGTTGTCCTGTCGCTGTCCTGGTCGGCCGTCCGGAGAGGGTTCTCGTACCGAGTCCGGCGGTGATGGATCTTGCTATGTGTAGCACTCAGGGACCCCCGCTGCAGGCGCCCTCTGAGCGTTCGCCGACGCGCGGCTACCCTTCGAGCGTGACCCAAGCAGTGGTGAGTCGCCGACGGGTACTTCAGGCCGGGCTCGGCGTGATGGCGGCCGGCGTGCTGGTCGGGTGTGCCGCGAGCGCCGGGCCGGTGGGGCGGCTGCGCTTGGCGACTGGGCCGGAAGGCGGGCCGTACAACGCCTTCGGGAAGGCATTGGCGACGGCGGTCGCGCAGAGCGAGTCGCGGCTGCGGATCACCCCGGTGAGCACCGCGGCGAGCGTGGACAATCTGCGCAGGCTGGACGAGGGCTCGGTGGACCTGGCCCTGGCCATGGCGGACGTGGCGCAGGACGCTGTGCGGGGCCAGGGGTCGTTCTCGCGCCCGGCGGCGGTGACGGCGCTGGCCCGCGTGTATGTGAACTACACACATCTGGCCGTCCCCGCGGACGGGCCGGTGCGGTCGCTGCGCGATCTCGCCGGACGGCAGGTCGCCGCCGGGGCGGCCGGCTCCGGCGTACAGGTGGTGGCGGGGCGGTTGCTGCGAGCGGCCGGACTGACCGGTGAACGGGCGGTACGGGAGCGCAGGCTCGGGCTCTCCGAGTCGGTCCGTGCACTGCGCGCGGGCACGGTCGACGCGCTGATCTGGTCAGGTGGCGTGCCCACACCGGCGCTGTCGGCCCTGGCCCGCGAACGGCCGCTCCGTTTCCTGCCGCTGGAGGACCAGGTGGGCGCGCTGCGCGAGCGGTACGGCCCCGTCTACACGGCGGTGACGCTTCCGGCCGGGGCCTACGGGCTGAGACAACCGATGGGCACCATCGGGGTCGGCAACTATCTGATGGCCCGTGCCGATGTGTCGCGAGACGCGGTGCAGGCGGTGCTGCGGGTGGTGTTCGAGCAGTGGCGCGTGTTGCTGCGGGACGTGACCGCGGGCGCGCGGCTGGAGCGCCGGTTCGCCATCTCCACCGGCGAGGTGGCACTTCACCCCGGCGCGGTCGCGTACTACAGGTCCGTCTACGACTGAATCCGTCTACGACTGAACCGGCGTACGACGGCCCGGCCGCGCCGCGGTCAGCGGGACGGAAGCCGGAGTTCCACGGCGAGGCCGTGCGGGGTGTTGCGGGCCGCGGTCAGCCGACCGCCGCTGAGGCGGGCGATCTCGTCGGCGATGGCCAGGCCGAGCCCGCTGCCGGGAATGTTCTGGTGCTCGGGGGCTCGGGCGAAGCGGCGCAGCAGCAGGGGCAACTGTTCCTCGGGCACGCCAGGCCCGTCGTCGACGACCCGTACGCTCACCTCGCCGTCCCGGAGTGCCGCGTACACGTTGACATGGCCGCCGGACGGTACGAACTTGACGGCGTTGTCGAGGAGCGCGTCGAGGACCCGGCCCACCGCGTCGGGCAGGGCGCGCGCCCGCAGACTCTCCGGGACCCCGGACGCGGTCAGCTCCAGGCCGGCGTCGCGGAAGACCGGCGTCCAGGCCGCCACTCGTTCGCGTACCGCCCCCGACACGTCCTGGTCGGCGAGTTCCGCCGTACCCGATTCCACGCGCGCCAGCGCGAGCAGGCCGTCGAGCAGCTCTTCCAGGCGTTCCGCCTCGTCCAGGGCGCCGGTGTGCTCGGCCCGGCCGGGACCGGGGGAGACGTACGGCTCGATGTTCTCCAACCGGAGCACCAGGGTGGCCAGCGGGTTGCGCAGTTGGTGGGAGGCGTCGGCGACGAAGTCGCGCTGGCGGCTGATGGAGTCCGTCACGGCCTCCGCCATGGTGTTGAAGTGCTGCCGCAGGGTGCGCAGCTCCGGCGGTCCGGTATCGGAGACGGCCCGTGCCTGCAGGCTTCCGGAGGCGAGGCCCGCCACCGCCTGGTCCAGGTCGCGGACCGGGCGCATCAGCCAGCGCGCCAGACCCACGGCGACCAGGGCCGTGGCCGAGAAGGCGGCGATCGCTCCGGCCGCGATGAGGGACCAGCGCACGGTCACGTCGTGGCGGGCGGCGTCGGTGGGGACGACCAGGAGCACCGCCCCGCTCACCTGCTCGTCCCGCCCGACCGGCTCCGCCAGCACCACGGATTCCGGACCCCAGGGCCGGACGGTCGGCAGCCGCTCGGTGGACCGTCCGGTCAGAGCCCGGCGCAGGGCGTCGTCCCCGGCCTCTTCGGCGGGCGAAGGGGTGCCCGGTCCGGCCCGGGCGATCGTCCGCCCCGCCGTGTCGACCACGGTCGCCGTGGCCCCGTAGAGCTCCACGTACCGGCGGATCTCGGCGGACAGCTCCGTGCGGTCGGCCTCGGTGCGCACCCGGTCGGCGAGATCCGCGAACCGTACCGCCTCCGAGCGCCGCTGCAGCAGCAGGTGCTCGGTGCGCCCGTCGGCGTAGGAGCTCGCCAGGGGCAGGGAGAGCAGCACCGCCGCGGCGCCCATGAGAACCATGAGCACGGCGAGGAGTCGGCGTCTCATCGGCCGCCGTCCGCTGCCTCATCGGCTGCCTCGCCCGCGGCCTCGTCCGCGGGCGGGGAGCCGAGCTGGTATCCGAAGCCGCGCACGGTGCGCACCAGCCTGGCCCGGCCGGTCTTGGCGCGGATGCCCGCCACATGGACGTCCAGGGAGCGGGAGGCGGCGAGGAAGGCGTCGCCCCAGATGCGGTCCAGGATCTCCTCGCGGGAGTGCACCTCGTGCGGACGCGCGGCGAGGAACGCGAGGACGTCGAACTCACGGCGGGTGAGCCGTACCTCGGCCCCCGCCACCGTGACGGTGCGGCCTGCGATGTCGATCTCCACGTCGCCGGCGCGGACGGGAGCCCCTTCGGTCTCCGCGCGGGCCGAGGGCGTCCCCGTCCGGCGGCGTACGGTGTCGATGCGGGCCATGAGCTCGTTCATCCGGAACGGCTTGACGACATAGTCGTCGGCACCGGCCCGCAGCCCCTGCACGATGTCGCGCTCCTCGCAGCGGGCCGTGACCACGATCAGCGGCGCGTGGTAGACGGTACGCAGCCGTCGCAGCAGCTCCAGCCCGTCCAGGTCCGGCAGACCCAGGTCGAGCAGTACGAAATCGGCCTCGCGGACGTGCCGCAGGGCGTCCAGCGCCCGTCCGACCCTGCGGACGGTGTGCCCGCGATGGGCGAGCGCCGTGCCGAGCGCCTGGGCCATACGGTCGTCGTCCTCAACGAGAAGCGCGTGCATTGCGGATGTCCTAGTGATGCCGTGACCTGGGCAGCAGCTTACGCACGCGGCAGGCACAGGTCACGGTGTGGGATCAGCGGACGGCTTCGGCGGGAGCGGGGACGGCTTCCGGGCCGGCGGCCGCCTCGGTCTCAGCCTCGGCCTCGGCGCGGCTGAGCGCGGCGTCGCGGGTGTCCGGCATCAGGACGTACGTGATCAGGGAGATCAGCGCGCATCCGGAGACGTACCAGAAGAACATCGTCTCGTGCCCGCTGTCCTTGAACCACAGCGCCACGTACTCCGCCGTGCCGCCGAAGAGGGCGTTGGCGATCGCGTACGGCAGCGCCACACCGAGGGCGCGCACCCGGGTCGGGAAGAGTTCCGCCTTCACGGCCGCGTTGATCGAGGTGTAGCCGGTGATGATCACCAGGGCGAGCAGGGACAGCCCCAGCGCGGACCAGTACGAGGACGCGGAGCCGAGCGCGGTCATGATCGGGTAGGTGCCGACCGTGCAGCCGACCGCGAAGGTGATCAGCAGCGGTCGGCGGCCGATCTTGTCGGAGAGCAGTCCGGCGAAGGGCTGGAGCACGGCGAAGACGGCGAGCGCGGTGAAGCTGACCAGGGTGGCCGTGGTCTTCGGCAGACCCGCGCTGCCGATCAGGTATTTGGTGAGATACGTGGTGTACGTGTAGTAGGCCACCGTCCCGCCGAGGGTCAGCGCCATGACCAGGCCGGCCTGGCGGCGGTGCTGCCACAGCGCCTTGAGCGTGCCGCGCGAGCTGTCGTCGTGGCCCGCGGTGTCCCCGGCCTCCTCCCTGAACGCGTCCGTCTCCTGCAGCCGGCGCCGCAGCCAGAACACCACCACCGCGAAGAGCGCCCCGAGCACGAACGGGATCCGCCAGCCCCAGCTCTCCAGCTGGGCGGTGCTCAGCGTGTGCTGCATCGTGATCAGGATGCCCAGGCCGAGCAGCTGGCCGCAGGTCATCGACACGTACTGGAAGGACGAGCCGAGGCCGCGCCGGTTACGGGCGGACGCTTCGGTCAGATAGGTGGCGCTGGCCGCGTACTCGCCGCCGATGCTCATGCCCTGCAGCAGCCGTGCGAGCAGCAGCACCACGGCGCCGAAGTAGCCCGCCTGCCCGTAGGTCGGGGCGACGGCGATCAGCAGGGCGGCCACCGACATCATCGTGACGGTGAGGGTGAGCGCGCTCTTGCGTCCGTGCCGGTCCGCGGCCCGGCCGAGCACCCAGCCGCCGACCGGCCGCATCAGGAAGCCGACCGCGAAGATCCCGGCGGTGTTCATCAGCTGGGTGGTCGGGTTGTCACCGGGGAAGAAGGAGTCGGCGAAGTAGATCGCGAAGCTGGCGTAGACGAACCAGTCGTACCACTCGACGAGATTGCCCAGGGACCCGCCGACCAGAGCCATGCGGCGTTTCTTGCGGAGGTCCTCGGGCGGCGTTCCGGGCATGACGGCAGCGGAAGACATGGCGGCTCCAGAAGAGAAGTCCCTGGTGGGAAAGGGAGAAAGGCCCCGGAGCGGGCGAGGCCCGCGTGAGCGGCCGGGGCGGTGCAGCATGAGCATGGGGGCGGCCGCCACGGCCCTACAAGGTCCGGCGCCCAGATCTAACGTCCCGCTAAGAAAGGCCGCTCCGCCCGCCAACGCCCCTCGCCCGCCGTACTGCCCGAGGCAGGGAGCGAGCCCTCTGGACGGGGAGGACGGCTTGTGGACCACAGAGCAGGAGATGTCCCTCGCCGGGCCGAGGCGAGGCGCCGCCCGGACGCTGCCCACCCCGGGCGGCCGTCGCGGGATTCACCGCGTCGGGGACGATCACCCCGTAAGCTCCCCGGTGCCTCTGATGCCGTGTGTGCCTTCCGGCAGGAGCCTTACCGGCGGGAGCCTCAGTAGAACTACGGAATCGGCTACGCAAACCCCTGTGTCCCGCCTACTCACGACCAAGGGGCTGGTCGTTTGTTCTACGTTGCGGAGGGTCGGTGTCCGGCCTGCCCGGGCTCCTTGTCAGTGGGCCGCCCTAGAGTCCTCACCATGAGCGAAGTCATGAGCGAATCCCTTTTTGCTGCTGTCATGCCTGTTCGTGGCGGCGACCCCACCGAGCGTGCCGCCCTGGTCCGGTCACTGATCGCCGACGGGGCGCAGGTCTCGGCGCGCGACGAGCAGAGGGCCACCCCGCTGCACCGGGCGGTGGAGGCGCCGTACGACGGGAACAGCGCGCTGCCGTCCCTGGAGGTCGTGCGGGCGCTGCTGGAGTGCGGCGCCGATGTGCACGCCGTCGACAACCACGGTGCCACTCCCGTCGGACGGGCCGTCGCGTACTGCGGCTCCGGTCTGACCCGCCGGGAGGAGCGCGCCTTGGAGGTGTTGGAGCTGCTCGTCGAGCACGGTGCCCGGCTGGACGGCCCGAGCGGACTGCGCACCGGCGGATCGCTCGCCCACCACAGCGACGTGGCCCGGCAGGTCTACGCGTTCCTGCTCGACCACGGCGCACCGATCGACGCGGTCGACCACCACGGCGACACCCCGCTGCACGCCGCCGTCCGTTCGAGGCGGCCCGACCTGGTGAAGCTGCTGCTGGGCCGCGGCGCCGACTCCGCGGCGGTCAACGGCCTGGGCCAGACCCCCCTCGGGGTCGCGCTGCGGCTGCCGGATCACGGCGGGGAGAAGCGTGAGGCGCAGGCGGAGACCGTGGCCGTGCTGGAGGCGGCGGGCGCCCCCGCGCGTGTGCGCCACCCCGTCGTCGAGGGCGGGCCGCTGCCCATCGACATGGAGGCGATCCGGCGGGTGGCAGGGGTCCTGCGGGCCGAGCAGGCGGCGGTGTACGAGGCCGCCGGGCTCCCCGACGGCAGTGGCTGGCTCACCGAACTTGTGGAGCCGGACCTCGACACTTACCAGGAGTTCGCCGCCCGGCTGCGTGAGGGCATCGACCCCGATCTGCTGGGGGCCGTCCCGGAGATGTGCGCCAAGGCGCTCGGCGGCGACGGCGCCACTCGCACCCTGCTCGGTGACCAGCTCCTGAACACGCCGTTCTTCCACCACGGCGACCTGGTCGTGAAGGGCCATCTGCAGGTGGCGGCGCCCTTCGTGCTGACCGGTTCACTGACCGTCGAGGGCGTGCTGAGGGACTGCGGCCCCCAATCGATCATGGCCATCGGTGGCGATGTGACGGCCCGTGGGATGTTCACCGACGGCGACGTGGAATGCCGTGACATCCACGCCGAGGTCGTCTACGGCTCCTACAACGACCACACCCTCCGGGCAGGCACGATCCACGCCCGCCTGGTCATCGAGGACGACCACGAGACGATCGCCTCGGTCGAAGCGGACCACTACTACGACCAGGACACCTACCAGGATGTCTTTGGCGAAGGCGTGCAGGAGGAACTGCGCGAACTCCTGGTGGACGAGGTCTTCGCCGCCGAGGAGGACGAGGACGAGGAGAGGCTCGACCCGGGACTGCTCTTCGACCGGCTGGCCGAGGGCCTGCCCGTCTTCCGCGCCTCCGCCACCTCTCAGACCCGCTGAGCGACCCCCACTCCCCACCCATGGAGCAGACACAGATGGTCCACTCACCGCCCGGCTTCCGCGTCATCGGCGTCCAGGAGGCGGAGGAACGGTTCCAGATCTCCGCCGATGTCGCCCACCCCTACGCCGAGTTCGCCGACGACCAGGAGATCCGGCTGTACGAGGGCGGTCTGCGCATCACCGGGAACCTGGCACCCGAACCGGAGCAGGACTGGGTCCTCTACAACATCATCGTCGACGGTGACCTCATGCTCGACGGCGACCTGGACTGGTTCTCCCGCACCGAGGGCAGCTTCCTCCTGGTCACCGGGAACCTGCGGGCCCGCCACGTCATCCTCGACGGCCGCCCGGATGTCGTCGTACGCGGGAAGCTGGAGGCGAACGGGGTCGTCCACGGCTCGGACGAGGACCATGACGGCTGCTGCTCGGACCTGGCCGACAGCGGGAAACTGACGGTGCGCGGCGGCAGCCGGGCCGCGCTGGTCGTCGTCACCTCGCCGTTCCGCATGGACTTCGGGGCACGGCCCCAGGCGCTGATCGCCGGCGCCCCGGCGTGCGTCACCCCCACGGCCGACCTCGACGAGGAGGGCCTGACCGGTCTTCTCGAGCCCGAACTCCTCGACGAGGACGGCCGCCCCGACCCCGCCAAGGTCGCGGACGCCCTGCGCACCGACCGGCCGGTGGTGCGCTTCGGCGCCGATCTGACGCCTCCCGCCTCGGCGCAGGGCCGGGAGGGCAGCGGGCACCCGCGTCTGGACTCCCTCCTCGAACGCGCCGAGGAGGTCACCGAGATCGACCTGGCGTACAGCACGCTGGAGGACTTCCCCGAACAGCTCCTGCGCTTCCCCAATCTGCGGTTCCTGTCCTTGGAGGGCACCGAGGTCGGCCGTATCGACGAACGCATCGGTGAACTGACCTCCCTGGAGGTCCTGCGTCTCGACCGTGCCGCCCTGACCGAACTCCCCGACTCGATCGGCCGGTTGCCCAACCTCCGCCAGCTGGACATCTCCGACAACGCCTTCACCGCCCTGCCCGACTCCCTCGGCGACCTGGACCGGCTGGAGGTCCTGCGCGCCGGGCGCCTCACCTGCCCGCTGCCCGCGTCCCTGGCCCGGCTCGGCTCGCTGCGCGTGCTGTCCCTGCCGCACCTGCACCAGGGCATGTACGACGACAGCCCGGCCCCCCTGGTCGACTTCCCGGACCTCGTCCTGCGCCTGACCGGTCTACGGTCCCTGGACCTGTCCGACACCTGGCTGGCCTCCGTCCCGGACGACCTGCTGAACCTGACCGAACTGGAGGAGCTGTACCTCGCCCGCTCGCTGTCGGACCGGGTGACCCGACTGCCCGACCTGGCCCGGCTGCGCGGGCTGCGCGTACTGCGCCTCAGTGGACACACCCCGGACCAGCACCCGCCCAGCCGAGACCTGCTCGCCGGCATCTGGGACATCCCCACTCTGGAGTACCTGGAGATCGACCGCTGGGGCGAGGCGGTCGTCGACGGGGACACCGTACGCACGCCCTTCACCGCCCTGCCCGACGACGCGTTCGCCCGGACGCCGAACCTCCGCTACCTGGACCTCTCCCACAACGAACTCACCACCCTCCCCGAGCCGTTCTTCACCCTGCGCCACCTGGAGTTCGCGGGTCTGCGCGCCACGTGTCTCGACCGGCCCACCGTGGACCGGGTGTGCGACACCTTCCCCGGCGCCTACCTCGTCCTGGACGGCATCGCGCCCCGTCCGGCCGCCGCCGACCCGACCCTGCAGCAGGTACGGGACTTGGTACGGACGGCCGACGAGAAGCTCTACGGCGGCACGGACGACGACGTCCGGGAAGCCGTCGCCGCCTACGAAGCCGCCCTGGCCCTCTGCGTCCCCGGCGCCCACTACTCCGACCACGACCGGCTCCACGCCTACTACGGCCTGGTCGAGGCCCTCAGCTCCATCCTGCGCGGCAGCCCCGCCCCCGACCGCCCCGAACTGACCGCCAAGCTCATCCACCACGCCGAGCAGGCGCTGTCCCTGCTGCCGGAGCACATCACGACCACGACCGACGAAGGCCACCTCCAGGCGATGGTCAAGCGCCACACCGGCAACGCCCTCGCCTGGTATCTGCTGCACGGCGGGGAGCCCGAGCGTGCGTTGACCGCCGTGGAACAGGCCCTGTCGGTCGCCGACGACCCCGGATACGACTGGGTCCGCGACACCCAGGTCCGCGTCCTGCTCGCCCTCGGCCGCACCGACGAGGCGTACCGGGTGACCGACGAGGTCCTCTCCCGCGTCCCCTCCTACCTCGTGACGGCCGGAATCGTCCTGCGCGACGCCGTCTTCGGCGACCTCACCGACATCGTCGCCTCACCGGGATTCCAGGAGTGGCGCGAAGCCCGGCGCGGCGAACAGCAGCAAGGGAGCACCCCCGCATGACCGACCAGGAATCCGCCGGCACGGCCGCCATGGTGCACTCGCCCCCGGGCTACCGCGTCATCACCGTCGAGGAGGCCGAGAAGCGCTTCCGGGTCTCCGACGACGTGTGGCACCCGTACGCCGACTTCGCCGAGGAGCAGGAGATCCGCCTGTACGAGGGCGGCCTGCACGTCACCGGGCACCTGGGGCCGGAGGAGGACGACGACTGGGTGCCGTACAACACCGTCGTGGACGGTGACCTCACCGTCGACGGCGACCTGGACTGGTGGGACCACAGCGGCGGCAACTTCCTCGTCGTGACGGGCAGTCTGCGGGCCCGCAATGTGATCCTGTCGGGCTGCCCGAACGTGGTGGTGCACGGGAACGTGGAGGTGACGGGCGGCATCTGCTGCTCGTACGGCGACGACGGCGGCCTCCTCACGGTGTGCGGCGGCACCCGCGCGCAACTCATCGTCAGCATGCTCTACTTCAACCTGGTTCTCGCCGAGCAGCCGCAGGCCCTGTTCGTCTCCAGCCGCTACCGCAGCAACTGCCCGGTCGACTTCGGGGACGACGAACTGCACACCCTCCTGCTGCCCGAACTCCTCGACGACCACGGCGAGGCGGACGCGAGGAGGATCGAGCAAGCCCTGCGCGATGGGCGGCAGGTGCTGCGAGCGGGCGTGCGCCCGAGCCACCTGGCCGCCCTGGAGGAGCTGGACGCCCTGCTCGACAGGGCAGATGAGGTCACCGAACTCGACCTCTCCGCGGAGAGGTTGAGGCACTTCCCCCAGCAGCTGTTCGCGTTCCCCCGGCTGCGCGTCCTGTCCCTCGCGGACAACCCCGACCTCGGCCGCCTCGACCCGCGCATCGGCGAGCTCACCGCACTCGAGGAACTCGACGTGTCGGGAACCGGCCTGACCGAACTGCCCGCGTCCATCGGCCGGTTGCCCCACCTCCGCGAGCTGGACATCTCCGACAACGACTTCACCACCTTCACCGGGCTACCGGACTCCCTCGGCGACCTCGGCCGGCTGGAGGTATTGCGCGCCTCGCATCTGACCTGCCACCTCCCCGAGTCGCTCGCCCGGCTGCGCTCACTGCGCGAGCTGGACCTGTCCCGTTACCGCCAGGGCCCCTACCTCTCCGACACCCCGGTCGAACTCCCCGATGTCGTCACCCGCATGCCCGGACTGCGCTCCCTGGACCTGTCCGGCACCCGGCTGGACTCCGTCCCCGACACCCTGCTGAACCTGACGGAGCTGGAGGAACTGAACCTCAACGGCTGCCTGTCCGCCCAGGTGTACCGCCTGCCCGAGCTGGCCCGGCTGCCCCGCCTGCGCGTACTGCGCCTCAGCGGCCACACCCCGTCCACCGACCAGCGCCCGCCCAACCGTGATCTGCTCTCCGGCATCTGGGACATCTCCACCCTGGAGCACCTGGAGATCGACCGCTGGGGCCAGGAGGTCTTCGAGGGCAACAAGGTCCGCAAACCCTTCCGCGCCCTCCCGGACGATGCCTTCGCCCGCACCCCGAACCTGCGCCACGTCGACTTGTCGTTCAACGAACTCACCACCCTCCCCGAGCCGTTCTTCACCCTGCGCCACCTGGAGTTCGTGGGCCTGCGCCACTCCCGGCTCGACCAGCCCACACAGGAGCGGCTGCGCGACACCTTCCCCCGCGTCCGCATCGACCTGCGCGGCACCGGCACCCCCGGCGTCGACCACGACGAGAACTGGCAGGCCGTGCACGCCCTGGTCAGGGACGGCGGCGCCAAGCTCCGGTCACAGGACCACCAGCAGGCCGCGGCCGCCTTCGAGGACGCCATCGCCCTGTGCGTCCCCGGCGCCCGCCACTCCGCATACGACCAGCTCTACGCCCACTACGGCCTGGTCGACGCCCTCGGCCACCTCGCCGACAACGCACCGGACCCCGAGCGCCCCACCCTGAACGCCAAGCTCATCCGGTACGCCGAACAGGCGCTCGCGCTGATACCCGACACGATCTGGCACTTCACCGACGAGGGCGCCTTCCAGGAGGAGGTCAGACGCCGCACCGGCAACGCCCTCGCCTGGCATCTGCTGCACAGCGGCGAACCGCAGCGCGCGCTGGCCGCCGTGGAACAGGCCCTGTCGGTCGCCTCCGCCCCGGAGTACGACTTCGTCCGGGACACCCAGGTCCGTGTGCTCCTCGCCCTCGGCCGCACCGACGACGCCTACCGGGTGGTCGACCAGGTCCTCACCCGCGACCCGTCCTTCGGTGACTTCGCCGACATCGCGGCCTCCCCCGAGTTCCGGTCGTGGCGACGGGCCCAACGCGCCTGACTCGCGTGAGCGGACCCGGCCTCACCCCCCGGCCGCCCGTACGTCACGCGGGCTCGCCCCGAGCTCGCGGCGGCACGCCTTGTTGAACGCCTGCAGGTCGGCGATGCCCACGGCCGCGGCGACGGCGGTGATGGACAGAGTGGAGGACAGCAGGAGATGGCGGGCGCGCTGGAGGCGTCGGCGCCGGATGTACGACACGACCGTGAGGCCGGTCTCGGCACGGAACACGCGCGTCAGGTGCGTGTGGGAGATCCCGACGGCGCGGGCCACGTCCGGTACGGACAGTGGTCCGGCCAGATGCTCCTCGACATATGCCTGTGCGGCGGCCACGAAAGGATGGCGGCGCCCGGCTCCCTCGCCGCTCGGCAGCTCGGCGATGCGCCACAGAGCGGCCCAGACCTGGGCGGATGCCCGCGCGGGAGACGTCGGCACGGCCGTCACGGCGTGTCGGAGCAGATCGGCGAGGCGTGGGCTCTCGGCCGCCGCGTCCTGCATCACCGGGACCACCCGAGCGGCTCCGCCGTCGTGCAGCCGCAGATGGACGTAGAAGTGCTCCGATCTGCCCCGGTAGTGAAAGTGCACCTCCGTGTTCGGCGGCACCAGGCTGACATGACCGGGCCGGATGGGATGGAGCGACTGCCCGAGAGAGAGCTCGCCCGAGTAGTTGTAGAGGTGCAGCTGCCACAGGTCGGGCAGCCGGAAGACGTCGTGCGCGGTGGAGACGCCGTGCACCGCGATGCCGGCGTCGACCACGACGGGCGGCCCGTCGAGCCGTAGCGTTACGAGCTTCACGAGGACGGAAAATTACCAGCAGTGGACGATTTCCGCCCACGACCGAGCGGGACGGGACACGTACGTTCGTCGCATGCCAACCAGCAAGCAACTCCTGACATCCGTTCAGGTGGCGCGCTTCGTCGCGCAGGGATTTCTGCGCCTGGACGGGGTGGTCCCGCAAGAGATCAACGAACGGGCCGTCGCCACCTTGGCCGACGGCCTGCCGGAGGTGTCCTACGGCACCCCGCTGGGCGGGGCGTTCGCGCCCGACACCTTCGTCCATGAGCTGCTCGCCCTGCCGGCCGTCGCCGGCGCCGTGCAGAGCCTGGTCGGCCCCGAGCCGACCGTCGACCACCATGCCGTGCATGTGCGTGAGCCGAACGAGGGACAGGCGCAGAACCTCCACGGGGACGCGATCATCGACGTACGGCCCGACGCGTTCGACATCCAGCTCATGTACTACCCGCACGAGGTGACGGCCGAGATGGGCGGCACGCTCAGCGTGCCCGGAAGCCATCTGCGCAGGATCAACGAGACGGACATCGGCCGTGTCCAGAACCTCAGGGGGCAGACACGGCTGACCTGCCCGGCCGGCACGGTCGTCCTGGTGCACCACGGCATCTGGCACGGCGGCCGCCGCAACGACACCGCGCGCCGTCGCTACATGTACAAACTCCGCCTCAACCCCACCGTGCCGCAGGTCCGCCTCTGGGACACCTCCGACCTGCGCGACCCGGCCGTGACCGCGGAACTCAACACGTACTTCCCCTGGTACGAGGGGGCCACCGCCCGACTGGAGATCTACAACCGGGTCCTGCTGTGGCGGGCCCTGACCGGCGACGACTCGTTCGACATCGACTACTGGGTCACGCGCGTCAGCAACCGGCCGACCCTGAGGAGCCCCGCATGAGGCAGCAGGTCCTGGTCCTCTATCTCGCGTCGTCGGCGCTCGACTCCCACGTCGTGGGCTGGTCCCGGTACGACGGGACGGGCCGGACGAGTCCGACGACCGGGGACAGCGACGAGCCGCCCTACCCGACCGGGCTCGCCGCGCTGCACGACGGGTGGCGCCTGTTCCAGGCGTCCCAGCTGCTGCCGCCGCAGCACGGCCACGAGTACGACGTCTCCTTCCTCAAGCACGAGTTCTTCTTCGAGAAGCTCGGCCCGACGCCCGCGAGCTGACGGGCCGGTGCCCCGGCGGGTCAGTGCCCTCGGCAGCAGGAACCGCCCGGCGTCCGGCCCGTGCCCAGCACACCCATGTGCCGCGCCGCCTCGACGCGGACGCGCCCCGTGTGCGATCCGGCGTCGTGGACCACGTGTCCGGAGATGAGTGTGTACCGGACCCCGGCGGCGCGGATCTCCCGCACCGGCGCCTTGGTGATGTCCCGGTCCAGGACGACGAGATCGGCCCGCCAGCCCGGGCGTATGGCTCCCGAGACGTCGTCGTGCAGCTGGCGTGCCGCGCCCGTGGTGTGCATGAGCAGCGACTGGGTCCGGGTCAGACCCTCGTCGGCGCCCAGCGGCGGCTCGTTCAGCTCAGGGTCGCTGCGGTCGATCGCGGTGGCGATCTGGGTGAAGGGGGCCAGCGGGTCGACCGGCCAGTCCGAGCCGCCGGCCAGCCAGGCCCCCGCCCGGGCGAGACTGCGGGCGGGGTACAGGCGCGCGTACCGCTCCGGCCCGATGTAGGGCCGCAGCGCGTCCCGCGTGAACGTGGTGGACGCCGCCCACTGCAACTGCATGCTCGCCACCACTCCGGCCCGGGCGAAGCGCCCGTAGTCGTCGGGGTGGACCAGTTGGAGGTGCGCGATGGTGTGCCGTCCCGCGCGGCGGCCGGTGCGGGCGACGGCCTCGTAGGCGTCGAGGGCCGTGCGTACGGCACGGTCGCCGAGGGCGTGCGCGTGCATCTGCCAGCCGTCCGCGTCCAGAGCGGCGACGAGCGCCCGGTAGTCCCGGTCGCCGACGTGCAGGTCGCCGCGGTGATCGGTCGGCCTGCCCGAGGCGTCCAGGTACGGATCCAGCAGGGCGCCGCTCTGCGCCGGGAACTCCATCACGCCGTCGAGGAACACCTTCGCCGTGGTCAGCCGCAGGGTGTCCGGCCCGGTATGGCGGCGCCGCACGTCGCGCAGGAACTCCGCCGCGGCCCGGGGCTGCTTGGCGAGTTCGGTGTCGATCAGCAGCGCGGGGGTGATGTGCTGGGGCAACAGGCCCCTCGTGATGAGGTCGGCATAGGTCGTGAGGCTGTCCTCACTGCTGGCGGCGTCGAGGAAGGACGTGATGCCGGAGGCCAGCAGCGTGTCGGCCATCCTGACGAAGGCGCCTTCGAGCAGATCAGGACTCGGTGGAGGAATCACCCGGGAGACGAGGCCCTGTGCGTCGTCCTTGAGCAGTCCGGTCGGCTCCCCGCCGCCGTCGCGGACGATCTGTCCGCCCGCCGGGTCGGCGGTGGTGCGGTCGACTCCCGCGAGGGCCAGCGCCCTGCTGTTGACGAGGCTGTTGTGGAAGTCCGAACCCTGCAAGTAGATCGGGCGAGAGGTGTTCAGCGAGTCGAGCAGCGTCCTGTCGGCCACCGTCCCCGAGGGCAGCAGCCCGACCGGGTTCCAATCGGTCACCTCAAGCCAGCCGTCCGGCTCCTGCGCCGCCGTCGCGTCCAGCATCTCCTGCAGCCGGGCGCGGAACCGGGGCACCGTCATGCTCTCATTGCGTAACGACGGGTTCAGAGACTGCACGGCTGCCCCGAGCGGGTGCATGTGCCCGTCCTGGATGCCCGGCATGACCGTGCCGCCTTCGGCGTCGACGACGACCGTGTGCGGGCCGATGCGCCGGCACATGTCCGCGTCGGAACCCACCGCGAGAATGTTCCCGTCGCTGCCGAGGGCCACCGCCTGAGCCCGGGCGCCGCCATGGGTTCCGGTGAGCACCCGCCCGTTCACCACCATGGTGGCCACCCGCACCGGGGACCGCCCGGTCGTGGCCCGGGCGGCCGTACCGGTACCGGCCACCGCGAGGGCGCCCGTCCCGGCCGTGGCCGGCAGCGTCCGCCGGTGCAGCGCGCCACCCGCGCGCCCCTCGGGCCTGCCGTCGGACACATCTGGCATCAGATCACTCCTCACCCGGCGGCCGGTCCTGGCCGCCGTCGCCGGTACGCTGCGTGATTAACTTCTTAACCACAAGCGGTGGCAAGGCAGTTGGGGTGCGCATGAACAGCTCGCGGGCCTGGCGGCGTCCCACCCTGGGCGCCGTCGCCGCACGCGCCGGGGTGTCCACGGCCACGGTGTCCAACGCGCTCAACGGCACCGGACGGCTCTCCGAGGCGACCAGGCAGCGCGTCCTCGCCGCCGCCCGCGACCTCGGCTACGCCCCGATCGGCACGGCCCGTGCCCTGGCCCGAGGTGCCACCGGAGTGCTCGGCCTGACCATGACGACGTACGGCGACCTTCCCGTCCCCTACACCGAGATCCCGTACTACGCGCAGCTCACGCTGGGCGCGATGGCGGCGGCCCACGAGCGGGGCTATCTGCTCATGGTGATGCCGAGCTCGATGCAACCCTGGATGTGGCTCAACACCCCCATGGACGGGGTCATCCACGTCGGACCGCGCGCCGACGACCCGGTGCGCGCCGTGCTGCGGGAGCGGGGCATCCCGATGATCAGCGAGGGCCGGCCGCCCCGGCCGCACTGGTACGACGCGTGGGTGGACGCCGACCACGAGGCGGGCCTGCGCCTCCTGCTCGACCACCTCGCGGAGCGCGGCGCCCGGCGGATCGGGCTCTCCCAGCCCCTGCACGACGACGCCTACCCGCGCCTGATCGCACACGCCTACCGGGCCTGGTGCGACGAACACGGCAGGCCCGCCCTCACCGAGGAGTACGCCTCCACGCCCGACTACTTCGCGGCCGAACAGGACGCGGTCGGCCGGCTGCTCGCCCGGGAGCCGCGACCGGACGCGGTCGTCGGCGTGTACTCCGACTCCGGCCACACCATCCTCGCCGCCGCCCGGCACCACGGTCTTCGGGTGCCACGGGATCTGCTGGTGGCGTGCGTCAGCGAGGATCCCGACTACGAGCGGACGTCCCCGCCCGTCACCACGCTCAGCCTCCGCCCGGACCAGGTGGGAGCCGAGGCCGTCGACCTGCTGATCGCCGTCATCAACGCACGCAGCGGCGTGGACCGGCGCAGGCTCGTGCGGCCGGTACTGCTCCCTCGCCGGTCCACCCGTCGTCCGGCGCGGTGCGCGAACGCGGGAAGCCCGAGTTGAAGCGCCTCGACATCGGCCGTGTGGACGGCGGCAGTCGAGGGATGGGGAAAGGCGACCGTGCCGGACAACCGATCGGAAGGACCCTCGGCGGACGACCGGGGTGAGCGTCGCACCGGGCCCGCTTCGGTGACGGTCGCGTACATCGCCGAGTCCGCAGGCGTCTCGTCCCGAGTGTCGAAGGTCCTCAACGGCAGGTCCGGGGTCTCGGACGAGACCCGGGCCCGCGTCGAGCAGCTGATCCACCAGCACGGCTACCGCAAGCCCCCCAAGAGCCGCAGCAATGTGGTGGAGCTGGTGTTCCGCGAGCTGGACCACATGTGGTCCGTGGAGATCATCCGCGGTGTCGAGCGGGTGGACCATCGACGACACGGTGGAGCGGCGGCCCCAGGCCGTTCTGTCGGTGGCCCAGCTCACCGAGGACGAGCGACCGCCGTGGCGTGGATGGATCCGCCGCTGACCACCGTCCATCAGCCGCCGGCCGAGATGGCGGGGGCCGCCATCGAGCTGGCCCTGGCGCTCGGCCGGGGCGAGGAGGTGCCGCAGACGGGTCTGGAGATCGCGACCACTCTCACCGTCCGGGAGAGCACGGATCCGCCGAAGGCGGAGTGAGGCCGCCGGGCGACGGACGGATGTGCTCCGGCCGCCCGGGGGAGCGGGCGGCCGGAGGGAGGGGAGGGCCGGTCAGACGACCGTGCCGGTGACCGAGTCTCCGGACTTCTTGACGTGATACATGACCTTCTTGCCGCTGTAGAAGTGGAAGGTCAGTGTCACCAGTTCGCCGTCGCGCAGTGAGTCCAGGAACTCGGGGGTCAGGATGATCGTGCCGTTCGGGTAGTCCGGCCGGAAGGAGTTGTTGAACTCCTGGTACGGGGTCCAGTCGGTCTGGCCGGCGTTGCTGCCGTCGCCGTACCTGGCCTCCATGGCTGCCACCGTGTCACCGTTGTACTGCGTGGGGATGGCGAACGCGTCGGTCCTGCCCGTGGCGTCGGACAGCACCGGGTCGTCGTAGGTGACCACCTCGATCCGCCAGGGCAGTCCCCGGGAGAACCGGGCCTCGAGCGTGGCGTTCACCCCGTACTCGCGGTCGCCGGTCAGCCGGGTCAGCGCGTCGGCTGTGAGGACGAGCCGCGTCTTGTCGAAGAGGGTGTAGTCGCGTCCCTCGACGAGCCTGGTCGTGCCGTGCCACAGGCCCCGGAACTTGGTGCCGTTCAGATACAGGGTGAGGCCCTTGGCCGTGATCGGCTCCGACTTCGGCACGTAGACCCTGTCGAAGGAGGCCGTTCCCGAACGGGTGGTCCAGCTGGACTTGATCCAGTCCATCAGGGCGGGGTCCGTCCACTTCAGGGTCTCCCGGTTCAGGTAGGCCCAGGTTCCGGGGTCCCACAGCGCGGTGGTGACTCCGGCGAGGCGCGCCGCGTGTCCGAAGTGCTCGTAGTACTTCAGCGCCTCGCCCCGCTCGACACGGGAGGGATGGTTGTGGTCGGGGTAGCCGAGCAGACCGTACTCACCGAGGTAGACGGGAATGTTCCTGGCGACGAACGTGTCGCGCATGCGGGCGAAGGCGTCGTTCAGGTCGTTCTGGGCGACCTCGTCGTAGTGGGTGCCGCCCGCGATGTTGATGCTGAACGGGTACCAGCTGTAGTAGTGCACGGTGGCGACCAGGTTGCGGTCGTTCAGCGACTTGATCGTGGTGTACAGGTCGTCCATGAGGTTCTGGGCGGGCGTGCACCCGTCCGTGGGCAGCACGAGCAGGCGGTCGGTGTTCCCGCCGCCCGAGTCGCGGACGATCTTGTGGAAGGAGGTGTTCAGCTCGTTCAGGAGCTTGGCCTTCTGCTCGGCCGTGGCGTTCTCGAACTGCGGCTCGTTGACGCTCTCGAAGAGCAGCGTGCGCGGCTCGTCGCGGAACGTCCGGGAGATCTGGGTCCAGGTGGAGTTGAAGCGGGCCAGCACTGCGTCATGGTTGGCGGGCATCTCGTCGATCCACTGCCACGAGTCGTGGTGCACGTTGAGCACGACGTACAGGCCCTCGTCGAGCGCCCAGTCGACGACCTCCTTGACGCGGCTCATGTACGCGGCGTCGACGGTGTAGGGCGCGGTGGCGGACTGGTGGTCGGACCAGGTCACCGGGACCCGGACGCTGCGGAAACCCTCCGCCCGGATGGCGGTGAACAGTTCCCTGGCGGCCTTCGGGTTGCCCCAGTTCGTCTCGTGGGGGATGGCGTCCAGGGTGTTGCCCAGGTTCCAGCTCGGCTGCATCGCGGCCACGACGTCCATGGCACGGGCCGGAACCCTGACGGACTTCGTCGACTCCGCCGTGTCGTCGGCCGCGGCGGTCGAGGTGCCGCCTGCCAGTCCCAGCATGACGATCAGCGTCATCAGGAGGCCGGCCAGGCGTCCTGGACCGCGACCGCGACGACTTCTGCGTTGCGTGGCTGTCACGTGCTGTTCCTCTCTCGGTCGGGCGTACGGGTGGGTTCGACCGGTTCGAGGTCGAACCAGTCGAAGTGCACGATGCCTTCCGCCGCGTACAGGCCGATGACCCGGCCGGTGAAGCCGCCGGCGACCTCGGTGGACAGATAGCGGCCGTCGAGCGCCGCGAGTTCGGTGAACGTTCCGTCGGGCTGCTCGACGCCGAAGGAGACGACGTCGGGTCCGGTGCACGGGCCGAGCGAAGGGGGCTCGGAGACCGTGACACCGAGCACCACCGGCCCGGCGGGCACGGGCCCTTCGGCCACGACCGTGCGCAGGTCACCGACGCGCGCGATCACCCGTACGTCCGTCCCGGTCGCCTCGATCGCGTAGTGGTGCCGCTCGTCGAGCCGGACGGCGAGGCCGCCGCGTCCCTCGGACGGGTCGATCAGAGCGCGGGCCCGGCAGGTGAGGTGCTGCTGGCGGCGGCCGGTGAACACCACGTCGGGTTCGTCCAGGGAGCTGCCCCGCGCGCGGAGCGTCAGCCATCCGGGGCGTTCCTTGGTGGTGCAGTGCTCGGCGGGACGGTCCCGCACGGAGATCCAGGACGGGGCCAGTTCGGTGAGCTCGAAGTCGTCCCGCCGCTCCTGGACCGGGCCGGGGGAGAGCGGCCAGGGGAGCGAGGCGGGGTCCGGGGCCACCTCGCCGACGACCGGCCAGCCCTCCTCCCAGGTCACGGGGGCCAGGAAGGTCTCCCGGCCGAGCACGTGCCAGCCGGGGGTGCCGCCGCCCGGCCGTACGCCGAGCAGGACCATCCACCAGGAGCCGTCGGGGCCCTGGACCAGGTCCGCGTGGCCGGTGTTCTGCACGGGGTGGTCGGTGCCCCGGTGGGTGAGGACCGGGTTGGCGGGGCACGGCTCGAACGGGCCGTTCGGGGTCCGTGCGCGGGCGATCGACACGGCGTGGCCGCGTTCGGTGCCGCCCTCCGCGATGAGCAGGTACCAGTACTCGCCGATCCGGTACAGGTGCGGCGCCTCCGGGGCCTTGGCGCCGGGCTTGCCCGACCAGAGCCTGTGCGGAGTGCCGTACGTCTCTCCGGTGGACGGGTCGATGCGGACCTGCGCGACCCCGGCGACCGTGCACCAGCAGGTGCCGTCCTCGTCCCAGGCCAGGTCGGGATCGATGCCGGGGACGCCCGGCGCCCGGATGGGATCCGACCAGGGGCCGGCCGGGTCGGTCGCGGTTACGAGGAAATTGCCGCCGCCCTCGCTGGCGTTGGTGACGATCAGCCAGAAGCGTCCCTCGTGGTGGCGCAGAGTGGGGGCGTAGATGCCTCCGGAGGACGACATGTCGGCCGGCAGGCGCAGTTGCTCCGGCCGGTCCAGGACGTTGCCGATCTGCGTCCAGTGCACCAGGTCGCGGCTGTGGAAGAGGGGTACGCCGGGGAAGTACTCGAAGCTGGAGCAAGCGAGGTAGTAGTCGTCGCCGACCCGGCAGATGCTCGGGTCCGGGTGGAAGCCGGGGATGACGGGGGCGGCCCGGTGCTGGTTCGGCAACTGCGGTTTCCTTTCATGGCAGGGGCAGGCGAATTTCACGGGTGGCCGGGTGGGCGGGTGGCCGGGTGGGCGGTGGTCCCCGAGTGCCGCCGCCCTCCTAGCCCTTGATCGCGCCGGTGAGCACGCCGGTGCATGTGGCGGCCCTCCCCCAGTTCGCACTGTCGAAGCGCTTCACTTGGCAGGGGAAGTTAACGGACTTTTTTCCTGCGAAACAAGAGTCTGGAACCAGAGAAAGTTTCCTTCTGCAGGTTCCATTGACAGCGTGCCGGGTCAATGGCAGCGTCGATGCGCTTCGACAACTCGCCTCCAACCGACTTTCGCACCCGTCTGCAGAGGGATCCGTTTCGTGGCTTCTCCGTCCTCCGCCCCCACCCCGCCGCCCTTTCGCGACCCCGCGCTTCCCCGGGACAAACGCGTCGACGACCTGCTGGAACGGCTCACCCTTGACGAGCGGCTCGCCCTGCTGCACCAGTACGCCCCGGCCGTCCCGCGCCTGGGCATCGCCTCGTTCCGCACCGGAACTGAGGCGCTGCACGGCGTGTCCTGGCTGGGGGTGGCGACCGTCTTTCCCCAGGCCGTCGGGCTGGGCGCGTCATGGGACGAGGAACTCGTGCGGACCGTCGCAGAGGCGGTCTCGGCCGAGGTGCGCGCCTTCCACCGGCACCGGCCGACCTCGACAACATCCGGCACCAACAGCCTGCAGACCTGGGCGCCCGTGGTGAACCTGCTGCGCGACCCGAGATGGGGCCGAGGCGAGGAGGGCTACTCCGAGGACCCGCTGCACACCGCGCGCCTCGGTACCGCCTACTGCCAGGGCCTGGCCGGCGACCATCCCGACTTCCTGCGCGCGGCCCCGGTGCTCAAGCACTTCCTCGCCTACAACAACGAGAACGGCCGCAGCGTCACCTCCTCCGGCCTGCGCCCGCGCGTGCTGCACGAATACGACCTGGCCGCCTTCCGCCCGATCATCGCCTCCGGCGCGGCCACCGGCGCCATGGCCGCCTACAACCTGGTCAACGGCCGCCCCTGCCACATCAGTCCGCTCATCGAGGACGAACTGCGCCGCTGGGCGCGGCACACCGGCCACGAACTGTTCGTGGTCAGCGACGAGGGAGCCCCCAGCAACCTGGTGGACCCGCAGCACTACTTCGAGGACCACGCCACCTCCCACGCCGCCGCGCTGAAGGCCGGCATCGACAGCTTCACCGACCACCGCGAGGACAGCGCGACCGTGATCGGCCGGCTGCGCCAGGCGCTGGAGCGCGGACTGATCGAGGAGGAGGACGTGAACCGGGCGGTGCGCCGCCAGCTGCACCTCCGCTTCCGGCTCGGCGAGTTCGACCCCGACCTCGACCCGTACGCCGGAATCGGCCCGGAGGTGGTCGACAGCCCCGAGCACCGAGCCCTGGCCCTGCGCGCCGCGACCGAGTCGGTGGTGCTGCTCAAGAACGACGGCCTGCTGCCCCTCGACCCGCGTCGCGCACCACGGATCGCCGTCATCGGGCCGCACGCCGACACGGTGTACGAGGACTGGTACAGCGGCACCCCGCCGTACCGGATCGGCGTCGCAACCGGCCTGAAGGGCGCGCTCGGAGGGAACGGCGAGGTCTCCTGTGTGTCGGGCGCCGACCGCGTCAGGCTGCTCTCCCGCTCCTCCGCCGAGCCGCTGGGCGAGTTCGACGTCCAGGAATGGGGCGACGGCGTCCTCACCCTGCGCGACACCGCCACCGTCCGCTACCTCGGCGTCGGCGACGACGCCTCGCTCGTCACGGAGCGCGTCCTGCTCAAGACCTGGTTCGTCGACGAGACCTTCCTTCTGGAACCCGCCCCGGACGGCGAGGGCGACACGGTGCTGCTCCGCCACGTGCGCACCGGCCGCTACGCCGCCCTCGATCCCGCCGACGGTCGGGTGCGTGTCACCGCCGAGACCCCCGGGACGGCCGAGCGCTGGCACCGCGAACTCCTGCGCGACGGCGCGGCCGAGGCACGGGCCGCGGCCGAGCAGGCCGACGTGGCGATCGTCGTCCTCGGCAACCACCCGATGATCAACGGCCGCGAGACCGAGGACCGTACCGGAACCGCCCTGCCCGAGACCCAGCAGGCTCTGCTGCGGGAGGTCGCCGCCGTCCGCCCAAAGACCGCGCTCGTCGTGATGAGCAGCTACCCCTACGCGGTCGACTGGGCCGACGCGCACCTGCCCGCCGTGCTGTGGACCTCCCACGGCGGACAGGAGACCGGCCGCGCGCTGGCCGACGTCCTGCTCGGCGCGGCCGACCCCGCCGGCCGGCTGCCGCAGACCTGGTACCGGGGCGACGACCCGCTGCCGCACCCGCTCGACTACGACATCATCAAGGCGGGCTGGACGTACCAGTACCACCGGGCCGCACCTCTCTACCCCTTCGGCCACGGCCTGTCGTACACCGAGTTCGCCCACCGCGACCTGCGGCTGTCCGCGCCGGTCATGGCCCAGGACGGGGCGGTGGACGTCTCGGTGACCCTGACCGGCACGGGCACACGGCCCGGCAGTGAGGTGGTCCAGCTCTACGTCCGGGCGGTCGACGCCCGCTACGAGGCGCCCCGGCTCCGGCTCGCGGACTTCCGCAAGGTGCGGCTCGACCCCGGGCAGAGCCAGGAGGTGACCTTCCGCCTCCCCGCCGAGCGACTGGCGCACTGGGACGTCGCCGCGGGCGCCTTCACCGTCGATCCCGGCCACTACGAGGTGCTCGTCGCCCGCTCGGCCGAGGACATCGTCCTCACCGCCCCGCTCACCGTCAGCGGTACCGCACCGGCACCGCGTGCCCTGGTGGACCGGCGTACCCGCGCCGTCGACTTCGACGACCACACCGGCGTCACCCTGGTCGACGCCACCCGCGCCACGGGCGATGCCGTCGCCCCGGCGGATCTCGCTCACCCCGCGACGCTGCTGTTCCGCTCCGCGGACCTGACGGGCGCCTCCCGCTTCGAGGCCGAGGTCGCGCGCACGGCCGGCGGCCCGGTCGAGGCGCGGCTGGAGGTGCGGGCGGCGGATCGGCTCCTGGCCGACATCGACGTACCGGTCACCGGCGACCTCTACGCGTGGACCACCGTGACCGCCGTGACGGCGGCCCGGGGCGAGGGCCGCCACGACGTGTCCCTCACCCTCCACGGCGACTTCCGGCTGGCCTCCTTCCGTTTCGCCGCGACCGATGACGCCCGTGGTCAGGACGGCGGTGCCCCGTGAACACCCCGCCCCTCCCGCAGCTGCCGGCCGGATTCCGCTTCGGCGCGGCCACCTCCGCCTACCAGATCGAGGGCGCGCACGACGAGGACGGCCGGGGCCCGTCCATCTGGGACACCTTCAGCCACACCCCCGGGCGCACCCACGCGGGTGCCACCGGCGACACGGCCGCGGACCACTACCACCGCCACCGCGAGGACGTCGCGCTGCTGCGTGAACTCGGCGTCGACGGCTACCGGTTCTCGATCGCCTGGCCGCGCCTGCTGCCCCAGGGCAGCGGCCCGGTCAACACCAAGGGCCTGGACTTCTACGACCGCCTCATCGACGACCTGCTGGCCGCCGGTGTCGCACCCGCCGTCACCCTCTACCACTGGGACCTCCCCCAGGCCCTCGAAGACCGCGGCGGCTGGCGGGTCCGCGACACCGCCGAGGCGTTCGCGGCGTACGCGGCGCTCGCCGCCGACCGCTACGGCGACCGGGTCGAACGCTGGATCACCCTCAACGAGCCCTACTGCTCCGCCTTCACCGGCCACGCCGAAGGCCGTCACGCCCCCGGCACACAGGAGGGACGGGGTGCCCTGGCCGCCGCCCACCACCTGCTCGTCGGCCATGGCCTCGCCGTACGAGCCCTGCGCGCCGCGGGCGCCGGGGAAATCGGCATCACCCTCAACCTGGACCGTATCCACGCCGCCTCCGACCGGCCCGAGGACCTGGCGGCCCTGCGCCGTGCCGAGGTCCTGCACAACGACATCTGGACGGAACCCCTCTTCGCCGGCCGCTACCCTCGGCACGAGGCCGAGACCTGGGCGGGGCTCGCCGACGGCCCCTGGCGGCTGCCGGGCGACCTGGACCTGATCGGCACTCCGCTGGACTTCCTCGGCGTCAACTTCTACCGGCCCCTCACCGTGACCGCCGCCCCGCACCGCGTGGCCGACCCCGAGCACCGCACCGCCGTGGACATCGGCGTGGCCGAACGGGACCCGTACGGCACCCGGCACACCACCATGGGCTGGCCGGTCGTCCCGTCCGCCCTCACCGAGCTGCTCCGCGAACTCCATGGTCGCCACCCGCGGCTGCCGCCGATCTGGATCACCGAGAACGGCTCCGCGGAGGCCGACACGGTCTCGCCCGACGGCCGCGTCCACGACCCCGACCGCATCGCCTTCCTGGCCGACCACCTCGCCGCCGTGGCCGACGCCGTCGCCGCCGGGGTGGACGTACGCGGCTACTACGCCTGGTCGCTGCTGGACAACTTCGAGTGGGCGCGAGGCTACGACCAGCGCTTCGGCCTGGTCCACATCGACTACGACACCCTGACCCGCACCCCCAAGGACAGCTACCACTGGTACCGGGGCCTGATCACCGCGCACCGCGCGCGGACGGAGGAACCTGCCCGATGAAGTTCACGGACGGCTACTGGCTGATGCGTCCGGGCTGCACCGCCCGCTATGCCGCCGAGGTCGCCGACCTCCGCGCCGACGACCACCGGATGACCCTGTACGCGCCCGTGAAACGGGTGAGCCGCCGCGGGCAGACCCTCAACAGCCCGCTGCTGACCGTGGAGTGCTGGTCCCCGGCCGAGGGGGTCATCGGCGTGCGGACCACCCACCACGCCGGATCGGCCCGCCGGGGACCGGAGTTCGCGCTGCCCGGCGCGGGCGGGGACGCCGGCAAGGTGCGCCGGGACGGGGCCGTGCTGGAGCTGTCCTCCGGCGACCTGACCCTGCGGGTGGACACGGAGCAGCCCTGGCGACTGGAGTTCACCGCCGACGGACACGTGCTCACCTCCGCCGGTGAGCGCGGCACCGGCTTCGTCACCGACGCCGGGGGACGGCACCACATGGTCGGCCAACTCGCCCTGGGAGTGGGCGAACTGGTCTACGGACTGGGTGAGCGGTTCACCCCGTTCGTCAAGAACGGGCAAGCGGTGGACATCTGGCAGGCCGACGGCGGCACCAGCAGTGAACAGGCGTACAAGAACATCCCGTTCCACCTGACCAACCGTGGATACGGCGTCTTCGTGAACCACCCCGGCAAGGTCAGCTACGAGATCGGCTCCGAGTCGGTCGGCCAGGTCCAGTTCAGCGTCGAGGACCAGTCGCTGGAGTACTTCGTCGTGTACGGCCCGACCCCCAAGCAGGTCCTGGAGCGCTACACCGCGCTCACCGGCCGCCCGGCCCTGCCGCCGGCCTGGGCCCTGGGCCTGTGGCTGAGCACGTCGTTCACGACCGACTACGACGAGGCGACCGTGGGCCGCTTCATCGACGGCATGGCCGAGCGCGGCATCCCGCTGAGCGTGTTCCACTTCGACTGCTTCTGGATGCGCGGCTACCAGTGGTGCGACTTCGCGTGGGACACCGACACCTTCCCCGACCCGGCGGGCATGCTGGCCCGGCTCAAGGAGCGGGGACTGCGCGTCTGCGCCTGGATCAACCCCTACATCGCCCAGAAGTCGGAGCTGTTCGAGGAGGGCATGCGCGAGGGCCACCTCGTACGCCGCCCCGACGGCAGCGTGTGGCAGTGGGACCTGTGGCAACCGGGCATGGCCCTGGTCGACTTCACCGACCCGGTCGCCCGCGACTGGTACACCGGCAAACTGCGCACCCTGCTCGCCCAGGGCGTGGACTGCTTCAAGACCGACTTCGGCGAACGCATCCCCACCGACGTCGTCTGGCACGACGGCTCCGACCCGGAACGGATGCACAACTACTACACCCACCTCTACAACCAGGCCGTCTTCGACCTGCTGCGCACCGAGCGCGGCGAGGGCGAGGCGATGCTGTTCGCCCGCTCGGCCACCGCCGGCGGCCAGCAGTACCCGGTCCACTGGGGCGGCGACTGCGACTCCCACTTCAACGCCATGGCCGAGTCACTGCGCGGCGGCCTCTCCCTGGGCCTGTCCGGGTTCGGGTTCTGGAGCCATGACATCGGCGGCTTCGAAGGCACCCCGACACCGACCGTCTTCAAACGCTGGGTGCAGTTCGGTCTGCTCTCCTCGCACAGCCGCCTGCACGGCAGCGGGTCCTACCGCGTCCCCTGGGACTACGGCGAGGAAGCCGTCGAGGTCACCCGCGAGTTCACCCTCCTCAAGCACCGCCTCGCCCCCTACCTCCAGCGTGCCGCCCAGCAGGCCCACACCACCGGCGTCCCCGTCATGCGGGCCATGGTCCTGGAGTTCCCCGAGGACCCCACCGCCGCACTGCTCGACCGGCAGTACATGCTCGGGGACGACCTGCTCGTCGCCCCTGTCCTCACCGACGACGGCACGGTCGAGTACTACGTGCCCGAGGGAACGTGGACCAACATCCTCACCGGCGCACCTGTCACCGGCCCCCGCTGGGTGCGTGAGCAGCACGGCTTCCACACCCTGCCGCTGCTGGCCCGCCCCGACTCCGTGATCCCCCTCGCCGCCGACGACCAGCGTCCGGTCTCCGCCTGGGCGGACGGCGTCGAACTGCGGCTGCACGCCTTCGCGGACGGTGCCCGTCGCACGGTCGTGATCCCCCGCACCGACGGCCCCGGCGAGACGGCCCGCTTCGACCTCCACCGAGAGGGAGACCGCCTCCACGTCACGACCGACAGTCCGCACTCCTGGCGGCTGCGGATCGGCGGCCCCGACGGAACCGTGCACACCGGCATCGCGGGGTGCGCGACGACCGACCTCCGCTACGACCAGTGAAGGAGAGGAAGGGATGAGGGACATGCGCATGCTGCGTACGGGCGCCGGGCCGAGGCGAACCGCGGCGCTCACGGCGGTGACCGCCCTGCTGGCGGCGCTCCTGACCGCGCTGGGCGCCGCAGGCCCGGCGCACGCGGCCACCGTGGACCTCAACGCCTGGTACGTGCTGGTCAACCGGGCCAGCGGCAAGGCGCTCGACGTGTCGGGAGGAAGCACGGCCGACGGCGCGTCCGTCCAGCAGTGGGCCCGTCACGACGGGGCCAACCAGCGGTTCCAGTTCGTCGACTCCGGCGGCGGCTACTACCGGCTCAAGGCACAGCACTCCGGCAAGCTGCTCGACGTGTCCGGTGCGAGCACGGCCGACGGCGCGGACCTCGTGCAGTGGAGCGACACGGGCGGCCCCAACCAGCAGTTCCGGCCGGCCGACTCACCCGACGGCCACATCCGTCTGATCAGCCGCAGCAGCGGCAAGGCCGTCGAGGTCCAGAACGCCTCCACCGCGGACGGCGCCAAGGTCGTCCAGTACACCGACTGGGGCGGCGCCAACCAGCAGTGGCGACTGGTCCGCGCGACGGGAGTACTGGCGCAGGTCCACACCGCGGGGCGGGTCAAGGACACCGGGAACACCGTGCAGTACAGCTGGCCCGGCGTGTACTTCGAGGGCACGGTCAGGGGCACCGGCGTGGGCATCGTACTCAACGACTCGGCCGCCGACTACGACGTCCAGATCGACGGATCCACCGTCACCACGCTCGTCACGCCCGGCGACACCACGCACTGGATCAACGGCCTCCAGGACCGCACGCACACCGTCCGGCTCGTCAAGCGCAACGACACCCCGGGGGACACCAGCGTGTTCGGCGGCTTCGTCGCCGCGCCCGGAGGTGCCGTACTGAGCAAGCCGGCCGCCCGCACCCGCCAGATCGAGTTCATCGGGGACTCCCTCACCGTGGGCTACGGCAACCTCTCGACCTCCCGCGACTGCACCGCGGACCAGGTCAGGCGGACCACCAACACCGACGTCGGCTACGGCGCCCTCACCGCCCGCCAACTGAACGCCGACTACCAGATCAACGGCTACTCGGGCCTCGGCATGGTACGCAACTACGACGGACACTCACCGGGCACCACGTACCGGACCTACTACGACCGCGCCCTGCTGAACGTGTCCGGCGACGTCTGGCAGAACCCGGGCACCTGGCGCCCTCAGCTGGTGGTGGTCAACCTCGGCGCCAACGACTTCTCGACCGCCGTCAAGCCCGGTGAGCCGTGGACGACCGACAGCCTCGCGGCCGCCTACCGCACCGCCTACGGCGACTTCCTCCAGAAACTGCGGACACGCTACGGGGCCGACACGACCATCGTGGCGGTCGGCGCCGGCCAGTACGCCGGCCATGTCCAGCAGGTGGTCAAGGCGCGCAACGACGCCGGCGACAGCCGGGTCCGCTCCTGGTTCCTCGACGACTCGGGCCTGGACTTCCTCGGCTGCCACTGGCACTACTCGGCCCGCGACGACCGGCTCATCGCCGACCGGCTGACGTCGTTCATCGCCGGCCTGCCGATCGGCTGGTGACGGCACCGTCCGAGAATGAACCCGTGGATCATCTGCTGCACCTCGACCGCACGCTCGACGAACTGGACCCGCCCCGGTGGGCGCCCGCTCCCGCCGACGCGACCCACTTGGTGCGCACCGTGCATGAGTTGCGGCGCGTACCTCTGGGCGAACTCGATCCGGCGGCGCTGCGCACGCTCCTCGCACAGCGGGTGGCGCTGCCTCACGTCCTTCCGCTCGCAGCGCGCCTGCTGATCGAGGACCCGTTGCTCGACGCCTGTTTCTACGAGGGCGACCTGCTGCTCGCCGCCGTCAGCGCCCCTGCCTCCGCCTGGACCCCGCTGCCAGAACTCGGCGCCCGACTGCGGACCGTGATCGCGGCCTTGCCTCAGGCAGCGGTCACCCACCTGCCACGGGGTGCCGCCGAGGAGTTCGCCCGCTTCGTCTCCGGGCCCGCAGCGCTTCGCTGACCTGACCTGCGCGCTGCGGTGAATCCCCGCCCAGGTGGTCAAGTCCGGGACGGCGTTCGGTTCCGGCCGACAGCCCGTCGCGCCATCACATGCGTCCCGACCGTGGCAGCCGCGGTCAACGCGAGGCCCTGCACGATGTCGCGGGGACGGGTCGGGTGCAGCACCCCAGCCCGCCGCAGCCGGCCGCGGGCCCAGAGCGTGAAGGGAATGACCACCAACGGCGAGGTGGCCGAGCCCGGCGTGTACCCGCGGACCACGGCGGCCTGCCCCAGATGCACCAGAGCATGCAGCCCAAATCCGTTGAGGGCCCCCTGATAGAAGGCAGAGCGCCCGCCGGTGCGGTACCCGTCGGCCGCCGCTGCGGCCACCACGACGGCCATTCCGGCGACGGCGGTCGCGAACTCGCGCTCGTCGATGGACTCCAGACGCCGCCATATCCGATCCGGTACCTGCGGAAAACGTTCCCGCAGCTCGGGCACCCGAGAGCGTGTCCACCGCGGCACCAGGACCACTTCCTCCGCATCGTGCGCCGCCCACGCTGCCAGCAACCCGAGGGTCACACCCGCGCCGACGCCACGCTGCCCGCTCTCCTGTCCGCTCATGGACAGGCAGTCTGTCAGCACGCCCGGCCCCACGCTCAACTCGCGCGCGTTTACCGGCAAGTAGTAATTCACCCGGAGAACGCTGTGAGCACGCGTCCTGAGGTTCGTCCGGTTCTTCGGCCGGAGGTCCGGCGTTCCCCCGGGCAGGCCGTTACAACCTTCCGCCCCACCCGGTCGTCTTACCCACATCGGCGGTACGCGACCAAGGGAGGACCATCATGCGACGCATGGGAGCGGCGGCAGCGGCACTCGTTCTCGCGGGCACCGTGCTGGCAGCGGGGGCGACCACCGCGGGCGCCGCACAGGCGACCACGGCAGCCGCCACGGCCTGCCCCACGGGCTGGGGCAGCGGCGTCAAGAGTGGTGTGGCCACCGGCGCCGCGCCACTGCAGAACATCAGGACCGGTCGGCACGACTGCTTCGACCGTATGGTGTTCGACGTCCCCGGCGGCGCGAACATCGGGTACTACGTCAGGTACGTCGACCGCCTCCACCAGGTCGGTTCGGGGGACTACATCCCGGTCGGGGGCGGGGCCGTCCTCGAGATCCGTGTGGCCGCCCCGAGTTACGACCCGAACACCGGCACCCCCGTGTACCCGGGACAGGTGGCCCGCCCCCTGCCCGGTGTGAACATCGCCGGCTACAGCACCTTCAGGGACACCCGGTTCGCCGGCAGCTTCGAGGGCGAGACACAGGTCGGTCTCGGCGTCCGGGCCCGGCTGCCGTTCCGGGTGATCCAGCTGCCCGACCGCCTGGTGGTCGATGTGGCCCACACCTGGTGACGACCGGCCTCAGCGGCGACCGCTGAAAGCGCGAAGGCCCTGACCTCGTTGATCGCCCGCGCACGCCGGCGTCGCTCCCACCGCGGCCATCGCCGCGGGATGCCCCTCGGACCGGTGAGCATTGCTCCCCCCCCCGGCGCTCCGTCGCCGTATGAGTCCTGACGTTGTCGCGTGACCTGGCGGGCTCGGCCTACCGCCGAGCCCGCCACGCCGGCTCCATGCCGGAGCCGGATCCGAGTCACGCCGTCAGCGCTGCAGTGTCAGCAGGCCCGGACGGTAGGGGAGGAGACCGTAGTCGCCGCCGGAGTTGGGGCTGCGTCCCTGGTAGAGCAACTGCAGGTTGCAGGGATCGACGGTCATGGTCTGATCGGGGCTGGTGCGGAGCAGTTCGCCGTGGCTGATGTCGTTGGTCCAGGTGGCGCCGCTGTTGGCCTTGCCGGCGAAGGGATTGCTCTCGGTCGCGGCCTGGGGTGTCCATGAGCCGTTCAGACTCGTGGCTGTGAACGAGCGGAAGTAGCGGTGCTCGTTCGCCCCCCGGGCCTCGACGATCATGAGGTACTTGTTCTGGCCCTGGAGCTTGTAGACCTGCGGGGCCTCGAACAGGTTCTTCACGGTGTCGCTCATGATCGTCGTGTACGACGAGCCGAAGCTGCCGGGGAAGTTCCCGATCGGCATGCTCGCCCGGTAGATCTTGCCGTTGTCGCCGGCGAAGAACAGGTACATGTTCGACCCGTCGGCGATCAGCGTGTGGTCGATGGGGCCGGTTCCGGAGTCGGCGATCCTGCCGGTGAAGAGCACCTGCTCCGAGGACCAGCCGTTCGGGTTGGAGGGATCACTCGACGTCCGGTACGAGAAGGAGGAACCGCCCCACTGGTAGGCAAGCACCCAGATGTTCTTCGGCGCGAAGTAGAAGAGCGAGGGTGCGACGGCGGTGAACGACAGCGTGTTCTGGCCGGCCGTGCCCATCTCCGGCCAGTTGGTGAACGGGGTGAAGTTCATCGCGCCCCATGCCTTGCCCGTCCCCGCGGCCCCGTGGGTCGTCGCGTAGACGACCTGCTTGCCGTTGTGGCGAGCGACGGTGAAGTCCTTGAGCGAGGCCCATTCGGGCTTGGGCTGTGCCAGTGCGCCCGTGGACGACCAGCGGTACGTCGAGGGGAGTTCGCACGTGCCCGGGGTGCCGGAACCGACCTTGACGAGCTGCCACTGCTGGTTGGCGCCGCCCCAGTCGTCGTACTGGACGATGTTCGCGTTGTCGGCGGTGGAGGCACCCTGCACTTCGAGGGCCTTGTTGCTGTGGCGCGAAATCAACCTCACGTAGCCGTCCGAGCTGTCGGCCAGCCGCCACTGCTGGTTGGTGCCGTTCAAGTCGGCCCACTGGACGATCGCGCCGCCGTTCGCGGTGGACCAGTTGTGGACGTCCAGGACCTTGCCGGAGTGGCGGGACTTGATGCGGTAGTAGCCGCCTCCGGAGTCGACGAACTGCCACTGCTGCTGGTTCTGATCGTTCCTGGTCCACTGGGTGATGCGGGCGCCGTCGCTGGTCGCAAGGTTGTAGACGTCCAGGGCCTTGCCGCTGTTGCGGTTGACCAGCACATACGAGGCGTTGGGGTCGACGGTCGCCGCGGCGGCGGGCTGGGCGCCGAGGAAGGTGGCCACGAGCAGCAAGGGCGCAAGGACGGCGAGCAGTCGTCTCACGAGGAGCGGGGACGGACGGCGAAGCCACATCAGAGGGCCTCCTTTTCTGGGGGGCGGGGGGGAATTGACCCGATGAACCGCGGAGCGGCCGCCCCCGGGGGGTCAGGGACGGCACAGGTGCGAAGGCGGCCGCATATGCCGAAGAGTTGGTGCTCTGGGTGCTCAAGCCGGTGCAGTTCGCCGTGGACCGAGATGAGAGAGGTCTCCGGCCGTCAGTTCAGTCGGAAAACTTACGGAAACTTCTCGGACTCTTTGACGCCACAAGGTAGGAATGCGGGGCCTCCCGGTCAAGGTATGGCGCCGATCTGTCCGTAAACAGCGCCTCTCCTGCGCCTGAGGAGTCGTCCTCCGACCGGAAACCATGCCCCTCGCCGCCTCGAGGCCGCTCAAGGCCGGGGTCTCGAAAGTTTCGGACAACGAACGGAAATTTCTTCTGTGAGGAGTGTTGACGATCCACCGTCAATCCCTCAATCATCCCTGTCTGAGACGCCGGTCACAGTTCGGGATTCCGGACAGCTGTGGCCGTGAGCAATCTGTGCTGCACGACAGATCCGCGCACCACAGCACCCGCGCCACCCCGTTTACGTTCCGGTGAGGTTCGCGCCAGCGCATCCCGGCTCGTCGCGCAGTTGGAGAGGTACGCGACGCCGCGTGGCGGTCCCCCGGCTGAGCCGCGATGGAGTACCCCCATGCCTCTGTCGAAACACCGCCGCCGGGAGGAACCCGGGGGACATCGGAGGCCGACCGGGTGCTGTCCGGGCCGGTCGAGACCGTTCCGCCGCACTTCAGTCCTTCCGTGATTTCTACCCTGGAGGCACAGTCATGGGTTCGTATGCCATCCCCCCACCCGCCGTCCGCCGGAGGCTCCGCGGTCTGCTGACAGCGCTGTTCATCGGCGTCCTCGGTGTGGCCGGCGCACTGGTCGCGCCGCCGGGCGCACAGGCCGCGGAGACCACGCTCGGCGCCGCGGCGGCACAGAGCGGTCGCTACTTCGGCACCGCCATCGCCTCGGGCAGGCTGGGCGACTCGGCGTACACGACGATCGCGGCCCGCGAGTTCAACTCGGTGACGGCCGAGAACGAGATGAAGATCGACGCCACCGAACCCCAGCGGGGCCAGTTCAACTTCGCCGCCGGTGACCGCGTCTACAACTGGGCGGTGCAGAACGGCAAGCAGGTGCGCGGCCACACGCTGGCCTGGCACTCCCAGCAGCCCGGCTGGATGCAGGCCCTCAGCGGCAGCGCGCTGCGCCAGGCCATGATCGACCACATCAACGGCGTGATGCGCCACTACAGGGGCAAGATCGTCCAGTGGGACGTCGTGAACGAGGCTTTCGCCGACGGCAGTTCGGGAGCCCGGCGCGACTCCAACCTGCAGCGCACCGGCAACGACTGGATCGAGGTCGCCTTCCGCACCGCGCGCGCCGCCGACCCGGCCGCCAAGCTCTGCTACAACGACTACAACGTCGAGAACTGGACCTGGGCCAAGACCCAGGCCATGTACGCCATGGTCCGGGACTTCAAGCAGCGCGGCGTGCCGATCGACTGCGTCGGCTTCCAGGCACACTTCAACAACAACAGCCCCTACAACAGCAACTTCCGCACCACCCTGCAGAGCTTCGCCGCCCTCGGCGTCGACGTGGCCATCACCGAACTCGACATCCAGGGCGCCTCGCCCACGACCTACGCCAACGTGACCAACGACTGCCTGGCAGTCCCGCGCTGCCTCGGCATCACCGTGTGGGGTGTGCGCGACACCGACTCCTGGCGATCGGAGCAGACGCCTCTGCTGTTCAACGGCAACGGCAGCAAGAAGCCGGCCTACACCGCCGTCCTCGACGCACTCAACGGCGGCACCTCCACGCCCCCTTCGGATTCCGGACAGATCAAGGGCGTCGGTTCGGGCCGCTGCCTGGACGTGCCCGGCACCAGCACCACCGACGGCACCCAGCTCCACCTGTGGGACTGCCACAACGGCACCAACCAGCAGTGGACGTACACCGCCGCCGGCGAGCTCAGGGTCTACGGCAACAAGTGCCTGGACGCCGCCGGCACCGGCAACGGCGCCAAAGTCCAGATCTACAGCTGCTGGGGTGGCGACAACCAGAAATGGCGCTTCACCTCCGACGGCACCATCGTCGGCGTCCAGTCGGGGCTCTGCCTCGACGCCGCCGCGAGCGGCACCGCCAACGGCACCCTGATCCAGCTCTACTCCTGCTGGAACGGCAGCAACCAACGCTGGACCCGCACCTGAGGGGACCTGCCACACACGAAGGAGTGGATCGATGAAGACCCATGGTGCGGCTCCCCCCGCCCCTCCACCGGGACATCGCTGGTGGTCCCGGTTCACCGCCGCGGTGGCAGCGGTCCTCGCGACCGGCATGCTCGTCGCGACGATGACTGGGCACGCCCAGGCGACGACGGCGCCCGCCGAGGCTGCGGCGGTGGACACCAACGCCTGGTACGTCCTGGTCAATCGCAACAGCGGCAAGGCGCTGGACGTCTCCGGCGTGTCCACCACCGACGGCGCGCGGATCAGCCAGTGGACGCGCCACGACGGAGCCAACCAGCAGTGGCAGTTCGTGGACTCCGGCGGCGGCTTCTACCGGCTCAAGGCCCGGCATTCGGGCAAGGTTCTCGACGTGGCCGGCGCCTCGACCGCCGACGGTGCCGCGATCCAGCAGTGGGCCGACGGCAACGGGACCAACCAGCAGTTCCGCCTGGCCGACTCCGACGCGGGCCACGTCCGGCTGATCAACCGCAACAGCGGCAAGGCGGTGGAGGTGCAGGGCGCCTCCACCGCCGACGGCGGCAACGTCGTCCAGTACAGCGACTGGGGCGGCGCCAACCAGCAATGGCAGATGGTCAAGCTGTCGTCCGGTGGCGGCGGCGGATGTGGCAGCGCCCCGACCCTGGCGAGCGGTACGCACACGATTCAGAGCGGCGGCAAGAGCCGCAGCTTCATCCTCAGGGTTCCCGCCAACTACGACAACAGCCGCCCCTACCGGCTGATCTTCGCGTTCCACTGGCGGGGCGGAACCGCCGGCGACGTCGCCTCGGGCGGCACGAGCGGGAACGCCTGGTCCTACTACGGCCAGCAAGAACAGTCGAACAACACCGCGATCCTCGTCGCCCCTCAGGGCCTCGGCAACGGCTGGGCCAATGCGGGCGGTGAGGACGTCACCTTCGTCGACGACATGATCCGGCGAATCGAGGGCGGCCTCTGCGTCAACCCGGCACAGCGTTTCGCCACGGGCTTCAGCTGGGGCGGCGGCATGAGCTACGCACTCGCATGCGCCCGGGCGAACGTCTTCAGGGCCGTCGCGGTCATCGCCGGCGCCCAGATCAGCGGGTGCAGCGGCGGCACCCAGCCCATCGCCTACTTCGGAATCCACGGCATCAGCGACTCCGTCCTCAACATCTCGCAAGGACGGTCCCTGCGCGACAGATTCGTCGGCAACAACGGCTGCACTCCCCAGAGCCCGCGCGAGCCCGCGCCGGGCAGCCGAACGCACATCACGACGACCTACTCGGGCTGCCGCGCCGGCCACCCGGTCCAATGGGCCGCGTTCGACGGAGGCCACATACCCGGTCCGGTCGACGGCTCCCCGGGCGAAAGCGGCGTCGCCACCTGGACCAAGGCAGAGATCTGGAGGTTCTTCGCACAGTTCCAGTGACACACCCGCACCACGGAGTGGAGCCAGGACCATCCTGGCTCCACTCCGCCGACTGCGGGACTGGGCCGCTGTGAATGCTGGGTGGTCGCGCCTTGCGACGTACGGGCAGACAGTGACGGTGGACCATCAATGGTGCGTGGGATCGCCGGCTCGGCTGGAGCCTGTCGTTCGGATCATGCGAAGGGCCTCACTGGCCGCCGGTGGAGCCGGCGCCGCGCGGCTCGTCGCTGGACCGCGGGGCGTGGTCGGGGGCGGAACCCTCGGCGCCGCCCCGGAGCGTGTGCACCAAGTGGTTGACCCTCTCCCGGAGTCGGGCGGGTGCGGAGACCGCCGCGGTCCTGGTCACCGGGGTGATGCGGTCGGGCGCCGCGAGTTGCAGCTGTACCAGCGCCCTGCGCAGTGTCGGGACGTCGCTGTCGGCTCCCGTGGCCGTCAGCGCGTCGACGGGCCCGTCGAGCTGTTGCCAGTCGGTGTCGGGCAACTGCCATGTCGACACCGAGTGTTCGAGGAGGGTGAGGATCTGCGCGACGAGCGCGGTCCTGCCGTCCCCGTCGGGTGACCGGGGCGAGAACGCGTGGGGCTGCGGCATGAACTTCAGCATATCGGGTTGATTCCGCTCACCGGGAGGGGAACGTATTTACGCACGGTGCGCCCCTGGACGCTCTTGGTAGGCTCGATGTCACCCCTCAGGGGGAACGGGGTCGGCGATGGAGTCGTGAGTGGCGCGCATCCGCATAAGCGTTCTGGGCAACACTGTTGTGCGCCGCGACGGCGAGGACATCAGACTCACCCCCCTCACCACCAGGCTGCTGCTCCGGCTCGTCACGGCTCAGGGCGAGGCGGTGCCCTGCGGCGACCTCTACACGGACCTCTGGGGAGAACCGGTCCGTGGCAGAATCAGCCGCCCGCACCGCACCGAGGTCCAGAAACGAGTCCTGGAACTGCGCCGCGCCCTGGACTCCGCAAGGGCGAGCGACGGCACCTCGGTGCTGCGCACCGAGCAGGTGCTGACGGGACAGGGCCGGGACTCGGCCTACCGTCTGGTGCTGAACCCGGACCAAATCGACGTCCTGGAGTTCACCGGCCTGTTCAACCAGGCCGCACACGCCGCCCCGGCGACCGCGGCGGTGCTGCTGACCAAGGCACTCGGCCTGTGGCGGGGCACGCCACTTCCCGAGGTGGCGGACGCGGTCTTCGCCGAGCCCCTGATACGGCGGCTGACCACGACGTACGAATCCGTCTGCGCTGAACTGGTCGTCCTGCACACCGACTCCGGCCATCCCGAACTGGCCCTGCCGGTCGCCGAACGGCTGGTGGCCGGACGCCCGGACGATCTCGAGGCCCTCGCCGCTCTGACCAAGCTCCGGGCTCAGCTGCGCGAACGGCACGGGGCGGAACTCCTGCGGCGGGAGTTCCCCGCCCTGCGTACCTCGCTGGTGGTCAAGCGGGGCGATCTCTTCGAGGAGACGGACGCGAGCCTCGTCGCCGGTTTCGGTGACACCTTCGACACCGCCACCGAGAGGGACGCCATCATCAGCCGGGAGAGCGTCCAGGGACAGTTGCTGCACCGGCGCTACGGAGGTGACCGGACACTCCTCGACCGGGAACTGCGCAGCGGGCTGCGCGCGGTGACACCGGTCGGCCGGGAGTCCGCCCGGGACAAACCGAAGGGCAAACGGCTTCGCTACCCGATAGGGACCGTGGTCCCGCTGTCACTGCCGGAGCCCGGCGGGCGAGCGTTCGCGGTCGCGTACAGCCACCAGGGTCTCGACCTCGTCGCCCGGTCCAACCCCGAGGATCTGGGCGTGTCACTGGAGCGGCTGTGGGAGTCCGTGGCGGTGCACGGGCTGCTCCGGCCGGTGGCGATACCGCTGGTGGGAGCCGGGCTGGCCCGGGTCGCGCTCCGTGGCGAGCAGGTGATCCTCATGATCGTGAAGTCGTTCCTCCGGGCCTGTCGACAGGGGCCGGTCACCCCTGAACTGCGGATCGTCCTACGGCCACAGGATCTGCGGGGAGTGCGGTTGTCCGAGGTCGCCCAGTACATGGAGGCGCTGACCGGTGACGGACGACACCGCGATCGCGGACGGGCCGCCCGCGACGACTGGCGAGAGGACGAGCCGACGGCAGTCACCGGGAGCATCGATGATCCTTGACCAGCAGTTCGTCGCCCACCTCTACGCGCCGACCGACGGCCCCGACGCGACCGCCGCCTACCGACGGCTCAAGGAGATCTGGCGTGGGTGCGCGCTGCTGCTGCGCATGACCGAACCCGTACCGGGCACCGGACTTCCCCCCGTGCCACCGGACCACCTGGACGACGTCGTTGCCGAGGGCGAGGGGGCCATCGCCGCCCTGGAACGCGCGGGTGCCGACTGCCAGGCGATCCTGCGCCGGCACCACGACCTGCTCACTCTCTCGGTGGCACTGGCTCCGCCGGAGGCCCGGCTGCCCGCGGACGGCGCCACCGGTACGCGATGGCCGTGGTGGCGGACCCAGGACTACCAGTGGCACACCCTGGTCGCCGAACACCTGCCGTTGATGATCGGCGAGGCCCGGCTCCATCTGGCGCGCGTGGACGCGGAGGCCGGCATACGCGCGGCGGCGGCCGAACTCCACCAGTCACTGCACGCGTTGCTTCCCGAGACCGCGGAAGGGCTGCCCGGCCCTCAACCCGGTGTCGTTCTCCCGGACGGCGCGGCGGCGCTGTGGGAACACCCCGCCGCGCCCGACGAGCGAGCGCGACGGCGGTTCGTGCTGGCGATCCGCCCGGACGCCGACCCGGTGGCCAGCGCGTGGGTCTGGTCGAACGGCGACACGGGGATCCCGCCGCTGGCCCGCTACCTGGCGCACGCCGCCAAACTCCGCTACCAGCTCCGCGTGTGGCGACGCGACGACCAGGCACGACAGCTGCGGGACTCGATCGACCGGCTCGGAACGCAATTGCGTGCACTCGGGGCGGGTGGCGGGGCGCAGGCGGACCTGCTGCGGTTGCGCCGGTTCGACGCCCTCCTGCTGCGCACCGGCCTTCAGGAGATGCACCGGACGGTTGAGATCGCCGCCGACAATCTCACCCGGGCCTTCGACCTGGAGGGGATGCTGACCCCCGGTGGGCCCTTCGCCGACGACGCGGCCCTCGCCCGCTCGTTCCTGGAACGCCTCGACGACCAACTCGCCTACCTCGCGGTGGCCGCCGAGCGGGCCGCGCTGACGGCCGCGTCCGGCGTGCCGCCCGCCACTGGGCAGAGCGTCGAACCGGCCGCCGGAGGGCTACCCGCCATCAGGTCGACCCCCACCCGCGGCCCGGCTCCCCGGCCGGCGTCGCCTGCCGAGGCGCCTTGTGAACCCGGCCCGTCCACCGGCACGGAGGACCCCGATCCGGCGCGCAACGTCTTCGTCGTCTACGGCCGGGACGAACCGGCCCGCCGCGCGGTCTTCGACTTCCTGCGCACCATCGGACTGAACCCCCTGGAGTGGGAGGAGGTGGTCAGGCGCACGGGAAAGGCGACCCCCACGCTCGGCGAGGCCGTCGCCCGCGCGATACCGCTGGCCCGCGCGGTCGTCGTGCTGCTGACCCCCGATGACATCGTCCACCTCCACCCGGGCCTGCACGGACCGAAGGAACCACGGGCGGAGCGCGAACCGGGCCTCCAGGCCCGTCCCAACGTCCTGCTGGAACTCGGCATGGCCCTCGCCTTCCAGCCCTCCCGCACCGTACTGCTCCAGTTCGGTGAGCTGCGCCCGGCGACCGATCTCGGCGGCCTCAACTACCTCACGGTCACCGACACCCCCGACTTCCGGTCGAAACTCGCCAGTCGGCTGGAACTCGCCGGGTGCCGGGTCCGGCATCCGGGGCAGGACTGGCTCAGCGCCGGGGACTTCGGTGCCCTGCACGCCTACGACCGGGCACCCGTACTCCCGCCGGACGACGCGCCGGCACTCCCGCCGGAGCTGCCCGGCGGAGGGCCGGAAGCGGTCCGGAAGCGAACCGGAAGCGGCGGGTGATTCCTGCGGAAGCGGAAGCGCTTGTCTGATGGGTGTCACGGGCGCATATCCCGTCCGCACGTTCGCACGGTGCGGTGAGACGCGCAGGAGGAACCGATGAGTGAGCTGCCCACCGTCTTGCTGATCGTCATCGCGGTCGCGGTCGTGACCATGCTGGGGATCGCGATCGCCCTCGTGGTCAAACTGTGGAAGGTCTCCAAGCTGCTCCGCCACGAGGAGATGCCCTTCTCGAACAAGATGGTCTTCTACGGGTCCCTCCTCTACACGTTCAGCCCCGTCGACCTGCTTCCGGACCCCGTGTACCTGGACGACATCGGGTTGCTCGTGCTGGCGATCCGCTACGTCGAGAGCACGGCGAGGAGACTGGGCGTGCTGCCGGGCCACGGTGGGGCCAGGTCCGACGCCCTCAGCACGAGGTGAGGTGACGCATGCTCGGAAGGCTGCTCAACCGTGTCCGTGAGGCCCGTACGGCGCTGGCGGAACAGGTCCGCGCCGACAGGGAGGAGAAGGAGATCGACTTCCAGCTCACCGAGGCCGGGATGGGCAGGCTGCCCGCCGACCGCCTTGATGCGCTGGTCGGCCACCTCACCCGGCGGGCGGCGAGCGCGCCACCCGATCCCGCGCGGGCGAAGATCCAGCTCGTGAACGCGTTGATGCTGCGCTACCGCCTCAGTGGGTCGGCGCAGGACCTGAAGCGGCTGTCGGCCGAGTCGCGGGAACTGCTCGTCCTCCTGCCCGAGGGTGATCCGGGCCATCTCGTGGCGGTCGGACACCGGGTGATGGCGCTGTGCCTGCGGTACGAGGGGGACGGCGGCGACCCCGCCCACCTCGACGAGGCGATCTCGCTCGGGCGACCCCTGTTGGACGGGGACTGGCCGCACCCCCTGCTGCGGGTGCTGGTGGCCCACGGTGTCGCCAGCGCGCTCGTCAGCCGGTTCAAGGCCGTCGGTCGGCGCGAGGACCTGACCGACGGCGTGCGACTGCTGCGCGAGGTGTGCGACGAGGTTCCGGCGGAGTTTCCCGACCGGGCGCAGTTCCTCGCGGCGCTGGGGATGGCCCTGCTGTTCGAGTACGAGATGTCCGAGGACGGCGGTCACCTGGAGGAGGCGGTGCGACGGTGCCGGGAAGCCGCGCGGGTGGTCGACCGGGGCAGTACCGAGAGGCCACTGGCCTTCTCCCACCTCGCGATCGTTCTGAGCCATGCCGGTCGCCGTGCCGACGGTGACGAGGGCCTGCTGACGGAGGCGGTGGAGGCGAGCCGGGAGGCGGTCCGGGGTCTCCCGGCCGGGCACCCGGCCCGGGGCGACATCCTCAACCACCATGTCGCCACCATGATGTGGGCCGGGGAACTGCTGGCGCGCGTGGACTACCTGGACGAGGCACGGGCGACGAGCGACACGCTGGTGGCGGTACTGCCCCGGGAGCACCGCAGCCGCGGCGAGTTCCTGACCAACCGGGCCACGGCGGCACGCATGCGGTACGACCTGACGGGAGACGCCGACGACGCCGAGGTCGCCGTCGCCGCCTGGCGGGAGGTGACCGGGACGGACGGCGTCAAACCCTGGGCGCGGCTGGACACGGCCCAGAAGTGGGCCATGTTCGAAGCCGAACGCAACGCCTGGACCTCGGCACTCGAGGCATACCGGATCGCCGTGCACACACTGCCGCTGCTCGCTCACCGCGGACTCGACCGGTCCGACCAGGAACTGCACCTGGCGCGGCGCGCCTGGATCGGACTGGCGGCCGACGCGGCGGCGTGCGCGCTGAACACGGGTGACCCCGCCCTGGCCGTGGAACTGCTGGAACAGGGCCGTGGAGTGATCTGGGCCCAGTCGCTCGCCGCCGCGTCGGCCGTCGAACCGGCCGAGGTGACGCTGGCCTACCTGACGGAGCACTGGGCTGTCGACGGGGACGCCGTACTGATCAACTTCAGTCGCTGGCGCAGTGACGCGCTGGTGGTCTCGGCCGCCGGCGTGCGGGTGGTGCCGCTGCCCGGAATCGTCTTCGGCGAGGCGCTCGACACCCTCTTCTCACATCTGGGCGTGCTGCTCGGGGAGGTCGCGGCGGAGCGTCGGCAACGCAACGCGCACGCGCGGGACCTGCTGGAGTGGGCCTGGGAGATGATCGCGGAACCGGTCATGACGGCGCTCGGCCACGCCCCCGGGGCCGATGACGAGGTGCTGCCCCGGATCTGGTGGTGTCCGACGAGTGTGCTGTCGCTGGTGCCCCTGCACGCCGCGGGTCACCACGGCGTCGGGAGCGAGCCCGGCGACACCGTGATGGACCGGGTCGTTTCCTCCTACACCCCGACCCTCCACCTGCTGACCACCACCGAGCCGGCTCGGGCACCGCACGCCGAACCGGCGCGGCTGCTCCTCGTTGCGATGCCGGAGACCGAGGGGTACCCCCCTCTCGGTCTGTTCGAGGAGCAGCGGCTGGTCGAGCTGTTCCCGCGCGAGCGGCACACCCCCCTGAAGCGCGTGAAGGCCACGGGGGCGCGGGTGCTCGACGAGCTGCGGGGGCACCGCTACGCCTACTTCGGTTGCCACGGCGAACAGGACCTCGCCGACCCCTCCCGGGGCGGGCTGGTGCTCCACGACGGAGTGCTGACCGTGGCTCAGCTCGTGGGCGAAGCCCACTGCGGTGACCTGGCCTTCCTGGCGGCGTGCGAGACGGCCAACGGGGGACTGGTCAACATGGACGAGGCCATCAGTCTGACCGCCGCACTCCGCTTCGCGGGCTGGCGGAACGTGATCGGCTCGCTGTGGAAGGCCAACGACGCGACCATCGCAGAAGCGGCCAAGGCGGTCTTCGCCGCGGTCGCCGAGCGGGCCGACCCCACCCCGGACGACGTGGCGCGGGCCCTGCACAGCGCGACGCGGGAACTGCGGGACATCGCCGCGTCCCAGGCCGCCGTCACGCTGTGGGCGCCCTTCGTGCACATGGGCCGCTGACCACCGGCGGGCCGGTCAGCGGGCCGGACACGAGTCGACCGCGCTGAGGCTGAGCACCTCCCCGAGCGGAACGCGCAGGTCAGCGCTCCCGCTACGTACGGTCATGGTGCCGTTCTCGACCAGCCGGACGACGCCGCACGCGGTGACGTCAGGGGTGACCACCTCGATCCGGGGTTTCGCCCGGGCCGGCCCGTACCAGGTCACGCCGACGGCGGCGATCAGCACGACCGCGTGCGCCACCACCAGGGCACTGCCGCGGCGCAGGTCACGCGCGGCGGCGGTGGCCTGCCCGTGCTCGTCCGCGACCCGGCCGGGGAGCCTGTCGGCGGGCAGCACCCGGGGCATGCCGTGCGCGGCCCGCAACACCCACCAGGCCGCCACTGCGCCGGTCACGGCGGCCAGTGCCAGCAGCACGCCCACCGCGATGCCCGGCGCGGGCGAGAGCTGCGTGATGTCCGAGCGGCCCTTGACCAGACCGAAGCCGATGAGCCCGACCATCAGCCCGCCCAGACCGTTGCGCCAGGCGACCGCCGCGGAGCGGATGCGCTCCAGCTCGGCCCCGTTCAGCAGTTCCTCGCGGTGCTGTGCCCGGTGCAGGTCGCCGGGTGTCGCCGGGGGGCCGGGCCGCAGTATCGGCCCGGTCACGACGGTTCCGCCCGTGCCACGACGATGTTCCAGTACGCTCCGCAGCCGGTACGGCCGTCCGGCCGCCCGGCGTGTGTGTTCTGACACCCGCACCGCATGGTGTGGTAGGGCTCGGCCGTGGCCGTGGTGGACCCGCCGCCCCGGACGATGTCCTCCACGAGGTGCACGGACATCGTCCCGCGGCACCGTGGACACGGGCCCTCGAGAAGGGTGATGCCCGGCGAGACCGGGAACGGGACGAAGTCGCGTGCGGCGGTCTCCGCGTAGTCGTCGCGGCTGATCTCCGCGTAGAGCAGGTCGCTCCGTGGGCACTGCGCCTGTTGCCCGGGCATGGGTGGCCTCCTTCAGCACGGATGACGTGCCCACCGTGCCGGGCGGACACCTTCCTGCGAGGAAACCCGCGGCGGTGCTACCGGGAGGAGCCCCCAACTGCTTCCGCACCGCTTCCTTCTCGCTTCCGGAGCGGGCCGGGGACCGGCGGACGGAACCCACGACGGCCGTGCGGCCGTCACCGGTCCTGGCTATGGAGCAGGGCTGTCCCTTTGGCGGGGCCGGGCGACACAGCACTGTTCCGTGCCTGCGCAGGTTCGGCGGCGCCGAGGAGGATACCGGTACCGGTCAGGACGTGCTCCAGGCCACCCGCATCACACTGTCCTTGCCGGCCCGGCTCATGGAGCATCTCCCGCACGTGCTGGCACCGGTGGGTGTCGGACCGGACAGCGCTGGCCTACGAGGGTAAGTACGCAGCCGCAGTCGCGGGCCACCGGGTCGGTCCTGACTGGATCGAGGCCCACCGCGCCTACGTAGCCGTCGGCTCTGACGGGCATGGAGGCCGAGTCCTCGGGTTCTACTCGCTCGTCCTCGCTCCACCGGAGCTCGACCTGCTGGTCGTCGCCGACGAAGCGCAAGGACGGGGTATTGGACGACTGCTCGTCGCGCACATGCAATCCGAGGCCCGTGCCGCCGGGCTCGACCGTGTCATGGTCGTGTCGCACCTCCCCGCCGAGGACTTCTACCATCGCGTCGGTGCAGTACGGATCGGGACCGCGCTCGCGAATCCGCCCGCCGTCCTCGCAGGGCACCGGCTTCGTCTGCATGGCGCGCTCCGTGTGTGCCGTCGTCTCTGCGGCGGCGGGGGATCGCTTGGGACCGCCATTCGAGTGAGCACTCTTCCTGGTGTGCCTGCGGTAGAAGCAGAAGCGGACTCCATGGAGAAAAACTGTCATGGCTGCAGTAGACATTCCGCCGTCGCAGGGTTAGCGTTATCGGCGTACCCAGAAGTCGAAGTGGGCACAGCAGGCACGAACTGCTGTGCAGGTAGACCAGAAGGACACGGCCCCAGCGGGGCTGTGAGCAGCACCTGTGGTATCCGCATATCGAAAGGTAAAGGAGCAGAACGCCATCAGGATCGCCCGGGCGAGGAAGCAGTCCGCCCGGGTACCGCAAGGCCCCGGATTGGAAGGTGGTCCCCGGTCACGCATCCGCGATCCCCGCAACCCCGCCCTCCCGGGCGGCTGCGGAAAAAGAAGGCCGGCGCAGCGCGCCGGTAGATGGTGTTGAAAGCTCGGGGCCCGGGTGCCGTTCTGGCACCCGGGCCCCCCGACGCGTCTCCGAAAGAAGAGGTCTATGCCGCCTGCCGGTTCCCGTCCCGTCGACCCTCTCGATGATGACGACTACCCCGCCTACACCATGGGCCGGGCCGCCGAGATGCTCGGCACCACCCCTGCCTTCCTCCGTGCCCTCGGTGAACACCGCTTGATCACCCCGCTGCGCTCCGATGGCGGCCATCGCCGCTACTCCCGTTACCAGCTGCGCATCGCCGCCCGCGCCCGAGAACTCGTCGACCAGGGCACCGCCATAGAGGCCGCCTGCCGCATCGTCATCCTCGAAGACCAGCTCGAAGAGGCGCAGCGCATCAACGAGCGACTGCGCGCCGAAGGCGGCAAGCCTCAGCCGAAGACATCAGCCTGACCAGAACGCCCGAACCCGAGGCAACCGATGCAGCGCCGACGGGCGAGGCCGCCTAGGGATCGCACCGCCGTCCCTGCCGCTCAGGCGGGCTCAACGCGTTGACCGAACTCCGCCGGAAGAGAGAACCGCGAGCGGGCGTGATGCATGTAGTTGGGTGACGAGGGGCGAACCCGGGGAAGAAGGAGCGGCAACCGACAGGAGGTTGCCCTGGGTGGCGGGGATCTGGAATCTGGGGCAGCTCCTGGCCACCGCTGAGGCGGCACCGCCCGGGAAGTCCGTCGTGGGCGGGGCCGCGACCGGGGCCGGCGGCCGTGCTGCCGGGCTGTGGCTCAGGCGTCGATGATGACGGGGATGATGAGGGGCTTGCGGCGGTGGGTGCGGAACGCCCAGTTCGCCACGGCGCGGGCGAGGAGCTGTTCGAGTTGGCGCGCGTCGCCGACGCCTTCCTCGGCCGCGGTGGCCAAAGTCTTCTCGATGACGGGGATGACCGGCTCGAACGTGGAGTCGTCGTGGACGAAGCCCCGCGCCAGGAAGTCGGGGGCTTCGGCGAGGGCGCCGGTGTCTGCGTCGACGATCGCCACCACCGTGACCACGCCTTCGGCGGCGAGGGTGAGGCGGTCCTTGAGGGACGCTTCGGTGGCGCCGCCGACTTCCATGCCGTCCACATAGACGTTGCCGGCGGGGACCTTGCCGGTGATGGACGCGCGCCCGTCGACCAGGTCGACGACGACGCCGTCCTCGGCGATGACGACCCGGTCGGGGTCGACACCGGTACGGATGGCGAGGTCGGCGTTGGCCCGCAGGTGGCGCCATTCGCCGTGCACGGGCATGACGTTGCGGGGTTTGACGATGTTGTAGCAGTAGACGAGTTCGCCGGCGCTGGCGTGCCCGGAGACGTGCACCTTGGCATTGCCCTTGTGGACCACGTGGGCGCCCCACCGGGTGAGTCCGTTGATCACCCGGTAGATGGCGTTCTCGTTGCCGGGGATGAGGGAGCTGGCGAGCAGGACGGTGTCGCCCTTGCCGATCCGGATCATGTGGTCGCGGTTGGCCATCCGTGACAGCGCGGCCATCGGTTCGCCCTGAGAGCCGGTGCACACCAGCGTGATCTTGTGGTCCGGGAGCTTCTCCAGTTCCTTCGTGCTCACGACCAGACCGGAGGGGACCTTCAGATAGCCCAGGTCACGGGCGATGCCCATGTTGCGGACCATCGACCGGCCGACGAAGGCGACCTTGCGGCCGTGCTGGTGGGCGGCGTCCAGGACCTGCTGGATGCGGTGCACGTGGCTGGCGAAGCTGGAGACGATGACCCGGCGCGGCGCGGTGCGCATCACCTGCTCGATGGCCGGGTTCAGCTCACGCTCGGAGGTGGTGAAGCCGGGTACTTCGGCGTTGGTGGAGTCGGTGAGGAACAGGTCCACGCCCTCCTCGCCGAGGCGGGCGAAAGCTCGCAGATCGGTGATGCGGTCGTCGAGAGGGAACTGGTCCATCTTGAAGTCGCCGGTGTGCAGCACCATCCCGGCCCGGGTGCGGATCGCGACCGCGAGGCTGTCGGGGATGGAGTGGTTGACCGCCACGAACTCGCAGTCGAAGGGCCCGAAGCCGCGCCGGTCGCCCTCCCGCACCCGTACCGTGCGCGGCCGGATGCCGTGTTCCTTGAGCTTGGCCTCCAGGAACGCCAGCGTCAGCTTGGAGCCGACGACGGGAATGTCGGACCGCTCGCGCAGCAGGTACGGCACGCCACCGATGTGGTCCTCGTGACCGTGAGTGAGTACCACGGCCACGATGTCGTCCAGCCGGTCCCGGATCGAGGTGAAGTCCGGCAGGATCACGTCCACGCCGGGCTGGGTCTCCTCGGGGAACAGCACACCGCAGTCGACGATGAGCAGCTTGCCCGCGTGCTCGAAGACGGTCATGTTGCGGCCGATCTCACCCAGGCCGCCCAGGGCGATGACCCGCAGCCCTCCTTCGGGAAGGGATGGGGCGGCTTTCAGTTCGGGGTGCGGATGACTCATACCCTGACGGTACCCGGAGAGCGGGACAGGGAGTGGTGAAAGCGGTACCACCCTCCGTGGCCGAACCGTTCGCCCGGTGCTGGAGAAGATCTCGTGCACCTCAGTGAGGCCCACCCGGAAAACAGTCGGCGGCGGGGAGGCCATGCCTCGCCGCCGCCTTGTGCAGAAGAAGGGCACGAAACTGCTTGATCACCATCGATCGAGCCTCACGGGCGATCCAGCCCTTGGTCCCGGGCCGGATACTGGCGCGTTATCGCTGGCGGCTTCCGCCATGCCGTTATAGCGTTGTGATCAGCAGTCGTGGTTCCGAAGTTCCGTTCGCCCGTGATCGCCATCACGGGCGTTCTTGCTGTTCAGCACCTCTCCGGACCAGGGCGATCACCTCCCGGGCGTGCAGGGTGCGGGCCCGGTTTCCCTCGAAGGAGACAGTCATGGCCAAGGGCACAGTGAAGTGGTTCAACAGCGAGAAGGGCTTCGGCTTCATCGAGCAGGAGGGTGGCGGCCCCGACGTTTTCGCCCACTACTCCAACATCGCCAGCCAGGGTTACCGCGAGCTGCACGAGGGCCAGAAGGTCGAGTTCGACGTCACGCAGGGCCAGAAGGGCCCGCAGGCGGAGAACATCCGCCCCGCCTGATCGCGCGCCTCGGTAAGGGCCCGGCATCCCGGCTTCGGGACGCCGGGCCCTTACCGTCTGCCGCAGTGATCAGCGGGCCAGAGCCGATCGGCGTCTCGCGCGCCCCAACGAGCCATTGGCACGAACAGTGCGCGGAACTGCTGGTACGACGGCGCCAGGCAGGTGACAGGGCAGTGCCGGACGCAGGTGGACTGCGGCGGTTCGACCGTCGACGGCGATGACGCGGTGGCGGAGTCGGGCCGAGGACTACCTTCCGGTTCGTGGAACTCCGGCCGGCCAGCGTCGTTCTTCATTTTCGGGGTCGGGCGAGTCGACCCCGCGCCCGCGGTGATGCTCCGCAGGGCGACAAGCGGGGCGAATGGGACGGTTGCGCAGTGCCGTCCCGGGCGGGGGTCTGAAGATCATCCGATGCCTCAAGCGGTATGCCGCCCGAGAGGTCCTCAACCTGGTCAGGACGGTATCCACCAAACCCCCGTTATAGGGGCGTCCGTGATACGTGAGAGGGTCTGAGGCGTGAGTGAGACACCGTCGAACACCCTGCAATACCGCTTTGACGGGCCAGAAGAGGCTCCGGTCCTGATCTTGGGTCCCTCCCTGGGTACCACATGGCACAGGTTGTAGGGACCGTCTTTGGGGTCCACGTCAGTCCAGGGCGGGTGTGTAGTGGCAGGTCAGGGCATCGCAGTCCGGGGGAGTCGGCGTAGTTGGTGACAGACGTGTGACAGCGCCTGTGAGAGAGGCGTTCGACGGCAAGCCCCTGCAGACGCGGCCGGAGGGCGCTTCCGCTGTAGCTCCGGCGGTGGCACCGCACCCCCGGGTTCTCCTCCAGCGAGCACTTGACGCGAGGGCGTAGCGATGACACACCTGCGGTAGACGCGGCCCGGGGCCCTTGGCGACCAACAGGTCATAGCCTTCGCCTCTGCAAAGTCGAACGCCCTTGGAGGTGTCTGAGGCGATGCCTGCCCCCGCCAAGGAGCGCACGGGCTTCTCGTCTGCGGGCTGTTCATGGTCGCGCAAGCCGGCCAACATCTCTTTGTTCCGGTGCGGAGATTGGGGGTCTCGCGTGGTGTCGGTGCAGAGCAATGATCAGCGGCTGCTGGAGCGCATCTTGGAGGACCAGCATCGTAAGCTCGCGCCGGACAAGAGCCGGGACGACTTCTTCACGTTCTTCGCCGCGGACAAGGCTCTGCAGGACTGGGACCTGGACAACGACGAGATCACGGACGGCATCGTCGACGGTGCGCACGACTGCGGAATTGACGGTATCTGGACGTTCGTGGACGAGCGCTACATCACCGCTGACGCGCATCAGTTCCTTCCGCCACGTGCTGGCAAGATCGAGCTGGTCATCCTGCAGGCGAAGAACTCGTCGGGTTACCAGGAGTCTGTGATCGAGAAGCTTCACTTCCATCTGCCGGCTCTGCTGGATATGGGCCGGGAGGAGGAGATGGCGTCCCTTGACGTGGTGTAGCCGATCAAGGTGAGGGAGTGCGCCGGGGCGTGTGCCGATGGGCTTTCGCTCCCTGCCCGCAAGGTGGGCCATCGTGCAACTCTGCGTAGTGAACGGGCAGTTCAACGCGGGAGGTGCAGGATGGCCCTGTCTCAGCATGACTTACTTCGGCTGCTTGAGTCACTACGTTCGGCGGACGGGCTCGAACTCGTCCGGCATGTGGCCGAGCGGATGCTCCAGGAGCTGATCGAGGCCGAGGCCACAGTCCGGATCGGCGCGGAGTGGAACGAGCACACCGAGACGCGCACCGCGCTGCGCAACGGCCACCGCGACAAGACGCTCAGCACCCAGGCCGGCGATCTGGACCTCGCGATCCCCAAGCTCCGCTCGGGCAGCTTCTTCCCCGCCCTGCTCGAGCGACGCCGCCGCATCGACCAGGCGCTGTATGCGGTCATCATGGAGGCTTACGTCCACGGCGTGTCCACGCGGTCGGTCGACGACTTGGTCAAGGCCCTCGGCGCGGACACCGGGATATCCAAGAGCGAGGTCTCGCGGATCTGCCAGGACCTGGACGGCCAGCTGACCGCCTTCCGTGCCCGGCCCCTGGACCACGTCCGCTTCCCGTACGTCTATCTGGACGCGACCTACTGCAAGGCCAGGGTCGAGCACCAGATCGTCTCCCGCGCCCTGGTGATCGCCACCGGGATCACCGAGGACGGCGGCCGGGAGGTGCTGGGTGTGATGGTCGGCGACAGCGAGAGCGAGGTGTTCTGGACGCAAGTTCCTGCGTTCCTTGCGCGAACGCGGTCTGACCGGGGTCCGGCTCGTCATCGGCGACCACCACCTTGGGCTGGTCAAGGCCATCCGCAAGGTCATGCTCGGGGCGGCCTACCAGCGCTGCAGGGTTCACTTCCTGCGCAACGTGTTCAGCGTGATCAGCAAGGAAGCGGCCGAGATGGCCGCCGCCACGATCTGCACGATCTTCGCCCAGCCCACCGCGGATGCGGTCCGCACCCAGCTCGACACCGTCGCCGACATGCTCGGAAAACAGTTCCCCAAGGTCAAAGACATGCTGCTGGAGGCGAAGGACGACCTGACCGCCTTCGCCGCCTTCCCCGAGCGACATTGGAAGAAGATCCAGTCCACCAACCCGCTGGAGCGGATCAACCGCGAGGTCAAGCGCCGCACCGACGTCGTCCAGGTCTTCCCCAACGACGAAGCACTCCTGCGGCTGGTCACCGCCGTGCTCTTCGAACTGCACGACGAATGGATCGCCTTCCCCCGCCGCTACCTGCCCGAGGGAAGCATGGACCAGCTCTACCCTTCCGAACGCCCCGAAAGCGCCCCCGCACTACCCAACACCACCAACACAACCCCTGGATGATCGGCTACACCACGACAAGGGACATGACCCGTGGGACCAGCTGGCTGACCTGACTGTATGCATCGCCCCTCACCTGGCCTGCTGCCTCGATCTTCCGGACACGGGCGAGACGGTGCACGTGCCCGTGGACGCCGGGATCGACTGGTCCTCGGGCACGTTGTACGTGCGTGACACTGCCGCTCTGACACGCACATCCGGGGTGGGCCGGTCGATCGCCGCCCGGTTTCCGGGTAGCCGCCGCGAGGTGGCCCTCGCCTGGGGAGCAGCGTGTGACCAGGCCGAGAAGGGCCGTACGGCCGTACAACTGAGCCTTGCCGACGATCAGGTGCGGCGCGACCGGGAAGCGGCGGAGGCCGAACGCGAACGACGGCTCCGGGAACTCGGAAGCGAGGTGGACCAACGCCGCACCGCGACCAAGGCGCAGGCCGGCACGGCAGCCACGTCACGCACGGCGGTGATCCTCCCGCTTGTCCCCGGCGGACCGCCGCCCGCGACAGGGCCGTCAGCCCCGCCTGCGGCTCCCGCCGCTCCACCGCGCAAGCTCGTCGACCCCGGCAGACTCCGGCTCGTCGACCCGAGCGGCATCATCACGCCACCGAGGTCCTCGGCCGCGGACGCGCCCACCGCACGGCCGAGCGCGAGGTGCGTCGGCAGCACCTGGCCGAGGAGATCGAGGAGATCTTCCACGGCTCGGGCGGCACTACGGTTCGCCGAAAGTGTTCATCGAGCCGGTCAGGCGGGGCGGCGGGTGTCGGTGAACACGGTCGCCAAGGCCATGGCCGAGCTTGGGCTGGCCGGACGCAGGATTCGTCGGCGCCGGTCGCTGACCAGGCCGGGCAAGAGGCTCGCGGCCCCGGACTTCGTGCGGCGGGACTTCACCGCCGAGGAGCCGGACCTCGTCTGGGTGGGCGATATGACGGAGATCGAGACCGGTGAGGGCAAGCTGTACTTGGCGACGGTGATCGATCTGTCTCGCGTCGTCTGCTCGGCTACGCGATGAGCGAGCGGCACGACGCGGAGCTGGTGGTGGCGTCGCTCAACATGGCCGCGGCTACCCGTGGCGGCGACGTCCGCGGCGTGATCATGCACACCGACAGGGGCAGCGAGTACACCTCGCGGCGGTTCAAGCGGGCCTGCCGCAAACTCGGCATCGTCCAGTCCATGGGCCGTGTCGGATCTTGCTTCGACAACGCCGTGAGCGAGGCGTTCAACAGCGTGCTGAAGGTCGAGTACGTCCACCGGCACAGCTTCCGTACCCGCACCGAGGCCAGGCTCCGGATCGCCACCTGGATCACCGACTTCTACAACGCCAGGCGGCTACACAGCGTATGCGGGTTCAAGAGCCCGATCGACTACGAACGAGACTACCGAGCCACCCTCGCCGAGGGACTGGCCGCATAGATCGTCTCCACGCTGCGAGGGGATTGACATGGTGATCACGTAGTCCAGGTCCTCGAACTCCTCTGGCCGCAGCCAGACATCGCGCTGCCACGAGGGACTCGCAAGGGCGAGAACCGCTGGCACAACATGAAGTCGGAAGACCGGGAACTCAATGCCGTGATCCGTCACGTCCCGAGCCTACTGACAGGGCGAGGACAGCGCCCCTTCCCAGTGCGCCTGTTCACGAAAGCGCGGCCAGAGCCAGAGCCAAGCTCAGTGAGCTTTCAGCGTGGCCACTGATCGGGTGACAGCGCCGGTACCCGCAACGTACAAGACTCCTGTGCTGGCGGCGGTGGGTGCCAGGTCAGGCGTTTGCTCAGCGGTGGCCTCCCTGGGGAGGCGTAGTCGGGATGGCGGGGGAAGCCGGGTCCTGAGACGCGGGCGGGCTTGGTGAATGCGAGGGGGTGCCGGCGGGATGGACCGGGCCCTCTGAAATGCCGTACCTGACGGCGAGCAGTACACAAGCAGCAGCCGCAGCCAGACCGAACAACACAAGGGCGGTCCGGCGGGAGGGAAGGAAAGACCACCTGGGCCTGACGGGAAGGGCGGCTGGCCGCAGGTCTTTCACGTCAACGCTGTTGGCGCGGGCTTCCAGGGCGTCGCGCAGTCGTTGTTCGATCGCCTCGTTGCGGATCCGGTTGCGGCTCATCGCCAGATCTCCGCAGGCCGCCGACAGCAAAATGGACGGGGGCGTGGCTGAGAGGGGTGCTCGGTCATCGAGGTATCTCCAGGTGTCTGCCGAGAGCGTCCAGGGCCCGGCTGGCAGTTGACTTGACCGTCCCGCGGGAGACGTTGAGGGTGTCGGCGATCTGGGCTTCGGTGAGATCTGACCAATAGCGCAGGACCAGGACCTCGCGCTGCCGGCGGGTGAGACGCTGCAACGCGTTGATCACTTCCTGATGGGTCTCGGCAAGGAGCACGCTCTTGTCGGCAGGCGGGACATGGCGTTCACGCTCAGGAATGTGGGCGCGTGCCGTACGGCGCCGGCGCAGAACCGAGCGCGCCGCGTTGACCACACTGGTGCGCAAGTACGCCTCGGGGTCGTCCAGGTCCGCGAGCCGACGGCCGTGGCGGCGCAGGAGCGCCGCGAAGGCGTCCTGCACCACATCCTCGGCCGTGGGAAGGTCGTCCACCAGAAGCACGGCCAGCCGCACCAGTGCTAGGCGGCGATGCTGGTAGAGCTCGCTGAAGCCGTGCTCGTCCCCGGATGTCGCCGTGCCGGAGAGTGCGGCTTCGACCAGTTTTCTCCCGCTGTCCTGTCGGCTTCCCGGTGAACGCAGAGCGAGTCTGTCCTGCGTTCGGCGCATCAGATCGGCTCCGCCACGGAACAAGGGGTGCACCGGTCTGCACATGCTCCGCCACCAGGCAACCGACGTTGCGGCGGTTGGGAACGTCGCTGTTCTCACATGTCTCCTGGACGTCGCGGTACCGGTCCGTCCGCCCAGAGTCCCGGGCGGACGGACCGTGCGTGCAGGGCCCGAGCCGTGCAACGCGCAATCACCTGATGTCGCCGAACGACCTAGCGTCGATCAGCGGGCCACACCACTGAAGAGCCTCACCCGGCCGGAGCCGCGGGCGGCTGCGCCGGCTGGGCGGGCAGCGCGTCGGCGGGAACGTCTGTCTCGGAGCTCTCGCCGGGCTCCTGCGACCCGGGCTCGTACGGCTGCGCGGGCTGCGCGTTCGCCGGGACGTCCGTCTCCGAGCTCTCCCCGGGTACGGACGGCTGCGCGGGCGGCTGCGCCGGCTGGGCCGGCTGCGCGTCCGCGGGGACGTCCGTCTCGGAGCTCTCGCCAGGTGTCTCCGATCCGGACACGTAGGGCTTGGCGTGCTTGCCGGTGGAAGTGGACGTCAGCGGAGAAACCTTGTGCGCGTTCTGCGTATCGGCGGGAGCATCCGCCGCGGCGGATGCGGCGTGGGCCGTGAAGGCTCCGCCAAGGGCCAGCGCGGCGCCCACTGCGCTGACGCCCAGAGCGGCGCGGACCCGTCCCGGACGTAGGCTGCGGACGGCGTGACGTACTGACATTTTCGGTCCTCGAATCATCGGTTTCGGCTTGTTGGCTGACCGTCCGTCATGGGTGGCTTCCCTTGCGGCGGCCCTCTGCTGGAGGCGCATCCATCCCGACAGACGTCCGAAGGCCCTCGGGGTTGCCGGTCGGGCGAGACAGCTACGGGAATGTGCAGTGATCTGCGTCACTGGGCTTCGTTACCCTTGCCGTCCAGGGTGAGGACGGCTTTGGCGATTGAGGCCAGCGGTTGGGACTGCACCGGGATCTGCGGAAGATCTGTCAGGACTCAGACGCGCGACCGAGGTCGGCCAGGATGGGGACGCCATAGCGCTCGCAGATGCGGATGATCCGGTAGCAACCGACCGCCCGGATCGGTGACCAGCCGCACGTTCACCCCGTGCCTGCGGCGTTTGTGGGAGTAATCGGCCCAGCTGTCGCCGACTCGGTCGCATTCCGCGAGGGTGCCATCGAGCAGGACGTAGTCGGGGTCTGCTTCTCGCAGAACGCGCAGCAACCCGGGGGAACGGTCGGCGAGCAGATCGATGACGGCTTTCGCGTACGCGTGGGCGGCACCCACGGCGATACCGAAACCGGCCGCGAGCTGGGCGAGGGTGCCGTCTCGGCGCAGGTACACCAGACCGACGAGGGCGCGCCGGTGCGGTGGGAGCTTGTAACGGCGGTCACCCTCACGGATGAGGATGATCATGGTGGCCCACTCGGCAAAGAGGGTGGAGCGGGTCGAGTGCGGCAGGAGAGGAAGCCGGCAGGGCTCCTGCGCATCGTGTTCCCGCACCTGAAGTCGGTGCTGGTGGAGCGGGTGTTCGTGGAGGGTGCCACGGTGCACGTTACCGCGCGCACCCGAGACGACCGAGCGGTGGACTGCCCGGCCTGTGGCTTCTCCGCGCGCCGTGTCCACAGCCGCTACCTGCGGCACCTTGCGGATATCGCCATCGCCGAGCGCCCGGTGGTCATCGAGCTGTCGGTGCGCCGTCTCTTCTGCGACCGGTCAGGGTGTGCGCGCCGTACCTTCGTTGAGCAGGTTGAGGGTCTGACCGTCCGCTACCAGCGCCGTACCCCGCAGCTGCACCGCCTTCTGCTGGTGCTCGCGCTGGGCCTGGCCGGCCGTGCTGGGGCTCGGATGGCGGCAGCGCTCTCGACGGCGGTCAGCCGGGTGACACTGATCAGCCTGGTGATGGCCCTGCCCGATCCATCGGCCACCAGAGCGTCCCGCTCTCCGCGGGTGCTGGGCGTGGACGACTTCGCGTTCCGTAAGGGCCGTACCTACGGCACCATCCTGATCGACGTCGATGCCTCGGTGGTGATCGACCTCCTGCCCGACCGCTCGTCCGAGGCCCTCGCTGCGTGGCTGACCACCCACCCCGGCGCCGAGGTCATCTGCCGGGACCGCGACAGCAGTTACGGACGCGCCGCCACCGCTGCTTGCCCTCACCCACGCCACCGACCAGGGCTGACCCGGGGCCTCCCACATCCCTACGAACACGAAGGACAGAGCCGCATGAGCCAGGAACTCAAGGACAGGGCCGTCACCTACCTCCGCGCACTGGAGTCCCGCGACTGGTGACTCTTGCTCGGCCTCGAAGTCCCTGATGCGGTACGACTGCTGTTCGGTTGACACCCGCTTGTGGACCAGGTTCGCCACCGCGGCCCTTCCGTGTGGAGGAAGGGCCCTGCCCCTCGTCAAACGATCGTCCGACGACAGGTCCGGCGGAGTACGGTCAGTTGCCCGACGGCTGGCCGTACAGCAGCGCCGGGTCGCCGGCGAGGGCGGACTTGACGAAGCGGCTGGGGTCGTCGACCAGCACCTCGATGGCTCCTGCCTGTACGCCGTCGAGGGCGGCGCGTGCGACATCCGCAGGGTCGATCTTGGGTGCGTCGCGTCCCGCCATCATGTCGGTGTCCGCAGCCCCCAGGTGTACGCCCTGGACGAGGGTCTTCTGGCCGGCGAGTTCGATGCGCACGCCGTTGGTCATGTTCCACTCCGCAGCCTTGGCCACCGAGTACGAGCCCGACCCTTCGGCGGTGGCCACCCACGAAAGCACGGAGAGGATGTTGACGATCGCGCCCCCGCCGTTGGAGGCCAGGGCCGGGGCGAAGGCGCGGATGACTCTCAGGGTGCCGAAAAGGTGTGTCTCCAGGTCCTGCCGGACCATGTCCAGGTCATCGGTGAGGAGGTGCGCGCCGGTGCTGATGCCGGCGTTGTTGACCAGCAGCGTGACGTCCTGCGCCGCTACGGCCGCCGCTGAGATCGATTCCTCGTCCAGCAGGTCCAGGTACAGCGGCGTGATCCGCGGGTCCAGGATGCCGATCGACTCCGGGCGGCGAGCGGTCGCGTAGACCTTCTCGGCTCCGCGCTCCAGCAGATGCTCGACGAAGCGCCGACCGATCCCTCGATTGGCCCCGGTCACGAGTGCGGTGGAACCGGCTATGTCCATGGTCATTCCCTTTCTCTGGCGGGCGTGCGGTCCGCCCCGCTCCGTGTCGCCTACGCTAGAACTTGACGTCGACGTGAAGTGCAAGTCGACGGGCGGCGAAACCGGGAGCAGAAGGAGTCGCAATGCGCATCGGCGAACTGGCCGATCGGGCCGGAGTCAGCACGCGGGCCCTGCGCTACTACGAGGAGCAGCTCCTGCTCAGCCCTCAGCGCACGTCCGGCGGCCAGCGCTTCTACGCCGAGGCGGCCGTCGACCGGGTGAAGCTCATCCAGGAGCTCTACAGCGCCGGTCTCGGCAGCCGTCTGATCGCCACACTCCTGCCCTCCATCGACGCCCGCTCGGTGGGCCCAGAGCTACTGGACCGCTTGCTCCACGAGCGCGCCCGCATCGAAGCGAAGACCGCCGAGCTGCAGGCCGCGAGCCGACGGCTCAACGCACTGATCGAACTCGCCACGCACCCGCACCCCGACACCGGATCGTGCCCGGCCTCGCTCGATCCGGACCCGAGTGGGGCGCGGTAGGGCAAAACGCCCACTCATGACATTGGCTCCTGGCGGTCGGGCTCGGCGGCGTAGGACGTGAGGCGATCGGCGAGCGCGATGACGAGGTCGCGGAGTTCATCAGGGCGCTCGATGACGAACGGCCGGTCGAGTGCGGCGAGTACCGGAGGCAACCAGTCGAGTCGCTCCGCCCGTAGCTCGACGCGCAGCCAGCGCTCGGTCGCGCGGTCCTCGCCGGCTGCGGACTCGTGCTCCTCCAGGTTCGCGACGCTGATGGGAAGGCGGGCGCGGATCTGCTCGGCCGTCCCGTGGATCCGCAAGGTCACCTCATGCCGGTACTCGGCCGTGGCGAACCCCGACAACAGGCGCTGTGCCGGGCCGGGACCCACGGGCGCTTCGAAGGAGCCGGGCAGGGTCCGCGCGTCTGCGATGCGGTCGAGCCGGAAGGTTCGGTCCTCGCCGATCTGGGCGTCCTTGCCCGTGACGTACCACCGGCCCGCATGGGCGACGATCCCGTACGCGTGCAGTGTGCGTTCGCTGCGCCGTCCGTCACGGTCGGTGTAGCGGATCGAGACCGGTCGGCGGTGGCGCACCGCATCGGCGATCGTGAGCAAGACACCGGCGTCCGGGGTGTCGAACTCTCCGGGCCGATCTGTGAAGGCGAGAGCTAGCAGGAGTGTGTCGAGCCGGCGGGCGATGTGTGGGGGCAGCACCCGCCGGATCTTCGCCGATGCCGTCTCGCTCGCGGTGTGCTGCGTCGTCGTCAGCCCTGCCCGGCGGCCCGCGATCAAGCCGAGCAGTACGGCCAGCGCCTCGTCGTCGCTGAGCATGAGCGGAGGCAGGCGGTAGCCGGGGGCGAGCCGGTACCCGCCGTAGCGGCCGCGCACGGATTCCACGGGCACGTCGAGGTCGATCAGCTGGTCCACATACCGGCGCACGGTGCGCCCTTCGACGCCGAGCCGGTCGGCGAGTTCGGCCACCGTCCTGGTGCCGCCCGACTGCAGCAGCTCCAGGAGTGTCAGCACGCGGCCGGTGGGTCGAGGCATGTCCGCAGCCTAACGCGAATACAGGACCGATTCTGTCCACTATTTCTCCTAGCCTGCGACGTGCACGCCTCCAGCACAGCCAAGGAGATTCCCATGGACTTCGTCTCGATCCGCATCATCACCGGCGACGTAGCGCGCCTCGTCGACTTCTACGAGCGAGCCACAGGAGTGCGGGCGACCTGGGCCACCGAGGACTTCGCCGAACTCAAGACGGCGGGCGCCACCCTCGCGATCGCCGGTACCCGCACGGTCCCGCTGTTCGCCCCGGGCTCTGCCCGCCCGGCGGACAACCACAGCGTGATCACCGAGTTCCTCGTCGACGACGTGGACCGCGTGCACCAGAACCTGACCGGCTTCGTCACCGACTTCGTCAACGAGCCCACCACGATGCCCTGGGGCAACCGGTCGCTGCTGTTCCGCGACCCCGACGGCAACCTCGTCAACTTCTTCACCCCCGTCACCCCGGCGGCCATCGAAAAGTTCGCACGCTGACGCCACGCACAGCCGATCACACGGGAGCCCTGAGATCCCATGGCTCCCGGTGAACGCGGCCGCCGAGTCCAGGAGCGCCACCAGCAGGGGACATCGGAACGCACCGCTGACCCCCGAAGGACGTCTGCGCTTGTGTCTGCGGGTCGACGCCGGACGTCCGATCGCGCACGTCACTGCCGGAGCCGGGATCTCCCGCCGTTGCCTGGCCAAGTGGTACGCCCGCTGGCGGGTGCACGGCGAGAACGGACTGCTCGACCACTCCTCCCGTCCCGCCACCAGTCCCGCCCGCGCCCCCGAGGAGATCGCTGACCTGGTGGAGGCGCTGCGGCGGCGGACCAAGCACGGGCCGGCCCGGCTCGCCGCCGACCTTCAGCGGCTGCACGGCGTCACACTCGCGCCGGCGACCGTGCACCGCATCCTGGTGAGGCGAGGACTCAACCGGCTCCGGGACCTGGATCCACCGACCGGCGAGCAGCTGCGCGAGGTCATCCGCTACGAGCACGACCGGGTCGGCGACCTGGTCCACGTCGACATCAAGAAGCTCGGACGCATCCCGACCGGCGGCGGCTGGCGGATGCACGGCGTCGGCACCGAGTCCGCCCGCGCCTCCAAACGCACCGGTCCCGGCACCGGCAAGGTTCGGATACACCCATCTGCATTCGGCGCTCGACGACCACTCCCGGCTCGCCTACACCGAAGCCCTGGACGATGAGAAGGCCGTCACCGCGGTCGCCTTCTGGCACCGGGCCGTTTCCTTCTTCGCCGGCCACGGCATCACACCGATCCGCCGCTGCCTCACCGACAACGGCGCGTGCTACCGGTCTACGACCTGGGCCGACGCCCTCGCCGCGACCGGTACGAAGCACAGGCGGACCAGGCCGTACACGCCGCGAACGAACGGGAAGGTGGAGAGGTACAACGGGACGCTCGCCCGCGAGTGGGCGTACGTCCGCGACTGCACAACCGAGCATGAACGCCGCGTCGCACTCGCGGAGTTCGTGAACTACTACAACCACGAGCGGCCGCACGCCGCGCTCGGCGGCCGATCGCCCATCAGCCGGACCGCCGGGAGCGACTACCGGCCCTTCCCGCCCGTCGCAAGGACGCGGGGGAGGAGCGTGGCGGGGCATCCTCGCCAACCGGCCGTTCCTGCTCTTCTCCGCAGCCATGATCGGCTCGTACGTCCTGACCTTCCAGGTCTACCTGTCCCTCCCCCTGGAAGTGCGACGGCTCGGCGGCGACGGGGAGTTCGGCACGGCCACGGTGGCGGTGCTCTTCACGGTCTCCGGACTGAGCACCATCCTTGGCCAGACACGGGTGACCGCCTGGTGCAAGGCCCGCTACGAGCCCGGCCCGGCACTCGTGCGGGGCCTGGCGCTGATGGGCCTGGCGTTCGTGCCCCTGCTGCTCGCGACCGCCGTGCCCGTACCCGGATCCGGCGTGGGGCTGTGGCTTCTCGCCGCGGTGCCCCCGACGCTCGCCGCGCTGCTGCTGGCCATCGGCACGATGATCGCGTACCCCTTCGAGATGGACACCATCGTCCGCCTCTCCGGCGACCGGCATCGGCGGCGATACCGCGCAGTCCGAAGAACGCCATTGCCGCGGTGACGAGGACGAGGATGCCCGTCGGGCCGACGATGCTGCGCCAGCGTGCCGTCTGGTAGCGCAGCACATAGGCGACGAAGGACAGGGCGAGACCGAAGGGGATGAGCATGGCCGCCCGCTCGGGGAAGTCCTCGAAGTGCTGCATCCCGCCGCTGAGCATGCCGATACCGAAGGACAGCGCCAGCGAGGCCAGCACGACCCCGAGGACCTTGGAGGTGCTGGGGCGCTGCCGCTTGAGGACGAATTCGTTCAGCAGGGTGGCGCCGAGGAAGACCAGTGCGCCGATCAGGGCGATCACTGTGTAGCGGTCGGGATCCAGCGGGTGGTGCACCACCGCCCCGCTGATCACTCCGGCGCCGACGAAGGTGGTGGCGTAGCCGAAGTAGTCACCGATCACAGGTGTCCGCTTGGGGGCCCGGCGGCGTCCGCTGTGGCGGCCACCGGCGTTGATGCCGCCACGTTGTCGGTAGCGGCTGCCGCCACGCCGGTATAGCGTTGTGATTCAGCAGTCGTGGTTCCGAAGTCCCGTTCGCCCGTGATCGCCATCACGGGCGTTCTTGCTTTTCAGCGCCTCTCCGGACCAGGGCGATCACCTCCCGGGTACGCAGGGCGCGGGCCCGGTTTCCCTCGAAGGAGACAGTCATGGCCACGGGCACGGTCAAGTGGTTCAACAGCGAGAAGGGCTTCGGCTTCATCGAGCAGGAGGGCGGCGGCCCCGACGTCTTCGCCCACTACTCCAACATCGCAGCCCAGGGTTACCGCGAGCTGCGTGAGGGCCAGAAGGTCGAGTTCGACGTCACTCAGGGACAGAAGGGCCCGCAGGCGGAGAACATCCGGCCCATCTGATCGCGCCGCCTCAATAAGGTCCGGCTTCCCGACTTCGGGAGCCGGACCAAGTTGGCCGGCGAGTTCAGGGCCGAGCTCGCCGAGCCTGCCGAGGTCGCCCAGCGCGCCGACAACAGCGTCGAGGTCCTGCTGGGCCGGTACGCCAAGTGCCTATACGACATCGAAGGGCTCCTGAGCGCCTACGACCGGCCGCCTGACCTGGATGAGTAGTGGCTGAGCCGAAAGACGCTGCCCGATCGACGAGGGGGCATGAGCGGGGGCCGCGTCACGCTGGGGCCGATTGACGACGTCATAGCCAGCCAGGACCTCCGCGGTGAGTGAAGGCGGCAGTCTCCACTACGTCCGGAGTTCTCTCCGTGATCAACAACTGGTAGTAGGCGTGTCCCCGACATCCCGGCCGAGTACAGCAGAGCAGGACTGTTCGAGCGGATGCGGCGGTGGCCCAGGACGGCGGCCGGATCATGGTGCGGGCGGCCACCAGCGGTTCGCCGGTGACCGCCCGGGTTTCCGCCCCGTGCGGCGGTGGCCTTCACCGCTGTAGACGTCGGTCAGCCGCGTCGGCCGAAGATCTTCTTGTTGGGGCCGAGGTCCAGGAAGACCGTCTCCCCGGTGGCGTCGTCGAGAGCGTCGTTGTCGGTGACGGCGTAGACGTGACCGTTGCCGGCCACTGTCAGCCCTTCGAGCTTCTCCTGGGTCCAGCCGTTCGTCGCCCGCAGGTCGGGCAGGACGTCGTAGGCGAGAGTCTTGGGCAGCACGGGCAGGGAACCCGAGGGCGCCGCCGACTTCGGCATGTCGACCGTGTAGATCCGCTTGATCTTCGCGGCTGGGCCGTTCAGCTTGTCGCGCTCGATGACGGCGAGCTTGTCGCCGGCCACGGTGATCTCGGAGAGGCCGATCCAGTCGCCCGGCGTGGTGGTGGCGTCGAGCCGGTAGCCGTACCAGCTCCAGGTGCCGGACTCGACGTCGTAGCGGCCGAGCCGGACGATCCCCGCCGGGTCGGTGGTGACCTCACGCTGCAGCGCGGCCCAGAGGATCTCGCGGCCGTTCCGGTCGGTGGTGGCGGTGACCCCCTCGAAGCCCTGCTTGCCCAGGCCCGCGGCGACGTCCGCCGGCGGAGAGACGACCTGCCGGGTCACCCCGTCTCGGTCGAGCCGGACCAGCTGGTTGCCCGCACCCGTCTTGCCCTCCACGGCCAGCCAGTAGCCGCCCTGCGGCCGGGCGAAGATGCCCTCCGCGTCGTAGCCGACGGGCTGTCCTTCGGTGTCCTTGACGGTCAGCGCCCGGGTGATGACCGTGGGGCGCCGTGCCGTGTCGACGGTCAGGATCCTGGTGGGGGAGTAGGCGGCGTCGGTGACGGTGTACAGCTGGTGCGGCCTGCCGGGCACCGCGGAGAGCGCGCCCAGCGCACCCCAGCCGATCGGCGCGCCGGTGGAGTCCGAAGCCGAGACGATGGTCGGGAACTCGGCGGTGCCCTTGCCCAGGCGGAACAGGCTCACCGTGGAGCGCACGCCCGCCTCGGCGTCGTCGACCTCGCTGGAGACCGCGAGCAAGCCGCGTGACGGGATCGGCAGTACCCCCTCGGGGCCGTTGGTGGTGGGCAGCACCTGGCAAAAGACCGGGTGGGCCGGACGGCTGATGTCGTAGACGGCGACGAAGTTGCTGCGCTCCGAGGCGACGAAGGCGTAGCGCACGCCGTCGTACTCGGCGATCGCCAGGCCCTCCGGCTCGGTGCCCTTGTTCTCGGAGCGGTTCTCGTTGTACAGCCCGTGGCGCACGGCGAGCCGTTCGAAGCTGTTGCCCGCGTCCCAGACGACGTTCCCCGTATGGCTGTCGAAGACCGACCAGCCGCGTGTGCCGCCGTGCCAGTCGCCCTCGTTGGCGGTCGCCAGGTAGCGGTCGTCGACCCAGCCCAACGCGTCGGGCTCGCGCGGTACGTCGGTGATGGAGCCCGTCAGGTCGATCGTGCCGTCCTCGACCGTGTCGATGCCGTCCACGGACGCCGTACCGGCGCTGAACGCCTTGATGATCCTGCCCGTCGGCAGGTCGATCACGACCACGCCGTTGTTCTCCTGGAGCGTCACGGCGAGCTGGTTGCGGGCGTTGACCGAGACGTACTCCGGCTCCGGGTCGGTCGGCGCGGTGATCCCGGCGGCGGCCAGGGCGGGCAGCGCCGTGCCATCGGCCTGGGTCAGCGGCACGGTCCGGGTGCGCCAACTCGCGGGCGAGGAGCCGCTCTTGAGGTCGACGATCTGCACGAAGCCAGCCGGCTTCTGGGGCAGGTCGCCCTCCTCGCCTCCCTGCGGGGTGGCCTCCTCGTCGTGCTCGTTCTCGATCGCGATGGCGGCGTACCGCTTGTCCTTGCTGATCGCGATGGAGTCGGGCTGTCCGCCGAGGTCGAAGTTCGCCACGCGCTTGCGGTCGCGCAGGGAGATGACGTCGAGCCGCCCGGAGGGGTCGGTGTAGCTCGCGCTGGTGTTGACCACGACGAGGACGTACTGGCCGACCACGGACACCGAGGTGGGTTCGTCCTCCGCGTCGCCGAGCTGTGCGAGTGACAGGGTGCCGAGCCCGCGCGGGCGGGCGGGGTTCTGGATGTCCAGAAAACCGATCCGCCGGGCCGCTGCGTCCGTGTGGACGAGGGTGCGGCCGTCCTCGCTCACCGCCGAGATCTCGGCGACGGTCTCGGCGGCAGGGTCCTCGGCGAGCGGCCGGTTCTGGAAGACCGGGTAGGTGGCGGTGCGTTCGAAGGCCACCGGCCGCTGCGATCTGTGCTGAGCGCTCGCCTGCTGCTCCGCGCTCGCCACGCCCGCGCCCGCCAGGGAGCCGGCGGCCACGACCAAGGCCGCGAGCGCGGCGTAGGTTCTCTTCTGGGACATCGTTCCCCTCCGGTACGGTCCACTACGGCGCCGGATCGTCCCACTGATGGACAAGTGCCGACGGAACGGCGGAATGAACAGCCGGCGAAGATCGCGTACGCCCCTGGACCCGCGACCGGGCCGGGCCGAGCCGCCTGGGACGGGAGCCGGCGGACACCGACTCTCCGAGGCGCGCAAGCAGTTCGGGTCGGGGTCCGGCTCGACGGGACTGGCGTCTTGCGAACGGAGTCACCGAGTCCCGCACAACGGTCCCGCCCGGCGTGAACTCGCCGTGGCGACCGCCACCCGTGAGCTGGCTGGTGCGGACGGTGCGTCGGTGCCCGCCGCGACCCTGCAGTCGGCGTCACTTTGCGGGGATTGCCGACCTCTTCGCAACCGTGGTCGGCAAGGCAGATGAGATCCCCGCCTGAGGGCATCGTCGGCGATGCCTCCCCGACCCGGCGGCTCGTCGGCGTGCGACGGGTCGGTAAGGGGAGGGGTCTCATGGCACCTGTCCTCCTGGGCTTTGGAAGCGTCGAATGGAGGGGGTGCCTGCGCAAGCGGTGCGGCGCCGTGGCAGAAGGTCGGTGGCTTGATGATCAGCACAGGCACAGCGGCAGGCGGCGAAGCCCGTCGTGGGCACCTGTCGCGGGCGAAGGACCGTCTCTGCGACATGTTGGCCAAGGATGTCGCCGCCGCCGGGCTCCGGTCCGGCCCGCACGGCGAGGAGGTGGTGGGGCAGGCGGACCTGGACGGGCTGCCCGAGGCCGTGCAGCGCTACATGCGGTTCATGGGTGTCGTCGGCCGGCCCCGCGACTGGTCGTTTCGGGCCCACTTCGTCGGGCGCTTCCGTATGCGGCCCGACGCCGGCTGGAGGACGGCGCAGGCATGGCAGTACAACTCCGCCGTCGAGATCGCCCGCGTCTTCACCATGCGCATCCGCTTCGCACACGTGGTACCCGTGCTCGGCCGCGACACGTACGTGCACGGCCATGGCCGGATGCGCGTGAAGCTGATGAATGTCGTCCCCGTCGTCGACAGCAGCGGCGAAGAGTTCGACCACAGCGAGCTGATCACCTATCTCAACGACGCCGTGCTTCTCGCGCCGTCGATGCTGCTTACCCCTGCCGCGTCATGGGTCCAGGTCGATGACCGCTCGTTCGACGTCACCCTCGCTGACGCCGGGCGCGCGGTGACCGGGCGGGTGTTTGTCGATGAGCGCGGCGCCCCTGTCGACTTCCACGCCGACCGGTACGCCACGCTGCCCGGCGGCCTGGTCCTGGCGCGCTGGAGGACTCCGGTGACGAGCTGGGACGTTGCGGGGCAGCGGCGGCCGGTGCCCGGCCCGGCCACGGCGGTCTACGACCTGCCCGACGGGCCGTTCCCCTACATCGAGGGCCGCTTCATGCCCGGGAGCCTGGCCTATAACGTCGCACCCGTCGGCTGAGCCGACGCGTGGACGGCCGAGTGGGGCCGTTGTCCGTCTTCCCAAAGCCCGGGATCCCCGCGAACGATCGTCCTCCCTGGCAAACAGCGGTCGTGACCGGAGGGCTGGGCGGCGGTACCGGGGTTGGCGTTCGGGCCCGTTTCATGCTTCATGGTGACGCCGTCTTGTGCCCCGTGGATACGGACGGGGAACGGCATGGGAGGCATCGCCGAGTGGAGCAGTGGCTCCTGGTGTTGGGGCAAACGCGTCGAGGCCACCGGCACTCCGTATCCGGTGACGCCCGGCTGGGCGCACGGCGGCCTCGACGCGTCCGCACCGCCAGGCTGACGGCTCAGAGCGCGCCTCGGCTCCAGGGACCGGTGATCGCGAAGGTGATGCCGGGGGTCTGGACGTTCACGAACAGCCAGTTGCCGTGCTTCGGTTCGAACACCGAGCCGGCCCACTCCGAGCCCCTGTGGTCGGCCGCGGCGACGTTCTTGCCCGCGGTACCACCGCGCAGATCGACATTGTTGGCGGCGAAGCGGAAGATCTCGCCCTGCGTGGTCAGCCCGTGGACGTACTCGGTGCCGCTGCCGTCCTCGCAGAGCACCAGGCCGCCGCGGGGGCTGACGCACATGTTGTCCGGCGCGTTGAGGACCTCGGCGCCGGGCGAGGCGAACAGCACCCGGAACTCGTCGGTGGCCGGGTCGAGTTCGAAGACCTGGCCCTGGCGGGCGGGACCGCCGTCGGTCGTGATCACGTAGATACGGTCGTTGCCGTACCAGGCACCCTCCAGGCGGCTGAAGATCGCGGCGCCGTTGGCCTGCGCCTGGTAGCGCACCGTGTCCGTCGCCGGATCGACGTCGTCCACGGGCACCCACGAGACGGTGCCGTACGCCTTCTCGCCGTCGAGGCGGGTGTCATACGTCGTGGCGCCGATGCGCAGGGCCTCCAGCCGGCCGCCCTTGGACAGGTCGCCGGGCACCGCCGGGACGAACCGGTAGAGCGAGGCGTCGCCCCGGTCCTCGGTCTCGTAGACGTAGCCGGTCGCCGGGTCGATGGCGATCGCCTCGTGGTTGAACCGGCCCATGGCCTTGTAGGGCTCGGGGTTGCCCTTGCCCTGCGAGGCCACCTCGAAGATGTAACCGTGGCGCTTGCCGGCGGTCGTGGAGAAGGTCTCCTCACAGGTGAGCCAGGTGTTCCACGGGGTGGGGCCGCCGGCGCAGTTACGGATCGTGCCGCCGAGGCTGCCGTAGGACTCCAGCCACTGGCCTGCGTCCGGGTCGAACACCAGGGTGGTGGTACCGCCACCGGCCTCGGGGTTGTAGGCGGGGGCGGTGAAGGCAGGGCCGGCGCCGCGTTCGTGGTTGCGGACGAGGTGCACCTTGTCGCCGTAGCGGAAGGCCGCCATGCCGTCATGCGAGCCCGGAGTGCGCACCCCGTCGTTCATGAGGTCGTTCGTCCACCCATAGGAGATGTACTCGAAGCCGCGCGGCAGCTGGAGCAGTTCCAGACCGGTCGCCTGGTCCTTCACCGGACTCAACGGGCCGTACTCGGCGTCGAATGCGAGCTTGACCGGCTCGGCTGCCGCTGTGCGCGCGGCGAGGGCCTGGAAGGGGACGGACGCGGCCGCGGCCACCGCTGCTCCGCGAAGGAGGGTGCGTCGTTCGAAACCGGGACCGGTCGATCTTCCGGCGAACGTGCCTGTCATGGGAGTCCTCTCGTGCAACGAACGGAGTGGGAGAATCGGGGATCGGCGCCAGTCACCCTAGGAGCGAATCCCTCGTCCGATTCCCAACGGAAAGTGAGCATTGGGGGAACCTCTTCCGGTCCCGGCCGGAGGCTGCGAGTGGAGTCGTTTCAACCCCCAGCCCGGCGAACCGGGCCATGCCGGCGCCGCCACACCAGCCGGATGAGCGGTGATGCCGGCGCCGATTCGTGCCGGGCAGCGTCGCTGAGCACCCGTAGCCAACCTCGCGCCCGGGTTACGGATCCCTCAACCTCTGGTGGCTGTGAGGTGAGGAGGCGACCGTGAGTCCATGACCTTCGCCCGGCGTGCCCTGGAACAACTGGAGAGCTGGCCCGACCTCACAGCGGGTCCGGCCAGTTGTGGCATCGGTCGGGCACTGCACTCGCGGCAGACCGAGATCGTGCACTTCCATTCGGACCATGACGTCGACGTGCACCTCACCGCCCGCGTCATCCAGCGCTTCTCGGCGGACCTGGAGGAGTCGACAGCCATACGGCTTGTGCCCGGCTCGCGATGGGTGACCGTGCGCCTCGAGTGCGACGCCGACCTCGATCTGCTGCTGAGTCTCGTGAGTATCGCCCTTCAGGCTCACCAGGCGTGGCCGCCTGGCGCAAGCACCCCGCCGACGGAGTGCAATTTCCAACGCGTGATGCTGCTGCCCCGCAACGATGGACGGGACTGAGGATCAGCGAGCGATCACAAGAGGAATCTTGGCCACCGACCCCCGCGAGGACGAGGCCATCCACGGTGTCACCGACCGTCTGAAGGCCGCCTCCAGCGAGACCCACACGCCCGGTGACGTTGAGGCCGCCGTGGTCGGGGCGCACGCCGCGTTCAGGGACCGGCCTGTGCGTGACTTCGCCGGTCCTCGTCGAGCGCAAGGCCCGCCGCTTGGCCGGGCCGAGCTGCCGTCCGAGCTGCACACCATCGACCTGGCCGCCGCCCGCCCCGTTCGACGTCGGTTGCCGCTGTCCTCGACGGCAACCGAAACCGGCCTGCTGTGCGGGCCGGATGTCGCTGGGCTGGTGATGGCCGGGGCGGTACGTTCTGCGCCGCCCGGCCATCACCTGGCTGCGATCAGGCGGCGGTACGGAACGGGCCGGTGACCTCGTAGGTGATGCCGCCGGACGAGCTGCCGCTGGTGCCGCGCTGGCTGGAGAAGTACAGGCGCCGTCCGTCGGGGGAGAAGGCCGGGCCGCAGATCTCTGAGCTCGACTGGCCGTTGATCCGCAGGAATGGCGCGACGATGTCGTCCGGCGTGATGATGCAGATCTCCATGTTGCCGCCGTCCTCGGCGACGAACAGGTCTCCGGAGGAGGCGCCGGTGACGTTGTCGACGCCGGTCAGCGGGGCGCCGCCGCCGCTGACCAGGTTGTCGTCGTAGGCCAGCTCGTAGGTGTTGTTCAGCAGGTTGAGCTGCCAGACGCGGTTGTCGCCCTTGGTGGTGAACCAGACGGTGTCGCTCGCGTAGTGGCAGCCCTCACCGCCGTTGAAGATCTTCGCGCCGGAGACCTGGTCACGGGTGGGGGTCGGGGAGCCATCGGGGTCGGGCACGGTCACCCAGGTGAAGGATCCGGACGTGGCCGTGCCGGCCTTGAGGACCTGCAGGGTGCCGGAGGACAGGTCGCCCCAGGTGGTGGGGATGAACCGGTAGAAGCAGCCGTCGCTCTCGTCCTCGGTCATGAAGATGACCTTGCGCACCGGGTCGGCGGCGGCTGCCTCGTGCTTGAACCGGCCCATCGCGCTGCGGCGGACGGCGGCCTTCACGCCCCACGGGTCGGTCTCGTAGACGTAGCCGAGGGACACCTCCTCGCAGGACAGCCAGGTGTTCCACGGGGTGGCGCCGCCCGCGCAGTTGCGGTTGGTGTTGGACAGGATCCGGTAGGCGCCGGTGATGGTGCCCGAGGAGTTGAACTTGACGGCGCTCGCACCGCCTGTGGAGGAGATCTCCGAGTTCGAGACGTAGATCCAGCCCGTGCCGTCGGCGAAGCAGGCGCCGCCGTCGGGGGCGTTGTGCCAGGTGTAGGAGGTGCCGGAGACGACCCGTCCGGAACGGGCGATGACCCTGCTGGTGAAGCCGCCGGGCAGCTGGATTCCATTGGCATCGGCGGTGCCGAGTGCCCCGTACGGGCCGGGGCCCTTCTGGGCCGGGGCCGCGTAGGCGGCGCCGTGCATCAAGGTGCCGCCGAAGACGGTGACCGAGGTGCCGAACACTGCACCACGCAGGAAGTTGCGACGTTCCACAGCTACTCCTTTGTCGAGGGAGAGCGGACGATGATGTGTTGAGCGCCGCCGACTGGTCACCGGGACCCTAGGCCCCCTGGCGGGGGACGGTCAGGCTCCCGTAGACCAACTCTTCGCGGCCAACCGGTGAGTAGATATGGTGCAGAAACGATCAATCTGCCACCAAATGAACGATCCGGGAATCCTTGCGAACCACCTGATGGAGGTCCCGTGGGGAGCAGCAGGCCAAGGCGCCCTGGACCGACTTCCGTTGGCGATATCCCATTCACCGATGCCGTTGGGTGGTCGTCAGGGCCGGCATCAGCGGGCCGACGCGGGACTGCCTCCTCGGCAGACGTGTTCCGGAGGAGACAGATGCCGTACCTGTCCCGTGCAGCAGCCGTGCCGGCGTTGGCGTCTGCCTGTGATCCGGCTACCCGACCCGACTGCCGGCGCCCGACCGGCAGTCGGGACCTGCTCCTCGACGACTGCTCCACCAGAGATGGATGGTCTGTATGACTGGCAGCGGGCATCCCAGGCGGAAAGGTCAACGACTCACGCTCGCCGTGTCCGCCGGGAGCGCCTCGGCCGGCCCGCGCGCCGCCGACTCCGGCACCACCACCGACGACATGCCGTTCACCTTCGCGGTGATCGGAGACATGCCCTACGGCGACGCCGAGATCGCCGACTTCCCGCACGTCATCAGCCAGATCAACGCCGACCCCGACGTCACCTTCGTCTCCCACCTCGGAGTGGGCTGCCGGGCAGCGTCGGGCCGCGGGCGACGCGTGGCCTGGACGGCGGCCACCACGGTGATCAGGACGCGAATCGACACATCGTGGAGGGCTCCGGTCAGGGCGCCGCTCGCCAGTTCGGTGGCGCCCATGACCGCAGAGGCCGTGGGCGGTGGCCCGGTGGCCGGTGTACCAGGTCGGCGACGGTTGCGTGGGAGAGGAGGGTGTCCTCGGCGGGGGAGCGGATCACCTTGCCTGCACGCTCGGCGACCGCGAGCGTGCAGTCAGCCCGCAGGGCGCCGGTCAGGCCGAGCAGCGGGATGGTGGCGGCCCCGGGCCATCGAACGCAGCGGGCGGCCGATCGAGGCCAGCCTCTCGCCCGGCACGGACAGTGTCGCTGGCCCGTCCCGACCATCTGAGGGAACACGCCACCATGTGGCGGATCTGGCACAGCAGGGACACGGGAGATCCTGCGCGAGCGAGACCACGTCCTGTGGACGGCCTCACCCGTTACGCGCCAGTGTTCTCCCTGGCCAGCGCCCCGAGCGGGGTGACCGTTCCCCTCGGGCCCATCGGCGCGAGCGTGGACTACCACGTGCGTGAGGTGCGGACGGGAACGGACATCCCGCACGACGGGCACGACCTGTGTCTCGAACCGCCCGCTCACGGAGCGGGCCTGTTCCGCCTGAGATGAATGACCGGTGAAGGACGCCCACACGACCGGTTCAGGCGGTGGACGCTGCCCCGGCCCGGTGAACTGGCTGAGTGAGGTGGGGGTTGCCGCAGCCGCTTCTTCGGGGCGACCGGGCAACATCTCTGTGGTCGTGCCGCTGCCCGGCAGCCCGACACCGACGGGCCGGCGTTTCGACCGGCAGCCGCTCGCCGATGCCCCGGGGGCAGCGACGTATCGCCTTAACGCACCGAGGCGTTGAACGTCAGCCGAAATTCAGCGAACTGTAGCGGAATGTCGCCTCGGCCCGACGTACGGTTACGCCCACGATCCAACTCCGGGCAGTGGCGGGGGCACCCAAGTGGAGTGGCTGAGTGCGGAGAACGTCGTTGCCTTGGCGACCGCGGTACTCGGTATCGCGGCCTCGGCCGTCATGGTCTGGTACGAGCGTCGGGTGCCGCGCCGTAAACGCGTCGGCTACCGCGTACAGATGGACAACCCGATCGGCGACGACGTCCGCTCGGGCCGGACCAACAGTCGCATCGGCCTGTTCGACGAGGTCCCCGGCATGTCCGACGCCACCCTCGTGCTGCTCCGGATCGAGAACGACGGCTCCCAGGGCGTCGACCGCGACGACTACACCAGCCCCGAACTCCACGGCCTGACCGCGGTGTTCACCGACCGTACGGTCCGCGGGGTCTCGGTCACGCAGCCGTCGGACACCGACCACCTCATGCCCCACTTCACCGCGGCCCGGGGATTCGGCTACGAGGGCAACACCGTGCGCATCCCGCGCGTCCCGCTCAACCCCGGCGAGTACTTCAAGCTGCTTGTGCTGCTGACCGGCGGAGACGTGGGTTGCGCGATCCGGCTCACCGGCGGCGTTCGGGACGGCGAGATCCACCTCAACCGCAGCGCGACGCCGGACGCCAAGCCGCCTCTGTTCAGCCGGGCCGCCCGCACGATCACCGTGCTGCTCACGGTCTCCGTCCTCACCCTCGCGGCCATGGTCGTCACCGGCGACGGCGCCCGGCCGCCGATCGGCTGCGCGGGTGGCACACTGACGCTGACCGGCTCGACCGCGTTCGCGCCCGTCCTGCGGGAGGTCGCGGAGAAGTATGAGAAGGACTGCGCGAAAGCGGAGGCGACCGTCGTTGTGGACACGCACGGCTCGACGGCGGGCGTCCGGGAACTATCCGAGGCCGGAGCCCGGAGCGGGAAGGGCTCCCCACCCGTCGTCGCGTTCTCCGACGGGCCCGAGCAGAGCGGCCAGGACCGGCTGCGGGAGAACCGCGTGGCCGTGTCCGTCTTCGCACTGGTCGTCAACGACGAGGTACCGCTGCGGAATCTCACCACGGCCCAGGTACGCCGCCTCTACCGCGGCGATATCGACAACTGGAGCGAACTCGGCGGCCCCGACCTGCCCGTGCACTTGGTCAGCCGCGACGCCAACTCCGGTACCCGGCAGGTCTTCCAGCGCCGGGTGCTCAGTGCCAGCGAGTTCGCCAACACCTCGACCGACTGCCGCAGCAAGGACTACGTCAGCTCGCCCGTCGTCCGCTGCGAACTCGACTCCACCCAGCCGGTGCTGAGCACGGTCGCCGAGATACCGGGCGCCATCGGCTACAGCGAACTGAACGCCGCCGCCCGCGCGCAGGGCCTGCACTTACTGCGCCTCGACAGCCAGGAGCCGTCTGTCGACGCCATCGAGGATGGTACGAGCGACTACCCGTACCGCGAGCTCGAATACGCCTACACCTACGGCCAACCGCCCGCCGACTCCCTCGTCTCCAGCTTCCTGACGTACCTCACTCGCGGCAACGGCCAGGACGTCATCCGCACTCACGGCCACCTGCCCTGCTGGACCTCGGAGGGCCTGCGCCTGTGCGGCAGGGCGGAGTGGAACACGGCCGACTCCCGCTGAGACAGGAACCTCCACCAGCGTTCCGGCCGGCCACCCCACCGAGTCCGGCTGGGGAGGCCGCAACCACCACCGCGTTGTCGCAGATCACGGTTCCCTCACCGGAGCCGCCCCGGACTTGAGTAGATGACGGGCAGGACCGTGTCGCGGCTGACCACGCCGTTGAACTTCTCCCCACCCGGGCTGTCGAAGATCGTGGGATCGAAATGCCCTGCGTTGAAGACGCGCATCCCCAGAGCAGTTGGGCGGTGCCGACGTAGTCGGGCAGTGGGCAGCCGAACAACTCGCTGTCCCAGCCCGGCCGGCTGAGCATCTCCGCAGCGCAAGGATCGTGGACGCTCGGTCCGTCTGCGGCGGATGGCTCCCGGCGAGTGTCGGCAGCGTTCATGATGTACCGGTGGCCAACCGCATCAGCACAGTGATCTCCGTTGCCGGCGTCCTCACCAGCGTGATGCTGCTCGTCGGCGCCTTTCGGGAGTACCAGGCCGGGGCATCGGCTCTCTGGGTGGGGCTGGGGGCTGTGATCCTTCTGGCTGCAGTCATCGCGCTCGTGCGCGACCTTCGTCGCCCGCGCGGTCCGAAGGCAGCTCCACCCGAGGCATGACGCGCACGATGCCGGTCACTCCGTGCGGTGCAGGGCGAAGGTGGTGAGTACCGCCGCAAGGTCCGACGGACAGTCGTTGCCGGCCACGTCGGGCCATGCGCGTGGGGTACCGCTGACGATGGTGCGGGGGTCGAGGACTTTCAGGCCCTGTCCGTTGTGGAGGACGTAGTCGACACGGTCCTGGGGTTCGGGGCGGTCTTGCCGCCACACGTGCCCACAGTCGATGCAGCGGCAGCGGCGGATCGTGACGTGAACGATCGTGGGCCGCCAGCCGAGTAGCTCGTGCGCCAGTCGCCGGGTCACGGTGTCACGCGGTGTGCCCTCGCAACCGCAGCGGCGGCACCACTGATCGGGCTCGACGACCCGGCACGCGAGAACCGCACGATCCGTGGCGAGTCGCTGACCGGTGACTTCGAGCCCGAGCTCGTCAAGGCGGCAGAACGTATTCATGTCAGCGCGGGCGAAGCCCGCCTCAGGGGTAGCGTCGTGCAACGTCGAGGTCTTTCGGATGGGCTTGGTGCAGGAACCCCCCTTCCTCGGGAGACCTCGACGCCTACCCGGCCACCGACGCGGGGTGAGCTGCCACCGCCGGTCCCTGACGGTTGATGATCTGAAGTGACCGGGGCCGAAACTTGAACGGTGGCTTCGGTCGTGGCTTGTGGGCCGTTCAGCTCTGCGGCATTCAGCGGCTGATGTCGTCCAGCTCGGTCAAGTCCTCATGAGAGAGACAGAGTCCCGAGCCGGTGATGTTCTCGCGTAGGTGTGCCGTGGACGACGTGCCGGGGATGAGCAGGATGTTGGGTGATCGCTGCAGCAGCCAGGCCAGTGCGACGGACATCTGTGTCGACTTCAATCGAGCGGCGACCGCCGAGAGCGCCGAGGACTGGAGCGGGGTAAAGCCTCCGAGGGGGAAGAAGGGCACGTACGCGACGCCGTCGGTGGCGAGCCGGTCGATGAGCTTGTCGTCGTGGCGGTGGGCGAGGTTGTACATGTTCTGCACGCACACGATCGGCGCGATGCTCTGTGCCTCGGTGACCTGCTCCTCGGTGGCGTTGCTGACCCCGAGGTGGCGGATCAGGCCCTGCTGCTGGAGTTCGACGAGCGTCTCGAACGCCTCGGCGAGCGAACCGGACTGGGGACCTTCGGCGTTGCCCAGTCGGAGGTTGACCAGGTCGAGTACGTCGAGCCGGAGGGACTTGAGGTTGTCGTGGACCTGGCGGCGCAGATCTTGCGGTCGCCGGGCCGGAGGCCAGCCACCCTGTTCGTCGCGGGTCGCACCCACCTTGGTCACGATGTGCAGCGACTCGGGATAGGGGTGCAGTGCCTCGCGGATCAACTCGTTGGTGACGCGCGGCCCGTAGGCGTCGCTGGTGTCGATGTGGGTGATACCGAGGTCGACCGCTTCACGCAGAACGGCCAGGGCACCCTCGCGATCGGCGGGCGGCCCCATGACCCACGGGCCGGCCAGTTGCATGGCGCCGTAACCGAACCGGGTGACGGTCAGGTCACCCAGAGTCCAGGTGCCGCCGGGAAGAGAGAGGGAGGGAGTGCTCATCTTGTCGCCTTTCGTCGTGCACTTGGGGGTGGCGCCTGCTGCCTCCCTGCATCAGCATTGGAGAGAAACTTCCCATCGGGAAGTAGGCACTCTGGAGTGCGTAACCCACCCAGAGCTGAGAGGTGCGATCAGTGACGACGACGAAGGCGGCCCAGAAGAGGGCTCAGGCCAAGGTGGAGTACAACGCGTTCCTGGCAGAGTGCCCCAGCCGGCAGCTGCTCGACCGAATCTCGGACAAGTGGGTCGTCCTGATCCTGTGTGCGCTGGGCGGCGACAACAGCCCCGGCCAGCCCGGTGCAGCACACGCAGACGCTCCGAAGGCGATGCGTTACTCCGAGATCTCTCGGCTTCTGGCCGGGGTCAGCCAGAAGATGCTGACCCAGACGCTACGGTCGCTGGAGCGCGATGGTCTGCTCACCCGTACCGTGACGCCAACAGTCCCCGTCACCGTCTCCTACGAGCTGACCGACCTCGGTCTCTCGCTCCACCACATGACGCGCGGGCTCAGAAACTGGGCGCAGACGCACATGGTCGAGGTCCTCGCAAACCGCGAGAACCACGACGCTCGCACCTCCTGACGACTCACATCCAACCGTCCAACAGCTCTACACCCTCGACTGCGAAGAGCCCGTTCGTGCCATGGTCGACGAAGGACAGCCGGTAAGGCGGGCCACACGGCTGCCCGTCAATGCCGGTCACGAGTGGACGAAGAGTCAACTCATTGTCAGCCCGTCCAGGCCAGGTTGAGCGCCGGTTCGGACGAAGCCATCCGGCTGTGGTCGAGTCATGCCGTTGTGCCGGGATCAATGGGACGGTTGCGCAATGCCGTCCCGGACGAGGGTCTGACTCATGAGATCTATGACCGAAGTGTCCAGTCGCAGGCGTGTCGACTGTCGTTGCGGGATGGCGACTGCTGGTACCGAGCCACAGGGCGTGTCCCAATAGGGGCCTTGCCGACGATCAGGCGCCATCACGGTTCAGACCGCCCGAGCAGGCCGGTGCCATCCACCCAGCACGTCACCACGCGGGAGGCGAACCACCATGACGACCAAACAACGCAGCACCTCCTCCAGCACGGATCCTCCCGTTCCGGGCGAGGTCGTCCTGGGCGTGGACACGCACGGCGAGGTTCACGTTGCTGCCGTGGTCTCCCCGCTGGGGAAGGTCCTGGGCACCGAGTCCTTCCCTGCCACGACGGCCGGCTACCGTCGGCTGCTCGTCTGGGCCCGCAAGCTGGGAGCCGTGCGCCGGGCCGGTGTGGAGGGCACCGGCACCTTCGGCGCGGGCCTGTCCCGCTACCTGCTGGCTCAGCACGTCCAGGTGTACGAAGTGAACCGGCCTGACCGCACAGCCCGCCGTCTGCTCGGGAAGTCGGACCCGCTCGATGCGCAGGCTGCCGCGCGGGCCGTGCTCAGCGGTCGCGCCCGGGCCCGCGCCAAAACTGGCGACGGTCCGGTGCACAGCGCCGGGATGTTCAAACTCGCGAAGGACTCCGCGGTCAAGGCTCGCACCCAGGCGATCAACCAGCTCAAAGCTGTCCTGGTCATAGCCGACCCGCCCCTGCGAGAACGACTGTCCAGTCTGGGCAACCGCGAACTGTTCCGTACCTGCGCGCGCCTCAGCCTGCGCGACGGAGACGACGAGGACGCCGTGGCCCAGGCCACCCGCATCACCCTGAACCTGCTGGCCCAGCGCATCGAGCAACTCACCGCACAGATCGACGAGCTCAATCAGCGCCTGACCAGGCTCGTCGAACGCCACGCCCCGCAGCTGCTCGTGCCGGTGGGCATCGGACCGGACAGTGCCGTCACTCTCCTGATCACCATGGGAGACAACCCCGAGCGGCTGAACACCGAGGCATCCTTCGCCGCTCTGTGCGGAGTCAGCCCCATCGAGTACTCCTCGGGCCGTCGGACCTCGCGTCGACTCAACCGTGGCGGCGACCGCCAGGCCAACGCCGCCCTGCACCGGATCGTGTTCACCCGGCTGCGCTTCGACCCCCGCACCCAGGCGTACTACGAACGCCGTACCCAAGAGGGCAAGACCCGACGTGAGATCATTCGATGCCTCAAGCGATATGCCGCCCGAGAGGTCTTCAACCTGGTCAGGGCGGCGTCCAGCGCCCCCTCGTTATAGGGGCGTCCGTGATACGTGAGAGGGTCTGACGGGTGAGCGAGACACCACCGAACACCCTGCAATACCGCTTTGACGGGCCAGAAGACGCTCCGGTCCTGATCCTGGGTCCCTCCCTGGGTACCACATGGCACATGTGGGACCGTCAGGTCCCCGAACTCGCCCAGCAGTGGCGGGTCTTCCGGTTCGACCTGCCGGGACACGGCGGCGCCCCCGCCTACCCGGCCGGCTCCGTCACCGAGCTGACCGCCCGCCTGCTCGCCACCCTCGACGGGCTCGGCGTGCAGCGCTTCGGCTTCGCGGGCTGCGCGCTCGGCGGAGCCGTCGGCGTAGAGCTGGCCCTGCGTCACCCGGAGCGGCTCGCGTCGCTCGTGCTGATCGCCGCCTCGCCCCGGTTCGGCACGGCCGACGAGTTCCGGCAGCGCGGCGTCATCGTCCGTACCAACGGCCTGGACCCGATCGCCCGCACCTCGCCCGACCGCTGGTTCACCGGCGGGTTCGCCGCCGCGCAGCCCGCGATCACCGACTGGGCGGTGCAGATGGTGCGCACCACCGACCCCGGCTGCTACATCGCCGCGTGCGAGGCGCTCGCCGCCTTCGACGTACGGGCCGAGCTGGGCCTGGTCGGCGTACACACCCTGGTGCTGGTCGGCTCCGAGGACCAGGTCACCGGGCCCGCCGAGGCCCGTACCCTGGTCGCCGGCATCCCGGACGCCCGCCTCGCCGTCGTACCCGGCGCCTCGCACCTGGTCCCGGTGGAGCAGCCCGCCGCCGTCACCGACCTGCTGGTCACCCACTTCTCCACCGCCTGGCAGCCCGCGTACGACAGCAACACCGGCCAGACCGCCGTCCCCGGCGTCCCCCTCGGGCCCACCCCGGTGGCCCCGGCCGTCCCGCCGCAGCCGGTCGCGCCGATCGCGGAGATCGCGCCCGCCGCCGTCGTGCCCCCGCAGGTGGAGGGCGGCCGCCCCGACCTGTACGACGTGGGGCTGAAGCTGCGCCGTGAGGTGCTCGGCGACGCGCACGTCGACCGGGTGCTCGCCCAGGCCGACGACTTCTCGGGCGACTTCCAGGAGTTCGTCACCCGCTACGCCTGGGGCGAGATCTGGGACCGCCCCGGCCTCGACCGGCGCACCCGCAGCTGTGTCACGCTCACCGCGCTGGTCGCCGGCGGCCATCTCGAGGAGCTCGCCTTCCACACCCGCGCCGCCCTGCGCAACGGCCTCACCCCGGACGAGATCAAGGAGGTGCTGCTCCAGACGGCCGTCTACTGCGGCGTACCCGCCGCGAGCAGCGCCTTCCGGGTCGCGCAGGAGGTCATCCGTGAGGAGACCACCCCCGACCCGTGACCCCGGCAGGGCGCCCGGCGCGGGACCTGGGGGCAGGATGGTGACCATGAAGCTCACGAAGAAGTCGCACGCCTGCGTCCGGCTGGAGAAGGACGGGCGGACGCTCGTCGTCGACCCGGGCGGTTTCAGCGAGGAGGACGCCGCGCTCGGCGCGCAGGCCGTCCTCGTCACGCACGAGCACCCCGACCACTTCGACGAGGGACGGCTGCGCGCCGCCCTGGACGCCGACCCCGCCGTCGAGATCTGGACCCTGAGGTCGGTCGCGGAGAAGATCTCGGCGGCCTTCCCGGGCCGGGTGCACACCGTCGGCCACGGCGACACCTTCACCGCCGCGGGCTTCGACGTCCAGGTCCACGGCGAGCTCCACGCGGTGATCCACCCCGACATCCCGCGCATCACCAACGTCGGCTATCTCATCGACGGCGGCCGCGTCTTCCACCCCGGCGACGCCCTCACCGTCCCCGACCACGCCGTTCAGACGCTGATGCTCCCCGTGATGGCCCCCTGGAGCAAGATCTCCGAGGTCATCGACTACGTCCGCGAGGTGCGGCCGCAGCGCGCCTACGACATCCACGACGCCTACCTCACCGACCTGGCCCGCCCCATCTACGACAACCAGATCGGCGCCCTCGGCGGCTCCGAGCACCTGCGGCTGGCGCCCGGGGAGAGCACGACTCTGTGACTGTCGGTGCCGCCCGGTAGGTTGTGAGGCATGCGCATCGCGACCTGGAACGTGAACTCGATCACCGCCCGCCTGCCCAGGCTGCTGACCTGGCTGGAGAGCAGCGGCACCGATGTCCTCTGCCTGCAGGAGGCCAAGCTCGCCGAGGACCAGTTCCCGTTCGACCAGCTGCGCGACCTGGGCTACGAGGCAGCGGTGCACGCGACCGGCCGGTGGAACGGCGTGGCGGTGCTCTCCCGCGTCGGCCTGGCGGACGTCGTCAAGGGCCTCCCCGGCGACCCCGGCTACGACGGCGTGGTCGAGCCCCGTGCGATCTCCGCGACCTGCGGCCCGGTCCGCGTCTGGTCGGTGTACGTGCCGAACGGCCGCGAGGTGGACCACCCCCACTACGCCTACAAGATCCAGTGGTTCGAGGCCCTGCGCGCGGCCGTCACGGGCGACGCGCAGGGCGACCGCCCCTTCGCCGTCCTCGGCGACTACAACGTGGCGCCGACGGACGACGACGTCTACGACATCTCCGCCTTCGAGGGCTCCACCCATGTCACCCCGGCCGAGCGCGCCGCCCTCACCGCCCTGCGCGAGGTCGGCCTGTCCGACGTGGTGCCGCGCCCCCTCAAGTACGACCAGCCGTTCACGTACTGGGACTACCGCCAGCTCTGCTTCCCCAAGAACCGCGGCATGCGCATCGACCTGGTCTACGGCAACAAGCCGTTCGCCAAGGCCGTCAAGGACGCCTACGTCGACCGTGAGGAGCGCAAGGGCAAGGGCGCCTCGGACCACGCGCCGGTCGTGGTGGACCTGGACGTGTAGCCGCGCGCGCCTGTGGTGCGTACAGCGGTACGAATGTCAGGCTGTAGGCATGGGCATCCCTTTCCTGGACAGGTGGCGCAGGCGGCATGACCCCGACGCCTCGGTGGCGGTGTTCACCGAAGGAGACGAGGGCGGCTACGCCGACCTGCTCGCCGAGTGCGAGCTGCTGCGCTCCCTGGCGGACCGGGAGGGCGTCCGGCTCGACGACACCGCCGCCTCGCTGGCGGCCCTCGACCAGCTGAAGCCCCGCTGGCGCGACGACGAGGAGATGCTGTCCGGGCTCGGCACCGACGCCGGCCTGTATCTGGGCACGGTCGTCGTCCGTACCGTCCCCGGCGCCGGCTGGCGGATCCCGCCGGACGGACAGGCCGTCGTCCGGCTCCCCTCCGGCCGGGAGGTCGACGTCGTCGCCGACGGCCGGGCGTGGGCGGCCAGCGGTGTCCCCGAGCTGTCCCAGGTGTACGCGGAGATCGCCGAGGCGTGAGGAGCGAGGTGAACAGGCGTGAGGATCGACGTAAATACGGCTAATGCTCGAAGGGTGCGTGTCGTGCCCTCCCTTGATCCCCGTCTGGATAGTTTGCGGCAACCACGACACAGCTGAGAGTGAGTAGGGCTGGGCATGGCCGTCGAGCCGTTGATCGAACTGCGTGACGTCAACAAGTACTACGGGGATCTCCATGTCCTGCAGGACATCGATCTCACCGTCGGCAAGGGGGAGGTGGTCGTGGTCATCGGCCCGTCCGGGTCGGGCAAGTCCACGCTGTGCCGCACCATCAACCGGCTGGAGACCATCCAGTCCGGCACGATCATGCTCGACGGACAGGCCCTGCCCGACGAGGGCAAGGCGCTCGCCCGGCTGCGCGCCGAGGTCGGCATGGTCTTCCAGTCCTTCAACCTCTTCGCCCACAAGACGGTCCTGCAGAACGTCTCGCTGGGCCAGGTCAAGGTCCGCGGCCGCAAGAAGGACGAGGCCGACAAACGCTCACGCGAAATCCTCGAACGCGTCGGCGTCGCCGACCAGGCCGACAAGTACCCGGCGCAGCTCTCCGGCGGTCAGCAGCAGCGCGTGGCCATCGCCCGCGCCCTGGCCATGGGCCCCAAGGCGATGCTCTTCGACGAGCCGACCTCCGCCCTCGACCCGGAGATGATCAACGAGGTGCTGGAGGTCATGCAGCAACTGGCCCGTGAGGGCATGACCATGATCGTCGTCACCCATGAGATGGGCTTCGCCCGCTCGGCCGCCAACCGCGTCGTCTTCATGGCCGACGGCCGGATCGTCGAGGACCGTTCCCCCGAGGAGTTCTTCACCAACCCCAGCAGCGAGCGCGCCAGGGACTTCCTCTCCAAGATCCTCAAGCACTAGGCCGACACCAAGTCCCTTACCGGACAGGCGACTTGACGAGCCATGGCCGTGCGGTCGCCGCCGCCCGCCCGAGGGGTTGCCACCCCACCCCGCCGATGCCCGCCCGGGGCGGGTCCGTCCCGGCGGGCCTCCACTAGGATGGGCCGTTCATCCCTGGGGTGATGGTGGGTCACCGACCCGCTGCGGGAGGTATCCCGGGGAGCAGTTCACAAGAGCCATACCCGCCCGGCCGCGCGGCCGGAGATCACTGCTTGCGCAGGGGGACCGTCAGATATGACGGGTCGTCCGCCGGTGAGGAGAAGGTCAGCCGCGCGCCGGACGGGTTGTGCTCGATGTAGAGCGGGTCGACCGTGTCGACCACCAGTGCCAGCCGGTGCCCCGCCGGGACGTCGTACGCCGTCGAGAACAGCTCCAGGTCCACACCGAACGGCTCGCCGGGCGTGCGCCCGTGGAAGGTGTACGGCGCGTTGCTGACCAGCCTGCCGATGCCGAGCGGCCCGACGTCGTACAGGTAGGCGACGAGCGTCCCGCTCGGCGCGGTCGGTGTGAGGGTGGTGTGCAGGGTCGCCGTGCCGCGGATGTGCTGGGCGGTGGTGTACCGCTCCGACTGCCACACGGCGGACCAGCGGCGCGGCAGCAGCGGGATCGAGGCGACCGGGGGGAGTCGGGCGACCTGGTCGAGGATGCTGGAGAGGAAGACGGTCCCGCCGTTCGCGCCCGAGTCGACGTCGGTGTGGATCGTGGTCGTGCCGGACAGGGCGATCTTCCGGCTGGTCGCGGCGACCGACTTCCAGTCCGGGTAGCCCTCGTAGCCGCCCGCGGAGCGGGACTTGAGCTGGACGGGCGGCTCCGTGTCGATGCCGTTGCGCTCGCCCTTGAGGTAGCGGTCGAACCAGCGTGCGGTGTCGGTCCAGACGTCGTTGGGCAGGCCGAACAGCCCGGTGAGTTCAGGGGTGGCGTGGTCGCCGGGGCGGAACTCCAGCCGCTTGGGGCCGGTCAGCTTCTCGTAGAAGTCCGCGTACTGGTTGGGCGGGAAGATCGTGTCGCCCCAGGCGTTGGCGAGCAGGACCGCCGGGCCGTTCTGATTGAGCTGGTCCAGGTATGTGGCGACCGAACGTTTCTTCCCCCAGTCGGCCATGTCCTGTTCCCGGGCCAGGTTGGAGGAGTAGAAGTCCCGGAAGACCTCCTTGAGTTCGTCGCTGCGGCGGCCGGTGATCGCGCCCGCGCCGTCGAGCAGGGCGGCGGCCTGCACATGCTGGGTGCGCCCGGAGTAGATCGAGCCGATCAGGTCGGCCCAGCCGCTGAGCGCGGCCACGGCCTTGACGCGCGGGTCGTGTGCGGCGGCGAGCAGGCTGATGCCGGCGCCGTAGGAGACGCCGCCCATGCCGATGTGCGCCGGGTCGGCGGGGGTGTGGGCGAGCGCCCAGTCGATCACCCTGGAGGCGTCGGCCGTGTCGGGCGGGCCCGCGACTTCTATCTCGCCGCCGGACTGCCAGAAGCCGCGCACGTTGTAGGTCAGCACCACGTACCCCGAGTCGGCGAGCCTGCGGGCCTGGGCGAGGTACTCGACCTGGGGGAGGCCCCAGCTCGTGGGGAACACGATCAGCGGGTAGCGGCGGGTGCCGTCGGCGCCGGCGGGCGTGATGACGTTCGCCTTGAGGACGGTGCCGCCGTGACCGGCGATGTCGACGAAGCGGATCGCGCCGGTGGCGGCCTGGGCGGCGGGGGCCGCGCCGAGCACGCCCCCGGCGATCAGGGTCGCGGAGACCGCCCCGACGGCGGTCGTACGCAGGGTCCTGCGGTGTCCCACGGTCACTCCTCGGTCGGATCACTCGTGTCAGTGCAAAGTGACCAGACGGTAACCGTGACCTCTTACCGTAAGTAACCCGCCGGTAAGTTACGTGGCAGTAACGATTGTTGTCATGTGAAAGAGTTCAGGGTGCCCGGTGAGAGGTCCGTGGACTCGCCTCCGCGGCCGGCAGCGGCGCCTGCGCCGCCCGCGTCACATCCGCGACCAGCTCCACCACATCCGGGCCGTACGCCTGCGAGTTGACCACCTTCAGCAGCAGCACGAAGGAGTTGCCCCCGTGCTTGCGGGCCAACCGCTGGTGATGTCGGGCCAGATAGCGGGTCGCGGCCTGGTTGGTGATCGCCCGCTGCCCGCAGAACAGGAACACCGGCCGTGACTCACGCCGCTCGCCCGCGGTGAGCCGGGCCAGCAGCACGTACTCCGTCACCCCCGGCTCCATGCGGTAGCGCTCACCGCCGATCTGGAAGGCGCCCCGGTCCGGCCCCGGTTCCGGATCGATGTTCACCCGCACCCCGGGCAGCATCGCCGACATGTGCGCCAGCATCCGCCGATTCGACCCCGGACCGCCCACGCAGAACTCCGTGCGCTCACCGAACCCCTGCTGCACCCCGTCCTGCGTCACCATCTGCAGATGCGCGCCGCAGTCCTTGATCAGCGCGGCGAGCTCCAGCAGGGCGAACACATCGAAACGGTGGACCGCCGGCTCCGAGGTGGCCGGGTCGCGGTTGACGACGAGCAGCGACTCCGCGTTCTCCGGCAGCCCGAAGAACGCCTGCTTGCGGCGGAGCTTCCGCTTCCACAGATACGTACGGGCGATCCAGCCCAGCGCGGCGCTGATGCCCGCCGCCACCACACCCAGGACGATGTTGCGCACGTCGTCATTCATGGGCGCGCATGCTAGCGGGCGCACAGGGTCATGGCGTACCCGTGTTCGACGTACGGCATGCGTACGAGTCGTACGAGACCGCCCGGACGGGGTCTGTCGGGCCGCGCGCGATGTGGTTACGCTGCGCGGACGTCCCTGACTGGAGGTGCGGATGCGTCGCCCTGTCGCGCGGAAACTGTCGGTCCTGGCGGTCACGGCCGCCGTGGTGTCGGTGGGGGCGGCGGCGCCACCCTCCCACGTGCCCAAGCCGGTTGAGAAGGTACCGGTCGCCGTCGGTCACGGAGGTGCCGTCGCCAGCGTCGACCCGGACGCCTCGGCGGCCGGCATCGAGATCCTCAAGAAGGGCGGCAACGCCGTCGACGCGGCCGTCGCCACCGCCGCCGCCCTCGGCGTCACCGAGCCCTACTCCGCCGGCATCGGCGGGGGCGGCTACTTCGTCTACTACGACGCCAAGTCCCGCACGGTGCACACCGTCGACGGCCGTGAGACCGCCCCGCTGACCGCGGACTCCGGCCTCTTCCTGGAGGACGGCAAGCCGATCCCGTTCGCCGACGCCGTCAGCAGCGGCCTGGGCGTCGGCACCCCGGGCACCCCCGCCACCTGGGCGACCGCCCTCGACAAGTGGGGCAGCAAACGGCTCGGCGCCCTCCTGAAGCCGGCCGAGCGCCTCGCCCGCGACGGCTTCACCGTCGACGAGACCTTCCGTGCGCAGACCGCCGCCAACGAGACCCGCTTCCGCTACTTCCCCGACACGGCGAAGCTGTTCCTCCCCGGCGGTCAACTCCCTGTCGTCGGCTCGACGTTCAAGAACCCCGACCTCGCCCGCACCTACCGGGAACTGGGGTCGAAGGGCGTCGGCGCGCTCTACCGCGGGAAGCTCGCCAAGGACATCGTCGACACCGTCAACCACCCCCCGGTCGACCCGAGTTCGGGCTGGAACGCCCGCCCGGGCGAGCTGACCATGAAGGACCTCGCCGCCTACCGCACCAAGCTCCAGGCGCCCACGAAGACGTCGTACCGCGGGCTGGACGTCTACTCCATCGCGCCCTCGTCCTCCGGCGGCACGACGGTCGGCGAGGCCCTCAACATCCTCGAGGGGACCGACCTTTCACGGGCGGGCGAAAGCCAGTACCTGCACCGCTTCATCGAGGCCAGCCGGATCGCCTTCGCCGACCGGGGGCGCTGGCTGGGCGACCCCGCCTTCGAGTCCGTACCGACCAGGGAACTCCTCTCGCAGTCCTACGCCGACTCCCGGGCCTGCCTGATCAAGGACGACGCGGTCCTCACCAGCCCGCTCGCCCCCGGCGACCCGCGTGACCCCGCGGCCTGCGCCAGCGGCGGCACGGCGGCCCCGACCACGTACGAGGGCGAGAACACCACCCACCTCACGACCGCCGACCAGTGGGGCAACGTCGTCGCCTACACCCTCACCATCGAGCAGACCGGCGGCAGCGGCATCACCGTCCCCGGCCGCGGCTTCATCCTCAACAACGAGCTGACCGACTTCTCCTTCGCCCCGGCCAACCCGGCCGTCCACGACCCGAACCTGCCCGGCCCGGGCAAGCGGCCCAGGTCGTCGATCTCGCCGACCATCGTCCTGGACCGGCACGCCAAGCCGGTCGTCGCGCTCGGCTCACCCGGCGGCTCCACCATCATCACCACCGTGCTCCAGGTGCTCACCGGCTTCCTGGACCGCGGGCTGCCCCTCGGCGACGCGATCGCCGCGCCACGCGCCAGCCAGCGCAACACGGCCCAGACGCTCCTCGAACCGGGGCTCTACGACAACACCGCCCTGAAGGGCGAGTTGGAGGCCATCGGCCACTCCTTCGCCCTCAACGCGGAGATCGGCGCGGCGACCGGCGTCCAGCGACTGCCGGGCGGCAAGTGGCTGGCGGCGGCGGAGCCCGAGCGGCGGGGCGGCGGCTCGGCGCAGGTGGTGTATCCCGCGTCGTAGCCCGTACTCGGTCACAACTCTGAGGCGGGCGGCTCGCCGGTGCGGAAGGCGAGCTTCCCGTCCTCGACGTCCACCGTCACCCGGTCGCCCTCCTTGACCCGGCCGTCCACCAGCAGCCGGGACAGCTGGTTGTCGACCTCTCGCTGGATGGTGCGGCGCAGCGGGCGGGCGCCGAACTCGGGCTGGTAGCCGCGCTCGGCCAGCCAGTCCACGGCCGCGCCGGTGAACTCGGCGGTGACCCCCTGGGCCTGCAGAAGCTGCCGTGTCTGCCGCAGCAACAGGTCCGTGATCTCGCGTAGTTGACCTCCCGTCAGCTGACGGAAGACGACGACCTCGTCGATCCGGTTGAGGAACTCCGGCCGGAAGTGCTCCCGCAGCGGCCGCATGATCCGCTCGCGGCGCGCCTCCTCGTCGGCCTCCGCGCCGCCCGGCCCGAAGCCGATGCCCGCCCCGCCGCGGATGATCGCCTCCGAGCCGAGGTTGCTGGTCATCACGACCACCGTGTTGGTGAAGTCGACCGTACGGCCCTGCGAGTCGGTGAGCCGTCCGTCGTCCAGCACCTGGAGCAGGATGTTGAAGACGTCCGGGTGCGCCTTCTCCACCTCGTCGAGCAGCAGCAGCGAGTACGGGTGCCGGCGGACGACCTCGGTGAGCTGACCGGCCTCCTCATGGCCGACGTACCCGGGCGGGGCGCCGACCAGCCGGCTGACCGTGTGCCGCTCCTGGTACTCGCTCATGTCGAGCCGCACCATGCGCTCCACGCTGCCGAACAGCGCCTGGGCGAGCGCCCGCGCCAGCTCCGTCTTGCCGACACCGGTCGGACCGAGGAACAGGAAGCTGCCGATGGGCCGGTCCGGGCTGGCCAGCCCGGCGCGGGAACGAAGCACCGCGTCCGCGACCACCCGTACCGCCTCGTCCTGGCCGATCACCCGCTCGTGCAGATGCTGCTCCAGGCCCAGCAGCCGCTCCTTCTCCTCCTGGGTGAGGCTGCTCACCGGGATGTGGGTCAGCCGGGACACCACCTCGGCGATCGCCTCCGCGGTCACCTCCAGATGCTGCCCCTCGTCGACCTCCTCGCCCCCCGCCGCGTCCTCGATGCGCCGTTTCAACTCGGTGATCCGGTCCCGCAGTTGGGTCGCCGTCTCGTACTGCTCGTCCGCGACCGCCTGGTCCTTGTCCCGGGTCAGCTGATCGACCTCCCGCTCCATGGCGCGTACGTCGGTGTCCTTCGTGCCGGCGCCGAGCCGCACCCGCGCCCCCGCCTGGTCGATCAGGTCGATCGCCTTGTCCGGCAGACGGCGGTCGGTCAGATAGCGGTCGGACAGCTCCACCGCCGCGACCAGTGCCTCGTCGGTGTAACGGACCTGGTGATGGGCCTCGTAGCGGTCGCGCAGGCCGCGCAGGATCTCGATGGTGTCCGGGACGGACGGCTCGGGCACGAGGATCGGCTGGAAGCGGCGGGCCAGCGCCGCGTCCTTCTCGATCCGCCGGAACTCCTCCAGCGTGGTCGCGCCCACGATGTGCAGCTCGCCGCGCGCCAGGGCCGGCTTGAGGATGTTCCCCGCGTCCATCGAACCGCCCTCGCCGCCCCCGCCCGCGCCGACGACCGTGTGCACCTCGTCGATGAAGACGATCAGCCGGTCGGACTGCGCGCGAATCTCGTCGACGATGCTGTTGAGCCGCTCCTCGAAGTCGCCCCGGTAGCGGGTGCCGGCCACCACACCGGTCAGGTCCAGCGCGACGACCCGCCGGTCGGACAGCACGTCCGGTACGTCGCCGTCCGCGATGCGCTGGGCCAGTCCCTCGACGATGGCCGTCTTGCCCACGCCCGCGTCGCCGATCAGCACCGGGTTGTTCTTGCCGCGCCGGGACAGCACCTCGATGGTCTGCTCGATCTCCTCGTCCCGGCCGATCACCGGGTCGATACGGCCCTGGCGGGCCATGTCGGTCATGTCCCGGCCGTACTTGTCGAGCGTCGGCGTCGAGGTCGTGCGCCGCTGGTCGGGGCGGGCGGCGGGCGCCGCCTCGGGGGCCTCCGGCGGCATGTTGCCGGGCGCGAACCGGGCCGAGTTGAGGATGTGCCCGGCGGCCGAGTCCGGGTTCGCGGCGAGCGCGCTCAGCACATGCTCCGGGCCGATGTAGCCGGCGCCCCGGGAACGGGCCAGGTCGTGCGCGTCCAGCAGGGCCCGCTTGGCGGCGGGGGTGAGGGAGAGCGACGTCGGGGGCGGCACCTCGCCCGGCGGGTGCTGGACCGGCCCCGACCGCTCGTCGATCTCCGACGCCAGTGTGTCGGGGTCCGCGCCGGCCCGGCTGAGCAGCGTACGGGTCGGCTCCGCCGAGAGGGCGGCGCGCAGCAGGTGCTCGGTGTCCAGGTCACGGCTGCCGTGCTCGGCGGCGTACTGGGCGGCACCGCGGACCAGCTCCCTCGCCGGCTGGCTGAGGAGCTGGCCGATGTTGATCTGGCGGGGGCCGGGGCGGGGCCCGCCGAAGAAGCGGGCCAGGAATTCACCGAAGGGGTCGCCGTAGCCCTCCGGGCCGTTGAAGCCGCTGGTCATGGCGTTCCGTTCGATTGACTACCGGTTCGGACGCGGGTGCCCTGTCCCTGCGGGGCTTACACCACCATGGCATGGGTGTTGGTTCGCGGCATGTCCTGCGGGTTCGGTGCCGCAGCCGGGCTTTCCGTCGTGCGTGGTTGGTCGCGCCCACGCGGCGGAGCCGCATAGCGACACAGTCCCGCGCCCCTGGGTGTCCGCTTTATCGGGCAGTCAGAACGCGCGGCCCTGCTTGCGTGATCGCCACCGTGTGTTCCGCGTGGGCCGCCCTTGAGCCGTCGTCCGTGCGGAGTGTCCAGCCGTCCGGGGCCGCGTGGTAGCCGTCCTTGCCGCCGGCGATCAGCATGGGCTCGATGGCCAGGACCATGCCGTGGCGCAGCGGGAGGCCGCGGCCGGGGCGGCCCTCGTTGGGGACGGCGGGGTCCTCGTGCATGTGGCGGCCGATGCCGTGGCCGCCGAAGCCGTCGGGGATGCCGTAGCCGGCGTCACGGCAGACCGTGCCGATCGCGTGGGCGATGTCGCCGATGCGGTTGCCGACGACCGCGGCCTCGATGCCCGCCGCCAGGGCCCGCTCGGCCGTCTCGATGAGCAGGGTGTCCGCCGGGCGCGGGCGGCCCACCGTGAAGCTGATCGCCGAGTCGCCCGCCCAGCCGTCGAGCTCGGCTCCGCAGTCGATGGAGACCAGGTCGCCGTCGCGCAGACGGTAGCGGGTGGGGATGCCGTGCACGATCGCGTCGTTCACCGAGGCGCAGACGACCGCGGGGAACGGCGTCGGCGCGAAGGCCGGGCGGTACCCGAGGAAGGGGGACTTCGCGCCCGCCTCCCGCAGCACCCCGCGGGCCACCTCGTCCAGCTCCAGCAGGGAGACGCCCACGTCAGCGGCGTCGCGTACCGCCGTCAGGGCCCTTGCGACCACCTGGCCCGCCTCGTACATGGCGTCGATCGATGTGTCCGTCTTCAGTTCCACCATGCCAATTACTATACCGGTATTAGAATGGCGGCATGGTGCGCACCCCGTTGACCCCAGAAGAGCGTGAGCGCGGCGAGCGGCTCGGCCGGCTGCTCCGTGAGGCCCGTGGCGGCCGGAGCATGGCCGAGGTGGCGGCGGCCGCGGGTGTCTCCGCGGAGACGCTCCGCAAGATCGAGACAGGCCGCGCCCCGACCCCGGCCTTCTTCACGGTCGCCGCGCTCGCCGGTGCCCTCGGGCTGTCCATGGACGAGCTGGCCGAGCGGTGTGTGCTCGCGGGCGTTCCCCTCGCGTCATGAGCGTCTCGCGTCCGCTTTGAAAACTCCCCGTAGCCAGTCTGTAACACGGCTGGTGTTCGCTACGGAGTTGACAGTTCCGGTCGGGTGGGGGTCGAGCGATGACGGTGGATCAACTCCCGGGGAAAGTGCGGGAGTTCGCGAACTACCTGGACGGTCTGCTGGCGCGCGTCGATCAGAACGCCGGCTGGGCCGCCGTGTTCTGGCAGCGGGATCCCGACGGTATGCAGGCATGTCTCGACGGGCGTGAGGTGCCGCCCTGGGACGTGGTGGAGGCCCTGCTGCAGGACTTCGCCGCCGGATACGGCACCCGGGCCGCGGAGCAGGAGGTGGAGCGCGCGCGACCGCTGCACGTCGGTGCGCTCGTCGCGTACGACGCCCGGCCCGGCGGCCGGGACGCCCTCGGGGACCGCCTCGACGTCATGCTCCGCGAACAGCGCTACGCGGCCGAACGGCAGGCCGAACTAGGCCGGCTCCTCGCTGCCGCGACCACCCGGGAGGAGGCCGACGCCCTCCGCCTCGACCTCGCCTGGGCCCGCGACGACCACGAACGAGCCACCGCCCGCTGCATCGAACTCCGCTATCGCATGGAGGAGTTGGACCGCCGTACGAGGGCCGAACCCGAGCCGGTGCGACGGGACAGCACAGGCCCGGCGGCCGCGCCGGGCGCGGATCGGTTCGGCGTCGGCCCGGCCGGGGCTGCTGGGTATGCGGCGCGTGGCGGGGGTGTCGCCGAGCAGCGCGGGTCTGCCGGGGATGGCGCCGGTCATGCCGGGCCTGATGGGGGTACCGTCGGCTCTCCCGGGTCCGGTGGAGGAGTTGCTGGTGATGCGGGGGGTGGCGGCGTGACCGCCGGCCATGCCGGTTCCGGGACGGACGCCCGCGAGTATGCCGCCTCAGGCGACGCGGCCTTCGTCCGTACCGGCTCCCGTGGGACCGGCGCCGACCGTCCCGCCCGTGGCTCGGCCGACGTCGAGTACCGCGGCTCCCGTGAGGCCACAGGCCGTGCCGGCGCCGGGACGCCAGCCGCCGACCACCCCGGCTCCCATCAGGCCGCCGCCGGCCATGGCTACCCGCGCCGCGCTGGTGCCGGGTATGCGGACTCCCGTGAGGCTGGTGCCGGGTATGCGGACTCTCGTGAGGCTGGTGCCGTCTATGCCGACTCCCGTAAAGCTGGCGCCGGCCATGGCGACCCGCGCCGCGCTGCCGCCGAGTACACCGACCCGCGTGAGGCCGCCGCCGACTACGCAGACTCCCGTGAGGCCGCCGCCGGCCTCGCTGACCCCCGTCGGGCTGCCGCCGACCATGCCGACCCGCGCCGACCCGGCGCCCATCACGCCACCCATCACACCGGTCACCACGCCACCCATCACGCCGCCCACCATGAAGGCGCCGCCGCTCAGGGCGGCTCCCCGGAAGCGGACCCCCAGCACCCCGGTGCCGTCGGCGCGGCGGACGGCCTCGCTGCCCCGGCCTCCGGCGGCGTCTCCGCGTACGGGACGGACGTCGCCCCGGGCCAGGCCGCCCCTGACCCCGGCAGCGTGCCCGCGCCCGCGGTCGTTCCCAAGCAGCGCAAGCGGCGTCGCGGCAGCGCCCGGTTCGCCGGGCTGGCGGATGACGGGCCCGAACCGGTCACCGCGCCGGGGGAGCCCGCCGCGTCGGCGGGGCCGGTGCCCGGCGTCGGTCGCAGCCCGCGCGGTGCCCGCTTCGCCGGGGCCGCCAAGGGCGTACGGCCTGCGGCGGAGCAGCCGCAGGGCGAGGCGGCGGACGCGGCGGCCCGCGGGGAGACCGCCGAGGCCGTGGAGCGGCTGGTGCGGCTGCGCCAGGAGGGCCGTAGCGGTGAGGCGCACGCGCTGCTGGTGGAGCTGGCGTACTGGCCCGCGCCGCGCGTCCCGCTGCTCGCCGCCGAACTGCAGCACGCCGGGCTGGGGGCCGACTGGGCGACCCTGCTGTGGGAGGCCGCCTCGCTGCCCGCGGAGCGGCTGGTCGCAGCGGCGGACGCGCTGGTCGAGGCCGGGCGCGCCGCGGACGGGGAGCAGATCCTGCGCCAGGGCGTCGCCCGGCCCGCCGAGGAGATAGGGGAGGCCGTGCGGGAGCTGGTCGCGCAGGGCCGCCGCCGCGAGGTGCGCGCCCTGCTCGACGCCTACGTCCGGGTCCGTCCCCCGGAGGAGGCCGCCCGCAGCGCCGCACCGGACCCGCGGACCCTGGTCCCCCTGCTGCTGGAGGCCGCCCGGGGTGTCTCGGACGAGCGCCACTGGGACGTGGTGCACGCCCTGCGGGTGGCCGGCCTCTCCACCTGACCGGAGCCCGGTCCGCGCCGGCCGGTACGCCGGATGGCCCGCGACTCACCCACAGGAGTGCGAAACGCGATCGACTCCGCGGGTTAACGACGATGGTCTTGGCAAGCATGTCCCGGAGGCTTACGTTCGTCCCTCTACGGCCTGCGTCTACGGGTGTAGAGGCTCTGACGTCCCGTCGAAGGAGCAGCTCATGGCCAACGTCGTACGTGCCGCTCTGGTCCAGGCCACCTGGACCGGCGACACCGAGTCCATGGTGGCGAAACACGAGGCGCACGCCCGCGAGGCGGCCCGGCAGGGCGCACAGGTCATCGGCTTCCAGGAAGTCTTCAACGCCCCCTACTTCTGTCAGGTCCAGGAACCGGAGCACTACCGCTGGGCCGAGCCGGTCCCCGACGGGCCGACCGTACATCGTATGCAGGATCTCGCCCGCGAGACCGGCATGGTGATCGTCGTACCGGTCTTCGAGATCGAGCAGTCCGGCTTCTACTACAACACCGCCGCCGTGATCGACGCCGACGGCACCTACCTCGGCAAGTACCGCAAGCACCACATCCCCCAGGTCAAGGGCTTCTGGGAGAAGTACTACTTCAGGCCGGGGAACGTGGGCTGGCCGGTCTTCGACACGGCCGTCGGCAGGATCGGCGTCTACATCTGCTACGACCGCCACTTCCCGGAGGGCTGGCGGCAACTCGGCCTGCGCGGCGCCCAGTTGGTCTACAACCCGTCGGCCACCCACCGCGGCCTCTCCTCCCACCTGTGGCGGCTGGAGCAGCCCGCGGCCGCCGTCGCCAACGAGTACTTCGTCGCCGCGATCAACCGCGTCGGCCAGGAGATCTACGGCGACAACGACTTCTACGGCACGAGCTACTTCGTTGACCCGCGCGGACAGTTCGTCGGCGACCCGGCGAGCGACACCGAGGAGGAACTCCTCGTCCGCGACCTCGACTTCGACCTCATCGAGGAGGTCCGCCGGCAGTGGGCCTTCTACCGCGACCGACGACCCGACGCCTACGAGGGGCTGGTGCAGCCATGAGCGACCTCTACGCCCGCCACCGCAAGGTCCTGCCGGACTGGCTCGCCCTCTACTACGAGGAGCCACTGGAGATCACCCACGGCGAGGGCCGCCACGTCTGGGACGCCGACGGCAACAGGTACCTCGACTTCTTCGGCGGCATCCTGACGACGATGACCGCGCACGCCCTGCCCGAGGTGACCAAGGCGGTGAGCGAGCAGGCCGGGCGGATCATCCACTCCTCGACCCTCTACCTCAACCGGCCCATGGTCGAACTCGCCGAGCGCATCGCCCAGTTGAGCGGCATCCCGGACGCCCGGGTGTTCTTCACCACCTCCGGCACCGAGGCCAACGACACCGCCCTGCTGCTCGCCACCGCCTACCGGCGCAGCAACACCGTCCTGGCCATGCGCAACAGCTACCACGGCCGCTCCTTCAGCGCGATCGGCATCACCGGCAACCGCGGCTGGTCCCCGACCTCGCTGTCCCCGCTGCAGACGCTGTACGTCCACGGCGGCGTGCGCACGCGCGGACCGTACGCCCACCTCGACGACGCCGGGTTCATCGCGGCCTGCGTCGAGGACCTCAGGGACCTGCTCGGCCACACCCGGCCGCCCGCCGCGCTGATCGCCGAGCCGATCCAGGGCGTCGGCGGCTTCACCTCACCGCCGGACGGACTGTATGCGGCATTCCGTGAGGTGCTGAACGCATACGGGATCCTGTGGATCGCCGACGAGGTGCAGACCGGCTGGGGCCGCACCGGCGACCACTTCTGGGGCTGGCAGGCACACAGCCGGAGCGGCCCGCCCGACATCGTCACCTTCGCCAAGGGCATCGGCAACGGCATGTCCGTCGGCGGCGTCATCGCCCGCGCCGAGATCATGAACTGCCTGGACGCCAACAGCATCTCCACCTTCGGCGGCACTCAGGTCACCATGGCGGCCGGCCTCGCCAACCTGACGTATCTCCTGGAGCACGACCTCCAGGGCAACGCCCGGCGCGTCGGCGGGTTGCTCATGGAGCGACTGCGGGGCGTCGCCGCCCAGGTCCCCGGTGTGAAGGAGGTGCGCGGGCGCGGTCTGATGATCGGCGTCGAGCTGGTCGAGCCGGGCACCGACCGGGCCGACCCGGACCGGGCCGCCGCCGTGCTGGAGGCGGCCCGCGCGGACGGGCTGCTCATCGGCAAGGGAGGCGGACACAACACCAGCGCCCTGCGCATCGCCCCGCCGCTGTCCCTGACCGTCGCGGAGGCCGAGGAGGGCGCCGCGATCCTCGAACGCGCCCTGCGGAACACCCCGTAGCACCTCGGCACCTGAGCAAGGGAAGACCGCCATGACCACCACCCTGGATCCCTGGGGCCCCCTGGAGCCCCTGGAGACAGCTCTGTCGGTCCGCCAGGTCCTGTCCCTGGAACGCGTCCTGGCCGGCGAGCCCGAGGTGGTGGCCGGCGAGACCCAACTGGACCGGCCGGTGCGCTGGGTGCATGTCGCCGAGGCCGCCGACGTCGGTGTGATGCTCAGCGGCGGCGAGATGGTGCTCACCACCGGCGTGCTGCTGGCAGGCGACGAGGGCAAGCAGACCGAGTACATCCGGTCCCTGCACCGCGCCGAGGCGGCGGCCGTCGTCCTCGGCCTCGGACGGGCCTTCCCCACCCCGCCGGACGTCATGCGGCGCGCCGCCGAGCGGTGCGGGCTGCCCATGGTCGTCCTGCACCGCCCCTTCCCCTTCGCCGAGTTGACCGAGGAGGTGCAGTCCCGGCTGGTCCGGCGGAAGTTCGCCGCCGTCAGCCTGTCGGAGGCCGTGCGCACCGCCCTGACCGGACTCATCACGGCCGGCGTCCCGCTGCAACGCCTGCTCGACGAGGTCGCCCAGCACAGCGGCTGCCCCGTCGTCGTCACCAACCTCGCCCACCGCGTCCTCGCCACCGCGGGGGAGCGGCCGGCGGTCGACGACGTGCTGCGGGACTGGGAGCGCATCGCCCGGCAGGCATGGGGGCACCACCCAGGCCCTTCAGGCACTGGGGGAGGCAGCGAGGGCGACGGCTGGATCCGCGCCGAACTCGGCGGCCGCGGCGAACGGTGGGGCCAGATCATGCTGTGCGGCTACCGCGGCGACACCGCCGGCGGCCGCCTGCTCGCCGACCGGGCCGCCGAGGCCCTCGTCCTGCACCGCATGCTCGGCGGCGGCTCCGCCTGCTCCTGGGAGGAGCAGTCCGCGCAGAGCCTGCTCACCGACCTGGTCTCCGGCGTCGTACCGGCCCGCCAACTGCTGCCCCGCGCACGGGCCGCCGGACTGCCCGTCAACCGCCGCACCTTCGTCCCCCTGGTCGTACCCGACGGCGATCCCGCCCAACTCGACCGCACCCTGCGCCTGTTGGGCATGTCCGGCCTGGTCGCGGAACTCGCCGCCGGGACCACCGCCGTCCTGCTGAGCCTGGCCCGCGACCAGGACGCCGACACGCTCACCACCCACTTCGCGGCCCGGCTGCGCACCGAGCCGGCCCAGGCGCGCACCGTCGTCGCGGCGGCCGGCCCCCGCACCGCATGGGACGACGTCCCGGCCGGGCTCCGCGAGGCCCGCCATGTCGCGGACGCCGTGGCCGACTCCGCGACCGCCCTCGACCTTCCGGCCGTCGTCCGCCTCAAGGACGTCCATCTGCGCGGCCTGATCCGCCTGTTGCGCGACGACCCGCATGTGCAGTCCTTCGCCGAGCGGGAGTTGGATGGACTGCTGTGCACGGCCGACGACGACCTGCTCTCCGTGCTGCGCACGTATCTCGCCACCGGCCGCAACAAGTCCCGCACCGCCCAGCTCCACCATGTCTCCCGGCCCGCCCTCTACCGCCGTCTGGAGGCGATACAGACCCGCCTCGGCGTCGACCTCGACGACTTCGAGCAGGCCGCCTCGGTGCACATCGCGCTCCTCGCACACGACGCGCAACAAGCCTGACCAGACCCCCGTGCAACAGCAGTGAAACATGGAACGACCTGGGAAAACGGCGGTGAAACATGGGCCCACGACAGGGTGACACCGTGACACGCCGCACGCCCGCAGACGTGACACGGTGCAACTCAAAGCGGCCTCGTCGGCTTTCTAGCCTTCTCGCACACCGAGCGACCGGAGGTCCCGATGAGCAGAGTGATCCGCGCCGCCGTCTTCCAGACCGCGTGGACCGGCGACAAGGAATCGATGATCGAGGTGCACGAGCAGGCGGTCCGCGACGCCGCCGCCCAGGGCGCCCAAGTCCTGTGCTTCCAGGAGCTGTTCTACGGACCGTACTTCTGCCAGGTGCAGGACCCGGCCTTCTACGAGTACGCCGAGCGGATCCCCGACGGCCCGATCGTCCAGCGCTTCCAGGCGCTCGCCCGGGAGCACGGCATCGTCCTCGTCCTGCCGATGTACGAGGAGGAGCAGCCCGGTGTCCTCTACAACACCGCGGCCGTGATCGACGCGGACGGCTCCTACCTCGGCAAGTACCGCAAGACCCACATCCCGCAGGTCAAGGGCTTCTGGGAGAAGTTCTACTTCCGCCCCGGCAACAGCGACTGGCCGGTCTTCGACACAGCCGTCGGCAGGATCGGCGTCTACATCTGCTACGACCGCCACTTCCCCGAGGGCTGGCGCGCCCTGGGCCTGGCGGGCGCCGAGATCGTCTTCAACCCGTCGGCCACCTCCCGCGGACTCTCCCGCTACCTCTGGCAGTTGGAGCAGCCGGCGGCGGCCGTCGCCAACGAGTACTTCGTCGGCGCGATCAACCGGGTCGGCGTCGAGGACCTCGGCGACAACGACTTCTACGGCACGAGCTACTTCGTCGACCCGGAGGCCCGGTTCGTCGGCGAGGTGGCGAGCGACAAGGAGACCGAACTCGTCGTCCGCGACCTCGACATGGCCAAACTCCGCGAGGTCCGCGACCGCTGGCAGTTCTACCGCGACCGCGCGCCGGGCGCGTACACCCCCCTGACGGCCCCATAGGCACACCGGGTCACCCCGAGCCCCCAGGGGCGCGGGGCTGCGCTCGACATGGGGCCACCGCCGCGCGGGCGCGACCGGCCACGGACCACCCGCACTTACCCACAGTGAGGAGCGACACGACATGACCAGCCGTACAGTGATCCGCGGCGGCCTAGTCATCACCGCATCCGACGAGATCCATGCCGACGTCCTGATCGAGGACGGCCGCATCGCCGCCCTCGCCGCCTCCGGCACCCCGGCAGCAGAGGCATGGACCGACGCACAGGTCATCGACGCCACCGGAAAGTACGTGATCCCCGGCGGTGTCGACGCCCACACCCACATGGAGCTGCCCTTCGGCGGCACCTTCGCCTCCGACACCTTCGAGACCGGCACCCGGGCGGCCGCGTGGGGCGGCACGACGACCATCGTCGACTTCGCGGTACAGGGCGTCGGCCACACCCTCCGCGAGGGCCTGGACGCCTGGCACGCCAAGGCCGAGGGCACCTGCGCGATCGACTACGCCTTCCACATGATCGTCTCCGATGTGAACCAGGAGACGCTCAAGGAGATGGATCTCCTCGTCGAGGAAGGCGTCACCAGCTTCAAGCAGTTCATGGCGTACCCGGGGGTGTTCTACTCCGACGACGGCCAGATCCTGCGCGCCATGCAGCGCTCCGCCGACAACGGCGGCCTGATCATGATGCACGCCGAGAACGGCATCGCCATCGACGTCCTCGTGGAACAGGCCCTGGCCCGCGGTGAGACCGACCCCCGCTACCACGGCGAGGTCCGCAAGGCCCTGCTGGAGGCCGAGGCCACCCACCGCGCCATCAAGCTCGCCCAGGTCGCCGGGGCGCCCCTGTACGTCGTGCACGTCTCGGCCATGGAGGCAGTGGCCGAGCTGGCCAGGGCACGCGACGAGGGCCTCAACGTCTTCGGCGAGACCTGCCCCCAGTACCTGTTCCTGTCGACCGACAACCTCGCCGAACCCGACTTCGAGGGCGCCAAGTACGTCTGCTCCACACCCCTGCGCCCCAAGGAACACCAGGCCAAGCTGTGGCAGGGCCTGCGCACCAACGACCTCCAGGTGGTCTCCACCGACCACTGCCCCTTCTGCTTCGTGGGCCAGAAGGAGCTGGGCCGGGGCGATTTCTCCAAGATCCCCAACGGTCTGCCGGGCGTCGAGAACCGCATGGACCTGCTCCACCAGGCCGTCCTCGACGGACACATCAGCCGCCGCCGCTGGATCGAGATCGCCTGCGCCACCCCGGCCCGCATGTTCGGCCTCTACCCGAAGAAGGGCACCATCGCGCCGGGCGCCGACGCCGACGTCGTCATCTACGACCCGCACGCCGAACAGGTCGTCTCCGCCGTGACCCACCACATGAACGTCGACTACTCGGCCTACGAGGGCAAGCGGATCACCGGCCGCGTCGAGACCGTGCTCTCACGCGGCGAACTCGTCATCACCGAGCGGGAGTACACCGGACGTGCCGGTCACGGCGTCTACACCCCGCGCTCCACCTGCCAGTACCTCAACTAGGAGTGGCGCCCATGGACTTCGGACTCGTCCTGCAGACCGACCCGCCGGCCTCGAAGGTCGTCAGCCTGATGAAGCGCGCCGAACGCAACGGCTTCGCCTACGGCTGGACCTTCGACTCCGCCGTGCTCTGGCAGGAGCCGTTCGTGATCTACAGTCAGATTCTCGCCGGCACGACCCATTTGAAGGTCGGCACGATGGTCACCAACCCGGGCACTCGCACCTGGGAGGTCACCGCGTCCACCTTCGCCACCCTCAACGACATGTTCGGCAACCGCACCGTCTGCGGCATCGGCCGCGGTGACTCCGCGATGCGCGTCGCCGGCCGCAAACCCAACACCCTGGCCCGGATCAGCGACGCCATGAAGGTCATCCGCGCCCTCGGCCGCGGCGACGAGGCCGACCTCGGCGGCGGTACGGTCGTGAGGTTCCCCTGGATCAAGCCGGGCGCCGAACTCCCCGTCTGGATGGCCGCGTACGGCCCGAAGGCACTGAAGATGACCGGCGAGGAGGCCGACGGGTTCATCCTCCAGCTCGCCGACCTGTATCTGACCGAGTACATGGTCAAGGCCGTGAAGGACGCGGCCGTGGCGGCGGGCCGCGACCCCGCGGACGTGAAGGTCTGCGTCGCCGCCCCCGCCTATGTCACCGAGGACGACTCGCCCGAGGCGCTCGCCCACGCCCGCGACCAGTGCCGCTGGTTCGGCGGCATGGTCGGCAACCACGTCGCCGACCTCGTCGCCAAGTACGGCGAGCACTCCGCCCAGGTCCCCGACGAACTCACCGACTACATCAAGGCACGCGAGGGCTACGACTACTCCCACCACGGGCGCAGCGGCAACCCCGACACCCAGTTCGTGCCCGACGAGATCGTCGACCGGTTCTGCGTCATCGGCCCGGTCCAGAAACACATCGAGAAGCTCAACGCCCTGCGGGAGCTGGGCGTCGACCAGTTCGCCGTGTACGACATGCACGACGCCCAGGAAGCGGTCATCGACGCCTATGGCTCGCAGGTGATCCCGGCCGTCAACGGCTGATCCCTTCCTGGCTTGTTGGTCTCCCCCTTCCCGCCGTCCCGGGGAGGGGGCCCAGGGCGCTCCCCACGCGCGCACCCCCCGCCTGAGATGAAGCACCGGCGCCGCCCGCACGGCCTCTCCCTCCCCGTCCTCATCCGATTGGCCTGCCCATGACCGACACCGCTCCCGCAGCCATACCCCCGACCTCCCAAGTCACCCTCGCCGACGGCCGGGTGGAGATCGCCCCCGGCGCACCGCAGCCCAGCGGCCCCTACGCCAACGAGGACCTGCTGCCGGTCCCGGTGGAGAAGCGCACCTGGACCACGTACAACTTCTCCGCGCTGTGGATCGGCATGGCCCACAACACGGCCTCCTGGACCCTCGCGTCCGGTCTCATCGCCGTCGGCATGGACTGGAAGCAGGCGGTGCTGACCATCGCCCTGGCCAATGTGATCGTGCTGCTGCCGATGCTGCTCACCGGGCACGCGGGGCCGAAGTACGGCATTCCGTTCCCGGTCTTCGCCCGCGCCTCCTGGGGTGTTCTCGGCGCCAACTTCCCCGCCATGGTGCGGGCCTTGGTGGCCTGTGGCTGGTTCGGCATCCAGACCTGGATCGGTGGCGAGGCGATCTACTTCCTCGCCGGGAAGCTCATCGGAGACGATTGGGCCAACGCCTCCCGGATCGGCGGCCACGCCTGGACCATGTGGTTGTCCTTCGCCCTCTTCTGGGCGCTTCAGGTGGCGATCGTCTACCGGGGCATGGAGACGATCCGCCGCTTCGAGAACTGGGCCGCGCCCTTCGTGATCGTCGGTGCCCTGGTGATGCTGTGGTGGATGAGCAGCAAGGCCGGAGGCTTCGGCCCGCTGTTCGACCAGCCCTCGAAGCTCGGTTGGGGCGGCGACTTCTGGAAGCTGTTCTGGCCCTCACTCATGGGCATGATCGGCTTCTGGTCCACTCTGTCGCTGAACATCCCGGACTTCACCCGCTACGGCAGGAGCCAACGGGCTCAGTCGTGGGGCCAGGCGCTCGGTCTTCCGACGACGATGACGCTGTTCGCGTTCCTGTCGGTCCTCGTGACGTCCGGTTCGCAGGCCGTGTACGGCGAGCCGATCTGGGACCCGGTCCAGTTGGCCGCCAAGACGGACAACGTCGTCGGCCTGCTGTTCGCCCTGGTCACGGTTCTGGTGGCGACCCTGTCGGTGAACATCGCGGCCAACCTCGTCTCACCGGCCTTCGACATCTCCAACATCGCGCCGCGGTGGATCAGCTTCCGGACCGGAGCGCTGATCGCCTGTGTCCTCGGGGTCCTGATCTTCCCGTGGAAGCTGTACTCCGACCCGCAGGGCTACATCTTCACCTGGCTCGGAACCGTCGGCAGCATGCTCGGTACCGTCACGGGCATCCTCATCACGGACTACTGGATCGTGCGCCGGACCCGGCTCGACCTTGCCGACCTCTATCGGACGGGTGGGCGCTACTGGTTCGGCAACGGCACGAACTGGCGGGCCTGCCTGGCCTTCCTGGTCGGCGCCAGCCTCTCCCTCGGCGGCGCCAGTTTCGAGCCGTTCTTCGGTTTCCGCCCCATTCCGGCCTTCGAGCCGCTGGCCGACTACGGCTGGGCCGTCGGACTGGGGTCGTCGGCCCTGGTGTATCTCGTCCTGATGAAGCTGTGGGCACCGAGGCCCGGGCGGGAGGTCGAACGGGCGACCCTCTGACCTCCTCAGCTGTTGCCGGGGGTGGGGCCGGCGCTCCCGGCCGTGCCCCCGGCGCTGCCCTGCAGCGCGGCCACCGCGTCCTTCGCGGCCTTGATCGCGCCCTTGTTGATGGTGTCCGTGCTCGGCGCCTTCTTGGACTCGAAGTCGCTGCCGTTGTAGTTGACGACCACCACCGCGTTGTCCACCAGGACGAACACCATGCCCTCACGGGTCTGCTGCTTGTCCTCGGTGGTCAGGTTCACCACCGAGTACGCCGCGTCGCCGAGCCCCGGCACGGCCCCGCCGCCGCTCTTCGCCGCGATCCGCTCCTCGTAGGACTCCCGGGCCGTCTCGTCCGAGTCCATGATCTCGAAGGTGACGTCGAGCCAGCGGTAGTCGTACTCCTTCAGCGCGTTCCAGGAGCAGACGCGGCGCAGCTTGGAGTCGGTCGACGGGATCTCCTTGCCGGCCGTCTTGGCGCCCGGTACGAGCGAGCTGACCGTCTTGGCGGCCACGGCGGCGCAAGGGGCGGGCGCGGCCGCGTACGTCCGCGTCGGCACCGAGGCGGAGGCGTCGGGCTGCGCCTGGGTCTGGGTCTGCCGCGTGTCCTTGGCCGCGGTGTCCTCGCTCGCGGCGAGCGGGCCGGAGGACAGCGCCCAGCCCGCGCAGGCGATCACGGCCACCGGGGACAGCCGCGCGGTCAGGACGAGCGGCAGAGGAAGAGAACGCACGGCGCACTTCTTTGTGGGGGACGGTGCGGAGCAGTCCGCACTGCGGACACGGAACGACAGTGTCACACGACTGCCTGTGGTGCGGAAGTGTCAACTCGCTCCGTGCCCGCCCGGTCACAGTGTTCCGTCCCCGACGGGGCATCTGTCCCGATATATCCGTCCGTTTCTGTCCGAGTCGGTGTGAGGTGAGTACGACTCCGCTGCGGTGTCGAGCAGTTGACGATCCACCTGACCGACGACGGAACCGCGTGTGATCATCGGTGCGGCTGTCGTCCCCGAGAGGAGCCGCCCGTGTTCACCACCCGTCCCACGCTCCAGGGCACCTTCGGCATGGTGTCCTCCACGCACTGGCTGGCCTCCCAGACTGCCATGGCCGTGCTGGAGGACGGGGGCAACGCCTACGACGCCGCCGTGGCCGGCGCGTTCGTCCTGCACGTGGTCGAACCGCATCTGAACGGGCCGGCGGGCGAGGTGCCGATCCTGGTCGCGCCCGCGGACGGCGAGGTGCGGGTGCTGTGCGGGCAGGGCGTCGCCCCCGCCGGGGCGACGGTCGCCCACTACAGGGAGCTCGGTCTGGAACTCGTCCCCGGCACCGGGCCGCTCGCCGCCGCCGTGCCGGGCGCCTTCGACGCCTGGATGGTGCTGCTGCGCGACCACGGCACCAAGCCCCTCGACGCCGTCCTGAAGTACGCCATCGGATACGCCGAGCACGGGCACGCGCCCGTGGAGAACGTCGGCGCGACCGTCGAGACCGTCCGGCGGCTGTTCGAGACGGAGTGGACGTCGTCCGCCGAGGTCTACCTGCCCGGCGGCGTGGCTCCCCGGCCCGGCCGGCTCTTCCGCAACCCCGCCCTCGCGGCCGCCTGGCGGCGGCTCCTCGCCGAGACCGGCCGGGCCGGTGACCGGGAGGCCCGCATCGAGGCCGCGCGGGAGGTGTGGCGCTCCGGGTTCATCGCCGAGGCCCTGGTCCGCCAGTCCCGGCGGCCCACCCTGGACACCAGCGGCGAGCACCACACCGGCACCCTCACCGAGTCCGACCTCGCCGGCTGGTCCGCGACCTACGAGGCGCCGGCGACGTACGACTGGAACGGCTGGACCCTGTGCAAGGCCGGCCCCTGGAGCCAGGGCCCCGCCCTCCTCCAGCAGCTGGCACTGCTCCCGCCCGAGCTGCCCGCCCACGGCTCGGCCGACTACGTCCATCTGCTGGTCGAGGGCTGCAAGCTCGCCATGGCCGACCGGGAGGCGTGGTACGGCGACGCGGCGGAGGTGCCGCTGTCCGCGCTGCTGTCCGACGAGTACAACGCCGCCCGGCGCGCGCTCGTCGGCGACAAGGCGTCGTACGAGCTGCGGCCCGGCAGCCCCGGCGGCCGCACCCCCCGGATGAGCGCGCACGCGCGCGTGGTGCTCACGGAGGAGCCCGGCTTCAGCCCGATGGGCGTCGGCGAACCCACCGTCGCCAAGGCACCCACCTCGCCGGTCCCCGGCGAACCCCCGATCGGCGCCGACGGCGCCACCCGGGGCGACACCTGCCACATCGACGTCGTGGACCGCTGGGGCAACATGGTCGCGGCCACCCCCAGCGGCGGCTGGCTGCAGTCCAACCCGGTCGTGCCCGAGCTGGGCTTCCCGCTCGGCACCCGGCTCCAGATGACCTGGCTGGAGGAGGGCCTGCCGAACTCCCTCACCCCCGGCCGCCGCCCCCGCACCACCCTCACCCCCTCGATCGCGCTGCGCGACGGGGACCCCGTGCTGGCCTTCGGCACGCCCGGCGGGGACCAGCAGGACCAGTGGCAGCTGCACTTCTTCCTGGCCGTCGCCCTGCGCGCACCCGTGCGCGGCGGCCTCGACCTGCAGGGCGCGATCGACACCCCGAACTGGCACAACGACGCCTTCCCGGGCTCCTTCTACCCGCGCGGGATGCGCCCCGGCAGCGTGACCGTCGAGTCCCGGATGCCCACCGAGGTCGTCGAGGGGCTGCGCCGGCGCGGCCACACCGTCACCGTCGGTGACCCCTGGTCGGAGGGGCGGCTGTGCGCGGTCGCCCGCGACCCGCACACCGGGATTCTCTCGGCCGCGGCGAATCCCCGGGGGATGCAGGGGTACGCGGTGGGCAGATGAAGCTGCTCACGCGGATGCGGCCGTTTCACGCGGATGAGGCTGTTCACGCCGATTCCACCCGCCGTGTACGGGCCCGGTGGGGATTGTCAGTGGGGCGTGCTCTCATGGAGTCATGATCGTAGACACGGAAACCATCGACGAGTTTCTCGCCCGCCACTCCGCCGACGTGGAGGAGGCGGTCCGCGAGGCGGCCGCGGCCGAGATCCTGCCCCGCTTCCGCCGGCTCGCGGCCCACGAGGTCGACGAGAAGACCGGCCCGCACGACCTGGTGACCGACGCCGACCGCAACGCCGAGCTGCGTCTGACGCGGGACCTGCGCGCCCTGCTGCCCGGCTCGGTCGTGGTCGGCGAGGAGGCGGTGCACGCGAACCCCGCGACGTATGAAGCGATACGGGGCGACGCGCCCGTCTGGATCGTCGACCCGGTCGACGGGACACGGCAGTTCGTGCACGGCGAGGACGGCTTCTGCACCCTGGTCGCGCTCGCCCGGCACGGCGTGGTGCTCGCCTCCTGGACCTACGCCGCCGCCCGCGACCAGCTGGCCACCGCCGTCCGCGGCGGCGGCGCCTTCCTCGACGGCGAGCGGCTGTACGCCGGTCCGGCCGCCCCCGGCCGCCCCCTCCAGGTGGCTCACTCCCACCCGGACTACACGACCGACGACCAGAAGCGCGCCCTGCTCGGCCTGTGGACCGAAGGGGTCGCGCCGCGCGCCTGCGGTTCGGCGGGCCTGGAGTATCTCGCCGTCGCCCAGGGCCGGTTGGACGCCACCGCGTTCTCCTGGGAGGCCGCCTGGGACCACGCGGCGGGTCTCCTCCTGGTCGAGGAGGCGGGCGGCATCCACCTCACCCGCACCGGAGAGCCCTTCCGCATCATCGGCGGAAACGCCCTGCCGTTCACGGCGGCCCGGGACGCGGCGACGGCCCGGCAGGTGGTGGGCCTGCTGGCGGGCACAGGGGGAGTGAGGGACAGCGAGGGACCGTGAGGGACGGGGGACCGGCAGGCGTCGTGTGTCCGGAATCCCCCCGTGGCTCGGGTGCTGTCAGACCCCCGGCATATCCTGAACCCTCAGAGGCCACCGGCTGACGAAGGGGTCCGAAGTGCCGTCGATGCTCGATGCGGTCGTGGTGGGAGCGGGGCCGAACGGCCTGACCGCTGCGGTGGAGCTGGCCCGGCGCGGCTTCTCCGTGGCCCTGTTCGAGGCCCGTGACACCGTGGGCGGGGGATCCCGCACCGAGGAACTGACCCTGCCGGGCTTCCGGCACGACCCGTGCGCCGCCGCACACCCGCTCGGCATCAACTCCCCGGCGTTCCGCGCCCTGCCCCTGGAGCGCTACGGCCTGCGGTGGCTGCACGCCGACCTGCCCATGGCGCACCCCTTCCCGGACGGCAGCGCCGCCGTGCTGTCGAGGTCGGTCGCCGAGACGGCCGCCTCCTTCGGGCCCCGTGACGCGGGTGCCTACCGCCGGCTGGTCGAGCCCTTCCTGCACAAGTGGGACACGCTCGCACGGGACTTCATGTCCCTGCCGCTGACCGCGCTGCCCCGCGACCCGGTCACCCTCGCCCGCTTCGGCCTGGTCGGGCTGCCCCCGTCCACCTGGCTGACCCGCCGCTTCCGCGACGAGCGCGCCAGGACCGTCTTCGCCGGCCTCGTCGCCCATGTCATGGCCCCGCTCGGCGGTCTCGCCACCAGCGCCATCGGCCTGGTCTTCGCCCTCGCCGCGCACGCCCGCGGCTGGCCCGTGGCCCAGGGCGGCTCCCAGGCGATCTCCGACGCCCTCGCCGCCCACCTCAAGGACCTCGGCGCCAGCATCCACACCGACTACGAGGTCAAGCGTCTCGACGACCTGCCCCCGGCCCGCGCCTACGTCTTCGACACCTCGCCCACCGCGCTGGCCCGTATCGCCGGCTTCGGCCGCCACTACGAGAACTACCGGTACGGCGCCGCCGCCTTCAAGATCGACTACGCGCTGGACGGCCCCGTCCCATGGACCGCGCCCGAGGCGCGCGTCGCCGGCACCGTGCAGATCGGTGCGGACAGCGCCGAGATCGGGGCCGCGCTGCGCGCCGCGTCCCGCGAGGGCCGCGCCCCCGACAGACCGTTCCTGATCACCGTGCAGCCCAGCGTCGTCGACCCCAGCAGGGCGCCGGAGGGCAAGCAGGTCTTCTGGGCGTACGGCCATGTCCCCAACGGCTGGACCGGCGACCTCACCGACGCCATCGAGGCCCAACTGGAGCGCTTCGCCCCCGGGTTCCGCGACCGGGTCCTCGCCCGCGCCACCGCCGGCCCCGCCGAACTCGCCGCCCGCAACGCCAACTACGTCGGCGGGGACATCGCCTCCGGCGCGGCCTCCGGTCTGCAGCTGCTGCTCCGCCCCAAGCTGTCCCTCTTCCCGTACGGCACCCCGCACCCGGCCGTGTTCATCTGCTCCTCGGCCACTCCGCCCGGCCCCGGCGTGCACGGCATGTCCGGGCACAACGCGGCGAAGGCCGTGTGGCGCAGGCTCCGCCAACAGGGATGACGGGATCGGCTTCCGGTCGGCTCTCTACACCTTCGCCGCGACTTCCGAAAGTTTCCCAGGTGTTGTCTTCGCCACTCACATGACGACCCGGTAACCGTATGAAAGTTCAATCATGGTGATTACAGTGCGGGTATGAAGGATCGCAGAGCGGAATCCCGCTCCAACGCCCGGTCTGACGTGCGCCTTTCGGACCTGGCCGACCTCGTGCGGGCACCGGCCGCGCTGAGTGTCCCGGGCGATGTACTCGCCGGAGCGGCAGCCGCCGGACATCCCTTGAACGCCCCAACCCTCGGTGCGACGGCCTCCTCCGTCTGCCTCTACTGGGCGGGCATGGCCCTCAACGACTACGCCGACGCCACGGTCGACGCCGTCGAACGCCCCGCGCGCCCCATCCCGTCCGGCAGGGTGCCCCGCCGCACCGCACTCACCGTCGCGGGTGGACTGACCGCCGCCGGCCTGGGCCTCGCCACCGCCACGGGCGGCCGACGCGGCCTGCTCGGCGCGCTGCCGCTGGCCGGACTGGTCTGGGCCTACGACCTGGGCCTGAAGAAGACCCCGGCGGGCGCGGCCGCGATGACCGGGGCCCGCACCCTGAACGTCCTCGCGGGAGCGCTCGCGGCCGCACCGCGCGGGGGAGGAGGCACCGGTACCGCGCTGGTGAACGGAGCCGTGCCCGCCGCTCTGGTCGGCGCCCACACCTACACCCTGATGACCCTCAGCCGCCACGAGATCACCGGAGCCCCCGCCAGAACCCCGGCCACCACCCTCGCCGCCACCACGGCCACCGCCCTGGTGACGGCAGCCCCGCCGACGCTGCGCGCACTGCGCACCCCGCGTACCGACGGGGACGCCGCCGCCCGCCTCACCGCCCTGCTCGCCGCCGGTGCCGCGCTGGCATATCTCGCCAGTTACGGGGCCGCCCAGCTGAAGGCCATACGCAAGCCGTCCGGGGAGAACATCCGGCAGGCCGTCGGGGCGGGGATCCTCGCTCTGATGCCCTTGCAGGCCGCGCTGACGGCACGTGCCGGGGCGCCCGTCTCGGCCGCGGCCCTCTCCGTCGCCCACCCCCTCGCGCGACGGCTCGCGCGACGCGTATCCCCCACCTGACCGCCCGTCCGAGGAACCGTCAGCATGGACAGACCCCCCACCCCCCAATTACCCCCCACCCCGCTCAGGTTCGGCTACGGCACCAACGGTTTCGCCCACCACCGCCTCGCCGACGTCCTCGCCCTCCTCGCCGATCTCGGCTACGACGGCGTCGCCCTCACCCTCGACCACATCCACCTCGACCCCTACGCCGACGACCTGACCGCCCGGGTCGGCGCGGTCGCGCGGGACCTGGACCGGTACGCGCTCGACGTCACGATCGAGACCGGCGCGCCCTTCCTGCTCGACGCCCGCGGCAAGCACCAGCCGACCCTGATGTCCGACGGCGCCGACCTCCGGATCGACCTGCTGCGCCGCGCCGTACGCATCGCGGCCGACCTGGGCTCGCCCACCGTCCACCTGTGCAGCGGCCCCGCCCCGGACGGCATACCGGAGACGGACGCCTTCAAACGCCTGGCGGCCGGCCTGCGGACCGCGCTGGAGACAGCGGAGCGGTACGGCGTCGCCCTGGCCTTCGAGCCCGAGCCGTACATGTTCGTCGACACCGTCGAACGCTGTCTGCGTCTCGCCGAACTCCTCGACGGCCACGAGCTGTTCGGCATCACCCTCGACATCGGACACGCCCACTGCGTGGAGGAACGGCCCCTGCTGGAGTGCGTACGGCTCGCGGCGCCCCGCCTGCGGAACGTGCAGATCGAGGACATGCGGCGTGGTGTCCACCAGCACCTCGAATTCGGCGCCGGGGAGATCGACTTCCCGCCCGTGCTCGCCGCCCTGCGCGACCTCGGGCACACCGGCCTGGTGTCCGTCGAGATCCAGGGCGGCGCCCTGGACGCCGCCGAAGTGGCTCGCCGCTCACTGGAGTTCCTGCGGTCGGCGACCGTATAACGGAGCCCCGCACCCCCAACCCTCCCATCCCCCCAGGAGGTCGACCCGCCATGCCTGGAACCGGAACCCGCCCGCTGCCGCAGGCCCCACCCGACCCCAGCCCCCTGCTCGCCGCCGCACTGCCCGAGGCGGCCCGCGCCTGGCTCGACGAGGGCGTCGCGCGCGTCGCCGTCGCGCCCGCCGCGATCCGCGTCCTCTTCCCCGCCGCCCGGCGCCGCTGCGGACAGCAGCGCCTGGACGAGCACTGGAGCGCCGACGAGGCGGCCCGCGCCGTCCTGCTGACCGCCCTGCCCCGCGACGACGCCGAGGCCCTCGCCCGGACCGTCGGCGACCTGTACCGGCACGGCGACCCGGCCGAACAGCGGGCCGTGCTGCGGTCGCTGCCCCTGCTCGACGGCGACTCCCCGGAGGACGACCCCTTCCGCGACCTCGCCCTGGCCCTCGTCCGCGAGGCCCTGCGCGGCAACGACACCACCGTCGTCGAGGCCGCCCTCGGCCCCTACGGAGCGGCCCGGCTGCCCGACGCCGAGTACCGCCAGGCCGTCCTCAAGTGCGTCTTCTGCGAGATCCCCCTGGACCGGATCCACGGCCTCGACCGCCGCGCCGACACCGAACTCGCCCGCATGCTCGCCGACTTCGCCCACGAACGCATCGCCGCCGGACGAGACGTACCGGACGACGTCTGGCCGCTGATCCGCCGCCACCCCGAGGCCGCGGCCGGCCTCGCCGACCGGGCCCAGCGGCTCACCCCCACCCGCCCCGAGGCCGCCGCACGCGCCCTCGCGGCCCTGACGGACAAGGTCTGACCGTGCGCATCTTCGACCCCCACATCCACATGACCTCCCGCACCACCGACGACTACGAGGCCATGTACGCGGCCGGGGTGCGCGCCGTCGTCGAGCCCGCCTTCTGGCTCGGCCAGCCCCGCACCTCGCCGGAGAGCTTCCACGACTACTTCGACGCGCTGCTCGGCTGGGAGCCCTACCGGGCCGCCCAGTTCGGCATCCAGCACTTCTGCACGATCGCCCTGAACCCCAAGGAGGCAAACGACCCCCGCTGCGTCCCGGTGCTGGACGAACTCGACCGCTACCTGGCCAAGGACCGCGTGGTCGCCGTCGGTGAGATCGGCTACGACTCGATGACCCCGCAGGAGGACGAGGCGCTCGCCCGCCAGCTCCAACTCGCCGTCCACCACGGCCTGCCCGCCCTCGTGCACACCCCGCACCGCGACAAGGCGGCCGGCACCCGCCGCACCCTGGACGTCGTCCGCGAGTCCGGCATCGCCCCCGAGCTCGTCGTCCTCGACCACCTCAACGAACTCACCGTCGGCATGGTCCTCGACAGCGGCTGCTGGGCCGGATTCTCGATCTACCCGAAGACCAAGATGAGCGAGGACCGCATGGTCGAGATCCTCAAGGAACACGGCACCGAACGCGTCCTCGTCAACTCGGCCGCCGACTGGGGGCGTTCGGACCCGCTCAAGACCCGGAAGACCGCCGACGCCATGCTCGCCGCAGGCTTCGACGACGACACCGTCGACCGGGTGCTGTGGCGCAACCCGGTCGCCTTCTACGGGCAGAGCGGCCGCCTCGAGCTCGACGAGCCCAAGCCGGACGACACCTCCAGCTTCGAGGGCAACTCCATCCGGCGCGGAGGAGCGTGAGCCCGTGCGCCTGCACCACCCGGACGGCACCACCGTCCACCTCGGCTACTGCAGCAACGTCCACCAGGCGGAGGACCTCGACGGAGTGATCGCCCAGCTCGCCGCGTACGCCGAGCCCGTACGTGAGCGGTTGGGCGTCGACCGGCTCGGCATCGGGCTGTGGCTCGCCCGGGACGTCGTCACCGAACTCGTCGCCGACGATGAGGCATTGGAGAAGCTGCGCCGCGAACTCGACAGCCGCGGCCTGGAGACCGTCACCCTCAACGCCTTCCCCTACTCCGGCTTCCACCGCGAGGTCGTGAAGAGGGACGTCTACCTGCCCGACTGGGCCGACGAGGCCCGACTGCGCCACACGCTCGACTGCGCCCGCGTGCTCGCCGCGCTGCTGCCCGCCGACGCCGAACGCGGCAGCGTCTCCACCCTCCCGCTCGCCTGGCGCGACCCCTGGCCCACGGACCGCGCCGACACGGCTCACCGCGCCCTGGACCGGCTGGCCGACGGTCTCGCCGGCATCGAGGCCGCCACCGGACGCCGGATCCGCGTCGGCTTCGAACCCGAGCCCGGATGCGTCGTGGAGACCACCGCGCAGGCCGCCCGGCGGCTCGGCGGCCTCGACCCGCAGCGGCTCGGCGTCTGCCTCGACGCCTGCCATCTCGCCGTACAGTTCGAGGAGCCCGCCGCGGCCCTGCGGCGCCTGGCGGACGCCGGACTGCCCGTCGTCAAACTCCAGGCGTCCTGCGCCGTCGAGGCCGGCGACCCCGCCGACCCGGCCGCCCGCGCCGCCCTGCACCGGCTCGCCGAACCCCGCTTCCTGCACCAGACCCGCACCCGCCCCCAGGGCGAGGTGCTCGGCGTCGACGACCTGCCCGAGGCCCTCGACGACGGCCTGCCGTCCGACTCGGCCTGGCGGGTCCACTTCCACGCCCCGCTGCACGCCGACCCCGAACCACCCCTGCGGACCACCGCCGACCACCTCGACGCCGTCCTCACCGGACTCCTCGGCGGCCCCACCGCCCACTGCGACCACATCGAGGTCGAGACCTACACCTGGTCCGTCCTCCCCACGCCCCCCACCGACCTCCCCGGCGGCATCGCCGCCGAACTCGCCTGGGCACGTGACCGGTTGACCGGTCTCGGCCTCAAGGAGAGACCACAGGAGGAGACCGTATGAACCGGCCCACGGAGAACCACGTATGAGCGCCTCGAACCGGCTGGTCGTCCTCGACATCGTCGGCCTCACCCCCAACCTGCTGCGCCACATGCCCGCCGTCACCGCCCTCGGCGAACGCGGCTCCCGCGCCCGCCTGGACACCGTGCTGCCCGCCGTCACCTGCACCGTGCAGTCCACCCTCCTCACCGGCGAACTCCCCACCGTGCACGGCGCCGTGGCCAACGGCTGGTACTTCCGCGACCTCGGCGACGTCCTGCTGTGGCGCCAGCACAACGCCCTCGTCGGCGGCGAGAAGATCTGGGAGACCGCCCGCAGGACCGCCCCCGACTACACGGTCGCCAACGTCTGCTGGTGGTACGCCATGGGCGCCGACGTCGACTGGACCGTCACCCCGCGCCCCGTCTACTACTCCGACGGCCGCAAGGAACCCGACTTCTACACCTGGCCACCGACCCTGCACGACGAACTCACCGAACGCCTCGGCCCGTTCCCCCTCTTCACCTACTGGGGGCCCAACGCCGGCCTGCCCTCCACCCAGTGGATCCTGGCCGCCGCCCGCCAGATCTTCGACGACAAACAGCCCGACCTCACCCTCGTCTACATCCCGCACCTCGACTACGAACCCCAGCGCTCCGGCCCCGACTCCCCGGAGACCGTCCGCGCCGCACGCCAACTCGACGACGCGCTCGGCCCGTTGATCGACCACTTCCGGCGTGAGGGCGCCACGGTCGTGGCTCTCAGCGAGTACGGCATCGCCCCCGCCTCCCGTCCCGTCGACATCAACCGCGCCCTGCGCCGCGCCGGCCTGCTCCAGGTCCACACCCAGGACGGCATGGAGTACCTCGACCCCTGGACCTCCCGCGCCTTCGCCGTCGCCGACCACCAGATCGCCCACGTCTACGTCCGCGACCCCGCCGACACCGACACCGTCGCCGCGATCGTCGCCGAACTCGACGGCGTCGACCAGGTATGGGGCGCCGAGGGCAAGAAGGCGCACGGCCTCGACCACGAGCGCTCCGGCGAACTCGTCGCACTCGCCGACCCCGACGCCTGGTTCACGTACTACTACTGGCTCGACGACGCCCGCGCCCCCGACTTCGCCCGCCAGGTGGAGATCCACCGCAAACCCGGCTACGACCCCGCCGAACTCCTCTACGACGACACCGTCCCGGCCGTGAAGCTCAAGGCGATCGGCTCGGTGCTGCGCAAGAAGGCCGGCTTCCGCTACCGCATCCGCACGGTCCCGCTGGACCCCAGGGGCGTCCGCGGCAGCCACGGCCGGCTCCCCGACAACCCCGACCACGCCCCCGTACTCCTCTGCTCGGAACCGCGGTTGACCCAGGACGCCTACGCGGCCACCGAGGTCAAGTCGCTGCTGCTCACCCTCGCCGGACTGAAGGAGACGCCGTGACCCACCCACCGCTGCCCACGGAACGCCCCCTGCTCGACCCCGCGCCCGAGTACGCCAAGTGGCGCGCGGAGGAACCCGTCCGCCGCGTCACCGTCTGGGGAGACAACAGCCCCTGGCTGATCACCCGTCATGAGGACGCCCGCGCCGTCCTCGCCGACCCCCGCTTCAGCGCGGACGCCACCCGGGACGGCTTCCCCGGGCTCAGCCCGCGCGTACCGCCGCGCGGTCCGGGCCAGTTCTTCGTGATGGACCCGCCGGACCACACCCGGCTGCGGCGCATGCTGATCCCCGACTTCACCTTCCGCCGGATCGAAGCCCTGCGCCCCGCCATCGAGCGGGTCTGCGCCGAACTGCTCGACGCCATGACGGCGGACGGTGCCCGTGCGGCGGACCTCGTGGAGGCGTACGCGCTGCCGCAGCCCACCCGGGTGATCTGCGCGCTGCTCGGCGTCCCGTACGACGACCACGCCTTCTTCCAGGAGCAGGTGCGGGTCCTGACCGGTATGACGTCCGCGCCGCCGGAGATGATGGCCGCCCGCACCGCCCTGTACGGCTACCTCGGCGACCTGCTCGCGGCCCGTGCCGCCGACCCGGCCGACGACCTGATCTCCCGGCTGGCCACCGAGCGCGTCGCGACCGGCGAGGCGAGCGCCGAGGAGGCCGTGGGGGTCGCCGCGCTGCTGCTGATCGCGGGCCACGAGACGACCGCGCACATGTTCCCGCTGTCGGTGCTCGCCCTGCTCGGCCGCCCCGACCAGCTGGCCGCCCTGCGCGCCGACCCGACGCTGTGGCCCGGCGCGGTGGAGGAACTCCTGCGTCATCTCACCGTCACCCACGCGGGCATGCGGCGCATCGCCACCGAGGATGTCGAGGTGGGCGGTGTACGCATCCGCGCCGGGGAGGGCGTGGTCGTCGCCCTCCAGTCCGCCAACCGCGACCCGGCCGCCTTCCCCGACCCCGACACGCTCGACATCCGCCGCGACACCAACGGCCACCTCGCCTTCGGCCACGGACTGCACCAGTGCGTCGGCCAGTCCCTGGCCCGAGCCGAACTCCAGATCGGCCTCCCCGCACTCTTCGACCGCCTCCCCGAACTCCACATCACGGCCCCCCTGGACGACCTGCGGCCGTCGACGTCGTCCGTCCACGGAGTGCAGTCGCTGCCCGTGGCCTGGTAATCGGTGGGCATCCCGTGACCAGGGCGCATTGGATGGAGGCATGACCACCATCACCCTCGTCCAGGGCGACATCACCAGGCAGTCCGTCGACGCCATCGTCAACGCGGCGAACTCCTCGCTGCTCGGCGGCGGTGGCGTCGACGGCGCCATCCACCGCCGCGGCGGCCCCGCGATCCTCGCCGACTGCCGCAGGCTCCGCGCCTCGCACTACGGCAAGGGCCTCCCCACCGGCCAGGCGGTCGCCACCACCGCCGGCGACCTGGACGCCCAGTGGGTGATCCACACCGTCGGCCCGCGCCACACCCCCGACACGGACCGCTCCGACCTGCTCGCCTCCTGCTACCGCGAGTCCCTGCGCGTCGCCGACGAGCTGGGCGCCCGTACGGTCGCCTTCCCCGCGGTGTCCGCGGGCATCTACGGCTGGCCGCTGGACGACGCCGCCCGTATCGCGGTGGAGACGGTACGGGCCACCCCGACGGCGGTCGAGGAGGTGCGGTTCGTGCTGTTCGACGAGCGGGCCTACGCGGCGTTCGCGGCGCGGCTGCGCTGACGGCCCTACAGGGCCCGGGCGACGAGCAGGGCGACGTCGTCGTGGTCGTCGGGGTGCCGCAGGCCGTACAGCAGGAGGTCGCAGATCTCCTCCAGCGGCCGGTGCGGGGGGTCGAGGAAGCTGAGGAGGACGTTCAGGCGGTCGTCGATGGAGTGGTGGCGGGTCTCCACGAGTCCGTCGGTGTAGAGGACCAGCAGGTCACCGGGGTCGAGATCGGCCGTGGTGGTCTCGAAGGCGACACCGCCGACACCCAGCGGGGCTCCGGCGGGCATGTCCAGGAGCACGGGTGCGTGGCCCTCGCGGGCCAGCGCGGGCGGCATGTGTCCGGCGTTGGCGATGCGGCACTGTCGTGTGCGGGGGTCGTACACCGCGTAGAGGCAGGTCACGATGTAGTGCTCCAGATCGGAGGTGATCTTGTCCAGGTGCTGGAGCACGGAGACCGGTTCGAGGTCGAGGTCCGCGTAGGCGCAGGTGGCGGTGCGCAGTCGGCCCATGGTGGCGGCGGCGTCGATGCCGTTGCCCATGACATCGCCGACTACCAGGGCGGTGCGGTCGTCGGCCAGGGGGATGACGTCGTACCAGTCGCCGCCGACCTCGCTGGTGGCCTGGGCGGGCTGGTAGCGGGAGGCGAGTTCCAGACCGGCGTGGCGCGGCGGATGGTCGGGCAGCAGGCTGCGCTGCAGGGTGAGCGCGGTGTTGCGCACGCTCTGGAACCAGCGGGCGTTGTCGATGGCCACGGCGGCACGGCCGGCCAGCTCACTGGCCAGGACGACGTCGTCCTCGTCGAACGGGAGCGGGTTGCGGGTCCGCTTGAGGTCGAGGGCGCCGAGCACCTCCCCGTGGGCGATCAACGGCACGGCCAGATAGGAGTGCACGCCGGCGCGGGCCAGGAGCGTGCTGGCCTCGGCGTCACGGGCGATGCGCGGCAGATCGCGCTCGCCGACGTGGCGCACCAGGACCGGCCGGGCGGTGTGCACGCACAGGGTGACCAGGCGGTCCGCGTCGTAGGCGGCCAGGTCACCGGGTGGGTCGGCGGCACGCAGCGCCACCGTGGGGTGGGCCGCCTTGAGGGCGAGCGCGCGGAACAGCTCCGGGCCGTTGTCCGGTCTGCGGGTGCGGCGGCAGGCCAGGGCCGAGTCCAGGATGTCCACGGCGACCACGTCGGCGAGTTCCGGAGTGGCGGTCTCGGCCAGTTCGTGCGCGGTCTGGTCCACCTCCAGGGTGGTGCCGACCCGGGTCGAGGCGTGCGCGATGAGGGCCAGACGCCGCCGGGCCCGGTCGGCCTCGGCGGCCACCCGATGCCGCTCGGTGACGTCGACGACCGACGTGGCCGCGCCCAGGACCCGCCCGCCGGGGTCCTCCAGGCGGTAGAAGGAGAGCGACCAGGCGTGCTCGTGCTCGGGGTCGGACGGAGGGCGGCCCACGTGGTACTGGTCGAGCAGCGGTGTGCCGGTCGTCAGCACCTGACGCAGCGCGGACTCGATGGTGTCGACGTCGGGGAAGGGCAGCGTCTCGCGTAGCCGGCGGCCGATGTGGTCCTCGGCAGGAATGCCGTCGATCCGCTCCAGCGCCGGGTTGACCAGCAGATACCGCAGGTCGGGGTCCAGCAGGGCCAGACCGATCGGCGACTGGTCGATCAGCCGCTCGCACAGGGCCAGATCGGTCTCGACGCGCTGGAGCTGGCCGTGGTCGGCGACGATGCCCAGCGCGTAGACATCGCCGAGGTCGTCCAGCAGCCGCATGTTCCGGAACTCCATCAGGCGGGTGCTGCCGTCCCTGTGGCGGATGGGGAACGCGCCGGCCCAGCTCCGGCCGGTCTCCATCACCTCCGCGAACAGACGGGTCACGGCCTGCAGATGCTCGGGCTGGATGAACAGCCGCGCCGCGTACTGGCCGAGGGCCTCGGCCGAGGTGTAGCCGAAGAGTTCCTCGGCCTGCGGGGTCCAGAACACGATGCGACCGTTCGCGTCGACGACCACCGCGGCGACGCTCAGCACGTCCAGGAGCCCGATCGGCCTGGGCGGCTCCGGGTCGTACGCGTCGCCCTCGCCGGACGGGAAGGATACGGCCGCCATCCCTCCATGCTCCTCCCGGCCGCCCGCCTTGCCCAGTCCTGCCGGGTTCGCCGGACCGTGCACATCGGGCGGACAAGCAGGAACATGGTCGTGTAGAGGATGGGAAACCCCATGAATTCCGCCCCCGAACCCCCCGAGCCCGCGCCCCTGGACCCGGCAGCCCCCAAGCCCGGGCCCGACCCCCTGCAGCGCCCGCTCACATCCACCGAAAGCACACCCCAAGCCCCCGAGCCCGTGCCCGTGGACCCCGAGCCCGCGCTCCGAGGCCCCGAGCCCGTGCCGGGAGCCGTCGCGTCCCGAGGTCCTGAGCCCGTGCCGGGAGCCGTCGCGTCCCGAGGTCCTGAGCCCGTGCCAGGAGCCGTCGCGTCCCGAGGTCCTGAGCCCGTGCCGGAGGCCGCCGAGGTCGCGCCGGGAGCCGCCGAGACCCGAGGCCCCGAGGCCGTACCCGTGGACCCCGAGCCCGCGTCGCGAGGTCCCGAGCCCGTGCCGGGAGCCGTCGCGTCCCGAGGCCCCGAGGCCGTGCCCGTGGACCCCGAGCCCGTGTCGCGAGGTCCTGAGCCCGTGCCGGGAGCCGTCGCGTCCCGAGGCCCCGAGTCTGTGCCGGAGGTCGCCGAGGCCGTACCCGGGGACCCCGAGATCGCGTCCGACCCCGCGCCCCTGGACCCGGTAGACCCCGAAACCGTTCCCGAACCGCCCGAGTCTGTGCCGGAGGCTGCCGAGGCCGTGCCCGTGGACCCCGAGCCCGGACCCGAAGGCCCCGCGTCTCTGTCCGAGGGTCCCGAGATCGTGCCTCGGGACCCGGTCGACCCCGTGGCCGTGCCGGGAGCATCCGAGCCTGCGCTCGGAGCTTCCGAGAGCGCGCTCGACGCCGCCGAGAGGGAACCCGGAGCCGCCGGGCCCGCGTCCGAAGCGTCCGAGGCCGGGTCGGAAGCCCCCAAGGGTGCCTCCCCGGGACCGCGTGACCCCCTGGACGCGTCCACCGACGCGGCCGCGGTGGTGGGCGCGGACGGTGTCGTGATCGGCTGGACGCGTGGTGCCGAGGACCTCCTCGGGCACCCGGCGGCGGAGGTGGTCGGCCGTTCCGCCGCGCGCCTGCTGGCGATGCCCGGGGATCCCGTACGGGTGGCCGGCGTCGCCGAGCGGTGCCGTGGCGGCATGGGGTGGAGCGGGCTGATCCCCGTACGGCATCGCGACGGACGCCGTATCGACGTGGACCTACGGGTCTCCGCGTCCTTCCGTATCGGCTCCGACGAGTGCTTCCTGATCTCGGCACGGGAGCGCAGGCCGCAGTGGACGGTCGGCCAGTCCGTGCTGGACGGCTTCCTCACCCGCTCACCGGTCGGCATGGCCGTGATGGACCTGGACCTGCGCTACGTGTGGCTCAACGACACCCTGGAACGCTTCGGCGGCGTGCCCCGGAAGCAGCGGCTGGGCCGCCGGCTGAGCGAGCTGCTGCCCGGGCTGCAGGCGGAGACCATCGAGGGCCTGATGCGCAAGGTCCTGGAGACCGGCACCCCGGTGACCGACTACGAGTACACGGGATGGAGCTGGGCCGATCCCCACCGCCGGCACGCCTACTCCACGTCCTTCTTCCCCCTGGTGGACGCCGCCGGCCGGGTCACCGGGGTCTGTTACATGGTCTCCGACGTCACCGAGCGGTGGCACGCCCGCCAGCTCCTGTCGCTGATCGCCGAGGCCGGAACGGCCATCGGCAGAACCCTCGATGTCACCCGGACCGCCCAGGAGCTCGCCGACTTCGCCGTCCCGCGCTTCGCGGACTTCGTCATCGTCGATCTCCTGGAGTCCGTCCTCAGCCCCGAGGGGCACGGGCTGTGGCCGGCCGACGCCGGACCGGCCCCCGCCAGGCCGGTGATGTGCCGCGCCGGCATGAGCTCGGTGCGCGAGGGCATCCCGGAGGCCGTGGCGCGGATCGGCGACCGGGTGGACTTCCTCCCGCCGCCGCACGACGCGAAGCTGCTCATCGACGGCGAACCGATCTTCATCCCGGTCCTCGACCCGGATGACGAACTGTGGTCGATCCAGCAGCCCGCCAGGGCGGCCAGCATCCGCGAGTTCGGCCTGCACTCCCTCATCTCGGTGCCGATGCGGGCCCGCAACACCGTCCTCGGCCTCGCCTCGTTCATCCGCTCGCTCAACCCCGTCTCGTTCACGCCCGATGACGTCCTGCTGGCCCGCGAGGTGGTGGCACGAGCGGCGCTGAGCGTCGACAACGCCCGCCGCTTCACCCGGGAACACACGGCGGCGGTCACCCTGCAGCACAGCCTGCTGCCGCACACCCTGGTCGGCGGAACGGCGCTGGAGGTGGCGTCCTCCTATCTGCCGGCGGACGCGACGGGCGGCGTCGGCGGCGACTGGTTCGACATCATCCCTCTGTCGGGCGGCCGGGTCGGGCTCGTCGTCGGCGACGTCGTGGGGCATGGCATCGGCGCGGCGGCGTCCATGGGCCGGCTGCGCACCGCGGTGCAGACCCTCGCCGACATGGAGATGCCCCCCGACGAACTGCTGGCCCACCTCGACGACCTCGTCCTGCGGCTGGGCGAGGAGGCGGCCGAAGGCGACACGACCGGCGGGAACCCGACCGCCTTCCTCGGCGCGACCTGTCTCTACGCCGTCTACGACCCCGTCAGCAGGCGGTGCGCGATGGCCCGGGCCGGACACCCGCCCCCGGTCGTCGTCACACCCGAAGGACACGTCTCCTTCCCCGAGCCCCCGGCCGGGCCCCCGCTGGGGCTGGGCGGGATGGCGTTCGAAGCCACCGAGATCGAACTCGCCGAGAACAGCCTGCTCGGCCTGTACACCGACGGCCTCATCGAGGGAGCCGACCGCGACCTGGAGCTGGGCATGCGCCGGCTCGGCGAGGTGCTGGCCCGCCCGGACTCCGACCTGGCCGGCCTGTGCGCGGCCGCGGTGCGTCGGCTCGTACCGGTGCCCCAGCCCGACGACATCGCCCTGCTCCTGGTACGCACCCACGCCCTGGGCGCCGACCGGGTCGTCTCGTGGGACGTGCCCGCCGACCCGGCCGCCGTCGCCGAGGTCCGGGCCATGGCGACCCGCCAGGTGGAGGCATGGGGGCTCGGCGAGCTGGCCATGACGACGGAGCTCATCGTGAGCGAGCTGGTCACCAACGCGATGCGCCACGCCGCCCCGCCCATTCGGCTACGACTGCTGCGCGACTCCCGCCTGACCTGCGAGGTCGCCGACGCCAGCAGCACCGCACCCCGGCTGCGGCACGCCCGCAGCACCGACGAGGGCGGCCGCGGCCTCTTCCTGGTGGCCCAGCTCACCCACCGCTGGGGCGCCCGGTACACGCCCGGCGGAAAGATCATCTGGGCCGAGCAGGAGATCTCCTGAGACAGGGCCCCGGCTCACACCGGCCCGCCGCCGTGTGTGCGGTGGGCGTAACCCCCGGCGACGGCTTCGGGAGACACTTGCGTAATCAGCTCTTCGTACCGTCGACAATGGCTCTGACCAGGGCGATCGGTAGAAGGAAAGGGGCGCGTGTGGCCGTGCCGGACCCGCGGACCGACAACGTGACCACCGTGCGCACGGTCTGCTCGTACTGCGGTGTGGGCTGCGGCATGGTGCTCGACATCGGCACCGGACCGGACGGCCGTCGTACGGTCCGGAAGGCGTCCGGCGACAAGGAGCACCCCGCGAACCTCGGCCGGCTGTGCACCAAGGGCGCCACCACCGCCGACATGCTCGCCGCGCCGGGCAGACTGACCACCGCCCTGGTCCGCGCGGACCGCGGCGAGGAGCCGGCGCCCGTGCCCGTGGGCGAGGCCGTCGCCGAGACGGCGGCCCGGCTGCGCGCCATCGTCGACGAGCACGGCCCCGACGCCGTCGCCCTCTACGTCTCCGGGCAGATGAGCCTCGAGGCCCAGTACCTGGCGAACAAGCTGGCCAAGGGCTATCTGCGCACCAACCAGATCGAGTCCAACTCCCGGCTGTGCATGGCGAGCGCCGGCACCGGCTACAAACTGTCCCTCGGGGCCGACGGCCCGCCCGGCTCGTACGAGGACCTCGACCGCGCCGATCTCTTCCTGGTCATCGGCTCCAACATGGCCGACTGCCACCCCATCCTCTTCCTGCGGATGATGGACCGGGTGAAGTCGGCCGGCGCCAAGCTGATCGTCGTCGACCCGCGCCGCACCGCCACCGCCGAGAAGGCCGACCTCTTCCTCCAGCTCCGCCCGGGCACCGACCTCGCCCTGCTCAACGGCCTGCTGCACCTGCTGCACGCCGACGGCCACACCGACCCCGACTTCATCGCCGCCCACACCGAGGGCTGGGAGGCGATGCCCGCCTTCCTCGCCGACTACCCGCCCGCCACCGTCGCGGAGATCACCGGCATACCCGAGGCCGACCTGCGGGAGGCAGCCCGGCTGATCGGTGCGGCGGGGGAGTGGACCAGTTGCTGGACCATGGGCCTCAACCAGTCCACCCACGGCACCTGGAACACCAACGCCCTGGTCAACCTGCACCTCGCCACCGGGAAGATCTGCCGCCCCGGCAGCGGCCCGTTCTCCCTCACCGGGCAGCCCAACGCCATGGGCGGCCGCGAGATGGGCTACATGGGGCCCGGGCTGCCCGGCCAGCGGTCCGTCCTCGTCGACGCCGACCGCGCCTTCACCGAGCGACTGTGGGGGCTGGAGCCGGGCACCATCCGCGCCGACGGCGTCGGCCGGGGCACCGTCGAGATGTTCCAGAAGATGGCCGACGGCGAGATCAGGGCGTGCTGGATCATCTGCACCAACCCCGTCGCCTCCGTCGCGAACCGCAAGACGGTCATCGAGGGCCTGGAGGCCGCCGAACTCGTCGTCGTCCAGGACGTCTTCGCCGAGACCGAGACCACCGCGTACGCCGATGTCGTGCTGCCCGGCGCCCTGTGGACCGAGACCGAGGGCGTCCTCATCAACAGCGAGCGCAACCTCACCCTCGCCCGCCCCGCGGCCGACCCGCCCGGCGAGGCCACCGCCGACTGGCGCCTCATCGCGGACGTGGCCCGCGCCATGGGCTACGAGGACGGCTTCTCCTACGACAGCGCCGAGCAGATCTTCGAGGAGATCAAGGGTGCGTACAACCCGCAGACGGGGTACGACCTGCGCGGAGTGACCTACGACCGCCTGCGCGCGACACCGGTGCAGTGGCCGGCGCCGACGCCCGACGGCCCCGACCGCAACCCCATCCGCTACGTCGACGACCGCACCGGCGCCCTCACCTTCCCCACCCCCAGCGGACGCGCCGTCTTCCACGCCCGGCCGCACCTCGAACCCGCCGAGATGCCGGACGACGACTATCCGTACGTCCTGAACACCGGCCGCCTCCAGCACCAGTGGCACACCCTCACCAAGACCGCGCGGGTGGCCAAGCTCAACAAGCTCGACCCCGGTCCGTTCGTGGAGATCCACCCGCAGGACGCCGCCGCACTCGGCCTCACCGACGGTGACTCCGTCGAGGTCGCCTCCCGGCGCGGGCGGGCCGTACTGCCTGCCGTCGTCACCGACCGTGTCCGGCACGGGAGTTGCTTCGCGCCCTTCCACTGGAACGACCTGTTCGGCGAGTACCTCAGCGTCAACGCCGTCACCAGCGACGCCGTCGACCCGCTCTCCTTCCAGCCGGAGCTGAAGGTGTGCGCGGTGTCGCTGACCAAGGTGTCCACGCCGGTGACGGTGCAGACGCCGGTCCCCCCGCCGCCGGTTGTCGTACCGACCGCTGTTCGGCCGACTGCTCTTCAGCCGACCGCCGTCCACCCTTCCGCCGCCGCCGTGTTCGGCCTGGAGCCCGCCCCGCCGCCCGTCCTCACCGCACACGAACGCCAGTACCTGGTCGGTTTCCTCGCCGGGATCCCGGCCGGCGCGCCCGGTGTCCCGGTGCTGCCCCCGGACGCCCCGTTCAGCCCGGAGCACGCCCTGTGGGTCAACGGCACGCTCGCCGGCATGTACTCGCGGACGACCGCCGCCCCCGCCCCGCCGTCCGCCGTCACCCGCCAGGTGGTGGTCCTGTGGGCCTCCCAGACCGGCACCGCCGAGGAGTTCGCCGCCGCCACCGCCGAGCGGCTCACCGCGGGCGGCCACGCCGCCTCCCTGCTCGCCATGGCCGACGCCGACCCCACGGCCCTGCCCACCGACGCCGACCTGCTGCTGATCACCAGCACCTTCGGCGACGGCGACGCCCCCGACAACGGCGCCCACTTCTGGGACGGCCTCACCGCGCCCGACGCCGGACGCCTGGAGGGCCGGCGGTTCGCGGTCCTCGCCTTCGGCGACTCCTCCTACGACGACTTCTGCGGACACGGACGCCGACTGGACGACCGTATGGGCGAGTTGGGCGCGGTACGGCTCGCACCGCGCACCGACTGCGAACCGGACTACGAGGCGCGCGCGCAGGAGTGGCTGGACCAGGTCTTGCGCGCCCTGAAGGAGTCGGGTCCGGCGGCGACCGCGACCGTCACGGCGCCCGCCGCACCGGCACCGCTGCCGGCGCCGGAGCGGTCCCCGTCGCGGCCCAAGCGCCCCACCCCCGTCGCCGCCCGGCTCACCGGCAACCGCCTGCTGAGCCTGCCCGGTTCGGGCAAGGAGGTGCGCCGCTTCACCTTCGACACCCGCGACAGCGAGACCCCGCTCGTCTACGAGGCGGGCGACGCGCTCGGCGTACGCCCGCTCAACTCGCCGGAGCTGGTGGGGGAGTGGCTGACCGTCACCGGTTTCGACGCGCACACGCCCGTGCACCTCGACGGGGTCGGTGAACTCACCCTGTCCGAAGCCCTGTTGCGGCACCTGGACATCACCCGGGTCACTCCGGCGCTGCTGCGCTTCACCGCCGACCGCACCCGCGACCCACGCGAACTGCGCAAGCTGCTGCGCCCGGACAACAAGGGCGAGCTGGCGAAGTGGACCTGGGGCAGGCAAGCGGTGGACGTGGCCGCCGAGTTCGGCGTCCGGGCCGGGGCGCAGGAGTGGGCCGAGGTGCTGGGGCGGCTGCAGCCGCGCCTGTACTCGATCTCGTCGAGCCCGCTGACCGACCCGCACCTGGTCTCGCTCACCGTCTCGGTCGTCCGGTACGAGAACCTGCGCGGCCGGCCCCGGCAGGGCGTCTGCTCACCGTTCCTCGCCGACGCCGCGCCCGGCACCGAGGTGCCGGTCCATGTGCAGCGCTCCGCGCACTTCCGCCCGCCCACCGACCCCCGCACCCCGATGGTGATGGTCGGCCCCGGCACCGGCGTGGCGCCCTTCCTCGGCTTCCTGGACGAGCGCCGCGCCCGCGGCCACCGCGCGCCCAACTGGCTGTTCTTCGGCGAGCAGCGCCGGGCGACGGACTTCTACTACGAGGAGGAGCTGACCGCTTTCCTCGCCGACGGCACCCTGACCCGGCTGGACACCGCCTTCTCCCGCGACCAGCGGGCCAAGGTCTACGTCCAGGACCGGATGCGGGAGCACGGCTCCCAGCTGTGGTCGTGGCTGCGCGACGGCGCTCACTTCTATGTGTGCGGCGACGCCTCCCGCATGGCCAAGGACGTCGACCGGGCGCTGCGCGACATCGCCGTCCTGCACGGCGGGCTGGGCGAGGAGGAGGCGGCCGCGTACATCAAGCAGCTCGCCGCGGACAAGCGGTATGTACGGGACGTTTACTGACCATCCTGTGATCACTGAGCGTTGAGATTCGGTCAGTTCGGCGCGTTGGCGTTCGCTCGCTCAACATAATCGGACAAGATCTGACGCACCTTGCGCCGCACAGCCGTACTGTCCGTCCTCAGGAAGGTCACGGTCATGTCGCACCCCCCTGTGTCACCCTCCGGTCGTCTCGTCAGTCGCCGCCGTCTCCTGGAGGGATCCGCCGCCGTCCTCGGCGCGCTCGCCCTGTCCGGAGCGCCCGGCGCCGCCGGCCGCGCCGAGGCGGCCGACGCCGGCCCCGAATGGAACGGCCGCATCGACCTCTTCCGGCTCGGCACCGAGCCGCCGCACACCACGCTCATGCCGTACGGGAGCGTCGGTCAGGCCATGGCCGCCGACCGCACCCGCTCGCCGTACCGGATGAGCCTCGACGGCACCTGGAAGTTCGCCTACGCGGACCGCCCCGACGACCGCGACGCCGACTTCCACCGCACCGACCTCGACGACAGCGGCTGGGAGACCATCCCGGTCCCCTCCTGCTGGCAGCTGCACGGCCACGACTTCCCCATCTACGTCAACATCACCTACCCCTACTGGGGCCCCAACGGCCTCGGCGAGGACCCCCAGCCGCCCCACGCGCCCACCCGCTACAACCCCGTCGGCCAGTACCGGCGCACCTTCACCGTGCCCCGCTCCTGGGCCGGACGGCGGACGTTCCTGCACTTCGAGGGCGTGAAGTCCGCGCACTACGTGTGGATCAACGGCGAGCTGGTCGGCTACCACGAGGACTCCTTCACCCCCGCCGAGTACGACATCACCCCGCATCTGAAGCCGGGCACCAACCAGATCGCGGTCGAGGTCTACCGCTACTCGGACGGCGACTGGCTGGAGGACCAGGACATGATCCGGCTGAGCGGCATCTTCCGCTCGGTCTACCTGTACTCCACACCGGCCGTGCGGCTGCGCGACTTCAGGCTGGAGACGCCGCTGGGGGACGGGTACACGTCCGCCGAACTGGCGGTGACGGCCAGCGTGCGGGACTCGGCGGGCGGTTCGGGATCCGGTGGGCGGTATACCGTCGGCGGAGGATCGCATACCGGCGCCGCCACGCGGTACACCGTCGACACCATGCTGTACGACGCCGACGGCCACCCCGTCTGGTCCCGCCCCCTGCGGCAGACCGCCGACCTCGGCGCCGCACCCGCCGGGGAGGACGTCACCGTCCGCGCGGCGAAGGCCGTCCCCGGACCCCGCCTCTGGTCCGCCGAGGACCCCTACCTCTACACCGCCGTCCTCCAACTCCGTGACCCCGCCGGCCGGGTGATCGAGACCCTCTCCCACCGCGTCGGCCTGCGCGAGTTCGCCCTCAAGGACGGCCTGATGCGCATCAACGGCCGGCCGGTCTCCTTCCGCGGCACCAACCGGCACGAGATGCACCCGGACCGCGGCATGTCCCTCACCCGCGCCGACATGGTGAAGGACATCGAGGTCATCAAGCGGATGAACATGAACTCCGTCCGCACCTCGCACTACCCGAACAACCCGCTCTGGCTCGAACTCGCCGACCGGTACGGCCTCTATGTCGTCGACGAGACCAACCTGGAGACCCACGGCATCCGCGGCGAGTACCCCGGCAACCACGCCGACTGGAGCGCCGCCTGTGTCGCCCGCGCCCAGAACATGGTCCACCGCGACAAGAACCACGCCTCGGTCGTCATCTGGTCCCTCGGCAACGAGGCCGGCGGCGGCAGCACCTTCGTCGCCATGCACGACTGGATCAAGTCCTACGACACCACCCGCGTCGTCCAGTACGAGGGCGACGACCGGCCGGCGATCAGCGACATCCGGTCGGAGATGTACGACAGCCCGGCGACCGTCGAGTCCCGTGCGAGAAGCACGAGCGACACCCGGCCGTACGTCATGATCGAGTACTCCCACGCGATGGGGAACTCAGTCGGCAACTTCACGAAGTACTGGGACCTCGTCCGCCGCCACGACGTCCTCCAGGGCGGCTGGATCTGGGACTTCGCCGACCAGGCCCTCACCTGGCCCACCCCCACCCGCCAACTCCTCACCGAGACCGGCCCCGGGAGCATCCGCGGCGAGGTCATGGCGGCCGGCGCCCGCTTCGACCGCGCCCGCGGCGTCTCCGGCGCCACGATCTTCGCCCGCGACCCGCTCCTCGACCTCACCGGCTCCCTCACCCTGGAAGCCTGGGTCACCCCGCGCGTCACCGGCTTCCACCAGCCGATCCTCGCCAAGGGCGACACCCAGTACGCCCTCAAACAGAGCAACCAGAACCTCGAGTTCTTCATCCACGGCGACGGGCAGTGGGTCAGCGCCAGCTGGGCCCTGCCCGACGACTGGACCGGCCGCGAACACCACATCGCCGGCGTCTTCGACGCGGACGCGGGCACCCTCACCCTGTACGTCGACGGCACCGTGCGCGCCACCCGCACCACCACCCGCCGCCCCGGCAACAACACCGCGCCGCTCGCCCTCGGCAACGACGCCGACAACCCCACCCGCGAGTTCAGCGGCACCATCCGCCGCGCCCGCGTCTACGCCCGTGCCCTCGGCGCCGCCGAACTCGCCGCCACCGGACGCGGACCCGGCGACGAGGGTGTCCGCTTCTGGTTCGACGCGGCGACCGTGAAGGTCACCGAGGAGCGCGCGGCCGGGAAGACCTTCCTCGCCCACGGCGGCGACTGGGGCGACAACCCCAACGACGGCAACTTCGTCGCCAACGGCATCGTCACCGCCGACCGCGCCCACACCGGCAAGGCCGCCGAGGTGAAGCGCGTCTACCAGGCGATCCAGGTCACCGCGGGCACCACGCCCGGCGCGGTCACCCTCACCAACGAGAACCTCTTCACCAATCTCCGGACATACCAGGGCAGTTGGGCACTGGTCGCGGACGGGAAGACCGTACGGCACGGGAAACTGACAGGCAGTCAGCTGGATGTGGCGCCCCTGACGAGCAAGGCCATCACCGTGCCGGTCGGGCTCCCCGCCGTTCCGGCGCCCGGCACCGAGTACTTCCTGGAGCTGTCCTTCACCACCAAGGAACGCACCCCGTGGGCGAAGCCCGGCTTCGAGGTGGCCCGGGCCCAGCTCCCGCTCGACGCGGGCAGCCCGTCCGTGACTCCCGTCCCGCTGAGGGACGTACCGGCCCTGACGTACGAGGACGGCGCCACGGCCGTCACCGTCACCGGCGACGACTTCTCGGTCACCGTCGACAAGAGGAGCGGCGTCATCACCTCCTACGAGGCCGGCGGCGTCCCGCTGATCGTCTCCGGCCCCGAGCCCAACTTCTGGCGGGCCCCCACCGACAACGACCGGGGCAACGGTCAGCACACCCGCAACCGGACCTGGCGCGACGCCGGCCGGAACCGCACCGTGACCGGCGTCCGGGTGCGCGCGCTCGGCGACCGGGCCGTCGAGATCACGGTCGACGGGATCCTGCCGACAGCACCCACATCGTCCGCATACAGCACAATGTATACAGTCTTCGGCAACGCCGAGATCAAGGTCGACAACACCCTGCGCCCCGGCGCCGCGAGCCTGCCCTACCTCCCGGAGGTCGGCACGCTCCTCCACCTCCCCGCCCGCCTGGAACGCCTGCACTACTACGGCCGCGGCCCCGAGGAGAACCACTGGGACCGCAACAACGGCACCGACGTCGGCCTGTACTCCGGCACCGTCACCGGCCAGTGGACCCCGTACGCCCGCCCCCAGGAGAACGGCAACAAGACCGACGTCCGCTGGGTCGCCCTGACCGACCGCGACGGCGTCGGCCTGCTCGCCACCGGAGAACCCCTCCTGGAGGTCAACGCCTCCCACTTCACCCCCGAGGACCTCTCCGTCGGCGCCCGCCACGACTACCAGCTCACCCCGCGTGAGGAGGTCGTGCTCCGGCTCGCCCACCACCAGATGGGAGTGGGCGGCGACAACAGCTGGGGCGCCCACACCCACAACGAGTACAAACTGTTCGCCGACCGCGACTTCGCCTACACCTACCGCCTGCGGCCCCTGACGGACGTATCCAGGGCCACGGCGGCCGCCCGCCGCCCGACGGCCGTGGAGTAGCGCGGGTCCGGCCCGTGTCCCGCCGCGATCTCCGCCACACCTCGATGATCTCTGTGGCGGCGTTCGCGGCGGAGCGGAACAATCTCCCACGGAACGCCATACAGAACCGAGGGAAGAGAGACCTCCCATGGTCGAGCAGGACGAGCGATTCGACGTCGTCGTACTCGGAGCGGGCCCCGGCGGCTACGTCGCCGCCGTCCGCGCCGCCCAGCTGGGCAAGCGCGTGGCGGTCGTCGAGGAGAAGTACTGGGGCGGCGTCTGCCTCAACGTCGGCTGCATCCCCACCAAGGCCCTGCTGCGCAACGCCGAACTGGCGCACATCGTCACCAAGGAGGCCAAGACCTTCGGCATCAAGGTCGACGGCCAGGTCTCCTTCGACTACGGCGAGGCGTTCCGCCGCAGCCGCAAGGTCGCCGACGGCCGCGTCAAGGGCGTCCACTACCTGATGAAGAAGAACAAGATCACGGAGTTCGACGGCCGCGGCACCTTCCTCGACGACCACACCCTCCAGGTCACCGGCTACGACGGCAACACCGTCACCCTCGGCTTCGACCACTGCATCATCGCCACCGGCGCCACCCCGAAGCTGCTGCCCGGCACCAAGCGCACCGCGCGCGTGGTGACGTACGAGGAGCAGATCCTCGCCGAGGACCTCCCGGAGTCCATCGTCATCGCGGGCGCCGGCGCGATCGGCGTCGAGTTCGCCTACGTCCTGCACAACTACGGCGTGAAGGTCACCGTCGTCGAGTTCCTGGACCGCATGGCCCCGCTGGAGGACGCCGAGGTCTCCGCCGAGCTGGCCCGCCAGTACCGCAGGCTCGGCATCGACGTGCTCACCTCCACCCGCGTCGACGCCATCGACGAGTCCGGCCCGAAGGTCCGCGTCACCGTCACCGCCAAGGACGGCGCCCAGCGGGTCCTGGAGGCCGACAAGGTCCTCCAGGCGATCGGCTTCGCCCCGAACGTCACCGGCTACGGCCTGGAGAGCACCGGCGTGAAGGTCACCGACCGCGGCGCGATCGACGTCGACGGCCGCTGCCGTACGTCCGTCCCACACATCTACGCCATCGGTGACGTCACGGCGAAGCTGATGCTCGCCCACGCCGCCGAGGCGATGGGGGTGATCGCCGCCGAGACGATCGCCGACGCGGAGAGCATGGAGCTGGACTACGTCATGATCCCGCGCGCCACGTACTGCCAGCCGCAGATGGCCAGCTTCGGCTACACCGAGGCCCAGGCCCGTGATCTGGGCTACGACGTCAAGGTCGCCAAGTTCCCGTTCACCGCCAACGGCAAGGCGCACGGCCTCGGCGACACCACCGGCTTCGTCAAGCTGATCAGCGACGCGACCCACGGAGAGCTGATCGGCGGCCACCTCATCGGCCCGGACGTCACCGAGCTGCTGCCCGAGCTGACCCTGGCCCAGCAGTGGGACCTCACCGTGCACGAGGTCGCCCGCAACGTCCACGCCCACCCGACGCTGGGCGAGGCGGTCAAGGAGGCCGTGCACGGCCTCGCGGGCCACATGATCAACATGTAGGTTCCCGGGCGGGCCCGTTCACCCGGGCGGCCCCGCCACGGTCGCCGCCCGCGGGGAGGTCGGCTGTGCTGGCCGTATGAGCGCCGGACCCGACCCCAGCCCGCAGGGCGACATCGGCACCTCCTGGAGCACCCCGCCGCGACAGCGGCCAGGCCGCACGGACGGCTGGGGCGCGGGAGGTGTCGTCTTCGCCGGCGTCCTGATGCTGTGCAACGGCGTCCTCGCCGTGTTCCAGGGCATCGCGGCCATCGCGGAGGACGACGTCTACGGCAGGGTCGGCTCCTACGTCTACGAGCTGAACCTCACCGGCTGGGGCTGGATCCACGTCATTCTCGGCGCCGTTGTCGCCGCCACGGGTGCCGGCCTCCTCAGGGACGCGGCCTGGGCCCGCTTCACCGGCATCCTGCTGGCCGCGCTCAGCCTGGTCGCGCAGTTCCTCTTCCTGCCGTACCTGCCGCTCTGGTCGCTCGTGGTCATGGCCATCGACGTGTTCGTGATCTGGGCGCTGGCCACCTGCCGGGAACGGACCGCCTGAGCCGGCAGGGCACCGGCCCCGGCCCCGGTCTTATTCGGCCGCGTCGCTGATGCCCAGCCGCAGATGCTCCACGTGGTAGACGGCCTGGTCGAGGAGTTCGGCGACATGGTGGTCGTGCAGCGCGTACACCACCGAGCGGCCGCGCCGCTCGCCGACCACCAGCCCGAGGTTGCGCAGCAGCCGCAGCTGGTGCGAGCACGCCGACTGCTCCATGCCCACCTCGGCCGCCAACTCCGTGGCGGGCAGCGGCCCTTCGCGTAGCCGGGCGAGGATCAGCAGCCGGGAGGGCGTGGACAGGGCCTGGAGGGTGGTGGCCACCTTGGCGACGTTGTCCGCGTCCAGGCGGACCCGCGCGGTGGTTTCGGTGGTGACGGCTCCATGACCCATGGCCGTATCCTACCCACCACATATGAACAGATGAATGTCTCTTCATGTGTTCCTGTATGGTGGGCCGGGTGTCAGCGACTCTTGCCTCCTCCCCGTCCGCCTCCACCACCTCTCCCGCCGCGCCGCGTCCGCCGGTGGCGCCGTGGCGCCGTACCCGCGTCCTGGCCCTGCCCGAGGCCCGGTGGGCGCTGCTGGCGACCGTCGCGTTCCTGGTCGGCCTTGTCCTGGATCTGGTCGGCGGTATGCCGTTCTGGACCTACGGGATCCTGTATGCGATCGCCTATGTCGCCGGTGGCTGGGAGCCCGCGCTGGAAGGGCTCAGGGCCCTCCGCGAGAAGACTCTCGACGTCGACCTGCTGATGATCGTCGCGGCCCTCGGCGCGGCCGCCATCGGACAGGTCTTCGACGGCGCCCTGCTGATCGTCATCTTCGCCACCTCCGGCGCCCTGGAGGCCCTCGCCACCGCCCGCACCGCCGACTCCGTGCGCGGTCTGCTCGACCTCGCCCCCGACACCGCGACCCGTCTCACAGCCGACGGCGAGGAGACCGTCCCCACCGCCGAACTCGCCATCGGTGACCTGCTGCTGGTCCGGCCGGGGGAGCGGATCGGCGCCGACGGCCAGGTGGTCGACGGCGTCAGCGAGGCCGACCAGGCCACCATCACCGGCGAGTCCCTCCCGGTCGTCAAGCGCCCCGGCGACGAGGTCTTCGCCGGCACCCTCAACGGCACCGGCGCCCTGCGCGTCCGCGTCGCACGCGACCCCGGCGACTCGGTCATCGCCCGGATCGTCACCCTCGTGGAGGAGGCGTCCCGCACCAAGGCACCGACCCAGCTGTTCGTCGAGAAGATCGAACAGCGGTACGCGGTCGGCGTGGTGGTCGCCACCCTCGCCGTCTTCGGTGTCCCGCTGGCCTTCGGCGCCGACCTCACCAGCGCCCTGCTGCGCGCGATGACCTTCATGATCGTCGCCTCGCCGTGCGCGGTGGTGCTGGCCACCATGCCGCCCCTGCTCTCCGCCATCGCCAACGCCGGCCGCCACGGCGTCCTCGTGAAGTCGGCGGTGGCGATGGAACGGCTGGGCGATATCGACACCGCCGCCCTCGACAAGACCGGCACCCTCACCGAGGGCGCCCCCGAGGTCACCGACGTCCGCCCGCTGCCCGGCTCCGGCCTCACCCCGGACACCCTCCTCGCCCTCGCCGCCTCCGCCGAGCACGCCAGCGAGCACCCGCTGGGCCGCGCGATCGTGGCGGCGGCGGGGGAGCGCGGCCTGACCCTGGCGCCCGCCGAGGACTTCACGGCCATCCCCGGGAAGGGAGTCACCGCCGTGGTCGCCGGCCACACGGTGAGCGTGGGCCGCGGCCAGGCGACCCCCACGGACGAGCCCCCGGCCCACGGCGCCACGGTCGGCCGAGGACAGGCGTCCTCCGCAGCCGAAGCCCCGGCCGACGGCGCCACCGTCGTCCAGGTCACCCGCGACGGCAGCCCCGTCGGCACCCTCGCCCTCGCCGACCGGCTCCGCCCCGCCGCGCCCGCCGCCACCGCCGCGCTCACCGCCCTCACCGGCACCACCCCGGTCCTCTTGACCGGTGACGCCGCGCCCGCCGCCGCCCGTGTCGCCGACGCCACCGGCATCGCGGACGTGCGCACGGACCTGCTCCCCGACGGCAAGGCGGACGCGATCCGCGACCTCCAGCGCACCGGCCGCACGGTGCTGTTCGTCGGCGACGGCGTCAACGACGCCCCCGCCCTGGCCGTCGCACACGCCGGCGTCGCCATGGGCAGGGCCGGCTCCGACCTGGCGCTGGAGACCGCGGACGCCGTCGTCGTCCGCGACGACCTCACCGCCGTCCCCGCCGTCGTACGGCTCTCCCGCCGCGCCCGCCGCCTCGTGCGGCAGAACCTGGTGATCGCGGGCGTGTGCATCGCCGGCCTGGTGATCTGGGACCTGGCCGGGCACCTGCCGCTGCCGCTCGGCGTCGCCGGACACGAGGGCTCCACCGTGCTGGTGGGTCTCAACGGCCTGCGTCTGCTGCGGGAGTCCAACTGGCGCAGCTGACCGCTCGGGCGGGGCCGAGGCCCGGTCCCGCCAGGTTGATGTCGGATTCCTGCCAGCCCCACCCCGCAGGCTGTCCGATGCTGGACGCATGCAGAACGGGATGTACTCCGACCGGGAGCGCTGTGCGCGCGCCGTGCGGTCCAAGGACGCGCGGTTCGACGGCTGGTTCTTCACCGCCGTCCTGACCACGCGTATCTACTGCCGGCCCAGCTGCCCCGTCGTGCCGCCCAGGCCGCAGAACATGACCTTCTACCCCAGCGCGGCCGCCTGCCAGCAGGCCGGCTTCCGCGCCTGCAAGCGCTGCCGCCCCGACACCAGCCCCGGATCCCCCGCGTGGAACCAGCGCGCCGACCTCGTCGCCCGCGCCGTGCGGCTGATCGGCGACGGCGTGGTGGACCGCGAGGGCGTGCCCGGCCTCGCCGCCCGCCTCGGCTACAGCACCCGTCAGGTCGAACGGCAGCTCCTCGCCGAACTGGGCGCCGGCCCGCTCGCCCTGGCCCGCGCCCAACGCGCCCAGACCGCCCGGCTCCTCATCGAGACGACCCGACTGCCCATGGCGGACGTGGCGTTCGCCGCCGGCTTCGCGTCGATCCGCAGCTTCAACGACACCGTCCGCGAGGTCTTCGCCCTCTCCCCGACCGACCTGCGCGCCCGCGCACCCCGCCGGAGCAGCGACGCCACCCCGGGCACCCTCCAGCTCCGGCTGCCGTTCCGCGCCCCGCTCAACCCCGACAACCTCTTCGGCCACCTCGCCGCGACCGCCGTACCGGGCGTGGAGGAGTGGCGGGACGGGGCGTTCCGGCGGACGCTGCGGCTGCCGTACGGGCACGGCATCGTCGCGCTGACCCCGACCCCCGACCACATCGCCTGCCGCCTCACCCTCAGCGACCTGCGCGATCTCACCGTCGCCATCAGCCGCTGCCGCCGCATGCTCGACCTGGACGCCGACCCGGTCGCCATCGACGACCAGTTGCGCACCGACCCGCTGCTCGCACCGCTGGTCGACAAGGCGCCCGGCCGCCGGGTGCCCCGCACGGTCGACGAAGCCGAGTTCGCCGTACGGGCCGTGCTGGGCCAGCAGGTCTCCACGGCGGCCGCCCGCACCCACGCGGCCCGCCTGGTCACCGCCCACGGCGAATCCGTCGACGACCCGGAGGGCGGCCTCACCCACCTGTTTCCTTCCCCCGAGGCACTGGCGGCAGTGGACCCGGAGTCCCTGGCGATGCCACGCACCCGCCGTACCACCTTCACCACCCTCGTGGGCCAACTCGCCGACGGGTCCCTCCACTTGGGCGTGGAGAGCGACTGGCAGGAGGCGCGAGCCCGCCTCCTGGCCCTCCCCGGCTTCGGTCCTTGGACGGTCGACGTCATCTCCATGCGCGCCCTCGGCGACCCCGACGCGTTCCTTCCGACCGACCTCGGAATCCGGCGCGCGGCAGGCGAGTTGGGCCTGCCGTCCACCCCCGCCGCCCTCACCGTACGCGCAGCCGCCTGGCGCCCCTGGCGGGCGTACGCGGTCCAGTACCTGTGGGCGACCGACAGCCACCCGATCAACTTCCTGCCTGTCTGAGGACCTTCCATGCGTCAGCACAACGTCATCGACAGCCCGTACGGCCCCCTCACCCTCGTCGCCGACGACGGTGTCCTGTGCGGCCTCTACATGACCGAACAACGCCACCGCCCGCCCGAGGAGACCTTCGGAGCACGCGACGACCGGCCCTTCGGCCCCGCCATGGACCAGCTGCGGGCCTATTTCGCAGGCGAGTTGAAGGAGTTCACCCTCGAACTGCGCCTGTACGGCACGCCCTTCCAACGCAGCGTCTGGGACCGGCTCCGCGCCATCCCCTACGGTGAGACCCGCACCTACGGCGAACTCGCCGACGCCCTCGGCAACCCCGCCGCCTCCCGCGCCGTCGGCCTCGCCAACGGAAAGAACCCGATCGGCGTCATCGTCCCCTGCCACCGCGTGATCGGCGCGGGCGGCGGCCTCACCGGCTACGGCGGCGGCCTGCACCGCAAGCAGCGCCTCCTCGACTTCGAGAGCGCGGCGGCGCTGTTCTGAGCCTCCTAGCCGCCCAGCTCGCCCAGCTCCCCCAGCAGCCTCGGCAGCGCCGTCCCGATCGGCTCCCGTACGACCTCGTCCGCGAGCCCGTCGTACGGCGTCGGCTCGGCGTTGACGATGACGAGCCGTGCCCCGTGGTCGGCGGCGACACCGGCGAGGCCCGCGGCGGGCTGGACCTGGAGGCTGCTGCCGACGGCGAAGAACACCTGGCACGCCTTGGTGATCGCGACCGCCTCACCGAGCACCACCGGGTCGAGCCGCTCACCGAACATCACGGTCGCCGACTTCAGGATCCCGCCGCACTCCAGGCACGGCGGATCCTCCTCACCGGCCTCGACCCGGGCGAGCGCGTCCTCCATCGGCCCGCGCGCATGACACTGGGTGCAGACCACACTGCGCGCGCTGCCGTGCAGTTCGAGCACCTTGCGGGCGGGCATCCCGGCGAGCTGGTGCAGCCCGTCCACGTTCTGCGTGATCACCCGCACCGGCACCCCGGACCGCTCCAGCTCGGCCACGGCCCGGTGCGCCGCGTTCGGCTCGGCCTTCAGCGTCCGGTTCTTCCGCCGCAGCTGCCACGACCGGCGCCGGATCTCCGAATCCCCCATGTAGTACTCGTACGTGACGAGCTTCTCCGCCTCCGGATCCCGCCGCCACAGCCCGTTCGGCCCGCGGTAGTCGGGAATCCCGGAGTCGGTGGAGATACCGGCGCCGCTGAGGATGGCGACGAGGGGCTTGGTCATGGCACCGAGGGTAGGCCGGGGCCGCGGGCACGGCGAACGGATATCCGTACCCCCACCTGTGGTGCTAGCGTCCCCCCATGGCCAAGGTCACTGTCTCCCTGGACGCCGAACTCGTCGTCGAAGCCATGGTGCTCGCGGGGGTGGGCAACCCCCAGGACGCCGTGGAACTCGTGGTGCGCGACTACATCCAGCGCGGCCACCGCACCGAGGCCCGCGTCGCCGACCGCGACGAGGCCCTGCACGACCTGAACAGCGGCACCGTGAACCCCGAGACCGCCTAGGTGTTCTGCCCACGGAGGTTGGTGACAGCGATCACTGACGTGTGATCTTGAAATGGGTGAGGGCCCTCTGGCTCGGTGTGGATTGCGAGAT
>NZ_JBIRZZ010000003.1:626192-797966 GCF_044391385.1 Streptomyces sp. NPDC018693 | reverse complement strand
GACACCCTTCACCACACACCCATCGGTGTCTTCCGCAGCGTCGAACGCCCGGTGTACGACACACAGATGGCCGACCAGCTCGACACGGCCGTCGAACAGCGCGGCAAGGGCGACCTCGCCGCGCTGCTGGCCGGCGGGGACACCTGGACGGTCGTCGGCTGACGTCGGCCACCTTGAGGGGAGCGGTACGTTTCGTCCGCTCCCCCGGGAGTCAGCCCCTGGTCGGGCAGTCCTTCCAGGCCATGTGGTAGGTCGTGCTGATGTCGCCGTCCGTGGAGTCCATGGTCATGAAGCTGACCTTGTCGGGGGCCGTGCTGCCGGCGGTTACGCGGAGCTCGGTGTTGATGTTGAAGTTTCGCTGGACTCCGCAGGGGGCCCAGACCAGTTGGGCCCATTCGGTGGTGTCGGTGGCCTGCCAGTTGTCCGCGTACGGGCCGTTGAAGGTGTGGGTGCGGAACGCCGTCTGGGAGGAGCCCTGGAAGTAGTACGAGGCTCGCTGGGTGCCGGTCGCGCCGCGCTGGAGGGACGCGAAGCCTCGGTAGTCGGCGCTGGCGATGGCGTACGTGAAGCCCTGCGGGACGTGGACGACCAGGTTGAGCTGGCAGTTTCTGCGGAACGCCGTCGGGTTGGAGGTGCCGCCGGCCTGGGCGATGTAGTCGCTGTAGGTGACCGTGAAGGCGGTGTTGTCCTCGGAGACCGCGACTGCGGCCGTGCCGGCCGGGCAGCCGGAGCCGTTCACCGTGGCGATGTCGATGACGATGCGGTCCGGTGGCGGGTTGTCGAAAACGGGCGACGAGGCCCCCGCGGGGGTCGCCGTGGTGATGAGGAGAGCGGCCAGTGCGCCGCTGAGCAGGAGTCCACGGATCATGGTCTCTCCCAGGAGTGGGTGGGGGGTGGCGGGTTGTTGAGTGCCCAACCTTTGAAGGATCCATGGGGATCCTGTGAAGAGTGGGGCGATGGGCATCGTAGGGACCCGTCCCCGGGGGCGTGAGGGCCAACTCCGGCCATTCACAAGGGGGGTTTCACACCGTGCGGTGCGGTAGCGGGGTGGCGCGTCAGGCCGTCCGGCCGTAGTCGGTGGGGGCGTCCGGTACGTCCTCGTCCGTGTCGGTCCGGCGGACGTGGTGGGCGGTGCGCTTCTCGTGGGCGCGGGCCGCCGCCCACAGGAGGGCCCAGGCGGGGACCAGGTACCAGGGCAGCGGCCATATGGTGGCCCACCAGTGGGGGGTGGGTGAGAAGAGCGCCTCTACGGCGGCGGTGGCCATGGCGGCGGCCAGCGTCCAGCACAGCAGGCGTCCGGCCCAGTGCGCGGCCGCCGACCCCTGACGGTTCATTTCGCAAGTGTGTCGCCCGTGAAGGTATCCAGACAAGGTGTCAGGGCTTCGATTGCGCGACCCTCCCACGGAACTCATGGTGGGCCGCGGCTCCGGGTTCCTCACGATGACCGTAGCGGACCCAGAGGCGCTGGAGAGGACCGGGAGCCCACCAGTTGGCCCGGCCCGCTCGGTTCCCATGGGTTCAAGCCAGGCGGATCACGTTCCAGGAGAGGGGTTCCAGGGTCGCGGTCAGTCTGCCGTCGGTGAGGGCCGTGTCCGTGACCGGGTGCGGGGTGACCCGGTCCGGCTCGGTGAGGGTGTTGCGGGCGTCCGGGTCGGCGTCGGCGAGGGCGCTGTGCTCGACGACGCGGGTCAGGTCGAGGTCGCTGAGGGCGACTTCCAGCGGGAGCGGTTCGGTGCGGCTGCGGTTGACGGCGAAGACGGTGACCGTGCCGTCGTCGGCGCGGACCGCGGTCGCGTGCAGCAGATCCGCCTCGCCGTACTTCTTCGTCTCGTACGTCGGCGAGTCGACACGGACGTCGAGGACCTCGCCGCGGCCGTACTTCGATGCCTGGGAGAACGGGAAGAACGTCGTCTGGCGCCAGGCCGGGCCGCCCGGCTCGGTCATGATCGGCGCGATGACGTTGACCAGCTGGGCGAGGCAGGCGACCGTCACGCGGTCGGCGTGCCGCAGCAGGACGATGAGCAGGGAGCCGAAGACGACCGCGTCGGTGACGCTGTAGTTGTCCTCCAGGAGGCGGGGGGCCTCCGGCCAGTCGTCCGGGTTGTGCGCCTGGGCGTGGCTCTCCCACCGCGACAGGTACCAGACGTTCCACTCGTCGAAGGAGAGGTTGATCTTCTTCTTCGACTTCAGGCGGGCGCCGACGTGGTCGCAGGTCGCCACGACGTTCTCGATGAAGGACTCCATGTCGACCGCAGAGGCGAGGAAGGAGTCGACGTCGCCGTCGTGCGGCTCGTAGTAGGCGTGCAGGGAGATGTAGTCGACCAGGTCGTACGTCTCCTGGAGGACCGTCGCCTCCCATGCGCCGAAGGTGGGCATGCCCTGACCCGAGCTGCCGCAGGCGACGAGTTCGACGCGCGGGTCGATCTGGCGCATCGCGCGGGCCGTCTCGGCGGCGAGGCGGCCGTACTCCTCGGCCGTCTTGTGGCCCGTCTGCCAGGGGCCGTCCATCTCGTTGCCGAGGCACCAGAGTCGGATGCCGAAGGGGTCCTTGTCGCCGTGTGCGGCACGGAGGTCGGAGAGGGCCGTGCCGGAGGGGTGGTTGGCGTACTCCTGGAGTTCGAGGGCCTCGGCGACGCCGCGTGTACCGAGGTTGACCGCCATCATGGGCTCGGCCTGGGGGCCGAGCTTGCGGAGGAAGTCGATGTATTCGGAGAGGCCGAACCGGTTGGTTTCCGTGGAGTGCCAGGCGAGGTCGAGGCGGCGGGGGCGTTCCTCCGCGGGGCCGACCGAGTCCTCCCACTTGTAGCCGGAGACGAAGTTGCCGCCCGGGTAGCGGATGGCGGTGACGCCGAGTTCCCGGACGAGGGCGAGGACGTCCGTGCGGAGGCCGCTGTCGTCCGCGGTGGGGTGGTCGGGTTCGTAGATGCCGGTGTAGACGCAGCGGCCCAGGTGTTCCACGAAGGAGCCGAAGACGCGGGGGTCCACTGCGCCTACCTTGAAGGCGGGGTTCAGAGAGAAGCGGGCGGTTCGCATTGCTGCCTTTCGAGTGCCGGTTGAGTGCGGTTCGAGATATCGGCTGGCGCTCGTGACTTCGAACGGGACCGTAAGTTCGATACCGGCGGACGTCAATGGGTTTGCCGGGACCGTGATAGCGCTTTCTGCGATCGTTGCGTTTTCACACACTTCATGACGCGGCCATGACTCACCGCGTAATCTCGAACAGGCTGCCGCACGACGGCGAGAAGGGGGACGCATGGACATCGCGGGCGCACTGCGACGGGCCACGACCGGCCCGGCCATGCGCGCACTGACCCGCGACCTCGCGGCCGCGCTGCGCGACCTGCCCCACCCCCCGGACACCGTGGGCGAGCTGTGCCGGGCGCTGTGCGCGGCAATGGGGGCGCTGCGCGGCGGGCGGCCCGTGGAGCTGCGCTTCGAGCGGTTCCCCGACGAGCTCGATGTCACCGGACTGTGGGTCGAGTTCCAGGAGTTCGATCTGGTCATCGTCGAGGAGCGGGCCGAGCAGGTGCAGCAACTCGTCATCCTCGGCCATGAGCTGTGGCATCTGCACGCCGGTCACCGCCACCACCACGCGGCCGCCGCCGATGCGCTGGCCGGCCGGCCCGGCTGGCGCGACGTCGTCCTCGCCGTGGCCGCGCGCAACGGCTCACGCAAGGCCGAGGAGGCGGCCGCGGACGCCTTCGGGTACCGGCTCGCGGCGGCCGTACGGGGGTATGTGCGCAGGCCGGACGACGATCGCGACATGCGCAGGCCGCACGACGGCCGACCGGACCCCGCGGACCGGGTCCAGCGGGCGCTGGGATACCGCGGACGGTCTGCGGGCACGCTGGGAGAGCACGGGCGATCCGGGGGCACACCCGGAGACCACGGACGATCCGGAGGCACGCCCGGAGAGCACGGGCGGTCTGCGGGCACACCCGGAGACCACGGGCAATCCGGAGGCACGCCCGAAGACCACAGGCAGTCCGGGGACACACCCGAAGACCACGGGCAATCCAGAGGCACGCCCGGAGAGCGCGGGCGGTCTGAGGGCACACCCGAAGACCACAGGCGGTCCGGAGGCGCGCTCCGATGACCGGTGCCCTGAGCGTGGCGCAGTCGTCGGCGTCCGGTTCGCCCGATGTGCTCGGCGGGTTCGCGATCTCCTTCTGGATCCCGACCGCCGTCCTGTGCGCCGCCCTGGCCATCAAGCTGCCGACGATCATCCGGCTGTGGCGGGACCCGCTGCTGCGCGCGGTGGGCGGACTGCTGCTGCTCGCCTGCGCCGTGTTCGTGTTCGTGGCGCCCACCACGATCGCCTGGACCAACCGGGTCACCGGCGTGCCGAACATCTCCGCGCCCTGGTGCTACTCACTGCTCACCGCGTTCTGCGGCTCCTGCCTGCTGCTGATCATCGCCTGGCGCAACGGACTGTCCGAGCGCTCCCCCGCGACCCGCCGCGCCATGCGCTGGGTGATCAGCAGCTACTCGGCCGTGATCGTCGCGCTGTGGGTGCTGTTCTTCCTCGCGGACGCGCCCGTGGAGCGGCTGCGGGACCTCGACACCTACTACGCCAACACCCCCTTCATGCGCGAGGAGATCCTGCTCTACCTCCTCGCCCACTGCGTCGCCGTCCTCATCACCTCCCGGCTGATCTGGAACTGGGTCCGCACCGACGGCCTCGACGCCTGGCTGCGCTGCGGACTGGTGTTCCTGGCCGTCGGCTACGGCCTCAACCTGGTCTTCGACGCGCTGAAACTCACCGCCGTCGTGGCCCGCTGGACCGGTCACGACCTGGACTGGCTGAGTACGAACCTGGCCCCGCTCGCCGCCAGCCTGTCCGCCATCCTCGTCGCGGCCGGCTTCATCCTCCCGCACGCCGGCCAGTACCTGCACGACCGCTGGCGGGTGCGCGCGGCCCACCGCAGGCTGCGCCCCCTGTACGTGCTGATGCGTCACGCCAACGGCTCCGGTGTCCCGTTCGCTCTGCGGGCCACGCCCGAACTCCGGCTGATCCGCCGCGAGACGTTCATCCGGGACGTACTCCTCGCCCTGGCCCGGCACATCGACGAGGAGCAGCTGCGCCGCGCGCACGGCGCCGCGCTCCGCCTCGGCTTCCCGCCGCGACGGGCGAAGGCGCTGGCCTCCGCCGTGGCCATCCAGGACGCCGCCGCCCGCAAGATCCGCGGGCCGGACGGCGAGGGCTCGGTCCGCCCCGACACCACGGACCTGCTCCAGGAGATCGAGGCGGTCTCCCGCGCCCTTCGCGCCCCCGACGACCTGGCTGCTGTCCGCGCCCGCGCAGCCGCCCCATCAGCGCCTGAGCAGCAGGCCCCGGCAGCAGAGAGCAGCGTTCCCGTCCATGAGTCCCACGACGTCCATGAGTTCCACGACTGACCGCACGACCGCCAGCGCCGTCGTCCTCGGTGGTTCCCTCGCCGGCCTGCTCGCCGCCCGTGCCCTGGCCGACGTCGCCGGCCGGGTGACCGTCGTGGAGCGCGACGCGCTGCCGGCAGGGCCCGAGCCGCGCCGCGGCCTGCCGCAGGCCCGGCACGCACACCAGCTCTGGTCGGGCGGCGCGCGGGCCCTGGAGGAGCTGCTGCCGGGCGTCACCGACCGGCTGCTGGGGGCCGGTGTCCGCCGACTGCCGATCACCACGGACATCGTCGCGCAGTCACCGTACGGCTGGTACCGGCGGTGGAGCGAGTCGCACCACATGCTGCTGGCCGGCCGCGATCTGCTGGACGCGACGGTCCGGGCGGCGGTGCTCGCGGACGGGCGCGTCGAGGTCCTGGAGCGCACCGAGGTGCTCGGCCTGACCGGCACGGCCACGGCGGTGACGGGCGTACGGGTCGCGGCGGCCGGGCGGCCGGGTGCCGAGCCCCCGGCCGATGACACCGCCGGACACGTACTCGCCGCCGACCTGGTCGTCGACGCCACCGGGCGGGGCTCACGCGCCGCACGGTGGCTGACCGGACTGGGACTGCCCGAGCCGCGCCGACGGACGGTCGACTCCGGTGTCGCGTACGCCAGTCGGCTGTTCCGGGCACCGGAGGCCGCCCGCGGCGCCTTCCCCGTCGTCAACCTCCAGCCCGACCCGCGGACCGGGGAGCCCGGGCGGGGCGGGGTGCTGCTGCCCATCGAGGACGGGCAGTGGCTGGTCACACTGTTCGGCTCACGCGGCGGCGAACCGAGCACCGACACGGGCGACTTCGCCCGCTACGCCCGCGACGAGCTACGCCACCCCGTGATCGCCGACCTCATCGAGCGGGCCGAGCCGCTCAGCGAGGTGGCGTTCACCCGGACCACCGCGAACCGGCGGCTGTACTACGAGCGAATGCCGGCCTGGCCGGAGGGCTTCGCGGTGGTCGGCGACGCGCTGTGCGCGCTGAACCCGATCTACGGGCACGGAATGTCGGTCGCCGCGCAGTCGGCCCTGGCGCTGCGTGAGGTGGTACGACGTCATGGGCCGGGCTCGCCGCGTCTGGCCCGGCGCGTCCAGAAGGCGGTGGCCCGGCCCGCCGCCACCGCGTGGGACCTGGCCGTCGGCATGGACGTGTTCTACCCCGGGGCCACCGAGAGCGGGCCCACCCTCCGGGAGCGGCTGCTGGCGGCGTACGTGGGACGCCTGCTGTACACGGCCACCGGGAACGGGCGTATCGCGCGGCGGGTGACGGACGTGACGTCCCTGGAGCGGGCGGCGCCGGTGCTGGTGACGCCGGGGATGCTGCTGGCGGCGGCGGTGGGACCACTGCGCCCGCCGCTGGAGGGCCCCCCGCTGACGGCGGACGAACTGAAGCGGGCGGGCCTGCAATAGCTGAGGTCGGCCGGGGGGTGGGTCGCGCACCCCCCGGCGCTGACGAGGTGCCGCGCCCACCCGTGCCGCCATGGGGGCACCTCCCAGGCCCTTAAGGCACTGGGGGAGGCACGACTGCCCGCGGCTGGCCGATTTGCCAACGGGGCTCTCCCCCTATCCCTCGAACGCCGGCTGAGCCAGCCCCTTCCCCGCCCCCGGCACCACCAGCAGCGAGCCCGCCACCGGATGCGGTGCGTCCAGGCCCACCCGGGCCGTCGTGACGTACAGGTCGGTCAGGTCGGGGCCGCCGAAGGCGCAGGCCGTCACCAAGGGTGTCGGCAGCTCGATCACCCGGTCCAGCGCGCCGCCCGGCGTGTAGCGGCGTACCGCTGCCCCGCCCCACAGCGCGACCCAGACGCACCCCTCCGCGTCGACCGTCAGACCGTCGGGGAAGCCGGCGCCGTCCTCGATCGTGGCGAAGGGCCGGCGGTCGGTCACACGCCCCGCCTCGTGGTCGAAGACATCGACACGCCGGGTCGGGGAGTCGATGTAGTACATGAGGCGCCCGTCGGGGCTCCAGCCCGTGCCGTTGCTGACGGCGACGTCGTCGAGGACGGTCTCGACCGTGCCGTCCCCGGTCAGCCGGGACAGCGTGCCGCCGCCCGGTGCCTCGTCGTACCGCATGGTGCCGGCCCACAGGGAGCCGTCCGGCGCCACGGCGGCGTCGTTCGCGCGCCGCCCGGCGACCGGTTCGTGGTGCAGCCAGCGCAAGCTGTCGTCGGGGTCGAGCAGGGCGACGCCGTCGCGGAGGTTGAGGACCAGGCCGCCGCCCGCGCGGGGCTTGACGGCGCCGATGTGCTGGTCGGTCGTACGGACCGTGCGCCGGCCCGTGGAGGGGTCGTACGTGTGGATGCGCGCGCCGAGGATGTCCAGCCACAGCAGACGGCCCCGCGCCGCGTCCCAGGTCGGCCCCTCGCCCAGGGTCGCCTCGGCCCGTACCGCGACCTCGTACGCCGGCCCCGTCATGACACGCTCCGGTGACCGAGCCGCTCCGACAGCTCGGCGGCGCCCTTGGCGGCCAGCTGCTCCAGCTCGCCGCGCCGCTCCTCGCTCCAGCGGATCATCGGCACGGAGATCGACAGGGCGGCCACGACCTGACCGGCGCGGTCGCGCACCGGAGCGGCCACACAGCTGACGTCGGGGTTGGACTCGCGGTTCTCCACCGCGAGGCCGCGCTGACGGATCCCCGCAAGGGTCTCGCGCAGCGCGCCGGGGTCGGTGATGCTGTTGGGGGTCATGGCGACCAGCTCGGCGTCGTCGGGGATCCGGGCGGCGAGCTCCGACTCGGGAAGGGAGGCCAGCAGCATCTTGCCGACGGAGGTGCAGTGGGCGGGGAGGCGACGGCCCGCCGCGGACACCATGCGCACCGCGTGCGTGGAGTCGACCTTGGCGATGTAGATGACGTCGGTGCCTTCGAGGATGGCCACATGGACCGTCTCGTCGCAGGTCTCGGCGACCGAGCGGGCGACCTGCTGGCCCTCGGCGGCGAGGTCGAGCTGCTCGGCGTAACGGCTGCCGAGCTGGTACGGACGCACGCCGAGCCGGTAGCGCCCCGGCTGGCCGGGGACGGCGACCAGGTAGGAGCGGGCGGCGAGCGTGGTGACCAGTTCGTGCACGGTGGTGCGCGGCAGCTGCAGCTTGCGCACGATGTCGGGGGCGGAGAGTGTCCCGTCCCCGTCGAGGAACAGCTCCAGAATGTCCAGAGCCCGGGTCACGGCAGGTACGAGGCGTCCCACGGCCGGCCCCCTCCCTTGATGGTCGTTCGAACACTGACGGTCGTTCGAAATTTCAACAGACGATCGGCATGACGAACACAGGCTAGTCATAGACGCTCGGAGCGGGCAATGGCCGGGAACCGTAGGCTCGGCGGTGTGTTCTCCGAGGCCGACTTCCAGCTGGTCCTGCTGCGCCGCATGGCCGACCACAACCCCGAGCTGGTGGCGGACGCCCGCCGCCGACTGGGTGTGTCGATCAGCGACATGCGGGAGGCCAACAAGCGTTGGCAGGCGATGGTCCGCTCGCCGCATGCCCGCGCCGCCGCCTCCCGGTACCGGTCGGTCCTCGGCCCGCCCGAGTCCGCGGTCTCCCGCCGCATCGGTGACCTCGACTGCGAGGCATGGCAGTGGCCCGTCCCCCTCTGGCCCGACCTCCGCTTCGAGGTGCTGCTCGGTCCGGGCGGCGCCGTCTGGAACGAATGGCTCGTCCGCGCACCCGGCGCCCCCGGCCCCGTCCTGCGCACCCTCGCCGACCTCACCCCCTGGTCCTGCACGATCGACGAGGCCGCCCGGGCCTTCGCCCCCGCCCGCCCCCTGGAGGGCACGGCGCCCACGCGGTGGGGGCTGGCCTTCACGGCACCGGACGCGGACGGCGCACGGCGCGAAGTGGTCGCCGAGTTCACCTGGGGCCTGCTCCAGCGGACCGCCGTCAGCGGGCCGCCGTAGCCGCAGCAGCCGCCGCCTCCAGGATCGCCTCCACCACCCGCGCCACCGACCCCGGATGCAGCCCCAGGAAGAGATTCGGTTCGACCAGCTCCAGCTCCATCAGCCGGGGCTCCCCGTCCGCCCCGTCGACCAGGTCGACCCGCGCGTACAGCAGCTCCGGCGCGCCGGGCACGGCCGCCAGGGCCCGCTCGGCGACGGCGAGTTCGGCCTGCGTCGGCTGCCACACCCGCAGATCGGGATGGGCCACCTTGTCCGCGTCGTACGGTGTGCCCGGTGCTAGGACGGCCCCCTTGCGGCTGGCGTGCAGCAGCCGCCCGCCGAAGAACTGCAGCGCCCGCTCACCGCTGACGTCGATGTCCTTGATGTAGGGCTGCACCATCGCCGTGAACCCCTCGGCGTGCATGCGCGCCAGCTGCCGTACGGCGGTGTCGTGCTCGTCGGGCGTGTAGCGGGCGGCGAACCGGGCGCCCGCGCCGGAGGTCGGCTTGATCACGTACTCGTGGTCGTCGGGGAGGTCGACAGGAGCGCCGGGGGCGAGATAGCGGGTGGGCACGGTGGGCACCCCCGCCTCGGCCAGCTCCCCGAGGTACCGCTTGTCGGTGTTCCAGCGGACGACGTCCACCGGGTTGGCGAGCCGCGTCTGCTTCCCGGCCCGCTCCAGCCAGTCCCCGAACTCGGCCGCCCGCCAGCTGTAGTCCCAGGTGGACCGGATGACGGCGAGGTCGTAGGCCCCCCAGTCGGCCAAGGCGTCGTCCCAGCGCACGGCGTCGGCCGCCGCCCCGGCGGCCACCAGCTCCCGCACCAGCACCGGAAGATCACGGTCCTGGGTGGACTCCGGCCCGGGGTCATAGGTGACGAGGGCTATACGGGGCACGACGGGTGACCTCCCGGGACAGGGGACGCGCTCAGGCGGCCCGAACAGGATCGAACGGGTGAGCAAACTCCCAGCAGGCTAGCCGCCGAATTTCGCAGAGGACCGGGTAGGAACGGTGATGTCCGTCGCTGTCCCGCCCGTCCCAAGGAGTGCCTCACGTGTCCTCTCTCTTTCCGGCCCTGACCGACGCACCGGGCGAGCGGGTCGCCCTGCGGTTCGGGGAGCGGTCCTTGACGTATGCGGAGCTGGCGGCGGCGGCCGGGGCCGTCGGGGAGCGGGTGCGCGGGGTGGAGCGGGTGGCGGTGTGGGCCACGCCGTCACTGGAGACCGCCGTGGGTGTGGTGGGGGTGCTGCTCGCCGGGGCCGCCGCCGTGCCGCTCAACCCGAAGTCGGGCGAGAGGGAACTCGGGCACATCCTGGCCGACAGCGCGCCGGGGGTGGTGCTCGCGGCGCCCGGGGAGCGGCTGCCGGACGCGCTCGCGGGCATCCGGCGGGTCGATGTCGACGTCCGGGAGCGGACGGCGAGGGGCGGGCAGGACGTCGACGACGGTGATCCCGCGCTCGTCGTCTACACCTCCGGGACCACCGGGCCGCCCAAGGGGGCGGTGATTCCCCGGAGTGCGCTCGCACACACCCTCGACGCGCTCGCCGACGCCTGGCAGTGGACCGGCGCCGATGTGCTGGTGCACGGGCTGCCGCTGTTCCATGTGCACGGGCTGGTGCTCGGGATCCTCGGCCCGCTGCGGCGAGGCGGGTCCGTGCGCCATCTGGGGCGGTTCTCCACCGAGGGCGTGGCGCGGGAGCTGAACGACGGGGCGACCATGCTGTTCGGGGTGCCGACGATGTACCACCGGATCGCGCAGGCGCTGCCCGAGGAGCCCGAACTGGTCAAGGCGCTGGCCGGGGCGCGGCTGCTGGTGTCCGGTTCGGCCGCGCTGCCGGTGCACGACCACGAGCGGATCGCGGCGGCGACGGGGCGGCGGGTCATCGAGCGGTACGGCATGACGGAGACCCTGATGAACACCAGCATCCGCGCGGACGGCGAGGCCCGGCCGGGCACGGTGGGTGTGCCGCTGCCGGGTGTGGAGCTGCGACTCGTCGACGAGGCGGGGGCGGCCATCACCGCGTACGACGGGGAGAGCGTCGGGGAGATCCAGGTGCGGGGGCCGAACCTGTTCCGTGAGTACCTCAACCGGCCCGACGCGACCGCCGCCGCGTTCACCGACGACGGCTGGTTCCGCACCGGCGACATGGCGGTGCGCGACCCGGACGGGTATGTGCGGATCGTGGGACGCAAGGCCACCGACCTGATCAAGAGCGGTGGTTACAAGATCGGCGCCGGGGAGATCGAGAACGCCCTGCTGGAACACCCGGGGGTGGCGGAGGCCGCCGTCACCGGGGAGCCGGACGACGACCTCGGTGAGCGGATCGTCGCCTGGGTCGTGCCCGTGGATCCCCAGTCCCCGCCCGGTGCCGGGGAGTTGGCCGACCATGTCGCCGCCCGTCTCGCCCCGCACAAGCGGCCCCGCACGGTCCGCTATCTCGACGCGCTGCCCCGCAACGACATGGGGAAGATCATGAAGCGGGCACTGACCCATGACTGACGACCGGAGGACCGCCCGCGAGGCCCTCTCCCTCGTCTGTGACGACTTCACCGAACTGCCCTCCCCGTCAAGGGAGTCCGCCGCCGACGGCCCGCTCGGCTGGCAGGGCTACGACGCCTCCAGGGCCCGCGCCGCCGAACGCACCGGCGAGTCGGAGTCCGTGGTCTGCGGTACGGGGACGGTCGAGGGCACGCGCGCCGTGCTGATCGCCTTCGAGTTCGGCTTCCTCGGCGGCTCGCTCGGTGAACGCACCGGCGACCGGCTGGAGTCGGCGCACCGCCACGCGCGCGCCCACCGGCTGCCGGTCGTGGCGCTGGTGGCGACGGGCGGCAGCCGGATGCAGGAGGGCATGCTCGCGCTCACCCAACTCCAGCGGGTGGCACGGGAGTCGGCGCTCACCCGGGAGGCCGGGCTGCCGCAGGTCGCCGTACTGCGCGATCCGACGACCGGTGGCGGCTGGGCCACCCTCGGCGCGGGCGCCGATGTGACGCTCGCGCTGCCGGGCGCCCAGGTCGGCTTCGCGGGGTCGCGGGTCCGGCCGCCGGACGCCGACCCGGCCGCGTACACGGCCGAGGCGCAGGTCGCCGCCGGATCGGCGGACGCCGTCGTACGGCCGCGGGAGCTGCGGGAGACGCTGGGGCTGTGGCTGCGGCTCCTCACCGGGCGGTCGGAGGCGCCGGCGTCCGTGCCGGAGCCGCTCGGTCCCGACACGGCCCCGCCCGCCACCGGGTGGGAGGCGGTCCGGCGCGCCCGCTCACCTCGACGGCCGCGCGCCGACGCCTACTTGGACGCCCACTTCACCAGCAGGGTCGCCCTCTCCGGCGACCGCTGCGGCGGCACCGATCCCGACGGGATGCTGTGCGGCTTCGGCTCGGCCCGCCGCGACGGCCGTACGATCGCCTACGCCGCGCAGACCGGCGCGGCCACCCGCCCGGCCGGTTACCGTACGGCGACCCGGCTGATCCGGCTCGCGGACCGGCTCGGCATCCCGGTGCTGACCCTGGTGGACACGCCGGGCGCCGCGAACGACGCGGAGGCGGAGCGGCAGGGCGTGGGCCCGGCGATCGCGGAGCTGTTCGGCGCGGTCGCCACGACCCGGATCCCGGTCACCACACTGGTCGTCGGCCAGGGCGGCTCGGGTGGCGCACTCGCCCTGGCGGCGCCCGGCCGCACCTGGGCCACGCCGGACAGCTACTTCTCCGTCATCGCCCCGGAGTCTGCCGCCGCGATCCTGAAGCGACCGGCGGAGGAGGTGCAAGCGACGGCGGACCAACTCCGGCTGCGGCCACAGGACTTGGTGGAGCTGGGGGTGATCCGGCCGGAGGTTTGACGCGTCGCGACCGGTGCTCAGCGCACTCCGACCGCGCAAACTTCGCTTCGCAGGTCAGGCCGGGCGCCGTTCGTCGTGCTGTGCCGTCACCAGGAGAGTGCCGATGTGGCCCTCTTGAGGAGCGGGGATTTCACGGGCGAAGGCGTGCGAGAACCCGGCGGCGCGTAGCTTGTCGGCCCACTCTGCGCGCCGGTAGCGGGGGCGTGGTGCTTGTACGCGCCGTCGTTGTACAGGCGGCAGATGCCCCACCAGACCGGCGTGTCGAGGATGAGCTGGTGGACGCCGATGTCCACGAGCTTGCCGACGCCCAGATGCACCTCCGGGTGCTCGATGCAGCCGATGGTGTACATCACCGCGTTACCGAGGACGCGTTCGGCCATGTCGCGGACCATGGTGTGATCGCGGAGCAGCAGGGCGATTTCGCGGTCCCACAGGCTCATGCCGCTGTCGAAGACGTTGACGGTCAGTTCGGTGATGTGGGGTGCGACCGCGTTGAGCAGTTCCTTCGGGTCCCGTGTTCGGGTCGAGGCGGGACGTTCCAGTGCGACGGTCATGCGGTGGTGCTCCTCTCGATTCGGTTCGAGTGGTGCTGTTGATGGCGCCGAGGAGCGTAGGGGACGTGGGCCCCGGCGCCATTTCCCGCCCGCGCCCGACTGCCAATCGGATATCCGGGCGGAAATCTGTGGAGTGCTCAGGCCGGCTGTCGCTGCACGAAGTGGGCGAGTGCCTGCGCCTTGAGGCGGGCGAGGCAGTCAGCGCATGCATAGAAGGGCGCGTGCTGGCCGTCCCACTGCACTGGGCCGAGCCAGATCACCATCAGGCATGTGCGCCCGCATCCAAGCCAGCAGTCGCCCGTGACCCACTGCTGTTGCATCCTTCCTGCCCCGGGAGGGCCGACGATGAGGAGCCAACCAGTCGGGTCGGCCGGTTCGACATCCGGCTCGGGGGCGCCCGTCATCTCGACCAACGTCAGCAACGCCCGCGCGACCACGCCGAGGTCATGCAGCAGCCTCCCCGCTCGGTCGGCCGATCGCGTGGCAGGGTCCAACACCTCGTCAGCGTGCCGCAGAGCGACGAGTGCCACGTCGCCCGTCGACTTGTTCATGGTCGGCACGCGCGCGGCCACCTCGGGGGCGAGCAGCCGCACATGCCCCTCAAGCTGTAGCACCAGCGTTTCCGTCTCGGCCGCCGACCTCGGACGCACGTCCCACAGCGCCGCGTGATACGCCGCCTTGATCGTCTCCCCGTCGATCGGGGCAGTTTCGCTAGCGCCCACAGTCCGCCTCCTCCACCGCCGGGACGCCGTACATGCCCGCGCACGGAACGCAGGAGTACAGGTCGACGCCCGCCACGATGCGCGCAGGGAACCGACGGTCAGTGCTTCCGGCACACCAGCAGCAGGAGGCGCCCTGGCGTTGCCGGTCGGTCAACTGCTCGAATTTGATCGCGGGGGCGTCCACGAGGCCGCCCGTGGAGGGCTGCTACGGCGCACAGGGCATGTACGGCAACGGCTTCCGAGGAGAAGTCAACCCGGTCCGGCGCTGGGCCTACACGCCGGAGATGTGGGAGGGCGTCTTGCGGACGTACGGCTTCCTCGAGGTCTACGCGAAGGTCTTCGAGGCCCCCGACCCGAAGAACCTCGGCACACTCATCGTTCAGGCCCACGTCGTCTGACCCATCAGGCGGGGACAGGCACGGCCTTGCCGACGAGTTCGCTTGCACGCTCGGCCAGGAGCGGGGCAAGTTCCTGGTACCAGCCCCGCCCTACGGCCTGGAGCATCTCGGCGACGGCGATCTGTTCGGCGAGGTGCCCGGCTGGGGTTTCCAAGATGTCCGCGAACTCCTTACGGACGCGTTCGGCGACGGCGGGTACGCGGAGGCTGCTGACGTAGAGCACAGCCGGGTCGTAGCCGACCGGGACGGCGCCCCAGCGTTCCCAGTCGAGCAGGTTGAGCGGGTGGTGGGTGAGGTTGGCCCATTGGATGTCTCCGTGGCCGGTGACGCGCTTGGTGATGGCCGGCGCGGGGATACCGAGGAATTCGGGGAACACCCGGTCGGCCCACTCCTGGCGGATGGTGGTCCGGGGAGGTTCGGCGGCGGCGAGGGCGTCCAGGCTGGTACGAAGGTCAGTCCACCAGGTGTCTGGCAGACCGGGGTCCTCGGCGAGATCGGTGGCCCCGGGGGAGATGACGGGCTGGGCGATGTGGTCGGTCAGTTCGGCCTCGAACACGTACGGCGCGTTCTCCCAGCGGTGCAGACCGTGCAAGCGCGGGCGGGGCACGTCACCGGATACGCGCTCTTCGGCGATGACGATGCCTGTGGTCATCGCAGCGGCTGTCTTGGTGATGTCCCCGCAGTGGACGCGGAGCCACTGGTCGTCAGCAGTGCGGGAGCCGATGGTGCGTCCGAGCCAGCCCCAGGAGACCGGGCCGGTGAGGGCGGTCTTGAAGTGGTCGGCGGCGAGGACGAGAGCGCGCTCCATGCGCGTGGCGGTGGCCTCATCCTTGGGCGAGTACATCGGTGACCTTTCTCAACTGGTCGGGGGCGAGCTGGGCGGCGGTGGCTTTGAGCGCGGCGTTCCAGTGCTCGGGGGTGCTGGCCGACAGCAATACCACGTCCAGGCTCGGGCAGGAGACGGCCGCGAGGAGACTGGCGGCGGCCGGAGTGGCACCGGGACGGATGAACTCGGCGAGTTCGGGTGTGACCAGGTGCGGTAGTTCGCCGCCGTGCAGGGGCGAGGAGCCGAAGGTGGTCAGCCCCGCCATGCGGGCGTGTACGAGAGGGCCGCGACCGTCCAGGGCGAGGCTGATCGGCCGGGCCATGACCAGGCTGACGGGGAGCTGCACGGCGCACAGGTGGTGTTCACCCGATCCGGCGGCTTCCTGTGCCAGGGTGAGGAGTTCGGGCACCGTAAAGGCGCCGGAGTCGAAGCTGGACCAGGTGGCGACGCCGTACCCGCCGATACGTCCCGTGTCCGCGTACTCCTCCAGGACGGCGAAGGCGTCCCGCAGCCGATCGTGCAGCTCTTCGCGGTCGAGGTGGGCGCATTCGGGGTTGTGCACGAACACCACGTCGGCGCGGCCGAGGACGCCCAGAGAGCGGGAGGTTTGCCAGCGGAGAAAATCCGCGGTGAGGCTGTGGCCGGCCTCGGCTTGCTCGCGGGTGAGGATTCCGGCGCTGACGGCGGCCTCGGCCTCCTCCCGAGCGAAGAACCCCGTCTTCGTGGACACCTTGGCCTGCGGGTGCTGAAGGAGGACGGACGCGAGAAGAGAGTGGGCCTCCCCGGCGCGGTAGTTGGGGGCGGTGTCGGTCCAGGAAGCCCCGGCCGCAAGGGCGGTGCGCGCCATGTCGCCAACAGCGCGCACCCGGTAGGTCCCCAGGCCGAGAACGGCGCTCACGGCGCCACCCTGACGACTGCCAATGCCTGTCCCCTGATCAGGACGGACAGGAGATCGGCCACGTCCTTGACCTCCAGCCCGGCGGCGTCGGCGAGTTCCCCGATGGTGGCGGGTTCTCCCGTGAGGAGGGCGCGGAGCACAGGTGCCGCCTGACCCGCGAAATCCCACTCGGTTCCGGCGGCGGAGAGAGTGACGGTCGCGGCGTCGGGGGTAGCGGTGAGGCGCGCGCGGGCGGCTGTGCTCCTCACGGTGATACCCCGGTCCGGGGGGAGGTTGTTGACGTACGGCAGGGACGGGGACGGGCGGCCGAAGTGAGTGGTGTCGCTGGACTGTGCCCATCGGTCGATCAGTGCCGGATCGGACAGCGCGGTCATCATCGCGGTCCGCAGGGCGTCCAGATATGCGGACTTCTGCACTGGGTCGGCGTGCCGGGGGATGTCCATCCGCATGACGGCGTCGTTGTGCAACTGGTCGGCCACCCAGTTGACGAGGTTGGCTCCGGTGTGGGTAACGAGACCGAACGTGAGGTGAAGGGATGCTGTTCCTTGGTCGGCAGTGACGGTGTGCCACCACCCACGCGGCAGGTACAGGACGTCCCCGGGGCTCAGGACGATGTCCGCGACCGGCTCGCCCTGGGGTTCCTCCGGGGTCTGAACATCGCGGTACGTCGGGGCCGTCCGGGTCGGCCCCCAGAGCTTCCAGCGTTTCGCCCCGTGCATCTGGACCACGACCACGTCATGGTCGTCCCAATGACGCCCGAAGCCTTCCCGCTCCGTCCAGGAAGCGTAGGCGTTGACCTGGACGGGTGTACTGAGGAAGCGTTCGAGTGCTTCGGCGGCGGAACCGACCGGTGGGTGAATCGCGTCGATCGCGTCCACGACCAGGGATGCGCCTGCCGCAAGCCGGGCATGCAGCTCGGCGGGGTGGGTGCGGTGCCATGTCACGCCGCGCCGGTTGGTGAAGGGTGCCGAGTACCGGTCAAGGGGGACGGTCACGCCGTCCCTGGAAAGCCGTAGGCGTGGTGGTTCCAGGCGGTGAGTGGCAAGGATGGTGTTCAGATCGTCCCAGGACAGGAGAGGGGTCGTGCCGGACCCATCCGCCGGGAAGACAGCGTAGGAGCGGTGAAGCGCCTGGGTGAGGAACCGGTCCTCACCCAGGCGCACCGCCCACGAAGCGGAATCATGCATCGTGGGCGCCCCGCTCAGGAGTCGTTCTGATCGGACTTGCCGCCCGTGTTGTCGGACGGCACATCGGTGCGGGCACGGGCCGCCTGGATACGGCGGACGGCAACGAGCAGGCCGCCACCCTCGTCAGCGGCAGTGTTCTCGTTCATGGCATACACCTTCCTCTTCGGTTCTCCCGCCCCGGCTGGGACGGGAAGCCTTGAATAGAGCCGACTTGTCCGGGCCGTGGAAGAACGGTTTCCGGACAGTGGATCTAGGTGGCGCCGGGGATCTCGGGAGACGTCGGCCCCCGGCGCCGTCTTCCGCTCCCTCGACCTGTCCAGGGTTTTCGGAGCGGAAATCCGCGGGGGTCAGGCGGTGGCCGGCTGCCGCTGCATGAAATACGCGAGGACCTGCGCCTTGAGACGGGCGAGGCAGTCAGCGCATGTCATGCAGGGGGCGTGCTGGCCGTCCCACGTCACCGGGCCCAGCCAGATCACCGGCAGCCCCGTACGCCCGCAGCCGAGCCAGCAGTCACCCGTGACCCACTGCACCCCGCTCACAGCCGGGTCACCTCCGTCTTGACGACGAGTTCGGCCCAGGTCGTCTTCCACCGTCGCCGCCCTGTGCCGTGCAGGTCATAGCCCCAGCGGTCCGCCATCAGCTCGACCAGCAGCAGCCCCCGGCCGCCCTCGCGGTCGCTGTCGCCGCAGCCCATTTCCGGCAGGCCCCGGGATGTGTCGGTGACCTCGATCCAGACGCGGTTGTCGGCGATTCGCCGAGTGGCTACCCGGAGGAGGCGGCAGCTCGTGTGCCGCACCGCGTTGCTGACGAGTTCGGAGACGATCAGTGTTCCCGCGTCCGCCAGTTCGTCTATCCGCCACGTGCTGAGCGACGCTGCGACGAGGCGGCGGGCGCGGCGCGCGGATTCCGGCTCACAGGGCATCGTCTCGGCATAGCCGGGGACACCGGTCGCGTTGGGTCTGGCCACAGTCGTCACAGGGGTCGTCTCCTCGGGCTGGGACGGCCCGCCCACGACGGGGGGCATGGGCGGGCCTCTCCTCCACTGCCGCCGGGGCGGGGAGCCTGCGGATTGCGCCCGGCGACTGTCCACCAGTCAACGACTCCAACAGCCCTGGAAACAGGAAGGGTTGGCATTCATCCACTCGCAACCACCGGAAGACTTTACGTTCCTATTACCTCGCTCCTGGTCCGGATGGTGACCGGCGGTCTACCGTCAGTTGCATGGGAGCGAACGCCGTCCTCAAGGCCCGGATGGAGGAACTGGGGCTTAAGCAGGACGAATTGGCCGACCGGCTGAACAAGGCGCTGGCTGAGATCACCGGAAGACCCGGCGACATCGGAGACCGAACCGTCAGAAACCTGCTGAACGGCACGTCACGGCGTCCGATCGGGCGTACGTGCGTGGCCTTGGAGCGGGTGTTCGGCTGTCCTGTCGAGGAATTAGGGTTCAGCGCACCACGCTCCATGCACCGCCCCCAGGAGGACCCCGTGCGGCGCCGCACATTCCTCACCTCGGCCACCGGGACCGCAGCCGCCCCCCTGGTGGGACAACGCCGTTCGGTCGGCATGTCCGACGTCGAGAGAGCCGCCGCCGGGATGCACGCCCTTGTCGAGGCCGACGACCGCCAGGGCGGACACGCCGCACTGGAAAAAGCCGCCCTCGCCGGCCGTGACGAAGTGCTCGGCCTCCAGCAGAAGAACGCGAGCGAACGAGTCCGCCGCTCCTTGTTCGCGCTCGCCGCCGAGTACACCGCCATCGCCGCCTGGTCCTGCATCGACGCCCGCAATCCCACCCAAGCACAGATCTACCTGAACGAGTCCACGACGTACGCCGGGCTCTCCCAGGACGGCCCGACTGTGATGCGGGTATGGGTCACACAGTCACTCCTCGCGACACAGCGCCGGGCGTGGGCGGAGGCCCTCGCGGCGGCGCAGGCCGCCCAAGCCTCTCCAGCGGCCCGCCGAGACCCGTTCTTCGCCTCCTTGGGGCGCGTCCGCGTCGCTCTCGCGTATGCGTCTCTCGGCGACGGACGCGGCGCCGTGCGGTCGTTCGAGTCGGCTCGCGAAACCTTCGCCAGAGCCCCAGAGCTGGAACGTCCCCGCTGGGCGGCCTTCTACGGCCCGGCCGAACTCGACCACCTTGGCGCCATCATCCACAGCCGTGACGGCCGTTATGCCCACGCCGAGGCCCTGGCGCATCGCTCCCTCGCCAGAACCCCGGCCGTCTTCCGCCGTAACCGGGCTCTGACCACCGCTCAACTCGCCCTCGCGCAGCTCCATCAGGGGGACATCGAGCAAGCCACGACCACGGCCGCCGACGTCTTCACCGTCATGGACGGGGCTCCGCTGCCCGCCCGGATGCGCACGCTGATCGGCGACTTCCACCGCGACCTCTTCACCCTGGCCCCCTCCACCACCTACGCACGAGACTGGGCAGACCGCATGCAGACTGAATGGAGCCGATCGTGATTGAGCTGCGGCATTTCCACCATGGAAACCTCCCCGAAGGCTTCCGGCAGACGCTCATCGACGTGCACGACGACGCTTACGCCGACGCCATGGACGACCCGTTCAACCAGCGATTCCCCTGGTTCGTTGACCACTGGTCCGGCATGGACGACTTCACCTGTGTCGTGGCGTACGACGGGGACGAACCGGTCGGCTTCGCCTACGGCGCACCCCTCACCGCCGGCCGGGAATGGTGGCGCTCCACCGACTACAAGCCGCAGAACGGCTACACGTCCACGTACGCGGTGTCCGAACTCATGGTCCGCCCCCGGTGGCGCAAACAGGGGGTGTCCGAGCAGCTTCACGAGGAGCTGCTGAAGGAGCGCACGGAAGACCTCGCCGTCCTCCTGGTCGATGTCAGCCACCCCAAGGTGCAGGCGCTCTACGAGTCATGGGGATACGCCAAGGTTGGCGAGCAACGCCCCTTCGCCGACGCGCCCCTTCTCGGGGTCATGGTCAAGAGCCTGCGCCCCGTCCACGCCTAAGAGCGACCGGCAGTAGGCCGTGCACTGCTGGGAAACTGAGTCGGTCGCGACGAAGCGAGCAAGGGCTCACATGATCACGGGAGTGTTGACGCTCCGTGACTGCGAGGGACCTCTTATCCGTGTTACGTCATCTCTGTTCGGAGCGCGCCATCCCATGCCTCGGCGGCGGCACGATTGACGTCCTCATGAAACGATTACTTGACCGATCACCGGCCTCGGCATCCTGTGTCTTGCTCCGCGGCCCAAGTCCTCAGCCGGGTGACGGCCTCTTCCCGTGAAAGCGGGCCGCGTTCGAGATGCAGATCTTGTAGATAGCGAGCGGCCGCACCGATCAGTGGGCCTGGAGGTAGGCCGAGCAGCCCCATGATCGCCTTACCGTCCAGAGCCACCGGGACGTCGGGGAGCCTCCTGTATTTCTCGATCTCCGCGGAGGCACGCGCTGTTCTCTCCTGCTCCGCCAGGTGCTCCTGATGCCACTCGTTGTAGGTCGCCGCCCATCGAGCAGTCCGGCCGGCCGACTGCCAGCCGTCCATGTCCTGTTCCCAGCCAAGCCCCACCTCCAGGAACAGGTCGTGGTAGCTCGCCCGCTCGGAGCTGCTCGGAACGACATCGAGCAGGGCGAGAGCGGCATTGATCGGCCAGTCTTCCCGTGGACCGGTGAAGTCCCAGGTATGGGCCGGACCCCACACCTTCGCGCCGGTACGCCATACGGCAGCGGTCTGGTATCCGTCCCCTCCGTGGAAGTCTGCCTCCACGTAGGCGATCGGCCCGCCCCGGGACCAGTAGCTCAAGGTCTGCTCGAAGGCGGGCGACATTACCGTGAATGGTTGACCGGGCCCGGTGCCATCCTGATCGGTAAGCCCAGTCTGCTCCCCGAGGAGCTGTGTGGTGACAGGCACCAGCCCCATGCGCTGTCGGAGCGGGGCGACAGCCGTTTCCCGAATCCCGGCAGTCTGGCTCCTGAGCAGGTCGAAATTCCCAATGACGGCGTTGAGCTCGTACGACATTCCCGCAGGGTAGCCGCACAGCAGTCACACGGAGGTTCGATTTAAGAGCGCCCTGCAGTAGGTGTCACTTCAGGCGCCTGCTGGTGGGGCGGCCGTCCCAGCGGTAGCGCGAGGTCGCACGGCGGATGAGTATACGCAGTGTGACGATTGCGGCGGACAGGTAGAGGTAGAAGTCCACTACCCGGCTGTGCTTCTCGGTGCAGCGCCGCAGCTTGCCGAAGCTGTTCATCCACGCGTGGCTCCGCTCCACCACCCACCTCTTGCCAGCCTGTATCGGGGCGGGGACGCCCTTGCGGGCGATCTCTCCGGTGAGGCCCAACTCGCCGAGCGCGCAACGGGTCTTGTCGCTGTCGTAGCCGCGGTCCAGGTTCACGTTGGCTTGGTAGGGAAGCCCGCCGACCTGCTCGTCGGCGGCCCTGAGGGTGGGCACGAGGAGTGGGGAGTCGTGGCGGTTGGCCCCAGCCGAGACGATGCCGAGTGGGATGCCGGTGCTCTCGGTGGCCACCGAGCGTTTCAGGCCCTGTTTGCCCCGATCCACTGGGGAGCGTCCAGCGGCCTCGCCGCCGCAGGGGGCCTTGGTGATGCAGCCGTCCACGGAGAGTTCGTCGAGCTCCAGGCCGATCATGCGGTCGTACGCCTGAAGGGCGAGCGCGTGGATCTGCTGGGCTATCCCGAGCTGCGCCCAGTACTTGACGCGGCGTCTGATCGTGCGGTCCGAGCAGCCGGGGCCGGCGATGCGCTCGTAGCCGGACCCGTGTACCAGGGCAGCGATGACGTAATCGAAGACGACCCGGTCGGGGATGCGCGGGTTATGGCAGCCGAGTGGGTGCGTGTCGACGTGCTCGGGCAGCAGCACCGCGAACTGGTCCCACAGCGGTTCGAGCAGGCATGATGGCAGGACAGGCACGAGCCCCCCGGTGATCACTGAGCGTAGACAACTCCATGATCACCTGGGCTCGTGCCTGCTCGGTCTCCAGGGCGCCCAATGGGGCACTCAGCATGCCTACTGCCGGGCGCTCTAAGAAAAACGAAAAGCCCCTCGCCCCCGGAGCGATCCGGCCGGCGAGGGGCTTCGTCATGTCAGGCGCTGATGTATAGCTCCACCTCGACCAGTTCGCCGGTCTCAGGGTGGTCGGCGGTGAGGCCGCCAAGCTGCCCGATGATGTCATCGGCGACCGTCTCGGGGTCGATGGGCTGATCGGCGATCACGGTGAGGTGGTAGGTGTACGACGGCATGAGGGTCTCCAAGCCTTCGGCGGACGCCGGTCGTTGGGTCGGTGCCGTGATCGTTGCCGGGCCGCCGGAGTCGAACGATTTCCCGGTTTCGTGCACGCCTGTGACCAGCACCTTTCTCGCGCTTCTGCGGGTCAGCGAGATGAGTCCGTACTGCCTTCATCGTCACTCGAACGAGTGACCCTGTCCGATAGGTCGAACATGCGAAAGCCCCCGCCGTCCCGAGTTGGGACTGACGGGGCTTCGTCGTACGGGGTCAGGACTCCTTCGACCCCCACCGGGCCGTCTCGATCTCCCACGCCTTCAGGTGATGCCCTGCTCCGCCCACCCGTCGATCGTCTCGACCCCGTACAGGGTGAGGGCCGCGATTTTCTCGGGCCTGCCGCTGCTGCACGGGCAGTCGAGGACGGTCGCATGCTCCTCGGCGCGGCAGACCACGGAGCAGGGCATGCCCCGATACAGGCTGGGGGGTGGCGTCGGTGGAGCCCTGCCGTAGCGACTCGGGCGCGGCGGGAAGGCGTCGTGGCGGGATTCCGCCCGTGCCGGGGTACGGCGGAGAAGGAAACAGGACAACTTCCGGCACCGTCCGCAACAATGAGCGAGCACAGTGACACAGGAGGACGGGGGCGCCGTGGACGGGCTGGTGGAGTTCAGGACCGAGGACGGTGTGATGGTGACCGTCGAGACCGGCGACGAGCGCACCGGGTCCCGGCTGGCGTCCCGGGGTGACGGCGTGGCGCGGGCGACCCGAACCTTCGAGCAGTCCCTGGACGGGGTGCGTGCGGCGGCCGAGTCGGCGCTGCGGGTCTTCCGGGACGGCTCGCTGCGGCCCGACGGCGTGGAGATCGAGTTCGGGGTGAAGCTGTCGGCGGAGACCGGCGCGATCATCGCCAAGGGCGCGGCGGAGGGCCACCTGGTGGTCCGGCTGAGCTGGTCGCCGGGGAGCGGGGACGACGCCGAGGACGCCGCGATCTGGGCGGCCGCCGCCCGGGACGCCCTGACGGATCCGGCCGCCGGGGAGTCGTCCGCATCCTCATGAAGAGCGCCGAATGGCATGCCCGGATCGAGTACGCGGGTGCCGTGGCCGGCGCCGGTTTCCTGGTCACCCCGCGCACGGTGCTGACCTGCGCGCACGTCGTGGACGAAGGCCCGGCGGACGCGCTGACGGTGACCTTCACCGAGCGCCCCGACCTGCCGTCGCTGCGGGCCCGGGTGGTCGCGCACGGCGGCTGGGCGGCCGACGCCCCGACCGACCTCGGTGACCTCGCCGTCCTGGAGCTGGAGCGGGCGGTGCCGATCACGCCGGCCGCGCTGGCCCCCGTGGGCGCGGCGGGCGGTCCGGCCCCGCGCAAGCTGCTCGTGTACGGCTTCCCGGTCGGCTTCGACGAGGGCACCCTCGCCGAATGCCGGATCACCGCCCACCAGTTGATCAGCCGGGAGTGGATCCAGCTGGAGGCGTGGCAGCTCGACGGCCACCCCCTCGCCCAGGGCTTCAGCGGCGCCGCGGTCACCCTCGTGGACACCGGCGAGGTCGTCGGCATGGTCACCGCGGCCGCCGGTGCGCGGGACGTGCGCAACGGGCGGATGATGCCGACCGAGGTCATGACCCGCTACTGGCCCGACCTGGAGGGCCTGGTGCCCACGACCGGTCACCGCGGCGCCGACCGGGCCAGGCTGCGCGACCTGGTCGAGCGGGCGGTGCGCGCGGGCGTCGACTGCGATCCCGTACGGCTGTATCGGGCGGTGATGGGCGACTGGGATCCGGAGCCGCCGGAGGACGGCTTCGACTCGCTCTGGTCGGCGGCCTTCTTCGTGCTCTGCGAGCTGGACGGCCCGGACGCGGCGGCGACCGTCACCGCCTTCGCCGACCGTCTGGAGGCCCTGGTCACCGCCTGGGCCGAGCCGCCCGCCTTGGCCGAGCCCGCCGTGGCCCCCGACTGGTCGCCGATCCTGGTCGACCTCCAGCACAGCGGGGCGGGCGACGGTCTGGTGCGGGTGGAGGTGTCCGCGTACAGCGGGGGCCGCCGGCACCCGGTCGACGCGGACACCGTCCCGCAGTCCGGCCTGCGCGCCTACGTCCAGGACCGTATCGAGGCGGCCTTCGACTATCTGACGCCCGGCTCCGACGAGTTGATCGCCTTCGCGCTGCCCGGCGACTGGATCGACCTGCCCGTGGACCGCTGGGAACTGGGGCCCGACGACGCGACCCCGCTGGGCTGCCGGTACCCGCTGGTCGTGACCGCACAGGCGCGGCGCAGGGCCAGCACACGGCATCTGCTCACCAAGGCGTGGCTGATGCTCGACGGGCAGCCCGGCGCGCGGATGCACCGCGTGGAGTGCGGCACCGCCGAGCCGGTCGGCAAGCTGCGGGCACGGCTGCTCCAGTCCGACCCCTGCGTGGTGAGCTTCGCGGCCACCCCCTCCGCCGTCCCCACCAGGTCCCACTTCACCACCTCGCTCACCACGCCCGCTCCGCTCGTCGTCTGGTCGCGCGGCGGCTGCGGCGACGGGCCGCACGAGGAGCCGTGCACGGGCGGGGACGGCTGCGCGGGCAAGGAGTTCCTGGACGAGCTGGACGCCTGCCTGACCCGCCGCACGCCCGCCGAACTCCCCCGGTCCATCTGGGAGTTGCGCCTGGAGGCCGACGCGGAGGAGCAGCACTGGGCGCGTGACATCCAGCTCCTCTGGGACGATCCCCGGGTGTTCACCGACCCCCACGCCCAGACGACGGCGCCCGCGCGATCGCCGGTGGCCTGAGCACCGTACGAGAACTGGAAGCGAGACCGGAGTCCCCCCATGCCGCAGTGGTCCGTCTACACCGGGAACAGCGAGCCGCACGACGGCATCGTCCGCCTGCCCGAGCCGCCGCCCTGGCGGGCCTTCGACGGCGCGCCCGTCGTGCCCGCGCCCGGGCACGCCGACGACGAGGCGGCCGTCTCCCCCGACCGCATCCACCGCGCCCGCGCGTACGTCGCCACGCCGGAGAGCGTGCAGCTCGTCAACGCGGCCCTCGTGCTGCGCCGCCCGCTCCTCGTCACGGGCCCGCCCGGCACCGGCAAGTCATCACTGGCGTACGCGGTGGCGCGCGAGCTGCAACTGGGCCCCGTCCTGCGTTGGAACATCACCAGCCGCAGCACGCTGGCGGACGGGCTGTACCAGTACGACCCGCTGTCGCGGCTGTACGCGGCCAGGCAGCGGGCGTGGGGCAGGGACCAGGAGCCCCTGCGCAGCGACGTCGAGGACCATCTGCGCCTCGGCCCCCTGGGCACCGCCCTGCTCCCCTACGAACGCCCGCGCGTCCTGCTCGTCGACGAGATCGACAAGAGCGACCTGGACCTGCCGAACGACCTCCTGAACGTCCTGGAGGAGGGCCAGTACGAGATCCCCGAACTGCTGCGTTCCGCACGGCACTCGGCGCAGGGCGACGACGACACGGCGGAGGTGCTGGCGGACGGCGCGGACACGCCGGTCGCGGTCACCCGCGGCCGGGTACGCTGCCGTGCCTTCCCCTTTGTCGTCCTGACGAGCAACGGCGAGCGCGAGTTCCCGCCCGCCTTCCTGCGCCGCTGCGTCCGACTCCAGCTGCTGCGCCCCGACCGCACCCAGCTCACGGAGATCGTCCACGCGCACCTGGGGACCCCGGCAGACGCGGCGGAACCCCTGATCGAACGGTTCCTGGACCGGGCGAAGGGCGGCGAACTGGCCACGGATCAGCTGCTGAACGCCATTTACCTGACGGGGGTGGCGGGGCTGGACGCGGAGTCCCGCGACGCCATGGCCGAACAGCTCATGCCCTACCTGAGCGCCACGGCGGACGGCGATGGCTTCTGACGGAACGAACAACTCCCACGGCTACGGCGAACCGGGCACCCCCAGCCCCACCGCCGCACCCGCCCACGCCATGGCCCGTCTCGCGGAGGTTCTGGGGGCTGCCGCGCAGGCTGCCGGGGCGGGGCCGGAGGCTGTGCCCACTCCGCGGGAGATGGCGGAACTGGTGTGGCTGGCCCGGCAGTTGGAGGAAGCGGAGCGGGCGGGAAGTGCCGGAGGGGCCGCCGGGTCCGAGGCTGCGGGCGCCTCCGTCGGCCGGCAGGAGCAGCCCCGTGCAGCCGAGCCGCCTGTTCCTGGCCCGTCCGCCCAGCAGCCCGGTACTCCCCGGGTTCCCCTGCATCTGCCCGAGTCCCCCCGGCAGCCCTCCGCGCCGCACCCGGCCACGGGCCCCGCGAGCCCACCCGTCCTGGCGCCCGCCCCGCCGATGCTGCACCACCCGCTCGCCCTGCAGCGCGCCCTGCGCCCCCTGAAGCGGAGGGTGCCCGCGCCGCGCGCCCGGCTGCTGGACGAGCGGGCCACCGCCGACCGCATCGCCCGCCTCGGCGCCCACCCGGACGTCTGGCTGCCGGTGCTGCGCCCGGCACACGACCGCTGGCTGCGCCTCGCCCTGGTGCACGACACGGGCCCGACCATGCCGGTCTGGCGGCCACTGGTGCGCGAACTGCACACCACCCTCGCCCAGTCCGGCATCTTCCGCACGGTCACCCTGCACCCGGCCGGCCCCGACGGCCACGCCCGTCAGGTCCCGGTCCCGGCGGACGGCCGTACGGCCACGCTGGTCGTCAGCGACTGCATGGGCCCGCAGTGGCGCCCGGGCCCGGCGGGCACCCTCTGGTACTCGACCCTGCGGCACTGGGCGTCGAGGATGCCGCTGGCCGTCGTACAGCCGCTCCCCGAGCACCTGTGGGACACCACCGCCCTCCCCGCCGAACCGGGCCTCCTCTCACCCCCGGCCGCGGCGGCCCCCACCGCCACCCTGACCTTCACCCCGTACGACCCGGACAGCGCGCCCCGGCCCCGCGCCGCCGTCCCCCTCCCGGTGCTGGAGCCGGGCGCGCCCTGGCTCGCCAACTGGGCCTCCCTGCTGGCCGATCCGGGCGGCGGCCGGCTGCCGGGCGCGGCGGCCTGGCTGCCGACGGCGCCGCTGGGTCCGGCCGAGTTCGCCCCCGACCTCGCGGCCGCCTCCGCGCAGGAGCTGGTGCTGCGGTTCCGCGCCACCGCGTCCCCGGAGGCGTTCCGGCTGGCCGGTCATCTGGCGCTGGCGGTGCCGTCGGTGCCGGTGATGCGTCTGGTGCAGCGCACGGTCGACCGCGATCCGCGCCCGCAGCATCTGGCCGAGGTCATCCTCAGCGGCATGCTCACGGCCGTACCCGGGCCGCCGGGGTCGTACGAGTTCCGGCCAGGAGTACGTGAGTTGTTGCTGCGGACGCTGCCGCGCACGGCGCGTGGCCGGACGCGGGAGTTCCTCGCCCGGGTGGGCGGGCTGATCGACGAGCGGGCGGGGCTGGCGGCCGGTGAGTTCCGGGCCCGGACCGGCGGGGACGACGCGTTCGCGACAGTGCGGGAGGAGACGGTACGGCGGCTGGGCGGGGACCCGGCGGAGGCCGTGCCCGGGCCGGATGCCGGCGCCGGGTCCCCACTGTTCGCCGGGCGGTATCGGCTGGAGGGACGGCGGGGGCCGGGCCGGCGGGTGTGGCAGGCGGTGGACACGCAGAGCGGTGAGCGGGTCGTCGTCCACCTGTATCCCGAGCAGGGCGTGCCACCGGAGCGGTTCCTGAGGGAGGCGGACGCGCTCCAGCGGATCGACTCTCCCCATGTGCTGCGGCTCCTGGACTTCGGTTTCCAGGGGGAAACCCCTTACCTGGTCGCCGAGTTCACCGAAGGGGTGACGCTGGCCGAGCTGCTGGACGGAAGCGGACCGGATGTGTCCTTCCCGGTCCTGGCCCGACTGGTGTGTGACGGTACGGCGGGCCTGGAGACCCTGCACACCCACGGGTTGGTACGCGGTCAGCGCTCCTGGGACGGGCTGCTGCTGCGCCCCGACGGCACGGTGATGCTCAGCCGGGTGGCGCTGGGTGAGGAGTCCGAGGGCAAGAGCGCCGGGGCGGACCTGCGCGGGTTCCGCCGGCTGCTGCGGGAGCTGGCGGAGCAGATCTCGGCGCCGCCGGACTTCGAGGACCTGCTGGAGGAGGTCCGGCACGGGCCCTTCCCGACCGCGGACCGGTTCCGTTCGGCCCGGGACGACGACGGGCTGCGCGTCGAAGTGCTCGGCCCGCTGAGCGTCAGCCGCGACGGCAAGCCTGTGCACATCACCTCGCCCGAGGCGCGGGCCCTGTTGTGCCTGCTCGTTCTCCGTCGCGACCGCCGGGTGACCTACGCCGAGCTGGCCGCGGGCCTGTGGGAGCGGCCGCCCGGCGAGGAGGAGTCCAGGCACCGTATCGAGACGCTGGCCCGGGGGCTGGCACGCGTCCTGGGCCCGGGCACCATCGCCGCCGCCAAGGACGGCTTCGCCCTGTACGCGCCGGCCGCCTACGTCGACGCGTTCCTCTGCGAGATGATCCCGACCCTCAAGGCGCGAGATCCGGAAGGCAAGCGCAAAATGCTCACCTCCGCCCTCAAGCTCTTCAAGGGCGACCCCCTCCACCGCATCCCCGGCCCCTTCGCCGAAGCAACCCGCACCCGCCTGCGCGCCCTGCGCCAGGACATCGAGGCCGCCCTCGCCCAGGCCGCCCCGCCCGCCACCCTCCGCATAACGGCCGACACCGACCTCGCCACCCGCCCCGAGACCCGCATCACCCTCGAGTACGCCGTCCACCAGGTCCTCTCCCGCGGCGCGCTCACCGCTCAGCAGTACGAGATCCGCGTCCGCCCCGACGGGTACCTGGTCCGCATCGCCCCCGACGCCACCCTGCTCCCGGTCCTCGTCGCGGCCCTGCGCTGGTTGCCGGGCCACTGGTCCACGCTCCCGGCGCCGCCGCGCCTCGGCGTCGTGTTCGAGTCGGAGCAGCCCGTCGGGGACACCGGCGCCCTGGTCACGGTCGTCGTGCCGCCCTCCCTCTACGCCGCCTTCACGGCCAGCTCCGCCGCCTCCGGCCCGCACCGGTTCCACCCCCTGTACGGCGACAGTCCGCACTCCCCCGTCGCCTGGTACTGGCCGGGCCCGCCGACCGACCGCCGCGACCTGGTGAAGGGCCCCTCCGTCACCCAGGACCTCGGCCGCCTCGGCATCCCCGCCCCCGGCCGGACCGCGATCGTCCACACCCGCCCCGAGGGCCCGCTGACCCTGCTCGGTCCGGCCGCGCCCCACGGTGGCCCGGTCACGTACTACGAGGTCGACCTCACCCCCCACCGCGCCACCCGCCGACTGACGCTCCCCAGCTCCGGCAAGGGAGACTTCACGGCCGCCGTGGAGCTGTCGTGGCGGGTCACCGACCCGGTCGCGTTCGTGCGCGGTGAGACGGCGGACGTGGCCGACCGCCTCTTCGCGCACGTCGCGGAGACCGCCCCCCGTGTCACCCACCGCCATTCCCAGCGCCGCGCGGCCCGCGCCCAGCGCGCGCTCCGTGCCGAACTGGGCAGATGGCCCGTCCCGGGCCTGGCGGTGACCTGCACGATCACGCTCGCCCCGGAGTACGCCCCGCCCCCGGAGGTCCGCCGGCCGGGCGGCGCGCCCCGCCACCCGTCGGAGCTGCTCGCCGAGGCGGAGACCGTGCTGTTCGGCTTCGACGGGCCGATGGTCCGGCTGTTCACGGCGTCGAGCGCGCGGACGGCCGCGCTGGAGCTGCTGGCGCTGGCCGCCGAGCACCGTGACCCGCAGGAGGCGCTGACAGGCCGTCCGCTGGCGACGGCGGCCGCGCGGGAGTCGCTGGTGCACCCCCTTGACGTGCTGCGGGTCTTCGCCCGTGAACCGCTCGGGCCGGTCCTGCGCCGCCGTCTCGACGAGCTGGAGCTGCGCGCGGTGCCGGACGCCGCGGCCACCCACCTCGCCGTTCCGCTGATCCGCACCCTGCGCGGTTCGGGGCGCCGGGTGTGCGTCGCCACGGACGTCTGTGAGCAGGCCGTCCACCGCTATCTGGAGTCCTACCGGCTGCGGCTGTCCGGTGTGCACGGCCGCGCCGACGACCTGAACCTCCTCATGCCGAACCCCGACTGTCTGCGGCGCGCCCTCGCCGAGGCCGCCGGACCCGCCGTCCTGATCGGCACCACGGTCGCCGAGCTGAGCGCGGCGGAGCGGCTCGGTCTGGACTTCGTGGGGCTGGCCCGCAATCCGACGGTCGAGCAGGACCTGCGTGCGGCGGGCTGTGAGGTGACGGTCCGTTCGCTGGCACCGCTGCTGGAGGTCGCCCGCACCCTGTGAACAAGAACGCCCGTTCAGCGGCACCCCGCCCGGCCCATCCGAAAAGGCGTCCCTCCCGCCGCCCTCGCATGATGCGAAGGAGGCCGACCGCCCGGCGGCCCACGGTCTGCTTCTCGGGAGGACCCGCCCATGACCGCCAGCCTGGAGCAGCTGCGCCGCTGCCATTTCGCCGTCGACCTGGGTGCGGCGAGAACGCGGGTGTATGTGAAGGGCGCCGGGCTGGTCGTCGACCAGCCGTCCGCCGCCGCGGTGAACACCCGCACCGGCGCGCTGATCGCGGTCGGTGAGTTCGCCGAGAGGATGACGGGCCGCACCCCGCACTACATCCGGGTCGTGCGGCCGGTCTCCGGCGGCACGGTCGTCGACATCGAGATGGCCCAGCGCATGCTGCGCCACCTCCTCGGCGACAAGGTCCGCCGCCAGCTGCGCCGCAAGCCCCGGCTGCGCGCCGCCGCCTGCACCCCGCACGACGCCGACCCGCTGGCCCAGCGGGCGGCCATCGAGACCCTCGTCGGGCTCGGCGCGCGGCGCGTCGAACTCGTCGACACTCTCATCGCCGCCGCCGTCGGCTGCGGACTGCCCGTGGAACGCCCCGAAGCGACCATGGTCCTGGTGTGCGGGGCCGCCGCGACGCAGGTCGCCGTGCTCTCCCTCGGTTCCATCGTCACCGCCGAACGCATCCCGGTGGGCGGCGAGGCGGTCGACCACGCGATCGTGCAGCACCTGCGCCACGAACACGAGTTGATGCTGCCCAGCCAGTCCGTACGGCCGCTGCAGCTCGCCCTGTCCGGCAACGGCCTCACCCCGCACGGGCCGGCGTCCACGGAGATCCACGGCCGGGACGTCGCCACCGGCCTCGCCCGTTCCGTGCAGGTCGACACCGCCGCAGTACGGGACGCCATCCAGACCCCGCTGACCGCCGTGCTCGACGGCATCGGCAAGGTGCTGCGGGACTGCCCGCCGGACCTGGTCGCCGACCTCGCCGACCGCGGGATCATGATGGTCGGCGGCTCGGCCCTGCTGCCCGGCTTCGACCAGATGCTGCGCCAGGCCACCGGCATGCCGGTGCACATCGCCGAACGCCCCGACATCTGTGCCGCCCAGGGCCTCGGCGCCATGCTGGAGGGCCGCATCCAGCCGCTGGAGCTGGATCCGCTGGGCGCCTGACCCCTCATACCGGAAAGCCGAACGGCTGACGGTGTACGACGACGGCGTGCGGGGCAGGCGCACCAGAGAGCGTGCGGGCGTGTCGTACGGCAATGTCGTCAACAGTGAGGCGGTGGCAGACCCCGGTGGAGGAAGGACGGCTCAGAGCAGGAGAGGACCCGCTGGTCATCGACGGCCGGGTGAACGCCGGCCGGGCGGTGCTCACGGCGCGGGGCGAGCTGGTCCACGGCTGTGCGCGGGTGCTGGACCAGGAGCTGGCGTCGCTGCCGGCGAGTACCCGCAGGGTGGAGCTGGACATGGCGGGCGTGGTGTTCATGGACACGGCCGGGCTGCAGTTCCTGGAGGCGCTGGACGCCTACGGCCACCGCTCGGCGGTGCCGGTCGCGGCCACGCACTGGACGGGGCAGCCGCGCCGCATCCTGGAGCTCGCCGGTCTGGACACCAGGGACCCGCTGCACTCCGCCCCGGAGGCGGCCGAGCCCCGTGGGCCGGGCCCGCTGCCCTCGGCCGTGGCCCTGGAGCGCGCGGAACAGCTCCACGGCCTGCGCCAGGAGGTCGAACAGCTGCGCCAGGCGATGGCCTCCCGCCCGGTGATCGACCAGGCGCGCGGCGTGCTGATGGCCGTCCACTCCTGCACCCCGGACGAGGCGTGGGACATCCTCCGCGAGGCGTCCCAGCTGTCCAACACCAAGCTGCGCACGGTCGCCGCCGCCATCACCGGCAGTGCGACCGGCCCCGCACCGCCGCCGGAGGTGCGGGCGGCCCTGCGCACAGCGATCGCGCGTCACCGGTGAGAAACGGCCGCCCGCGCATGCCACCGCGCAGTGCCGCCCCATGTGCGCCGCCATGTGCTCTCCCACGTCACCGACAAGCGGTCAGGAACGATCGGAATGCCGCCGGTTGACGCCATGCGGTGTTCGGCGGCGGGTCCGGACGGGCATCGTGAAGGCAAGGCGGTACGGCAACGGGGCCGGCCGCGCGACCGTGTGGGCCAGGTGGGCCGACGAGACGTCAACTCTCGTACGAACAGGCCGGTGTCCGGCTTCCGGCGCGGCGTGCCCGACCCCTACGATTCACCTGCCCCGGGGCGATGACCCGCGGCGGCCGCGCGGTGCCGCGTGCGCGCGGGCGTCCTGGGCCGTGCCGGACACCGTGCGGACCGTGACGGAGGGGGAGACCGGACGATGGCGACACCAGGACGCGCCCGCTTACGGCGGCCGCTGCAGGCGGTGCCCCGCCTGGTGCTCGCCGGCGCGGGCGCGCTGGCCGCCGGCACGGTGTGCGGGCTGCTCCTGGGCGTCACGGGCATCGCGGACACCTCGGCGCTGGTGGACTCCGGCGCCTATGTGTTCGGCGCCGGACTGCTCCTCGCGGTCGGCCTGTACGGCAGCACGTACGGGATCGATCTGAAGGCGCTGCGCGCCGACCTGAGCGGAGTGGTGGCGGCCGTCACCCTGGGGGTGGTCCTGAAGGCCGCGCTGATCACCGGGGTGATGCTGCTGGTCTTCCGCAGGCCGGAGGCCCTGGTGCTGGGGATCGCGGTGGCGCAGATCGACCCGCTGTCCGTGGCCGCCCTGGGGCGCAACGGGCGGATGTCGCCGCGCGCCCAGTCGCTGCTGACGGCGTGGGCGTCGTTCGACGATCCGATGACCGTGCTGCTGACGCTGTATCTGGCGGGCGCCGCCTACACGGCGTCGGGCGGCGAGGGCACGCCCGAGGCGGCGGCCGGCGGCGCGGGCGGCTATCTCACGGGGCTCGGCCTCAACGCGGCTCTCCTCCTCGGCGTGCTGCTGCTGTGGTTCGTGGGGCGGCGGGTCACCTCCCGGCTGCCCGACACCCCGTCGGGCCGGCGGGCGACGGGCACGGCGGCGGTGCTGCTGATCGTGACGATGCTGGTGCTGGCGGCGGCGCAGCAGCTGATGCCGGCGGTGGCGCTGGCCGGGCTGGTGGTGCGCTCCGTGTTCCTCGGCAGGGCGGTCGACCGTGCGGTCGGCGGCGCGTACCTCGCCGCGTTCTCGGCGCTCGGCCTGCTGCTGGCGCACGGGGTGGCGTGGTGGCCGGGGTTCGTCCTGGGTGTGGCGGCGTTCGGGGCGCAGGCCGTGGTGGCCCTGGTGGTGATGCCGCTGTTCGTGCGGGGGCTGGCGCGCACCGACCGGATCGAGCTGGGCCTCGGCCAGCAGAACGGCATCACGGCCGTGCTCATCGCCCTCACCCTGGAGCGGGACTTCCCCGGGACCGCAGCCACCGTCGGTCCGGCCGTCATCACCGTCAATGTGCTGTACGGGGTCTCGCAGGCGCTGCGGGCCCATCCGCCGCGCCGGTGGCGGCGCCCCGCCGGGGAGCCCCCCGCCGAGGAACTTCCCGCCGGTCCCGGACGTCCCCCACGGTACGACCGGCCGGCGGTGGGCGAGCAGGTGGCGGACCGGCGGACGGTCGCGTAGCGCGGCGCGCGAGGCGGCGGGAGACGCGAGAGGGGGCCGGTCACGGCGAGTCCGACGAGGCACACGAGGCGGGACCAGGCGCGCAGGACACCAGGCGTTGCAGGCGTACGAGGCATCGGTCGACGGTGGCCGAACGGGGAGAGGCGTATGAGGCAGCGCACGGGACGCGGTCGGCACGGGCCCTGGCACGGCGGCCGCTCGCCGGGGGCCCGGCCGGTGGAGCGTAGCGCCGGTGCCGCGCGCGGGCCGCGCCGGTCCGGTGTCGTGCTCACGGCGGCCTGTGGCGCGGCCCTGGTGCTGGGGGCCGCCGCCCCGGTGTGGGCCGCGCCGGGCGCGTCCGAGGAGCGGGACGTGCAGCTGGTGTACTGCCTGGGCCCGGCCCACCGTGACGACCTCGTCGCCGCGGCGGTGCGCCTGGGGCTGCTGCGGCCGGGCAGCACGGCGGACCCGGGCGGCGGTGTGCTCACGGACTCCACGGAACGCCCCACGGTGGAGCGTTGGGCCGAGCGGCACGAGAAGGACTTCTCGCGGGCCTGCTCCGCGCTGATGGCCGCCGACTCCGACTCCCCCGGCCCGGCCACCGGGGACAAGGGCGACGGCTGGTTGGGGACGTTCGGGACGGCCCTGCTGCTGTCGGTCGCCGGTGTGCTGTTCACGCTCGGCGGCCAGATGTCGGAGCGGGTCTCCGCCGAACGGCGGGAGCTGCGGCGGCGGCTCGGCGAGGACGAGGCCGCGTTCCGGACGTCGGCGCGCGCCTATCTGGCGGCGTACGAGAACAATCCGGGTGTCGACCACACGGCGGTGCGTGAGGCGCGGGAGGCGCTGGCCGCCACGCTGGTCCAGGTACCGGGACCGGCGGCCCGGCGGCGTGCCGCGCGGCGGGTCGCCGACGAACTGCCGCTGGCCCGGCCGCTGCCGTCCGCGCGGGGCGGCACGGTGCTCGGCAAGGACGCCCGCGCCGGTGAGGCGCGCGGCGCCGGTGAGGCGGTGGACGGGGTGCCGGGCTCCGTGTCGGAGCTCGACCGCCCGCCCGGCTACTGGAGTGTGCGCACGGTGCGCGAACGGTACGCCCGAGGCACGACCACGGGGGCGGGCGCATGACACAGTCCGTTCAGGCGAACCCGTACGGCGTGTACGTGCCGGGCAGCCGATCCCATCTGTCCTGGCTGAGCACTCCGCTGCCGCCGTTGGACGACCACCCGCTGGTGCCCTGGGAGGAGCCGAGCCACGCCGGGCAGTGGGTGGGCGTGGACCATGCCGAGGAGCAGGTACGCAAGTTCGAGGAGTGCCTGGGCCTGCTGCCCGAGATGATCCTGCCCCAGGTGGACCGCGGGCACGTCGTGGTGGTGACCGGGCCGGTCGGCATGGGCAAGACGACCCTGATCCACCGGTGCGTCCATCTGATGCGGGAACGGCTAAGCGAGTACGCCGCGCGGGCCGAGGGCGGTGCGGCGGGCCCGGACGCCATCCGGCCGCCCGAGCCGGTGGTGGTGATGACCGGCGGCTACCGCAATCACGCGGATTCCGTCAGCGTGGACGAGCGGGGCCGGTTCGCCACGACCGAGGGCATCAACGGCGCCATACGCAAGAAGATCGTGACCGAGCTGGAGCGGCGGTTCACCGATGCCGTCAAGGGCCGGGTGCCGACCGACGGGGATGTCTTCGAGGCGTTCGCGGAGATCAGCACGATCCTCGCGGAACAGGACGCGATGCTGCTGGCCCTCGTGCCGCACATGGGCTGGCGGGACGACATGGGGTCGGTGCGCACGGAGTTCCTCAGGAGCTGTCTGAGACACGCGCGCAGCCGGATCGTACTGTTCGTCGAGGTGGGTCACCACGATCCGCGCACGGCACACGACGACGTGATCGCGGTGCTGGGGGACCAGCCCGCGCTCACCCATCTCTCGCTCGGCAGCCTCACCCCGGAGGACACCGTGAAGTTCAGCCAGGCGGCCCGCGCGGGCCACCCCGACCCCGACGCCCCGCTGCCCGCGGTGGACGCGCCCCGCGATCCGGACGCCTGGAGCCGCTCGGACGTACGGCAGTTGCGCAAGACCTGTTTCAGCGTCGCCGAGGAGCAGCGCACCACACACGGCCGGATACGGGTCACCGCCTCGGACCTGCCCCCGCCCGTCCCCGACCTCGCGTCGATGACCCGCAGACGGTCCGGGCCGGGCCCCGTGCCTCCCCAGCCGTCACCCCCGCCGGGCTCCTGACCGGCCCCGCGTCCCCGCATCCGCCCGCCGCTCGGAACGCCGAAACCGGACACACGAGGAGTGCCGTCGTGGCCCCAGACAGTGGACAGATCTGGCACAGGAACCCGTTCCCGCGCAGCCCGGTCGTGCGCCTGGGGCCGTCGTCCGATCTCCGGGGCGCGACGGTCCGGGGCGCCGATTCGGGCAACGCCCATGTCCGCACCCCGCTGGTCGCCGAGCTGGAGGGGCTCGTCGACGACTACTTCGCGCCGCCCGCCGCGGGCGGCCGGCGTGGTCTGGCCGTCGCCCTGGTGGGCGAGTTCGGCCTCGGCAAGAGCCATGCGCTGCGCCAGGCGTACCAGATGGTGCGCGCGGGGCATCCCGAGGCGGCGATGTGGATCGTGGACGAACCGGCCCAGGACATGGGGCGGCTCTACCGTGACCGGCTGCGCGGCCCCGCCGCCACCCCGCAGGGCCGCCAGGCGTTCGAGGAGCTGGTGCGGGACTACTACGCGTATGTGACGGCCGGCTGGGTCGGCGCCCAGGAGGACGACCCGCGCCAGAGCACCCTGCGGGAGATCGCGGACCGGCTGCGGGACCGCACGCTCGACCCGGACAAGGTGGTGTCGGCGCTGCGCTACGACCCCGAGGTGATCCACGCCGATCTGCGCGGCACGCTGGGCGAGGTCACCGAGCACCGCGGGTTCGCGACCGCGCTCGCGCTGCTGCTGGAGGCGCCGTTCAAGGGGATGGTGTGGCAGTGGCTGGGCGGCGAGGAGCCCGCGGAGCCGTTGCGGGAGCGCGGGGTCACCGAGCCGATCGGCCCGGCGCCGGGCCGGGCGGACACCGCCGCCGGTATCGACCGGGTCTTCGACGCGCTCGCCGTGCAGGGCTTTCTGCACGGCCGGGTCGACGAACCGTACGTACTCCTCCTGGACTCCTTGGAGAAGGTGCTGGACTGGCCGGAGGAGACCCGGCGCACCTTCATGGACGCCTTCGAACGCCTCGTCAACGTCTATACGAGCCATGGCGGTCTGCTGGTGTTCTGCACCTCGGCAAACGGGCTGCGGGCGCTGCGGCCCAGTGTGCACGAGCGGGTGGTGGAGCTGTGGGCGGGCGGCCTGGACGCGGAGCGGACCCGGGAGCTGGTGGCCCGCTACCTCGTCGCGGGCGAGGTGGTGGCCGAGGGGGCGGGGCCGGACACGGGGCCGTTCGGCGAGGAGGCGCTGCGGCTGCTGCACGAGCTGGCCGAGGGTGTGCCCCGCCAGGTTCTCAAGACGTGCCGGGAGGCGTGGTGGCTCAGCGAGGACGAAGAGGGGCTGGTGCGGGAGGTGTCGGGGGCGACGGTGCTGTCGGCGGTGCGACGGCTGCACGAGCGGGTGACGCACCGGCAGGTGATCAACGAGATACACGAGGCACTGGACCTGGGGCAGTGGCGGATCGCCTCACGCGATCCGGTGCCGGCCCGGCTGTCGCGTTCGCCCGGCGGCCCGGAGGAGGTCGTGTACTGGCTGTCGCCCGCCCCGAACGCCTACCTGGCGGTGGTCTACACCCGTTCCGTGCTGATGGCCGACGACGCCGAGCGGATCACCGCCCTGTTGCACGGGCTGCGCAGCGCGGTGCGCCCGGGGCGGTTCGAGGCGCTGCTGGTGGTCAACGGGCTGGTGTCGCACACGATGCAGGACCGGCTGGGGCGCTCCATCGGGTCCCGGCCGGTGGTGTACCGGCAGAGCGGCTTCCCGCAGGGCGTGCACGAGGCGCTGCTGCAGCTGGAGCGGCGGCTGGTGGAGGAGCGGCGCGAGGGTGACCTGGTCGAGCTGGGCGAGCGGATGCGCCGCGATCTGGAGCAGCAGACGGCCCATCTCGACGAAGTGCGCCGCACGTTGGCCGGGATGGGCCTGGAGGCGCGTCCGGGTGTCTCGGCGCCCGCCTCCCCGGTCGTGCGCGAGCCGGTCGGGCAGGAGCTGCCGGGTCCGGTGGGGCGGCGGTTCCGGGACGCGCTGGCGATGCTGGAGGCGGTGACCCGGCGGGTGGCGGGGCGGACCGTGGCCCGCCGCTCCGCCACCACCTCGGCGGAGCTGAGCGTGCTCGGCTGCGCCACGCTCGTGCGGGTGCTGACGGAGCAGTTCCGGGGCGCGGTGACGGAGTGGACCGCCGCGACGGCGGGGGGCGGGCCGACCGAACGTCAGCTCGGTGAACTGCGCCGGATCTGCCGGGAGTACGAGTGCGCGGTCGAGGTGCTGCCGGTCCACCTGCTGGCCGGCGCGGGCCAGCCGCACCCGCTGACCCCCGCCGTCACCGTGGAGGGCCTGGCCGAGGAGGTGTGGGGAACACTCAGCGCGGCAGCAACGCCCTAAGGGGCGCGGGGAACTGCGCGACCAGCCACAACGGCGCCGCAGACACGGCACTACCAGCGGAGCGTCAACGTGGCGGAGTGACTCCCTCCACGGCCTCGGCGAGCAGCGCCAGGCGGCGCTCGGCGTGCTCGACCTGCCGCTGGTCGAGGGTGACGCCCAGCACGAAGCAGCGGGGCGAGGTCCACAGCACGTACACGGCGCCCTCCTGGACGTCGAGGACGAGCCGGTCGAGGGGGGCGCGTCCGGCGACGGGCGGGGCGACGAGGCGGATCGCGTCGGTGAGGCGCACCAGGTGGCCGCGCAGACCGCGGGACAGGTCGCGGTAGGCGGTGCGGCGGGTGCGGACGCTGACGTCTATGAAGCGGGGTCCGAGTTCGTGCGCCTCGAAGACGTCGCCGACGCAGACCAGGGCCCAGTCGCGGTAGTGGCCCGCGTAGTGGAGGTCGGTGGGGTTCAGGGACTGCCGCCACAGGTCCCGGATCCGCTGCTCGTAGGCGGTGTCGGTGGCGGCGGCCGTGCCGAAGTCGATGCGCGGGGCGACCTCCTCGGCCGCCCGCCGGCGGGGCACGGCGGGGTGGGGCTCGGCCCCGGGGTCGCCGCCGGGCAGTTCGTTGGGCAGTGAGTGCACCTCGCGTACCCGGGTGACGAGGCGGTTCATCGTGGCGTCCATGGCCCGTACGCCGTCGGGGCTGTCGTCGGCCGCCGCCGCGAGGAACTCGCCGGGGCGGGCGCGTCCGCCCCACAGGCCGCCGCGCTGGTTGGCCAGCACGGTCCGCATCAGCTCCCCGGTGCCCAGCGGGCGCAGTACGGCGCCGAGGTCCTGGGCGCACAGCAGCAGCCGGCTGCCGGGCAGCTCCTCGCCCAGCGCCTCGTCGCCGGCCTCGGTGACCAGGGCGCTGAGCGGGGCGCGGGTGCCGCGCAGGACGGCGAAGTCGAGGATGCCGTTGCTGAAGTGGCACAGGGAACGTATGGAGGGTGTCGTGGCCACCGCCTCCTCGCACAGCTCGGTGATCCGGCCGTGGCCCTTCACCGTCCAGTGGGACTCCTTCAGCGTCTGGGGGCGCTGGTCTGCGGGTGCTGCCACAGGTGCTCGCCTTTCGGTGGGGTGGCTGCGCTACGGCCGTGCGGGGTGGTCACACGCCGGGCAGCTCCAGGTCGATGTCGTAGCCGGAGGCCGGTGCGGGGCGGGCGGGGCCGGTGCCGGCGAGCCGGTCGAGGTGGGCGCGCACCCGGCGGCCGTCGGGCCGGTCGGCGATCCCCAGGTCGCGCAGCCGGGCCAGCGCGGCCCGGCCGAACTCGGCGGCCTCCTCGGTGCGGCCGGCCGCCGCGAGGGTGACGGCCAGGGAGTTCTCCGCGGCCGCGACCCAGGAGTGGGCGTGGCCCAGCTTGTCGGTGAGGAGGTTGACGGCGCTGCGGCCGTTGGCCTCGGCCAGCCGCAGCTCGCCCGTGGCCCGCAGATAGACCCCGTGCCGCACCTGGCACAGCGCGGTGTACGGGTGGCCGGCGCCGAACATCCTGGCTAGGGCTTCCCCGCACCGCCGGGCCTGCTGCTCGGCGTCCTCGGACTTGCCGAGGGCGTGCAGGTCGGCGGCGTAGCCGAACTGGCAGCGCAGGGTTTCCAGGCGGTCGGCGCCGAGCCGGTTCAGGTAGGTGTTCAGGGCCTGCCGGTCGCGTTCGTGGGCGAGTTCGTGGCCGTAGCGGGGATCCTTCGCGGCGGGGAAGCCGTCGGCGAGGCGGCGTTCGCTGACGGCGAGGCCGACCTCGGTGCGCAGGCGGGCCATGCCGGTGGGGTCGTCGCCCAGCCGGCGCATCCGCCGGCGCAGCAGGTCGTGGGCCTCGCCGTCGCGTCCGGCGGCGCGGTAGAGGTAGGCGAGCGTGTCGGCGCGGCTCCAGGCGGCGGGGTCGTCCGGGCCGCCGACGGCCTGCCGTTGCCGGAAGCGCTTCTGGAGGCGGGTCAGTCCGGCGGAGACCCGGCCGGTGAGCGCCTCGGTGAGGGCGAGGTTGTGCTCCACCTGCATGGTGGTCGGGTGGTTCGCGCCCAGCAGCAGGGTCAGCCCGTCCAGGGCGGGCCGCAGTTCGAGCAGTGCGTCCTCGAAGCGGCCCAGGGCGCGCAGGGTGGCGGCGTAGGAGTCGGCGGACAGCAGGGTGCGCGGGTGGGTGAGGCCGAGGAGGCGGCGGTGGCCGCGCAGGGCTTCCTGGGCGAGTTGGCGGGAGCGGTCGTACTCGCCGCGCAGCCGGTGGGCGCGGGCGGTGAAGTTGAGCAGGCGCAGGTATTCGGGGGCCTGCTCGTCGCCCTCGGCCCGCCACTGGGCGCGGGCCCGGCCGGCGATGTCGAGGAGGCGTTCGAGGTCGGCGGGCTCGGCGCGGGTGCCGAGGGCGCCGAGGTGCCGCAGCAGCGAGCGGCGCACCCGGGGCCGGGGGTCCTCCCACAGGCGCAGCGAGTACACCTCGCGGGCCCAGTCGGCGGGCAGGTCCGGTTTCTCCTGTGGGGCGTACTCGGCGAGGACGCCCCGCAGCACCGACTCGATGTGCCCCCGCTCGCCGGGGTCCATGCGGGCGCGGATCACGTCGCGCAGTCCGTGGTGCTGGGCGAGCGGCTGCTGCTTGCGGTCGAAGTCGACGTCGAGCAGGCCGACCTGGGCGAGGCTCCACAGGGCGACGCTCACCATGTGCTCGTCGGGCAGTTGGACGTCGTCGGGGTGGCGGACCGTGTCCGGTTGCCGGTCGGCGTCGTCGTCGCGGGCCAGTTCGGACAGGATGCGCCGGGAGCGCAGCAGTTCCAGGCCCATGCCGCGGCCGGTGAGCAGGGAGGCGGCGTCCAGCAGCCAGCCGAGGGCGTCGCCGTCGGGGCTCTCGGCACGCCAGGCGGCGGCGCCCGGGGTGGCCTGGGCGAAACGCCGGGCGACCTGGACCATCACCTCGACGGGCGACGCGGCCCGGGTGGTGCGCAGCAGTTCGGTCTTGCCGGCGCGGTGCTCGGCGAGCAGGTCCCGCACGGCCGCGCGGACGGCGGCCTCCGGGGTGAGGTGGTCCTCGCGTCGGTGCAGCGCGGTCCGCTCGGCGAGGCAGCGGGCGGCCAGGTGCAGGGCGTGCGGTACGAGGTCGACGGCGCCGGCGACCTGCCCGGCCTGCTGCGCGGTGATCCCGGGGACCCGGTCGGCGAGCAGCGCGCGGCTCTCCTCGGGGGTCATCGGGGGCATCGCGAGCGGCGTCAGGTGCGGTGGCCGGTCGTCGGCGGGGGCGGTGTCCGGGGCGACGCGGCTGGTGATGAGGACGTGGCCGCGCTCGTGCGGCACGGGCAGCAGGCCGCTCAGTTCGGCGGGGTCGGCGGCACCGTCGTAGACGATGAGCCAGCTGGCCGGGTCGCCGTCGGGGTCGGGGCGGGACAGGCGGGTGAGCAGGCGGGACACGGTCTCCGCGGGCGGGGTGCCGGGCCGGAACCGGTCCTCGGGGGTGCCGGGCCGGGGCTCGGTGGTGCCGAACCGGTCCTCGGGGGTGCCGGGCCGGGGCTCGGTGGTGCCGAACCGGTCCTCGGGGGTGCCGAAGCGGGGCTCGGTGGTGCCGAGCCGTGCGGCCAGCCGGACGAGGCCGCGTTCGGCCCGTCCCCGTTCCCAGGCGCGCACCCACCACACGACGTCGTATCCGGGGCCGTGGCGGTGGCACAGCTCATGGGCGGTGTCGCTCTTGCCCCAGCCGCTGGGGCCGTGCAGCACCAGGCAGGCGCCGTCCCGGCCGGCGGTGCGCAGTTGCTCGTCGAGGGTGGCGATGAGGTCGTCGCGGCCGGTGAAGGAGCGGTTGCGCGGCCCTACGTTGGTGGTCTCCGGCAGCCGCGGGAAACGGGTGCCGGCCGGGGGGTCGCCGGGGGCGACGGTGCCGAGGCCGAGGCCGGTGCAGAGGAGCCGGAGCGCCTCGTCCTCGGTGGTGCCGCGCAGGTCGATGCGCTCGTGGTGGGCGGTCTCGGTGTGCGGGAACTCCTCGTCGACGAGCACGATGCGCACGTCGGTGTGGGAGAGCGCGCCGATCTGGGCGAGCAGGGTGTCGTCGGCGTCGTCCGGTGCGAGGAACAGCAGGGCCGTGCCGTGGTCGGGCCGCTCGCCGGCGTAGGTGTCGGCCCTGCGCAGGTCGGTGCGTACGCCCTGGGCGGCGAGCCGGTCGCGCAGCCAGGCCGCCCAGTGGGCGTGCCGTACGGAGTGGACGACGGTGACGTCGGTGAGGCGGGGGACGCGGTGGGCGCGCAGCCAGTCGGCGAGCCGCTCGTAGTACGGGCGCAGCCCGGCCACCGTGCCGGCCCCCTCGGTCTCGACGGCGAGGCTGCGGCTGTCCTGGTACATCGGGTTGTACGGGATCTCCAGCAGCGGCACGTCCCGCTCGCCGTGCGCCTCGGCGAACCGGCGGAACCTGCGGCGGGCCCGCTCGCGTGCCTCCCGCAGCCGGTCGTGGACGCCGACGTCGCTCTTCAGGCCGAGGGTGAGCAGCCGGGTGGGCCGCCCGGCGTGGCGGGTGGTCAGGTCCTCGGCGAGGGCGGCGGCGCCGTCGATGGACCAGGCGGTCATCGCGAAGCAGAAGACGAGCGAGTCGGCGAACGCGACCGCCCGCGCCGGTTCGGTCGGCTCGGGGCTGTTCGGGACCGGGGCCTCGATCAGGACGTGGTCGTAGGCCCGGGCGACCGGGTCGTCGGCGAGCGCGGCGAGCGCCTGTCCGTCGCCGGCGACGAAGGTGCGTACCTGGCCGGGGGCGGGTGGGGGGAGCGGCTGTGGGCCTCGGCCGTCGGAGCGTTCGCCGGTGCGGCCTTCGGAGCGTCCGTCGATGCGTCCGTCGATGCGTCCGTCGATGCGTCCGTCGGTACGGCCGTCGACGAGGAGGACGCTGCGGCCGGCCTCGGTGAGGATGTCCGCGGTGTTGCGCAGCGTGGTGCTCAGGCCGAGGTTGCCGGAGGTGGCGAGGAAGACGGCGAACGGGCCTGGGCGGTGGGGTGAGTTGACCTCTGGCATGACCTCTCCGCTCAGCGCGGCGCGACGGGGGACGGTGGCGTGGCGGGGGACGGCCGGCCGTGAGGCGCCCGCACAGCATCCCCACGAAGTCGGATAAACCGGGCATTCGGCGCCGCCAGTATAGGGAGAGCGCGGGTCCGCGTCCCGCGCCTCACGGCGTGCTCTCCTTGTGCCCCGTGACGAACGGGTCGCCCTCGGCGCAGCTGTCGTACACCCGCCGCAGGGTCTCACCGAACACGGTGCCGGGCAGGGCGGCGACGTCCTCCGGCGACAGAGCGGAGATGTCGAGCACGGGCGACTCGACCTCGGGGACCGCGCCCTCGTCAACTGTCATGGTGCTCCGCTCCACGGGTCCGGGGATGACATGACAGGTCTGCGGTTTCAGCGTAACTCCGCGGGGCAGCCGTACGGCAGCCGTGCGAGGCTCCGAATGGCCGCCAACTGGGCTTTGTCCGGCGCTTGTTGACGCCGTTGGCTCATTAGCGATGTTGACGCTGCACGCACGGCGAACGAATACTGGTCGAACAGAGTGCGCCACCGACCGCGCCCGCCGAGGTCCGCGGCGTACGCCCTCGGGGGGAAGCGGATGAGTCGACCGCCACTGCGCCACGCCGAGCCGCCCTGGCCGAGGGCCCACGACGTGACGGTACGCCAGGCAGCGGGCTGGACCCCTCTCCCCTTCCACTCCTTCGTCCTGAAGGTGCACAGCCGCTGCGACCTGGCCTGCGACTACTGCTACATGTACCGCTCCCACGACCGGAGTTGGCGCCGTCAGCCGCGCACGATGGCACCGGGCACCGTGCGGCGCGCGGCCGAGCGGATCGCCGAGCACCTGTCCGCCCACGGGGTGACCGAGGCGGGTGTGGTGCTGCACGGGGGCGAGCCGCTGCTCATGGGCGACGAGGCACTGGCCCACACGGTCCACTCTCTGCGCAAGGCGGTCGGCACCGATGTACGACTGCACCTGTCCGTACAGACCAACGGGATACGGCTGACCGACGAACGGCTTGCCCTGTGCGGGGAGTTGGGCCTGCGCATCGGGGTGAGCACCGACGGCGGGCGCGCCGCCCACGACCGGCACCGGCGCGGCGCCGACGGACGCGGCAGCCACGCCCGGGTGAGCGCGGCGCTCGCCCTGCTGTCGAGCGAGCGCCACCGCCACCTGTTCGGCGGCCTGCTGTGCACCATCGACCTGCGCAACGACCCGGTGCGCACGTACGAGGACCTGCTCGTGCACGCCCCGCCCGCCCTCGATCTCCTCCTCCCGCTCGGCACCTGGCACACCCCGCCGCCGGGCCTCGACCCGAGCGGCCGGCGCACGCCGTACGCGGACTGGCTGTGGGCGGTCTTCGAGCGCTGGTACGGGGCCCCGGTCAAGGAGACCGGTGTGCGCCTCCTGGACGACCTGACGGCACTGCTCCTCGGCGCCTCACCGCGCACCGAGGCACTGGGCCTGTCCCCCGTGCGCTACGCGGTGGTCGACACCGACGGCTCCCTCACCCAGGACGACGCCCTGCGCACGGCCTACGACGGCGCCGCCGCCACCGGCCTCGACATCTGGCACCACTCCTTCGACGCGCTGCTCCTCCACCCCGGCGTCGCGGCCCGCCAGTGGGGCCCCGACGCACTGTGCGCCCACTGCCGAACCTGCCCCCTGCACCGCATCTGCGGCGCCGGCCACTACGCCACCCGCTACCACCCCACCACCGGCTTCGCCAACCCGACCGTGTACTGCGCCGACGTGGCGGAACTGATCCGCCGGGTACGGGGCCGGTTGGAGGCGGACCTGGGGCGTGTGGGGCGGGGTGGGGGGATGGGGGGTTCGGGTGTGGGGGCCGGGGATGCGGGGTCCGTGTGCGCGGGGCTGGGCGTGGCGGGCGTGCGTACGGATCCGGGCAGGGCAACGAGCGACCCGGCCGCAACCCCGAGGCACGCGGACCCGGGGCACGCGGACCCGGGCGCGGCAACGAGCGACCCGGCCCCGACCCCGACAAGCGCGCCCCTGGAGCACTCGGGGTCGGGTGCGAGGGCGGTGGGTGTAAGGCTGCTGGGCGTGGGGCGGGGGGCGAACGGATCGTGGGGCGGTAGGGCGATGCCTGGGGAGGTGGGATGACGCCGGTGCCGCACCGTATGCCGGGCGGGTTGTTCGACGCGGTCGCCGCGGGGGGTGGCGGGGCCGAGGCCCTGGGGTTCCTGGCCCGTGCCGAGCACAGCAGGCGCCTGGCCTGCGCCTACGCCGTGACGCTCACCGCCCGGGACCTCGGGGGCGCGGTGGCCGAGCGGGTCGATCACGCCTGGGATCTGCTCACCGCCGCCGCCCACGAGGACCCCGTGGCGGCGGCGGCCGTCCTGACCCATCCGGCGGCGGGCCCCGCCCTGTTCGGCCTGCTGGCCCGGCTGATGCGCGAGGGCGAACAGGACGACGTACCCGTGCGGTGGTTCACCGCGCTGGCCGCGTCGGCGGCGGTCCGCGCCGGGCTTCCCGGTCGGGTGGAGTGGCCGGTGGACGGGCCCTGGGTCGCACTGCCGTCGCTCGGCCGAGCCCACTTCCCCGGCGCAGGACCGGGTGACCGGGCCCGCGTACGGGTCGACACGGACGGCCGCGCTCTGCTCACCGTTGCCGGAACGTCCGCGTCCGCTGCCCGCGTGGACGGACCGGTGCGGGTACCGCCCCCCGAGGAGTCGTACGGCGGTACGGACCCCTGGCAGGGCGCCCATCTGCTGACCGCCCTGGACGGCGGCGCCCCCCTGCTGCTCGACGTCATGGACCAGCCGTACTTCCCGAACGCCGCGCCCCACCCGCAGAGCCTCGCGGCCGGGGAGGCGCGCCATTGGGCGGTGGTGGCACGGGACGCCTGCGCGCTGCTGCGCGCGAACCATCCGGAGGTGTACGAGGAACTGGCGGCGGGCCGCTGGCTGCTGGTGCCGCTCACGAACCGCGGCACGGGCCAGGCCAGCGGCAGCAGCGCGGAGGCGTTCGGCTGCGTCGCGCTGTCCCGTCCGACGACCGCGACGATGTTCGCGGTGACCCTGGCGCACGAGCTGCAGCACAACAAGCTGGCGGCACTGCTCCACCTGTTCGACCTCCTCGAACCGGGCGGCACCGAGCGGTTCTACGCCCCCTGGCGCCCCGACCCCCGGCCGCTGCTCGGCCTCCTCCACGGCGCGTACGCGCATCTGGGCGTGGCCCGGTTCTGGAACCGCCGCCGGGAGACGGAGCCGGACCCGGAGCTGCGGGCCACCGCGGACGTGCAGTTCGCGCGCTGGCGCCTGGCCGCGCACGAGGCGACCCTCGTCATCCTGGCCTCGGACCGCCTGACCGGCCTCGGCCGGCGCTTCACCGAACACATGCTGACCACGCTGGACGCCCTGTGCCGCCTGCCGGTCCCCGCCCCCGCCGTGCACCGCGCCCAATCCGCGGCCCACGCCCACCGCACCGCCTGGCACGCCCGCAACGGCGACACGGAACGGGTCCTGCCGGTGTGACAGCCCATCGGGCTCGGGGGGCTACGACCGCGACCTGTTCAAGAAGGTGGAGCCGCCTGGTCGTCAGCTGTCCGCGGGGCGTTCGAGTGCCACCTTGGGCAGCCGACGGGACAGCGGGGCGGGCAGCCACCAGGCCCACTTGCCGAGCAGTTGCATGGCGGCCGGGACTATCAGGCAGCGGATGACCAGTGCGTCCACCAGGATCGCCACGGCGAGGCCGAGGCCGAACTGCTGGAATTCCGGCGGCAGCCCCGACGAGCACGCCGAAGAGCGCGGCCGTGGCCCGCCCGGGAAAGGGGGGTGCGTTCATGGCCTCGATCGTGCCTGCGCGGCGGGGGCCACATCGTCGGCCTGCGGCCGACACCGGGTGTACCCCCGGGGATGTACGGTGCGGCCGTGCCGTACCCCAGGAGTTGCGAGGAGGCCGCGGCCAACCGTTCGCCGTTCCCGGCCTTCGGTCCTTCCGGCCTAGTCCGCCAGCCAACCCGGGCTGACCAGGCCGGACTCGTACGCCAGCACGACGACCTGCGACCTGTCCCGCGCCCCCAGCTTCGACAGGATCCGGCTGACATGCGTCTTCGCCGTCGACGGCGACAGCACGAGCCGCGCCGCGATCTCGTCGTTCGTGAGCCCCGAAGCCACCAGCCGCATGACCTCCCGCTCTCGATCGGTCAGGACATCGAGCCGGGGATCCGGCTCCGGGCCCTTCACCCGGCCCGCGAACTCGGCGATGAGTCGCCGGGTGACGGACGGACTGATCAGCGCATCACCCCGGGCGGCAACCCGCACCGCCCGCAGCAGTTCCTCCGGCTCCGTGTCCTTCACCAGGAAGCCCGTCGCACCGGCGCGCAGCGCCCCGTACACGTAGTCGTCCAGATCGAAGGTCGTCAGGATGACCACCTTCACCGACGCCAGCCGCTCATCCCCGGCGATCGCCCGGGAGGCTTCCAGACCGTCCATCCCCGGCATCCGGATGTCCATCAGGACCACATCGGGGCGGAGTTCGCGGCAGGCCGAGACCGCGGCCTGCCCGTCCGCGGTCTCCCCCACCACCTCCATGTCGTCCTCGTCCTCCAGGATCGACCGGAACCCGGCCCTGACGAGCCGCTGGTCATCCGCCCGCCACGATCGGCACGACGACCAGTGGACCGTCGGTGTCGCTCAGCAGGTAGTAGCCGCCCGTGGCCAACGCCGTGGACCAGCCCACCGCCACGGGACACCGGCGCCGGAACAGCAGTGCCCCGCACACCGCGACGATCAGCGGCCATGACGCGACGAGCGAGGGCGTCAAGCCCTCCCCGCCCCTCAGCAGCTGCCCTTCCGCGAGCGCCACCAGCACGAACGTCCCCAAGGCCAGCGCCGCGTCGGCGCGGGCGCCACGGGGCAGCCGTAACCGGATCGGGGGGTGAGGAGGCACGCGTCCATTCTGCCCGCGACGTCAATCAATGGAAGGACGGAACCATGGCGGATCCATCCCGCTGGAGTGGCTCGACCGGCTGAGCGCGGTCGCGGTCTCCATGGGCCGGGGGCGGCGGGACGGCCTGGGCGATGGCCCTGGCGGCGCTCCGCACCGCGCGAGCCGAAGTCCGCAAGGCCACGCAGCCGACCGTGGCCCAGTTGCCCAAGAAGCACCGAGCCCCCCACCGCTCATCCGTTTACAACTTGCCCGTCCTCATATCCGCACTGCTCTTGGGATCGCCGAGTCGAGACTCCGGTTCTCCGGCTGAACCGCGCGTCGAGCGGGCGCGGGCGGCCGGGACCACCGCGCAGCGTGAAGTCCCCCTCCGGTGAAGGGGATTGTCTCGTTCGGCTGTTCGTAACGCGTTGATCACGTTCCGCCGATCCGATCACCATCGTGCATCCCTTCGTGTGGACCATGAAGGTGAACCTCCAGTGATTCGCACGGGGGTGCTAGGGAAAGGCAATCGGATGAGATTCGCCATCCGGCGTTCGGGCACGGCCGCGGCCGCGTTCCTGCTCGCCTGTGGGGGGCTGACCACCCTGGCGGCCACACCTGCGCACGCCGTTGACTTCGCGTGTACCTACCAGAGCAAGACGTTCTCTACGCCCGGCGACAACACGTTCGTTGAGATCGATCTGTGTATCCGGAGGGTCGCTGACGGCTACGAGGCCACCGCCGACGTGGACTGGTTCAACGGCGGTACCAGCAGTGTCGACGGCAACCGGAAGTTCGACCGGTTCGAGGTCCAGGTACGAGTGGAGCAGCGTGTCGACGGCTCGGACGTCGTCAAGGGCAGCCGCACCTGCGACATGCAGTTCAGCATCAACACCTCGCCGCGGTACGGCCAGATCTGCTCCAAGTTCGTCACCCACGACCGGACTGCCAAGTGGAGCGCGGACGGAAAGGTTGTCTACGACATCGACCGCGACGGTGAGGGCGCCTACACGTGGCAGCTGACCGGCTCGCCGCTGATCGACTGACCGGCCGCCGGCCGGCATGACAAGGGCGGGTCCCGGTGGGCCCGCCCTCTCCCGCTTCCTGGACGGCGGCCGTCGCCGTCTCACGAATGACGGCGCTGACGAGACGCCAGGCCCCGCCGGACAAGCCCCGGCAGCAACCGCCCCCGACGTCAACAACAGCGGCACCCAGGCCCGGAAGCCGGGAGCGGTCAGCGAGAGCGGCGCAGACGACGACGGCACGACACGGAGGGAAGGCACCACAGGTTCCGGCACCGGAACCGCGCTCCTCGACCAGTCCGCCATCACCAGCGGCGAGCACGCCGGCGCAAGCCAGCCGGACGACCGCGACCAGGGACCTCACAACGATCAGGGGGCGCATCGGCGTTCAGCCGATCCGCGAACTCTGCCTTCCCGGCAAGCCGTCCTAGCAGCAGGAAGGTTCATCCGCGACCAGCCAAGACACGACGCAAGGGGGCCCGCTACGGGCCCCCGGTTCAGCGTGTTCGGCCATCGGAGTGGGGTGATTTCACTTCGAGCGAGCACCGGCCGAGCCAATGATCTTGAAGGACGCAAAGAGGCCCCCGCCGAAGCAGGGGCCCTGTCGTTTGCGCTGGTCAAACGGTTCTGCACGCGTGGTGCGTGGGTGGGGCGGGTGGGACTCGAACCCACGGCCGACGGATCATGAGTCCTTCGAGGATCTTGGCGGCCCTTGCGTTGCTGCGCCGATTCTTGGCGCATCCGGCGCTGGGTCTTCCGGCGTGCCGTGTGGAGGATGAATCTCCCACCGGGACCGGCTCCCGCCTGGTGGCGGTCGAAGAGCGGCTCCGCGTACAGCTTGAGGCCAAGCGGATGGCGTCTCAGGGATAGGAGACCACCGTGGACGGGATGGTCGATGTGCCTGATGTCGGGGCCCCGGTGTCGTTGATGACGTGCTCGTACTGGCCGTTGCCGCCGAGTGAGACGACCAGGAGGTGGTGGAATTTCACGCCCTGTGTGTTCGGGGCAACGAAACCGTTGTGCTGGACGATGGTCGGGGCGACGTTGTAGTTGCAGTAGCTGCCGAGCCCCCATCCCTCGTGCGTGGTCACCGAGTCGGCCACTTTGTAGGCCGCGTAGCCGTTGATGGAGCCGTTCTGGATGGCCGCCTGGTTCGGGGCGTCATACGCTTTCTCGTTCTGGAAGAAAATGGTGCGGCCGCGCTCTCCGTTCCATTGCACGTCGTACTTGTTGAAGTGCTCGACGAACAGGCCGGTGGCGAGGACGTCGTCGCCGTTCACGACGACGCCGTAGTCGGCCCGGTTGGTCTCCCAGCCGACGCCGTCACCGTGGTCGGCGCGCCAGAGCCAGGTGTGGTCGATGATGGTGTGACGGCTGTTGATCACCATGCTGGTGGTCGCCTTGCCGGGGCCGGTTCCACCGATGCGGATGAACACGTCCTGCACGGTGATCGGGTTGGCGCTGTGGCCGGCCGAGCAGCCGGGTTCGCCGACTTCGAGCAGGGTGGAGGAGTTGACCGGCCCGGCGTCGATGAGGAAGCCGGCCAGGCGCACCCCGTCGACGTCGGCGACTTTGAGGGCGGTGACCCCGTTGTTCGGGATCAGGGTGGCGTAGCCGAGTCCGAGCACCACCGTGTTGGCCCGCCTGACGCGGACCGGCTCATCGAGGTGATAGATCCCCGGGGTGAGCAGCAGGTGGAGTCCCTGGGCGAGTGCCCGATTGAGTGTGGCCGCAGTGACACCGGGCCTGGCCACGTAGAACCGCGACAAGGGCAGTGAGGTACCTCGCGGCGTGCCATTGCCCCAGCTGACACCGCGGGCGTTGGTGCGCTTCGCGGGCAGGAAGACCCGGTACTCGTTTCGCCGTAGGTAGAGGAACGGCTTCTCCCGTGAGATGGGGGTCGTGTCGAGTGTGGTGTAGGGCGGGTTGGGGAAGCTCTGCGCGGGTGCGCCCTGGACGCCGGAGAACACCATGTTCCACACGGCGTTGAGCCAGCTGCCGATGACGCTGTCGCGGGTGTACCACTGCTGCTGGGAGTACGGTCCGACGTGGCCGTCGATGCGGCTGTCGGCGATGTAGCCGCCGCTGGCCCAGCCGTAGCCGGTGGGGGCGAGATCGAGGTTCCCGCGGACGTGCATGCGCCGGAAGGGCGCCGCCTGGGAGACCGCCCAGCGGTTCGTGCCGTTGGCCGGTACCACCGCGAGGTTCTCGGCGGACCGCCAGAAGTTCGACGTGGCCTTGCCGCCGTTCCATTCGGCGTCGACGGTGATGTCCCCGTTGATGGTCGTCTCGTCGGGAGTCAGCCCGAGGCCGGCGATGGAGGTGTGGAACCCGATCTGGGCGTTGAGGCCGTTGTATGTGCCGGGCTTGAACAGGAACGCGTAGCGGCCGGTGCCGAATTCGTCCGCCTCCTGATGTTCGAATACCTCGTCCAGTTTCGTCTGGATGCCGGGGGTGGACGGGTCGAGGACGATGACGTTCGGGCCGAGATCGCCGCCGCCGGGCAGGGGCCGCGGCGGCTTGGTCTGGGGGGCGGCTGACGCCGGCACGGGAAGGGTCAGGGCCGCGGTGGCCGCGGCGCCTGCCGCTCCGAGAACGGTGCGACGGGCGACGGCTGGACGTCCGGGCGAGGAGGAGTTCGAGGCAGGGGGCATGGAGCTTTCTCCCGGTTTGAGGATGTGAGCGAGCGAGGTGGTGGAGAGCGCGCTTTCAGGTCGAATGGTTCATTCGGGAACGGCAGGAAGGCGGCGTGGCGGGACTGGAGATCGTGGGGGTGTCGTCCTCTACGGCCGGGTTCTGCCGGAACTTGGGGTAATCGCACGTTGATCGGGGCGGCTACGCCACGCGGCCTCTCGTGTTGGGCGTGTCGGTGCCGGATTCTTTGATCTCGAGCGGCAGGAGCTGCCATGCGTCGATCGTGTAGGTGAGCCGTGCGCCGGGTGCGGTGTGCGCCTGCAGGTGCCAGGGGTGTTCGCCCATGGGGTAGAAGCGCAGGGTGAGTACCTGGCCGGTCGAGAGGAAGATCTCGGCGATGGAGTGGTCGACGACGATACGGAGGTCGACCGGCTGGCCGCTGGGGCAGGGCATAGTGTAGGTGCCGCCGTGGGCGCGCGGGTCCAGTGAGGCGTGATCGCGGTTGACGACCAGCCGGCCTGCGTCGGCGTCGAGGAGGATGTCGAGGTATTCGGCCTCGTCGGGGGCGGTGACCAGGCGCAGGCCGGTCTTGCCGGTGGCTTCGAGACGGGCCGTGAGGTCGAAGCTGCGGCTGACTTCGCCAAGGTTCACGGGAGTGGAGTCTGAGGCCAGCCCGGCTGCGTGGACGGTACGTTCCCCGCGTAGCGCGAGCAGTTCCGCTGCGGGCCGCTGGTAGATGCGACCGTCCTCGGTCAGTTCTGTCTCGCGGGGGAGCGTGAGCGTTCCGGCCCAGCCTTCGGCCGCCGACCACTCCTTGTTGCGGGCTTCCCAGGACCAACCCCACAGCAGCCATCTGCCGCCGGGTGCGCGCAGCAGGGCGGGGGCGTAGAAGTCCGGGCCGTGGTCGAGGAGTTGGGGCGGGCCCGCTTCGAAGACGTCGCCGTGGTCCTCACCGGCCAGGGCCAGCACGCCGTGCGGGCCGTCGCGCTCGTACCAGGCGGAGACGATGAGGGCACCTCGCCCGTCGGCCGCCGGCAGGTACTGAGGGCACTCCCACCCTTCGCCGGTGAGCAGTCCCCTGTCGCCGACAGACTCCGGTGCGCGGGTGCAGAAGGGTCCCCGGTAGGTCCAGGTCTGCAGGTCGGGCGAGTCGTACAGCAGGGCCGCGGCGCGGCCGTCGGCGAGTGCGGCGCCGACCAGCATCCGCCAGCTGTTCCCGTCCTGCCAGACGTAGGGGTCGCGGTACATGGTGGTGCCGTCGGGCGGTTCGGGTATGAGCAGGTCGCCGCGGGGGAGGAAGGTCAGGCCGCCGTCGCGGGAGGTGGCGGTGGTGACCAGCTGGTGCTGCGGGCGCTCCTGGCGGTGCGCGGAGTAGAAGGCGACGAGCCGGTCGCCGTCGGAGACCGCGTTGCCGGAGAAGCAGCCGTCGGCGTCCTCGCCCCCGGGGGTGGGGGTGAGGGCCAGGGGCAGCGGTTCCCAGCTCAGCAGGTCGGGGCTGCGGAAGTGGCCCCAGTGCATGTTGGCGTGGTCGGTTCCGTGCGGGTTGTATTGGTAGCAGACGTGGTAGTGGCCGTCGTGGTGGACCAGCCCGTTGGGGTCGTTGATCCAGTTGACCGGCGGGCGCAGGTGCGCGACGGGACGGTGCCGGTCGCGGTCAAAGGGCGCGGGGGACACACGCGTGCCTTTCGAGGTGTTGGAGAGCGTGAGGGCGGCCGGAGGCTCAGCGGAAGGAGCCGGCCACGATTCCCTCGACGAAATACCGCTGGGCGGCAAGGAAGATCAGCACGCTGGGGATCAGAGCGAGGATCACTGCGGCGAGCACGATGGAGATGCTGCCGGTGCCCATGTTTCCCTGCAGGGTCACCAGGCCCAGGGGCAGGGTGAAGTTGTCGGTCGACTGCAGGAAGATCAGCGGGCGGAAGAATTCATTCCAGTAGGCGGAGAAGGTGAGCACTCCCAGGGCGGCCATCGGGGCGCGCGCCATGGGGGCGTAGATACGGGCGAAGACCTGGAAGTGGGAGGCTCCGTCCACCCGTGCCGCCTCGCCGAGTTCGCGTGGCATCTGCAGGAAGTACTGCCGCATCAGGAAGGTGCCGAAGGCGCCTCCGACGGCGGGCAGGACGAGCGCCATGCGGCTGTCGGTCAGACCCAGGTACTTGATGATCAGGAAGACCGGGATGATGGTCGTCTGGATCGGGACCATCATGGTGGCCAGGATGACGGCGAACAGAGCCTTGTTGCCGCGGAAGCGGACCATGGCGAAGGCGTAGCCGCTCATCGTGGAGGTGATGAGCTGGCCGACCACGATGAGTCCGGTGACCACCACGCTGTTGAGGAAGAACCCGGTGAAGGGGACCTTGTCGAAGACGGCCTGGTAGTTCGACCAGACCGGATCGGTGGGGATCCACTGCGGCGGATTGTCGAACGACGTGGCCGGGGTGCGCAGCGAGGTGGCCAGAGCCCACACGAGCGGTGCCACCACCAGCACGGCCGCGACCGTCAGCACGGTGAGCGACAGCAGACGTCCGATCCGGACCCGTCGGCGCCGGCGCGGGGCGCGGGCGATGGTTGCGGGCGGCTTGTCGAGGATGGCGGTCACGAGTAGAACACCCACTTTCGGCTCACCGTGAACTGCACGGCCGTGATGATCAGCAGGACGGCGAACAGCACCACGGAGATGGCCGAGGCATAGCCGAACTGGAGGTTCTGGAAGGCCGTCCGGTACACGAGCAGCACGGTGGTGTAGGTCGACTCGCCGGGGCCGCCCTTGGTCATCACATAAGGCTGGTCGAACAGCTGCATCGTGTTGATCAGTCCGACGGTGGAGGCGAACAGCACGGTGGGGCTGATGAGGGGCAGCTTGATCCGCCAGAACATGCGGGCGGACGATGCGCCGTCGATCTGCGCGGCCTCCAGGACGTCACCCGGGACAGAGCCGAGGGCGGCGACGAAGAGGATGAAGGTGAAGCCCAGCTGCTGCCACACGGCGACCAGCACGATGGTGGCCGTCGCTCCCCCGGTGGAGCTCAGCCACGAAACCTCGGGCAGGTGAAGCAGGTTCAGGTAGTAGTTGATAACGCCGAACTGGTCGTTGAACACGTACGCCATCACGATCGAGATGGACGCCGCGGAGGCCAGCATCGGCAGGAAGAACGCCGCGCGGAAGAGATGCTGCACGATCTTCGACGCCCGCTGGGCGACCAGCAGCGCCAGCCCCAGGCCCAGGGCGACCTGGAGGAAGACGATGATCACGGCGAGACCGGAGGTCACCAGCAGCGAGTTGGTGACCGTCTCGTCGCTCAGCAGCGCGTCGAAGTTGTCCAGCCCGACGAACTCAGGGCTGGAGATGGCGTCCCACTTGAACAGGGCGAGGACGAACGAGGCGAGGATCGGCACCACGGTGAACACGACGACCACGACCAGGGCCGAGGCCACCATGGCGTAGCCGAACAGGGTCTCGCGGCGGGCGCGTCGCATCTGGGCGCGGCGACGCAGCGCCGCGCTCTGGTCCGCCTGTTGCTCAGGAGGGCGGCCGGACCGCGCGCCCGACGGGGCGGACGCGCGGCCACGGTTTTTCACAACCTGTGACATCGACGCGTCACCCCGTCTTCATGGCGGTCTCGAGATCGCTCTGCAGACCGTCCAGGGCCGCCTTCGCCTTGCCCGAGGCCATCGCCTCGGTGGTGCGCTTGTTCAGCGCGATCGCCATCGCCTGGTAGTACGGAGGCGCCGGGATCGGCGCGGTCTCGGGGAACTTGGTGAGGGTGTCGTAGAAGACCTGCCAGTTCTTGGGACCGGTGGTGGAGTACCTCTCGGCCGTCATCATCGACTTGCGCGGGAAGGTGGTGGTGTTGCCCGGCATCAGCACGTCCAGGTTCTTCGCCGACACCAGGGACTTCACGAACTCCCACGCGAGGTCCTTGTTCTTGGACGACTTGAGGATGCCGTAGCCGCCCGCGCCGAACAGGTGACGCTGGGAGCGCCACTTGGGGAAGTACTGCACGTCGAAGGATCCGTCCGTCATGCCTGCGTTGTGCAGGCCGCCCGCCCAGAACCCGCCGCCGACCGACATGCCGATCTTGTTGCTGGCGAACAGGCCCTGCAGCGTGGCGCCGCCACCGACGTCAGGCTTGGCCGACAAGCCCTCCTTCTGCAGCTGGATCATGTAGTCGAGGGACTCGACGACCGGGGCGGAGTTGGCGGTCGGATCCCCCCAGCGCCAGCCGCCCTTGCGGCCCGAGGCGGCGGGGTCGTTCGGGTAGAAGGTGTTCCACAGCCAGTCGCCGCCGTCCCACTTGCCCTCGGTCAGCAGGTTGCCGCCGTTGGCGTACATCCAGGACGTCCAACTGCCCCACAGCCGCACCACCCAGTTGTAGGGGACGGCCGAACCGCCCTTGGCGGCGATCTTCTTGGCGATGTCGTAGAAGTCGTCCTTGGTCCAGTCGTCGGCCGGGCGTCCCACGCCGGCCTTTTCCAGCAGAGAGGTGCTGTAGAACATGTTGCCGGCGTTGAAATCGGTCGGCAGTTCGTACAGGTGGCCCTGGTACATCATCGCTTCGATCAGCGCCGGGTGGACGTCGGCGAAGTACGACTTGAGCTGGGACGCGTCCCGCTTGACGTAGTCGTCCAGCGGTTCGGCCAGGCCCTTGGCCGCGAACAGCTGCAGGCCCTCGGTGGCGACGGAGGCGATGTCGGGGGCGTTGCCGGCGGCGATCTGGGTGAGCAGCTTGCTGAAGAAGTCGTTCCAGTCCGTGCCCGAGATACCGGTGAACTTCACCTTCATACCCGGGTGCGCCGCCTCGAACGGCGCGGCCACCGTGCTCAGCTTGTCCGCGGACGCCTGGTCGGTGAAGACCAGCACGTTCAGCACGTTCGAGTCGGAGGAGCTGGACAAGCCGGAGGAACAGGCGGAGGCCAGCCCGCCCACGCCCGCCACCGCGGCGGAGGCGACGCCGGCTCTCAGCACGCCACGGCGGCTGAACGGCTCCTTGAGAATCCCAGAGGACATGCGTGTACCCTCACTGTGTTTCAAGTACTGACAGGGATGACGACCGGTTGCGACGGTCGCCTGTCGTGGTGCGAATGCTTCGCCGTCCCGGGTTCAGAGCCGGGGCGGCGAAGTGACCGATGCCCGCGCCACCAGCGGGCAGTGCAGCATCTCCTGTGCGACCGGGCCTGGTGGCGTACCCGGCGTTCCGGTGAGCGCGAGCAGCTGTGCGACGGCCCGCGCTCCCATCTCGTAGTGCGGGAGCTGGACCGTGGTCAGCTGGGGGTAGAGCGCCTCGGCGACCAGCTCCTGGTTGTCGAACCCCACGACCGACAGGTCATGAGGGATGGACAGTCCCAACTCGGCGGCAGCCCGGTAAGCGCCTGCGGCCATCCGATCCGTGTAGCAGAACAACGCCGTCGGGCGCTGCTCCGCCGTCAGCAGACGCCGGGCGGCCCGGTAGCCCGAGTCCACATCACCGCCGACCGTGTCGAAGGGCACCGCCGTCTCGGCGGCGATCAGGGACGGGTCGTAGGGGACACCGGCCTCCGCCAGCGCCTTGCGGTAGCCCTCCAAGCGGCCCTGCCGGGCGGGAAGGTCGCGGGTCTGCACGGTCACACCGATCCTGCGGTGCCCATGAGCGATCAGCTCGCCCACCGCCGTGTAACCGCCCTGGACCTCGTCGGGCACCACGAAGGGGACAGCGGGGTCGTCGCAGCGCGCGTCCAGCAGCACGGTGGGCGTCGAGCGAAGGCTGTCCGGCAGGCGCACGACCTGGTGGTACATCGCCGCGTACAGCACGCCGTCCACCTGCCGCTGGAGCAGCATTTCGATGCTGGTGCGCTCCAGCTCCGCATCGCCGCTCGTGTTGACCAGCAGCAGCACCAGGCCCTCGGCCGCGGCGGCCTCCTGGGCACCCAGGATCATCCGGCCGGCGTGCGGGGTGGTGGCGATCTCGTCGCTGACGAAGCCGATGGTCTGCGACCGCTGCGTCGTCAATGCCCGCGCCAGACTGTTCGGCGCGTATCCGAGCTCTTCGGCGACCTGCCAGACGCGCTGCTGGGTCTCCTGGCTGATCCGCTTGCCCTCGACCCGGTTGAGGACGTGCGACACCGTCGCCTTGGACACACCCGCCGCCGCAGCCACGTCCTTGATCCCGATCCGGCGCGCCATCATCCCCACCCATACTGGTAGAAACCGGTTTGCCTAACCGGTTAGGCAACCATGTGCACATGAGAGTGCCTTCGGCCAAAGCTCCTGTCAATGGCTCGTTACAAACTCATGTCCCGCATGTGCGGGGTGCGCTACGCACCCACGGCCCCGGGGCGCCGTCGGCCGGCCATCGAACACGTCCGGTCCGGCACCCGGCAGCGGTGCTGTGGCGAGGGTGTCGCCGCTCGCCCGGCCGTAGAGCCGTATGCGGGCGCGGCCCGGGTGCGGGCGACCCGTACGACGCGGGACGACCACCGACGCCGGCCCCACGGGGGCGCCACAGCCGCTGGACACTCACCGCATCACTCCGTGATATACAAAAGATCTTGCACCTTGATATACTTCGCCTTGCCTGTGGAGGAGGACAATCATGAGTCGTACGGTCATCGATCTCGACGACGAAGCACTGGAAGAAGCAGCCAAGGAGCTCGGTACCACCACCAAGCGCGACACCATCAACACCGCCCTGCGGGAAGTGACTGCCCGCTACCGACGTCTGCGTGCGCTCGACGAAGCCCGCACCCTGGCGGCCGGGGGTGCCCTGGACATGGGCCTACTGCTGGACAAGAGCAAGTACCGCCCCACGAGCGCGGCAGACGACGCCGTCCACGACACGGGAGTGGATGAGTGACCGTCGCCGATTACCTCATCGACACCTCCGCGCTCGCCCGCGTCCTGCTCCGTCAGAACACGGCCGACTGGGATGACAGGATCGGCGCCGGCCTCGTCGCGATCTGCGACATCACCGAACTCGAGGTCCTGTACTCAGCCCGTTCGGCCGCAGACCGTACGCGTTTGAAGGTGGCGCTCGATGCCCACTACGCCTGGTGCCCCATGCCGGACGGCGTCTACCGCCGCTCCCGCGTCGTCCAGGAACAGCTCACTGCCAAGGGCGAGCACCGCAGCGCGGGCCCCGTCGATCTCCTCGTGGCCGCCGCCGCCGAGGAAGCGGGGCTCACGCTGCTCCACTGCGACCGTGACTTCGACACCATCGCCCGCACGACGGGACAGCCGGTCCGCATGATCGACCTCAGGCAGTAGAGCCTCCACAGCCACACAGACGGAAAGCGGTCCCCGCGGCGTGCCGCGCCAGACGAACGGCAGCAGTCCTGCCGCCAGGACGATTCTGAGAGTGTCGGTGATGAGGAACGGGGTGGCCCTGCGGCAATGGCCTGTCGAGGACTCACCGAAGCCCGGCTGCCCGAGCCGGCGAAATGGCTGGCGAGCCAGGGGACTCACGCGTGGCCCGTACCGTTCGTCAACCGTGCTCGCGGTTCCGGTTGGCCGAGGACGGGCACTCCGGACGCGTGCCGGGTACCCGTGGCGCTGGGCCCACACCGCACACTCTGCCCTGAGGTGACCTCGACGGCAGGCGTCGCGATACCTGCGTCCTCGCAGTGTCCTCAATTTCGCCCCGGCGCCTCGTCGACGGCCTCTGTCGAGTCTCTCCCGCACCCCGCTCCCGCCGCATTCGCGCAGGTCAGCACAACGCCCACCGTCATCCGTCAACTCGCCGCCGAACTCGCGAGCAGCGGGTTCAGTCCGATGAGCCCGAGTTCATGTTCCGACACCTCAGAAGAGACGTTTCCGCAGGTCAGGGCCCTGCACTGGTGGGGCGGGTGGGACTCGAACCCACGGCCGACGGATTATGAGTCCTTGCGGGTGTTTCGCTCCCGTCCGGATTCCTTCCCTTACCTTCCTGTTTGTGCAGGTCACAAGGGTGGCGACTGCCGCTTCCTGCTCCGGTCTTCCTGATCGTTACCGGTCCTTCCGTCCACTGCGTGTCCACTACGGGCCCACCATGCAGCCCTCCGCACGGCTACGGTTCCCGCAACCGGTCCCTCTCCGGCTTCTCCATCTGCCGCACGGCGACGACTTTGTGTGGGGAGAGAGACCCGGTGCGGCCCTGTCCGCGAATCTCTGACGACGGCCCTGCGGCACCCGCCGGATGCGCCATGCTTGGAGGCCGTATGGCACGGCGCGTCTCGCCCGGCCTGTGGGCGCGAAGCGTGGCGTTTCCCTTCAACGAGGTGCACTGATCAGTGAAGTCCGGTAAGTCGACCCTCGCAGCATGGCTCCACCGCCTCAGCGCCGAACACTTGGAGCGGGTACTCGCGGCACGGCAGGATGCCGTGTCCCCGCCGGAGCCCCGCTCGGTGAGCGAGTTGGCCGATCGCCTGCAACGCCCGGGCTCGGTCGCGCTCGCGCTGCCCCGGCTCCCGCTGCCCGCCCTGCAGGCAGCCGAGGCGCTGGCGGCACTGGGTGCGCCGACCTCTCGGGACGTCCTGGCGGACCTGCTGGACGCGACGGAGGGCCGGGCCGCACGCGGTCTGGAAACGGCGCTCCAGACGCTGTCCACGCATGCGCTGGTCTGGCCGGACCGCGAGGGAGCACTGCGCATGGCCGCTCCCCTGCGGCAGGCGTGGGACACGCCGCTCGGGCTGGACCAGCCGCTGGCGGCGCTGTCGAAGGACACGACCTCCGAGGAGTTGCGCCGCATGCTCACAGCTCTGGGCGTGCGGCCTCCCGGCACCAAACCGCAGCGCCTCGCGTCGCTCGTGGAGCACCACAGCGACCCGGCACGTGTCGCCGCGGTGGTAGCCCAGGCACCGGCCGACACCCGGAAACTGCTGAAACGCAGGGCGGACCCCGCGTACCGACCCCAGGCATTCGTCCTCTTCGGGAGCCAGCCCGCTTCTGAACCGGGTGCGCGCTGGGCGCTGGAGCGGGGGCTGCTGGTCCAGGGCCGATACGGCTACGGCCCTGTGCGGATGCCCGCCGAGGTGGCGCTCGCGCTGCGCGGGCCAGGCTGGCATGCTCCGTTCGACCCCGCGCCGCCCGTCACACCTCTGGTGCCCGTCTCCCCGGTGGAGGTCGACAGTGAGGCGTCCGCCGCGGCCACGGCGTTCGCCGCCCACGCCGCGTCGGTCCTGTCGGTGTGTGCGACGGCTCCGCCCGCCCGGCTGAAGTCCGGCGGCGTCGGAGCACGCGAACTGGCCAGGATCGGCAAGGCAGCACGCTGCGAGGAGACCGTCGTACGTCTCACCCTCGAGACGGCGTACGAAGCCGGTCTCATGGCCCGTGACGGCGACCGGGTCGCGACGACGGACGCCTACGACACCTGGGCCGAGTCGGAGCCCGCAGAGCGACTTCCGGTATTGCTGCACGCCTGGTGGACACTTGGGCTCACCCCCTCGCAGGCCCGCGACAACGACAACAAGGTGCTGCCCGCCCTGGCCGGGACCCCGTCCTGCGCCGGCTGTCTCCAGGCCCGGAAGGGGCTGCTCACCGCCGCTTCCCGGCTTCCGGCCGGGCAAGGCGCGAAGAACGCAGCCGAACTGGGTCCTCTCGCCCACTGGTCACGGCCACTCGCCGAGATGCTGCCACAGGACGCGACGCCGTTCGCCACCGTGGTCCGGGAAGCGGAGCTGCTCGGTGTCCTCGCTCGCGGTGCGCTGTCCCCGATCGGCGCCGCTCTGCTGGCCGACAGCACCGAGGAACTGGCCGCCGCCTGCCACCGCTTGCTTCCCGCCGCCACCGCGACGGCCCGCTTCGGCAGCGACCTGACCGCTGTCGTCACCGGCACGCCCGCCGCGCGGCTGGTCACGCTGCTGGACTCGGTCGCCGACCGGGAGACCAGCGGCACGGCCTCGCTGTGGCGGTTCAGCCCGGCGAGCGTCCGCCGCGCCCTGGACGCCGGCCATAGCCCGGACTCCATCGAGGCCGACTTGGGTGCCGTCGCCGCCAACCCGGTGCCCCAGCCCCTGTCCTACCTGATCACGGACACGGCACGCAGCCACGGCCGGATCCGCATCGCCTCGGCCGCCTGCGTCATCCACGGCGAGGAACCCGCCCTCCTCACCGAGATCGCCGCCCACCGCAAACTCTCCAGACTGGGCCTGCGGCACCTTGCCCCGACCGTCCTCGTCAGCCGCACCCCGCTGGAGAAAACCCTCGCCGCACTGCGGATCGAGGGATACGCGCCGGTCGCGGAGACAGCCGACGGAACCGTGCGCGTCGAACGACCCGGCAGCCCCGGGGCGACCGCGCCGGTACCGCCTCCGCGCAGAGCGGTCAGCAGGCCCAGCACCCCATCCCGCACGACCGCCGCCCCGAAGCGGGCCGAGCTGGCCGCTCTGGCCACCCGACTCGCGGGCGCCCCACTGGCCCATCCCGCCCCCGACCCCTGCAACGGCATCCCCTTCGCCACCGATACCGAAGAAATCATCGCCGGATACGCGACCCAGATCCCCTACGCCGATGTCCGCCAACTCGCCCACGCCGTCGACAGTGGGACGGCGGTCACCATCGAGTACGTCGCCACCACGGGCAGCCGCACGATCCGCACCATCAGCGGCCTCGACCTCGACCCTCCGTATCTGTATGCCTGGTGTCATCTACGCGATGCGGAGCGGGTGTTCACCCTGTCGCGGATCCACGGGGTGATGCCCCCGGCATAACGCCCGGGCGATGGGCCCGGGCGTGCGAGGCTGCCGTACCCATCCCGGAGGGTCGTCGGCACTCGCGTTCCGGCCGTTCCGCTGGGATACCGAATGAGCGGCACCGTCCGTCGCCGACAGCCTAGGGTAGTAACATGTACTACATGGAGACCACTGCCCGCGAGTTCAACCAGAAGTCCTCGCAGATCCTTGCCGCCGCGGCCCGTGGCGAGACCGTCACGGTCACCAAGAACGGCACCCCGGTGGCTCGGGTCGTACCGATAAGCGACACCGACATCCCCCCGTACCCGACCGACCCCATGGGGGACCTCGACCTGCCCGACCTCGGCCTGCCCGATCTCACCGACGACGAGATCGAGGACACGCTCAAGGGGATGGGCGCGTGACGATGATCGCCATCGCCGACACCAACGGCCTGTACCGCCTGCTCGATCCGAACCTCACCGGACACCAGGAGCACAGGAAGGCACTGGCAGCGACCAGCCACCTGGTCATCTCCCCCCTGGTTCTGGCCGAGTTGGATTACCTGATCGCGACACGCGCCGGAGCCCGCAAGGCTCTGGCGGCGGCCCGGTTCATCGAACGCAATGTAGCGACGCGCCGATTCGAGGTGCCGCCTGTCAGCACGCACCTGAGTGCGGCGATCGCGGTCGCAGAGGGGTATGCCGACGCCGACGGCGGCAAAGGCATCGGACTGACCGACGCCATGAACGTCGCCCTGGCCGCCGCCTACCGCACCGACGCCCTGCTCACCACCGACCATCACTTCCGCATGGTCCGCCCCCTGACCGGCCATCCTGCCTTCCGGCTCCTGCCCGACGACCTGTAGCCCGCACCGCTGGCGCGACACCCAGCACCAGCACCAGCCGATCACGTCGGTGCGGCGTGCTCCTGGCACAGCCGCTTCCGTCAGATCGCGGCGAAGACAGTCGGCCAGCGTGCGACCTCGCCGTTGGTCAGCACGAGCAGGGCGCGCTACAGCGTGATCCCAAGCCGGGGCAGCGGAGGCCGCGCGGGGCCTCGTGTCCACTCAAACTCAGGTACAGGCAGCAATGACGCCTGCTGCGTGCCGCCTGCCGGCGCGCTCGGTCAGGGCTGTCTACAACGGCGGTGGCCACCGCCCTGTTGTGCCGCCTGGGCGGCAGCTGGCATACGTGATGCTTGCAAGCCAACCGCGTTGCATGGAGGACCAGATGCCTTCCGGGGTGGAGGTCGGGTGTGCGGGGCGGCACGTAGTACACGGTAGCCACGTCCGGGGTGGCGCCTCACTCACCCGCGGCTTTCATGGATCCGCTATGACCGAAGCGGCTCTTGAACTCGGACAACCGCCCCGACGATCCTCTTCTTCCTCGAACCGGCCATGCCGCTCTCCAACCAGCTCCACGCCCTCGCGTCCACTGTGCGTCCACTGGATCCTGGATCACAGAGCCGCCAGGCGGCCTCCAGTACACCTGAACGCTCGCGTCACTGCAGGTCAGAGCCCTGCCAGGATCAGCCAGGCGATCCTCTGCAGCTTCGGACCGTACCCCTGAGCAGCGGATTCTCTCCGTTGGGCCGGAGTCCATGATCCCTCTACCAGGAAGGGACGTTTCCGCAGGTCAGAAGCCTGCACTGGTGGGGCGGGTGGGACTCGAACCCACGGCCGACGGATTATGAGTCTCCGGTAGCACTGATACGCCTGATTCCGCCCTGTGTCGACTCCTGCCGGACAGGTTCGAAAAGTGCTGGTCACGGCAGGGGTGCGCGTCACCCTCGCCTCTCTCTGATGCCGCCTTATGCCGCCTTCAATCGGCTACTTCCGGAGCGTTCGGGCCAGCAGCGGGCCAGCAAGAAGGCCCCCGCCACCTGCGATGACGAGGGCCTTGCTGTCCACTCCCAGAGTACCGCTCACGCCCCCGCAGGGGCAGTCTCGTCGCGCGGCTTCCGGGCCCGCGGCACGAGCGCGGCCGCCTTCTCCGCGATCTCCAGATCGACCTCCTTGAGCAAGGAGGTGTAGGTGTCGGACGCCAGCTTGATCGTGGAGTGCCGCAACGTCTCCTTGATCGCATGCAGGTCTCCCCCGCCCGCATGGATCAGGGTGGCCGCACAGTGCCTGAGATCCCGGAGATTGATCGGAGGCAGGTCGGCCCGCCAGCAGATGCGGCGGAACTCGTCAGAGACCTTCTCCGGGTGCAGCCACGCCCCGTCGATGTCCGTGAAGACCTTGCCCGTGTCGACCCAGTCCGCGGTGTCCTTGCCCTGGGCACGCTCCTCGGCCGCGTGCCGGTTCCACGCCTCCCGCTCCTGCTCCTGGCGCTCGCGGTGGGCGCGGAGGACGGCCACGTTGACGCTGTCGAGTGCGATCGTGGCGGCCGACCCGTCGGTCTTCGGGTCGTCCTCGATGGGCGTCCAGCCGTCGACCACGATCTCTTTGGCGATGGTGATGGCGTGCCCGTCGAGGTCGACGTTCACCCAGTCCTGGCCGACGCCCTCGCCGCGGCGCAGCCCCCGGAAGGCGATCAGGTGGAAGAACGCGTACAGGCGGGACGACTCGGCCTCGTCGAGGAACGCGCCGATCTGCGGCGGCGTCCACACCATCACCGCGCTCGGCTTCTCCCCCGCCTTCCGCCAGTGCGCCACGTGCTGGTCGGTCCACAGCACGGCCTTGGGCCGCTTCCCGGAGGCCAGCTCGACGTGCGCGGCCGGGTTGAAGGTAATGAGCTGCCGCTTGATCGCCGCGTTGAGCGCGGTCCGCAGCGTCGCCCGTATCCGCTGCTTCGTCGCCGGGCCGGTGATGGTCCGGTACGGGGGCATCGCGGCGAGCTTCTCCCGCTCGCGCGCCAGGCGCTCGGACTCGGCGGCCGGCGGACGGGAGTTCTTGCCCCACTTCGCTCGTGCTTCCTGCTCGCGGCGGGCCTGGTTCTCGGCGCGCACGACTTCGTTCTGCTCGTCGATGCGGTCGAAGAACTCCTGGACGTGGCCGACGTTGAAGCGGTCCAGGCGGTAGTGGCCGACGCCGGGCTTCAGGTGGACGCGGATGTGGGAGCGGTAGCCGTTCGTCGTGGTCGTCTTCGTCTTCTTCGAGGAGACCCAGGTGTCGAGCCACTCCCCTACGGTCATCGCGCCGTCGAGGGGGACGCCGACGCCGATGCGCCGGGACACCTCGGCGGCCTCCGGGATCGGGGCCCGGTCGCGCATGACGTTCTGGAGGAGGTCGCCGACGCGGCGGGCGGCGTCCTCGTCGTCGCCGGGGAGGTCGAGGATGGCCTGCAGCTTGGTGAGGTCGGCTTGCGCGTCGGTGACCTTGGTGTAGCCGGTGCGGCGGAAGGTGCGCCGCTTGCCCTCGGCGGTGGGGGGGAGTTCCTGGCGGATGAACGGTGCACCGTGGTTCTTCTTCGGCAGTTGCGGGCACGCCTTGCCGAGCAGCTTGCCGTCCGGGCCGCGGCACTCGCAGCGTTTACTGATGCCGCCAGCGCGGCGAGGTGCAGGCATTCCTATGCGCTCCCATCTGCGAGACTTGCCGAATAGCTGCGCCCAATTTCGTCTGGGGAGACACCAACAGCGCGGGCGAAGGCCCGAAGGTAAGCTTCAACCTGCTCAACCTTCTTGCCTTTCAGATACTCGCCAGATTCGATTTCTTCCACCGCCCGCGGGCGCGCCATGATCGATTCGGCCACATCATCGATGGACATGCCAGCGGTGAGTCGTGCAGCTCGTAGTGAAGCGCCAATGTCTTCCAAGGCTTTGGCTGCCTTACTCTGCTCCACATTGAATCGCTGAACCTGGCCCTCGCGGCGACGTTGCCGCAGTTCCAGGCCACCCCTAACACTGGCATTCACTGTCCACTCGCGCAATTGCTCAGGATCATTCCAAATGGTAGCCAACTGGCCAAAAACGCCGTCCAGTTCCGGCCACACGCGCAATGCCTCCGCCTCAAGTTCCGCAGTCAGGTCACGGGTGATGTGCCCCTTGGCGCTCTGGAGGGCGCGCCCCTGCAAGCCCTCCCGCTGGGCCGCCCGCTCGTCTCTCTCGGCCTCCAGCGACTGCCCCCACAAGGCCCTGGAGAGAACGTTTACGATCCCCCAACTCGGCGGACCATCGTTAGGAAGAGTGAGGCGCTTAGCGACCTTTGCCACTAGCTCCAGATCCTTCCCGAGGTTCATCCCGTGGGCCACGTCTCGAAAGTTGAGCTCTGGGTAGACGCGTGAACAGAAAAGCTTCCACGCGGTCTCTTCGGCATGCCGCTGATAGGAGTACAGATCTTGGTCCGGCGAGGCATCTTCCTGCGTAGCGCCCCGGATACCGTAGCTGCTTTCACTCAAAGGGCTTTTTTCCGTGAGCGACGCCGTCTCTGACGTCAAGCCGTTAGCGAGCACCGGGATATACATTCCCTGGATGCCGCTCTTCGATGTAAGAGCGATATCAGCATCGTCTGGAACCAGGGGCTTGTCCCATCCGCCGAGTTCTCCCATGACGAGCGGTAGCATTAGCGCTTCTTCGATCGACAGATTCCGGCTGCCGCCCTCCAGGGCGGCCACGCTGGAGCGCGCCCACGGCAGTCCCCACTCTGCGGCAGCGGCCGCCACATCGGCCTGACGGAGACCACGCTCTTGCCGGAAGAGCTTGAGCCTCTCACCAATGATCACCGCTAGTGGCCGTTCCTTGTCATCGTTCGCCATGCCCTCAAGGTACGGGCCGTGCAGCGTCGGACGCCAGACGCTGGAGGATGCAGAGTTTGAAATGAAACGCTTGACGCGGCTGATGCGCGCGTGCTGGAGTTGCAGCGTCAGAGACCAAACTCTGGAGGACGGCAACTGATGCCAACCAAGGAGAGGGCCCGCGCTGCCGTGCGGCACGGGGCCTGCGATCACACCTGGGTGTCCGTCGACGACCTCGCCGACGAACTCCAGATCCCCAAGTCCACGATCTACGGCTGGAAGACCCGCGGCCTCGGCCCGACCTGGGTCCGCGTCGGAAAGCACCTCCGGGCTCGCCGGACGGATGTCGACTCCTGGCTCGACAGCCTCGCCAAGGTGTCGGCATGACCACGCGCACCGCAGTCCGCCGCAAGGCGCTATCCGTGGCCGAGGTTCTCGCCCTTCCCGCCATGCCCGACGCCTGGCCCGACGGCGCCGGCGCCTGCGGCGGCATCAGCCGCACCGTCTGGTACGAGCTCATCGCCAAGGGCGAGACGCCCGTGCCCGTGATCCGCATCGGCAGGTCCCTCAAGGTCCGCCGCAGCGATCTCCTGAACTTCCTCGGTCTTCAGGACCAGGCCGCCGCCGAGGTCGAGTCGGCAGCGGCCGCAGAGGAAAACGGCGACGCCCCGGGGGTCGAGCCCGGGGCGCCTGTCGAGCACGCAATCGCACCTACCAGCAAGTAGAGAGAAGCGCATCGACATGACCAGCGTAATCCCCGAGGCGTCAACGGCGACGCCGGACACCAGAGAACAGCGCACTGGCGTCACCGTCGCTATCGGCGCCACTTACGGCCCCTCCACCGAGAGGGCGGCCCTCGACCTCTGGGCCACCCCGGACACGGACGCCTACGCCTACGAGGCCATCTACGACCCGGCCCGAATCTCCCTCGCCGACGCCGAGGCCAGCATCCGCACCCAGCTCGCCGAGTTCAGCGTGCACGTCGCCGGGTTCCTCAACGAGGACGGCCCGCTCACCGCCGCCCAGCGCGGCCCCGCCTGGATCGCCCGCTACGGCTGCAACCCCGAGTGCGGGCTCGACCACGCTGGCGCCGACGGCGAACCCGGCTGGCACTCCACCACGCCGATCGAAACCGAGCTGCGCAACATCGACGACAACTACAGCACCGCCGAAAACGCCAAGGTGCCCTTCCTCGGTGCCCAGGTCGTCGTGGACAACTACCGGTCCCAGGCATACGGCCGCCGCACCCTCGTGTGGCTGCACTTCGGCACCAGCACCGGCACACTCACGCCCGCCAAGGCCCGCGACGCGCTGACCGCGATGCGCGGCTTCGTCGCCGAGTTCGAGGCCGTGGTCGACCAGGCGGCGGCGACCGCCGCCGACGACTTCGAGGGCGACCCCGAGGTCGCGCGGCTCGACCGTGAGGCCGAGGACCGCCGCATCGCCGCCGTCTCCAAGGCGCACGCCGAGGCACGGGCGTGACCGCCCCGACGAACACCGTGGCGGCCGGGGGTGTGCAGCTCGTGGACACTCCCGGCCGCCCGGCCGTCTCGTTCCACGACCCCCAGGACCGGAGGGCAGCAGCGTGACGCGCACCCCACAGGACACGTTCCTGTCCGACCAGGCCCTCGCCACCGCGCGCGACGCCGCCACGGATCCGGACACCGTGCCGGTCGCGGTCACCGCCGCGAACGACGAGCAGTGCACGTGGTGCGACTGCCCCGACGGCCCCGGCTCCCCGCACAACCAGGCCGGCTACCGCTGCCCCGGCTGCCCGACCACGGCGAAGTACGTCGTCAGCACGTTCGCCGGGCCCAACCTTCGGTACGACTTCCCCGCCTGCGACCGGCACCACGCGGACATCGTGGCCGCCGTCGCCCGGACCGTGGCAGGTGCCCGATGACCCAGCCCCGCCCTGGCCAGTGGCCGGTCGACAACCCCGTCGACCTCGACCCGACGCCCCCCGCCGTCGACGACGAGCTGTACATGCGGCGGGCCGCCGAGAAGGCGCTGCACGAGATGGTCCTCGACTCCATCCGGCACGACCTGGAGCAGCAGCCCAGCCCGCTGTCCGTTTTCACCGCCGCCCGCAACTGGTGCACCCGCATCACCGCGGCCGCCGAGGACATCGCACGCGAGAAGCGGAAGGCCGCCTGAGCCGCGGGCGGGCGCCGTACCTCCCCCGCGGCGCCCGCCCGCACCCACGAACCACCCGATCCAGCTCGTAGAAGAGAGCAAGTTCGTGACCGTCGGCCTCCGTATCCCCGCCAAGCTCCCGGCCGCCGCCGAGACCTACGCTGCGGCGGGCATCAAGGTCTTCCGCGTCCGCCGGAACAAGACCCCCTACGCCAACTGCCCCCGCTGCGACCGGCAGAGCAGCCTGTACGTCAAGCACCGCCCCGAGGAATGCCAGTGCGGCGTCCCCACCTGCCACGGCTTCCACGCCGCCACCACCGACATCGACCTCGTCCGGCGCTGGTGGCGTGAGGAACCCGACGCCAACATCGGCGCGCCCTGCAAGCTCAACGGCTGGGCCGTTATCGACATCGACCCCCGCAACGGCGGCCGGGAGTCCCTGCAGCTGCTGGAGAAGCGCGTGGGAGTGCTCCCCGGCACCACGATGCAGATCACCGGCGGCGACGGCCTGCACATCCTGTACCGCTCACCCGACTTCGACCTGCCCGGCCTGGGCGGGCCCGGAATCGACTTCAAGCACAACGGCTACATCCTGCTCGCCCCCTCCGTGCACTCCTCCGGTGGCCGCTACCAGTGGGCAGGCGTTGGGACGTACATCGCGCCGACCGTCGACTGGCCTGCCGCGCTGCTGCCCCGCAAGCAGCGCCGGCCGGTCCCCGTGCCCCGGCCCGCACCGCGCTACCGCTTCCCCCCGCAGGAGCACGGCCGGCAGCGGCCGGGCGGCGGCCGGATGTGGACCGTCGCAGACCTGGTCCAGCACGTCATGGACGCGCACGAGGGCGCCCGCAACAACGCCCTGTACTTCGCCGCGTGCCGCGCGCACGAACTCGCCGAGCAGAACCTCATCGACCTCGCCGAGGCCGAGCTCGGGCTGCTCTCCGCGGCCTCCGCAGTGGGCCTCACCGACTCCGAGGCCCGCGCCTCCTTCGACAGCGCGTCCACCCGGCCCAGCGACCGGGGGTGGGTGGCGTGACGACCGACTTCGACCAGACCATGGACGCCTACTTCGGCCCGGACGGCGACGAGCCACCCGTCGACTGGGGAGACGTGGACGCGGCCCCGGCGTCTGCCACGGCAGACGCGAGGGAACCCGCGCCGCGCACCTGGGGCGCCCAAGACCTGCGGTCGGTCCTCGACGGCTCGTACCGTCCACCGCAGCCCACCGTCGGCCGCCGGGACGACGGTGTCGGCCTGTTCTACCCGGGGCGCATGAACAGCGTGGCGAGCGAGTCCGAGGCGGGCAAGACGTGGTTCGCCCTCATCGCCTGCCTCCAGGAGATCAACGACGGCAACCACGTCCTCTACCTCGACTTCGAGGACGACGCGGGCGGGGTCGTCGGCCGGCTCCTCTGCCTCGGCGCACGCCCCGACGACATCCTGGAGCGCTTCCACTACGTCCGCCCCGAGAACCAGCCCAGCGACATCGACCTCATCGACCTCGCAATGGTGCTGGAGCACAGCCCCACGCTGGCCATCGTCGACGGCGTCACCGAGGGCATGAGCCTGTTCGGCCTGGAGCTCAAGGACAACACCGACATCGCCAAGTTTGGCCGCACTCTGCTGCGCCCGCTCATGAACTCCGGGGCCGCCGTCGTCACCCTCGACCACGTCGTGAAGTCCTCGGAGAACCGCGGTCGGTACAGCATCGGCGGCGTCCACAAGCTCAACGGGCTCAACGGCGTGATGTACATGCTGGAGAATCGGCGCCCCTTCGGCATCGGCGTCACCGGCAAGTCCACGGTCCGTGTCGCCAAGGACCGTCCCGGCCAGATCCGCCGCAACGGCCTGTCGCACTCCAGCGGCATGCACTGGTACGCCGACCTCGTCGTCAAGTCCGAGACTCAGGAGTACGCCGAGGCCCACCTGTACGCGCCCACCCAGCGCGACGAGGAGGACCGCGAGGCCGACGAGGAGCAGCGGCGCCTCAACGCCCTCAAGCGCAAGGTGCTGGACGCCCTGTCGGGCGCCCGCGAGCCGCTCACCGGCAAGGGCATCGAGGACCGTGTGAGCGGGCGCGCCGCGGACATCCGGCAGGCCGTCGCCGCCCTCGTCGACGAGGGCCGGATCAACACCGAGAGAGGCGCACGCGGCGCCACCCTCCACAGCCTCCCGACGTCGAGCACAGAAGCGGACAACTCACCCGAACCGGAGGCCGCTTGACCTCGTCCCGGGCATGGGACGAGGTCGATTGCCTGGCTTTGTCCACCTTTGGCTACCGGCCGTGATCCACAACCCCCGTAAATGACCTCGTCCGACCTCGTCCCACCTCGTCCCGGACGAGGTCGTGTGACCTCGTCCCTCGTCCCACTTCTTTAGGTGGGACGAGGACGAGGACACGCAACAAGCCCCCGAGGCGGCAAGCCGCCGGGACGAGGTGAACCACCAGTCACAGGAGCGCGCTCAATGCCCGTCCTCAACACCAACGGAGCCGCACGGTGAACGTCGACGACGTCGTGGCCGAGAAGATCGCCGCCGCCCGCGCCCGCGCCGAAGCAGCCAAGCGCCGGCGCGCCGCCCTTGCCGCGGCGCGGCAGCGCGGCCTCGCCGCCCGCCACGCAGCCAAGCTCCGCAACCTGCGTGGTGCAGAGCCCCACGCAGGTGCGAGCCAGCCGCCCACAACCGTGACCGAGACGGTCACGGTTCAACCTGAGAAGGAGACCCCCTGATGTCCGGAGAGACCGTCATCACCGTCGTCGGGAGTGCGTCGTTCTGGCAGCGCGTCGACGCTGCGGCGCCCTGCTGGGTCTGGGGCGGGAAGCGCCACCCGCGCGGCTATGGGATCTACAACTGGGCCCGCGGCAAGGAGATGCTCGCCCACCGGTACGCCTGGCTGTCGCTGGTCGGAACGATCCCGAGCGGTCGCACGCTGGACCATCTCTGCAAGAACCGGCTGTGCGTGAACCCCGACCACCTCGAACCGGTGACGGTCGGCGAGAACACCCGGCGCGGCTGGCGCAACAACAAGACCCACTGCAAGCAGGGCCACCTACTCGACGACGCCAACACCTACACCTACGGCCCCGGCTACCGGCGTTGCCGTACCTGCAACCGTCTGAACAAGAAGAGGAGCGCTGCCTGATGGCTTGCGAAACTGTGATCACTGTCGTGGGCAATCTCGTGGACGACCCCGAACTCCGCTTCACCCCGGCCGGCGCCGCCGTCGCCAAGTTCCGCATCGCCTCCACCCCGCGCCGCTTCAACAAGACCACCAACGAGTGGGAGGACGGCGACAGCCTGTTCCTCACCTGCTCCGTGTGGCGGCAGGCCGCCGAGAACGTCGCCGAGTCCCTCACCAAGGGCATGCGGGTCATCGTCCAGGGCCGGTTGAAGCAGCGCTCCTACGAGGACCGCGAGGGCGTCAAGCGCACCGTGTTCGAGCTCGACGTCGACGAGGTCGGGACGTCCCTCGCCCGCGCCACCGCCAAGGTCGAGAGGAACCCGGCGGGCGGCGGCCAGCGCGCGGCGTCCGCGCCCCCCAACGGCCAGCAGCAGGGCGGATGGGGTGCCGCGCAACAACTGCAGCCCTCGGCCCAGGGCGCCGGCTACTCCGACGAACCCCCGTTCTGATCAAGGAAGGAGACACGGCCATGTCCGACAACGACATCTCGATGCTGGCCATCGGCGTCACCCTCGGCGCCTACCTGATGCTCGCCGTCCAGATGGTGTTCCAGGCCCTCGACGACCGCCGCGACCGCAGGATCGCGCACGCCGCCCAGGCCAAGCTGAAGGCCGCACGCGACAGGGCCGGCGCATGAGCGCCTCGTGCGGGCTATGCGACCGCGACCTGGTCGACGGCTACCTCTGCCCTGGGGACACGCTCGCCCTCGCCGGACGCCTGGAGCGCATGCCGAAGCTGTACGCGGCGCTGGCCGGGTTCCTCACCCCGGCCGCCCACGGCGGCGCCGAACGCGTCTCCACCGGCCACACTGCCGCTGCCCTGCCCGTCGACGAGACCGTCCTCGACCTCCGGTACGGCGGCATCGCCCTCGTCCTGGAGGCGTGGCGCTCGGACGTGCAGCGCGTGCGCGGCTGGGGTGAGCCCGCCATCGTCGGCGACGTCGAGGAGCGGGTACGCCGCGCGGCCCGCTGGCTGGGCATGGATCTGCCGTGGATCGCCGCGAGCTACCCGGCTGCCGGTGATCTGGCGCGGGAGGTCCGGGAGGTGGAGGGTGCGGCACTGTCGATCGTCGGGGCTCTGCCCGAGCGGGGCCGCGTCGTGGGCCAGTGCGTGGCGGTCGACTCCTCGGGCGTCGTGTGCGGGGCCGTGATCCGGCACCAGGCCGGGCAGACCAGGCTAGTGTGCGACTGGTGTCACTGCGTGTACGCGACTGAGCAGGACTGGCTGCTACTCCTGCACTACCAGCCGAAATACCCTGTCGATGCTGCCAGTTGATAGCGCGTCACTACCTGGCAGTGATACGCTCCTCGTGATGAACACGAAGCCCTGGCGGCAACGTGTACGCGAGGAGGAAGAGCTGCTGGAACAGCTCCGAACCCAAGTGTCCGAGGCAGCCAAACGACGGGCGGCAGCCCTCGCCGAGGGCGTCGCCGAACTCGGCACCGTGGCCGCGGTCGCGAAGGACCTCGGCAAGCCGTGGACCACCGTGGACCAGGCCATCAAGAAACACGGGCCCGCTGGAACCGGCCCCGACACAACCGAATAGGCAGCGAGGGCCGGACAGCAGCTCTCCACGGTGCTGGAACACCGAGGAGGCGCGCGCGCCGCCCGACCCTCTACCGAACATCCTGACCTAACCAGGAGTCGGCATGACCGATCATTTCGCGTGCCCGAACAGGCCCGCAAGTTCCACGCTGGCCGAGCCCAGCGACCTCACCGTCGCCATCCGCGTCGCCCGGCGCCTCCTCGCCGACTACAGCGACAGCAGCCGCGACGGGTTCTCCTACCCCGAGGCGTACGGCGCCCTCCGCGAAAGCCTGCGCCTCGTCCTCCGCGCCCACGGCGCCGACCCCGTCGACGAGGACGAGCGCGCCCGCCACTTCCCCCACACCACCGCGCTCCTCACCCCCGAGCGGGGTGAGCACCAGTGAGCACCGAACCCCGCACCGTCACCCTCGCCACCCAGGACTTCGGCCCCGTCACCCTCCCCGAACCGTCCTGGTGCAAGGGCCACGCGCGCCACCGGCCCGACAGCTACCGCTGCGACCTCACGCACTACAGCGCGGAGACCGTCCTCGCCTACCAGGGCGACGAACTGTTCCGCGTCATGGTCACCGAGTCCCCGTACGCCACCAGGCCCGAGGAGCGGCCCGTGTGCGCCTACATCGAGGACGGCGGCTTCACCGGCAACTTCAGCCCGGCCGGCCTGTACGACCTGGCCGCCACCCTCGACGCACACGCCGACCGGCTCCGCGAGTACGCCGACAAGCTCGCCGACCTGGAAGCCGGGGGTGAGGGCCGGTGAGCACCAAGCCCACCCCGGCCGCGTCCGAGGCCAGTCTGCGCGCGCTGCTGGAGACCGTCGTCACCGCGCTCACCCTGCCGTACGACGACCCGGACTACGACCGGCGGATCCTCGACCGGGCCGCGCTCGCCCGCATCGTCGCCCGCGAGACCCTCGCCGAGGACGACGAGAACCGTGCCCAGAGCATCGGCTACCTGCAGCGCAAGCTCGCCCAGGAGGAGGAGAACGCCGCCGAGCGGGAGCGCCAGCGGTGCCGCCGCTGCCGCGCCGATTTTGACCCCGCCGACACGGCGTTCGACGGCCGCGCCCGCCACAGGGACACGCCCTGGTGCCGGCGCTGCGTCGACAACTGTCACGAGGGCGGCACCGAGCACGTGTGCGTCATCTGTGAGCCCCAGCGGTACGGGGGTGAGGGCCGGTGAGCACCCCACAGCCGTACGACGCCCTCTACACCCCGGGCAAGGACCGCACGCCGGACGCCTACGACGTCGACTTCGCGCTGCGCAGCGCGCGTGCGTCCCTGGACCGCTGCGCCAGCAGCAACATCCACTCCTACGGAGCGATGTTTACGGCCGCGGTTGAGCTCGACTGGGCACTGCGCCAGCTCGTCACCGCGCTGGACGCCAAGCGGGGTGAGAGCCGGTGAAGCGGGACCCGCTGCTGTGGGCCGCGCTCGCCGCGGTCCTCGTCGTCCTCGCCTCCGCCGAGTACGAGCTGGCAGTCGCGTGCGGCTTCGGCCAGTACGTCGCCGCCGGCGTCCCCGCCGCCCTCGACGTGTACGCCCTCGCCGCACTCCGCGCCCGCCGCGACGTGTTCGCCGTCGTCCTCACCCTGATCGCCGTCAACGCGGCCAGCCACCTCGTCGAAGTCGGCCTGCTGCCCGTCTCCGTGCCCCTCGTCGTCTCCGTGTCGGCAGTCGCCCCGCTCGTCCTCTGGCGCGTGCACCGGCTCTCCGAGGAGCGAGCGGAACCAGCGCCGGAACCGAGTACCGCCCCGGCGGAACCGGCGGAACCGATCACCGTCAAGCGGGCGCCCGAGCCGGTCGACGCGGCCCCCGCCGGACCCGTCCTCGGCCCGTGGACCCCAGTGGCGGAACTCGCTGGCGGAACCGGCGGAACTGCCCTCGGCCTGCGGCTACCCGAGGGGTACCCACTGGCGGGTACCCCTGCCGGAACCGAGGCGGAACCGGCACCGGAACCAGTTCCGCCCGCAGTTCCGCCCACCGGAACCGGCGCCGCCGACATCGTCTCCGAGGACACCGCCAACACCACCTTCGCCAAACGCGTCACCGCCGTCCGGAACTGGCTCCAGACGGAACCGGAACTCACCGGAACCGACATCGGAACCCGCCTCGACGTCTCCGACGGCTACGGCCGGCGCCTCCTCCGCGCCGCCCGAGGCGACTCGTGATCCTCGCCGTGCTCTTCCCGCTCGCCGCGCTCGCGGCCCTGCTCGGCCTCGCCCTGGTCGACACCCGCACCGTCCCGCCCATCAGCGGGACGTGCGCCCTCATCCTCACCCTCGCGGCCCTCACGGTCGCCGTGCTCCGCTGAAGGACCACCCGTGAACTACGTGACATACGGCGGTGTCACCGTCGGCCTCTGCCTCCTCGCCCACCAACTAGTCACCTGGTGGCCCGGCCGCAAGCCCCTGACCAAGGACCCGCTCCGACAACTCGCCCGACTCCTGCCGTTCCTGCTCGGCTGGGTGTACGGCTGCCTCACCACCCTCGGCGTCGGCGGCCTGGTCGGCCTCATCTCCGGCACCGTCCTCGGCCTGTCCAACTGGCTCGGCGACGCCGCCCTCGTCTGGGGCGTCGGCGGACCGGGCGGCCAGTCCGCCACCACGGCGACGTTCCGTCCCCTGTCCGGGCCCGGGCTCGGCGTCGTGCTGATCATCACGGTGGCGTTCATCGCCGCGGTGAAGAAGTCCGGGTCCGGGCCGGAGCTGAAGCGGGGCGCCTGGTGCGGCATCACCCTCGGCACCTCGGCCGGGGTCGCCGGGTTCGCCGCGGTCCCGCTCGCCCAGGCCGCGACCCTGCTCGGCGACCGCGTGTACGGGGTGCTGTGATGGCGGCCGCCGAAACGCCGTCGCGCGCGGCCGGCGCCGTCGTCCTTGTCGTCCTCGGCGGGGTCGTCGTCGCCGTGGCCTACGCGGTCGACGAGGCCGCAGGCACGCTCACCGTGGTCGCCGCCGGGACCGTCGCCCTGTGGCGAGCCGCACGCCGGATGCCCGATTCGTCCGCCACTCCCCCACCGCAGCAGAAGCGCCCCTCCTGCCGTGAATGCGCAGGTCACGAGCTTCTCAGCGTGACCCCTCTCGAAGGTCAGAAGGGGATGTTGATCTACACCAGTGCCCCGCCAGGACAGTCGAACTACACCCACATCCACGTCGCCGAGGGGGTGACAGAGCAATGATCCGCCGCCTCCTCACCCGCGTGCACGAGTACTGCGCCGACTGCGGATGGTGGGTGCAGAACTGCCCCCACAAGAACTGAACCCAACCTGCCACGCCCAAGGTGGCCGCCTTTGTGAACTAGGGGTTTCAACCCCAGACCACCCCCTTACCCTTGAGAGGAAACGGCCGCGCCTTGCGTCGCGTGATCGCGAAGCGAAGCGCGGCCGTGACCACAACTGAACAACAACAGAAGATCGGATACGTCAATGACCGACCCCGTCGAGCGGAAGCGCATCATCGCTCCGGTATGCAAGTGGATCGCCCGCGAGTCCTTCCGCCTCCTCGCACGACTCGTGATGGATCAGGACAGCCCATACATGGAACTGATCAAGGCCACCCTGCGCTGGTTCCACCTCGACTCGTGAGCGCCACCAACGCAGCCTGAGGCACGATGGACCAGTGGAATCACAGCTGATCCGCCCAGGCCACCTCACCGCCCACCAGACCGCCCGAGCCCTCGGCATCACCCTCGGCGGCGTCCGCCAGCTCGTTCGCCGCGGCAGGCTCCAGCGGTCTGGTGGCAGCCCCCGCCAACCGTGGTACGCCGCCGAGGAGGTCACCGCCCTGATCGTCGAGCGACAGCAAGCCAAGGCGGCTTGACCGCAGGTCAGACACCGTGTCACGATCTCGGTGTACAGCTGTGCCCTCAGGAAGCCCCTGAGGGCATCGTCGTATCAGCCCGTCACAGGCTCGTCACAGCGCCTCCACACCCCCCACGCACCCCAGATGATGGCCCCTCAGCCACACATCCCAGGGGGGACCATGCGCATCCGTACCACCGCCATCACGGCCGCCATCATCCTCGGCGCCACACTCACCGCCTGCAGCAGCAGCCCCGAACCCGACGCCACGGCCACGCCGACAGCCTCGGCGCTCACCGACGAGCAGAAGGCAGCCATCCGCGAGGCCGCCGGCCTCCCGCCCACGCCCCAACCGGCCGAGTGGTCCGCCTACATCAAGGCCCTGAACGCCATCGACACCGACATCGTCCACGGCAAGGAAGAGAAGGCGGTCAGGCGCGGCATCGACACCTGCAGCGGCATCAAGCGGTACCCGGACGACACCGCCAAGCAGATCGCGACCACGGGGTCACGCTTTTCGTCGCCGACCCATCCTGAGGGACGCCCGAGGGCGACTGCCGAGAAGATCCTGGAAGCTGCCCACAAGTACATCTGCCCCGACTTCTGACCGGGGCCCAGCGCCACCACACGCGGCCCTCGTACTCACCATGTGCGAGGGCCGTGCGCATGCGTGGAGGTGACCATGCCCCGCAAGGCCCTCCAGGTGTGCCCCACACCGGGGTGTCCGACCCTCACCCCAGGGGGCAAGTGCCCGCCCTGCGCAGCCAAGGCCAGGGCCGCCCGGCCCACGCCCAGCAGGCGCGGCTACAACACGGCCTGGCGCAAGGCCAGCACCGCATACCTGCAAGACCATCCCTGGTGCGAATGCTCCGAGTGCTCGGCTCTTCCCCTGCTGCAGCGTGACCTCGCCACCGAGGTCGACCACATCGACGGCCTCGGCCCGCTCGGCCCCCGCGGCTTCGACCCGGCCAACTGGCAGGCGATGAGCAAGAGGCACCACAGCGCGAAGACGGCGAGGGAGACGTTCGGGACGTGACCGATCGTGACCGGACCCTGGGGGGTGACCCCCGGCTGGCCTGGGGGGACAGAGCGCGGGGGAGGGCGCTGGATGGTCTGTCAGGTTCAAAGGGTCGACCGCTGTCACGCAAGGTGACGGCACTGAGGGCCGCGCAATGCGGCACGCAGGAGGGAGTCCGTCATGGCCCGTGGAGGAGCCCGCGTCGTCTCCGGACCGGCCCCCGATCCGATGGCGCTGCGCCGCAACCGGCCCTCGGACAAGGCTGGCTGGACGCTGCTGCCCGCCGACGGGCGTCAGGGCGAGCCGCCCGAGTGGCCGCTGACCGAGGCGGCCGAGCGTGAGTGGGAGCTGTGGGGTGAGCTGTGGGAGCGGCCACAGGCGGTGATGTGGGAGGAGCTCGGGCAGTACTTCGAGGTGGCGCTGTTCGTCCGCACGCTCGTCGAGGCCGAGCAGCGTGAGGCGAAGGTCGACGTCCGCAAGCTGGTGCGCCAGTACCTCGACAGTCTCGGCCTGTCGGTGCAGGGCATGCTCCGCAACCGGTGGAAGATCTCCCCGGGCGCCGAGTCGACGGCGGCCGCCGAGGAGGGCGAGCTCGAGATGCCGGCGCCGCGGCGGAAGTCCGCGCGCGACCGTATGAATGTGATTCCGTTCCGTGGCCCGGGGGCGTGAGCCGGAGGCCGCCGAGTTCGCCGAGTTCGTCGTCGACTTCCCCACGCTGTGGGTGGTGCCGGACTGGATTGAGGCGCACTGCCCGGTCCCGGACGGGTTCCGCGCGGGCGAGGACCTGGAGCTGTATCCGTGGCAGCTGTGGTGCACGGTCAACCACTACCGGGTGCGCCCGGAGGCGCGCGTCGGGCAGATGGCGCCCGCGTTCCACTACCGCCGCTCGCAGGTCGTCGCGCCGCAGAAGACGGGCAAGGGCCCGTGGTCGGCGACGATTGTCCTCGCTGAGGCCGCGGGGCCGGTCGTCTTCAACGGCTGGGCGCGGGGCGGGGAGCGGTTCTCCTGCTCGGACCACGACTGCGGGTGCGGCTGGTGGTACGAGTACGAGGCGGGCGAGCCGATGGGCAGGCCGTGGCCGACACCGCTGATCCAGTTGACGGCCACCTCGGAGGACCAGGTCGCCAACGTCTACCGGCCGCTGCAGAGCATGGTGAAGAAGGGCCCGCTCGCGGAGCGGATGCGGGTGGGCGAGGAGTTCACCCGCATCGGCGAGGACGGCCTGATCGACACCGTCACCTCCTCGGCGATGAGCCGTCTCGGCAACCCGATCATCTTCGCGATGCAGGACGAGACCGGCCTGTACACGAAGGAGAACAAGCTGCGCCGCGTCGCCGAGACGCAGCGCCGCGGCGCCGCCGGCATGGGCGGCCGCTCGATGGAGACGACGAACGCCTGGGATCCGGGTGAGAAGTCGGTCGCGCAGACGACGAGCGAGTCCAAGCGGCGGGACATCTTCAAGTACCACCCGCAGGCGCCGAAGTCCCTGTCGTTCAAGGACAAGCGGCAGCGGCGCCGGATCTTCCGGCACGTGTACGCCGGCTCGGCTCACGTCGACCTCGACGCGATCGAGGCCGAGTGCGCCGAGATCATGGAGCTCGACCCGGCGCAGGCCGAACGCTTCTACGGCAACCGGTGCGTGGCCGGTTCCGACGCGTGGCTGGACGTGGCGAAGTGGGCGGCGAAGGCGAAGAAGCGTCGGGTGCCGCCGGGCACGCGCATCGTCCTGGGGTTCGACGGCTCCGACGTCGACGACTGGACGGCGATCCGGGCGGAGACGATGGACGGCTATCAGTTCACGCCGCTGTACGGGCCGAACGACGAGCCGACCATCTGGAACCCCGCCGACTACGACGGCCAGGTCCCGCGCGCCGAGGTGTGCGCGGCTGTCGACCAGCTGATGCGCCGCTACGACGTGGTCCGCATGTACGGGGACCCGCCGTACTGGGAGACCGAGATGGACGACTGGGTCGACAAGTACGGCGAGGAGCGTGTCATCCGCTGGCACACCCGGCGGATCATCGCGATGCACGCGGCGGCGCAGCGACTCAAGACCGACGTGCTGAAGCGGAACGCCGGCACCGGCACCGACTTCACGCACGACGGATGCCCGACCACCTACGAGCACATCGGGCACACGCGGGCGGCCGCGCGCCCGGCCGACCGGTACGTGCTGAAGAAGGCCGGCCCGGCTCAGAAGATCGACGCGGCTGTGACCTCGATCCTCGCCCATGAGGCGCTCGGTGACGTGATCGCCGCGGGCCTGGCCGAGCCGGAGACGTCCTACTACTACGGCAGCTGAGATGGGGGTGGGGTTGGTGGCGACGGAGGCTCAGGCGCTGCAGCTGGTCAGTCTGCTGGAGAACGAGCTGATCCGCAGGCGCGGGAAGATCGACCTGTACAACGACTACTACCGGGGCAAGCACCCGCTGAAGTTCGCCAGTTCGGAGTTCGCGAAGTTCCACGGCCAGCGGTACCGGGACTTCGCCGACAACTGGGTGCAGGTGGTGGCCGACAGTCCGGTGGAGCGGCTGACGGTGACGGGGTTCCTCGCCGACGGGGAGACGACGGCGGACCGGGATCTGTGGCGGGTGTGGCAGGTCAACGGCCTGGACGCAGACTCCCAGCTGGGGTTCCTCGGCGCGGTCACCGGCGCGCGGTGCTTCGTGCTGGTGTGGGGCGACCCTGACGACCCCGACATGCCGGTCGTGACGTTCGAGGACGCATCGCAGTGCATCGTCGACTACGAGCCCGGTTCGCGCCGGCTGCGGCGGGCCGCCTTGAAGCGGTGGCAGGACGGCAATCAGGACTACGCCACCCTGTACCTGAAGGACGAGGTGTGGAAGTTCTCGAGGCCGCTGCAGCAGCAGGACAAGTCTCCGCAGATGGCCGACGTCGACGAGGAGTTCAAGCGGTGGCAGCCGCGCGACCCTGAGGAGCTGAGGGAGCCGAACCCGCAGCCCAACCCCATGGGCGTGGTGCCGATGGTGGAGCTCCCCAACAAGCCGATGCTGGTCAAGGACCCCATCTCGGATGTGGCCGGTGTGGTGGCCATGCAGGACGCCATCAACCTGCTGTGGGCGCAGCTGTTCACCGCGTCGGATTATGCGTCGTTCCCGCAGCGCGTCGTCCTGGGCGCCGAGCGGCCGATGATCCCGAAGCTGAACAGCGCTGGGGAGATCGTCGGGAAGCAGCCCGTCGACCTGGACAAGTTCATGGTCGACCGGGTCGCGTGGATCACCGGCAAGGACGCCAAGATCGCCGAGTGGCAGGCCGCCAACCTTGCGATGTACACCAGCATCATTGAGGTCGCCGTCGGTCACCTCGCCGCGCAGACGCGCACGCCGCAGCACTATCTGATCGGGAAGATGGCCAACCTTGCCGAGGGTGCCCTGCTTGCCGCGGAGACCGGTCTGGTCAAGCGGTGCGACGAGAAGATCCTGTGGTACGGGCAGGGCCTGCGTGAGGTGGGGCGGCTGATCGCGCTGGCCAAGGGCGAGTACGGCAAGGCGCAGGCTCTCAGGTCCGGGCGCGTTTTGTGGGCGGACACCGAGTCCCGCAGCCACGCGCAGATGGCGGATGCGCTGCTGAAGCTCAAGGCGCTCGGGTTCCCCTTCGAGTGGCTCGCCCTGCGCTACGGCCTCACCCCGACCGAGGTCGCGGACGTCGTGGCGATGCGGCAGGCGGAGGCGGAGATGGATCCGGTGGCGGAGATCTCCCGCATGATGGCCGAACGCCCCTCCCCGCCCGAGGGCCGGGGCGACGGCGAGGACGACGGCCAGGACGACGCCGACGAGGACGGGTCGGCGGAGGCTGCGGCATGAGCCCGTCGCCCGCCGCGGAGAAGCACAACGATGCCCGACTGCGGCTGGCCGCAGCCGCCTCCCGGGCGGCGCGCAGCATCTGGCTGCGGACCGACCGGGACAACCTGCTGTCGTCTTGGACCGGGCTGCTCGCCGGTGTCCTCGCCCTCGTCGCCGCGAGCCAGCTCACCGCGGCGCAGCAGTCGGAGCCGTGGCTTGAGCAGCTGCTCGGCGACGACGCCGACCGGGCGCAGGATGACCGGCTGGACCCCGCCTCGCTGGTCGGTGTCGACGGGACAGGGCGGCCGCTGGCCGGTGTGCTGATGGCGCCGGTGTGGTCGGCGCTGCGCCTGGTGACCGCCGGGGCGCCGATGGTGCAGGCGATGGCGCGCGGGCAGCTGCTGCTCGACGCGATCGTGCGCACGGCGATCGCCGACACGGGGCGGGCCGCGGACTCGGTGGCGATGATCAGCCGCCCGGCCATCACCTCCTACATCCGCGTGGTCGAGGGCGGCGCGTGCTCGCGGTGCCTGATCCTGGCCGGCCGGGAGTACGGCGTCAGCACCGCGTTTGCGCGGCATCCGCGCTGTCACTGCGGGATGGAGCCCGTCACCCGCACTCACCGCCCGACGGCGCAGGACCCGAAGCGCGTGTTCGAGGAGATGAGCGAGCAGCAGCGGCGCCGCGTGTTCGGCGAGGCCGGCGCGCGGGCGATCGCCGAGGGCGCCGACCCGGCGCAGGTGGTCAACGCCCGCCGCGGCATGACCTCGGCGACCGTCGAGGGACAACGGCTGCGGGCCACCACGGAGGGCACGGTGCGCGGCGAGTTCCGCCGCCAGGAGTTCCGCCGTCTGCAGGGCGAGGGTGTCATCCCCCGCAGCCAGTCGATCCGCGGGTTCCGCCCCGAGCGGCCGCGCCTGATGCCGGAGGAGATCTTCCGGATCGCCGATGACCGTGCGCACGCCCTGCGGCTGCTGCGCCTGCACGGCTACCTGTACTGACCGCGCGCAACGCCCGGTCCACCACCCCGCAATGGGAGACACCACCATGCACACCTCCACCCTGCCCACCCACCCGGTCACCGGCGCCCGCGCGCTGGGCTGGCGCAAGGCCCGCCCCGGCGAGGACGAGGACGGGCTGTATCCGGTCTGGCCCATCCTCGGCGCCGCCGACGATGACGATGACGGCCAGGACGACGACACCGACGACAGCGACGACGACCAGGACGACGACGCCGGCGACGGAGGGGACGACAGCGACGACGACCAGGGCGACGGCACCGGCGACGACGGTGGCGGCCAGGACGACGACGCCGACGAGGAAGGCGCCGACGCCCTCGGCGACAAGGGCAAGCGCGCACTGGCCTCCATGAAGGGCAAGTGGCGCACCGAGCGCGACAAGCGCCGCGAGCTCGAGCGGCGCCTGGCGGAGAAGGACGCCGGCAACGGCGGAGCGAACGACGCGGACACGATCCGCAGGCAGGCGGAGGCGGCCGCAACGGTCAAGGCCAACGCCCGCATCATCCGCTCGGAAGTGCGCGCCGCGGCGGCCGGCAAGCTCGCCGACCCCAAGGACGCGCTGACCTTCCTCGACCTCGGACAGTTCGAGGTGAACGAGGACGGCGAGGTCGACGCCGACGAGATCTCCGAAGCGATCGACGACCTGATCAAGTCCAAGCCCTACCTGGCAGCAGCGCAAGGCAGCCGCCCGAGGTTCCAGGGCACCGGCGACGGCGGAGCGGCGCGCAAGGCGTCCCGGCCCAAGCAGCTCACCGAGCAAGACCTCAAGACCATGACCCCCGAGGAGATCGACAAGGCCGCCGAAGACGGCCGCCTCGACACCCTCCTCAAGGGCGGCTGACCCAGCTAGGAGGGCCACACGATGGCTATCACCAACTTCAAGCCGCAGATCTGGAGCGCCCGGCTCCTGGTCGCGTGGCGCAAGGCACTGGTCTACGGCGGGCCCATGGTGGTCAACCGGGACTACGAGGGCGACATCGCCGAGGCCGGAGACGTCGTCAAGATCACGTCGATCTCGGACCCGACGATCTCGGACTACAACGCGAACTCCACGGTGATCACGCCGGAGGAGCTCACCGACGCCCAGCGCAACCTGCCCATCGACCAGTCGAAGTACTGGGCGTTCAAGGTCGACGACATCGACAAGCGGCAGGCCAAGGGCAACGTCATCCCCGAGGCCATGAGCCGGGCCGCGTACCGGCTGGCCGACACCGCCGACCAGTACATCGCCGGCCTCTACACCGGGGTCGCCGCGGCCAACGACCTCGGCACCGTGTCCGTCGTGGCAGGTACCCCGACCGACGCCTACGACGACGTCCTGATCCCGCTGAAGGTTCTCCTCGACGAGGCCGACGTGCCCAAGCAGGGCCGCTACTGCGTGGTCCCGCCGTGGTTCGAGGGCCGCCTGCTGCGCGACGACCGGTTCATCCGGGCGGACGCCTCCGGCACGACCGACGGCCTGCGCAACGGCATGGCCGGCCGCGCCGCAGGCTTCACGATCATGGTGTCGAACAACTGCCCCAACCCGGCTGGTGACGACTACGTCGTCCAGGCCGGCGTCAACGCCGCGATCTCCTTCGCCGAGCAGATCAACAAGACCGAGGCGTACCGGCCGGAGAACTCCTTCGCGGACGCGGTCAAGGGCCTGGCCCTGTACGGGGCGAAGCTGATCCGCCCGGACGGCATCGCCATCGCCACCGCCTCCCAGACCTGAGCCGAGAAAGGACACCAAGCCCATGGCAACCACTGCCGTGCCGTACAGCGATCTCGTCGCCAACGGCAACCTCGCCCAGCCCGCCGGTACGACGCTGGTCGTCGCTCCGACGAACAACATGCAGATCTCCGACGCGCTGCCCGAGCAGACCGTGCTGCGCGTGGTGAACACCGGCGTCGAGCAGGACATCACCATCAAGGCCGGGGACAACCCGCCCGCGCTGGCGGCCGGGCAGGGCGACCTCGTGGTCACCGTCGCCGCGACCACCGGCGTGCAGTTCATCGGCCCGTTCGAGTCGGGCCGGTTCCTGCAGTCGGACGGCTCGATGCTCATCGAGGCCGAGACCGTCGACGGCACGATCACCGCCTTCAAGGTCCCGAGGTACACCTGATGAGCAACGAGATCTCCCTGCCCGACGGCATCACCGCCGAGGACCTGGCGGCCGCCCTGGAGGTGGTCCGCCAGAACAAGGCCCGCAACCCCGGCCGCCCGCGTGCGCGCGGCCGCGACGACGGCGAAGAGACCATCTTCGTGCGCGGGGAAGGGGGCGCCGTCTTCGAGATGGCGCCCTCCCGCATGACCGCCGACATGCGCCGGCGCATGCAGATGGGCCGCCTGCGCCGCGTCACCCCCGACGGCCGCCCCTACCGCCCGGTGTACGACACCCCCGCACCCGCGGCCGCGCCCGAGGACCCGGGCGCGGGCGGCGGGCACAGCGACCTGACCGGCGGGCGGGTGCCACGCCCGGCCAAGTCCGCGCCCAAGAAGGACTGGGTGCTGTACGCGGTCGCCGAGCTCCGCCTGGACGAGGAGACCGCGCTCGGCATGACCCGCCAGGAGCTCATCGAGCTGCCCGTCGACCACGCCGACCACGCCGACCTGCCGCCCGGCGCCCCGCTGCCGGCAGCGGCCGGGGGCGGGCGGCCGGACGAGGACGCGCCGAAAGCCGCGTGGATCGACTACGTCGCCCGGCAGGGTCTGCTCTCCCGGGACGACGCCGAGGTCTACACCCGCGAGGACCTGATCGCGATGGTCTCCTGACCAGAGAAGGGGGGTCCCCGCTGTGGCGCTCGCAGCCCTGGCGACCACCGCCGACCTCGCCGCCCGCGGCCTGACCGTTGAGGCAGGTACGGAGACCACCGTCGCCACCACCTATCTCGACGTCGCCTCCACCGCCGTGAGGGAGGCGGCCGGGGTGCCCATCTCGCAGACCACCTCGACCGTCAGCCTGGAAGGGCCGGCCTCCCAGTGGCTGACACTGCCCGGACTGCCGATCATCTCGGTGGCGTCCGTCAGCATCGACGGGGAGGCCGTCACCGACTGGCGGCTGCGCTCGCACCGGCTGTGGCGGGCGTGCGGCTGGTCGCCCGGCTGCGAGCCGTCCGACGTCGAGGTGGTCCAGACGCACGGCCTGGACCCGGTGCCCTCCGACATCGTCGACCTGGTGTGCCAGATGACGGCCACCGCACTGGCCGACTACCGCGCCGACCCCGACGGCACCGCCGGCATGGGGGCCGGCGATATCCGCTCCGAGCGGATCGGCGACTACGCCGTCACCTACGGCAGTCACGGTCTGATCACCAGCATGGAGCTGCCCGACTACCTGTGCGAGCGGCTCGCCGCACGGTTCGGCGGGGGCGTCGCGGTGGTGAAGTCGCGGTGAGGGGCCGGGGCCGCGCCGGTATCGGCCGCTACCTCAACCGGCAACTTCAGGTGTGGCGGCCGACCACCGTGCCGGACGGGTACGGCGGGCAGACCGTCACCTTGGTGCTGCAGGGCAGCGTGCGCGCGAAGGTCGACCAGCCCTCGCCGACCGAGCGTCTCGTCGCCGCGCAGACGACGTCCCGCCACTCCCACAACGTCTACCTGCTGCCCGGCGCGGATGTGCGCCGCGGCGACGAGCTGCGCGGCACCGACCCGCTCGGCACCAACCAGGTGTTCCGGGTGCAGGCCGTCGTGCAGCCGTCCACCCCCGTCTACTCCAAAGCTCTCGTCGAGCTGACCCAAGGCGAAGGAGAAGGAGCCTGACATGGCTGACCTCAGCCTCACCACCGTGCCCATCGACACCGGCATCGCCGACGTCGCCGCCCAGGCCGTCGCCGCGGCAGGCGGCGGGGACACCGCACCGGTCGGCCCGTACCGGTTCCTCTACGTCAACAACGCCGACGCGTCCAGCCACACGGTCACGCTCGCCACTCCGGGCACCGTCAAGGGCCTGGCCATCAGCGACGGAGGGGTGACCGTGGCCGCGGGCGACCACGCGCTGATCCCCCTTGCCAACGTGTATCGCGGCGCCAACGGGCGCGCGGCGATCACCTACGACGACGTCACCAGCCTGACCGTGGCCGCGTTCGAGCTGGAGTCCTGATGGCCCAACAGGACCCCCGCACCCTGCCGAAATACGGTCCGCAGGAATGCCGCGCCCGAGCGGAAGAGATGCTCGCCGTGGAAGCCAAGTCGTCGACTGGACCGCCCGCCCTCGTCTGGGCCCTGCTCGCCATCGCGGGCGAACTGCACGAGATCCGCACTGCCATCAAGAAGAGGTGACCGGGTGGCCAGACGCGGGCGCGCACGCGTGGAGATCGTCGGCCTGGACCGGCTGCAGCGGCGTCTCGCCGAGCTGCTGCCGGAGCTGCAGGAAGCCGCCCGGGCAGCGGTCGAGGAAGCGGGGCAGGCGATGGTCGCGGACGTGAAACGCAACGTGCGCCGCGACACCGGCAACCTGCACGACAGCGTCAAGGACACCTACCAGAAGAACGGCCTGCAGGTGTCGGTCGGCTGGCGCGACCGCGACGACCTGTACGCCGTCTTCCACGAGCGCGGCGCCCGCCGCACCCCGGCCAATCCCACGCTGATCCCGGCGCTGGAGCGGGAGGGCACGCAGCTGGTGGCGAAGCTGCGTGACGAGGTGAGGAGGCGGCTGTGAGCATGCCCGTCTCCGCGTCCGTCCTGCTGCCCCTGCAGGGGGCCGTCATCAGCCTCCTGGAGGCCGACGACGTGCTGATGGACCTGATCCAGGGCGTGTTCGACTTCGTCGAGGAGAAGCAGCCCTACCCCTACGTCCAGTACGGCGAGGCGGTGGAGACGGCCGACAACACGCACGACAGCCACGGCTCGAACACCGTCATCACGCTGCACGTGTGGTCGCAGTTCCGCGGCTACTCGCAGGCCCTGGCCATCGCGACACGGCTGCGGGCCCTGCTCGAACACCGGCCCCTGACCATCGCCGGTCACCGGCACGTCGCCACCTACTTCGTGTCGCAGCAGACCCTGACCGACCCCGAACCACCCGGCGACATCCGGCACGTGCCCTGCTCGTTCCGGGTGCTCACCGAGGTCGTCAACAGCTAAGCCCCACGAGGGGTGCACACCAGGAAGGAAGGTGACCGGACATGGCCGGTGAGGACGCAACCGGGACCCAGCTCAAGCGCGACAGCACGGGCGGCGGGGTGTTCGTGACCATCGCGAGCGTGGAGGACCTGACAGCCCCCTCCCGCTCCCGCAACATGATCGACGTCTCCGCGCACGACTCGCCGGACAAGTACCGGGAGTACACCAAGGGCATGAAGGACGGCGGCGAGGTGACCGCCACCATCAACTACCGGCCGGGCGAGACCACCCACCAGGCGCTGGACGCCGACTTCGAAGAGGACACCCTGCGCGACTACCAGCTGGTCATGCTGCCCGGCGACCCGGACGAGCACACGTGGACGTTCACCGCCGGCATCAGCGACCTGTCCGACAGCTTCCCGCTCGACGACAAGATGGGCCGCGAGGTCACCTTCAAGATCTCCGGCAAGCCGACGCTGGCCGCGACCGGCGCGTAACCCACCCACCCGCAAGAGGAGTCCACCGCTGTGGCCAGCATCAAGGAAGCCATCCGCGCCGCCCAGGACATCGCCACCCAGCCGGACGTCGAGATCCCCGAGTGGGGTGTCACCGTCGAGGTGCGCGGCCTGCCCTCGGGGATCTGGGAGGCGTACCAGAACAAGCTGAACAAGCTCCGCTTCGCCGAGGGCAAGGGCGGCGCGGAGATGAACGTCCGCTCCAACCGGGCGGAGATCGTCGCCCGGTGCCTGTACGACCAGGACACTGGCGAGCCCGTCTTCCCCGACGTCACCGAGGGCGCCGTCATCCTGAGCAAGAAGGCGCCCGGCATCGTCGACGGCCTGTTCAAGCTCTGCCGTCACCTGTCCGGTGAGGACCGCGACTTCGAGCAGAAGGTCAAGGACGCCGAGGGAAACTCCGGCGGCGACCAGAACTGAGGCTCCTCTACGACCTGTCCGTCGCCTACCAGAAGGCCCCGGCCGAGGTGATGGCGCAGTTCACCGACGAGGACCTCATCCACCTGGTCGCGTACCAGAACCTCTACGGGCCCATCACCCCGGCCCGCCTCGACGTCGTCGCCGCGCGGCTCGGCATGGACATCGCCGCCCCGCACATGAAGCGCGGCCGGCGCCCCCGCCTGCGGGACCACGTCATGGTGTGGTCCCGCTCGGCACGCCCACCCCGCACCGGGCGGGAGATCCTCGCCACCGTCAAGGACATCCAGGCCGCCTACGACGCGGCCGACGACGAGCACGAGCAGCGGGCCGGGCGGATCCGGCGCACACGCAGGGAGGTGACCCATGTCGGTCCTCGATGAGCTCCTGGTCCGCCTCGGCGTCGACATGACGGACGCCGAGGACGAGATCGACCGCGGCGGCCGGGGCATCGAGGACCGGCTGAACGGACTGACCGTGGCCGGCGGGGTCGCGGCCGCCGGTCTCGGAGCCGCGTTCGTCATGGGCCTTGAGTCCGCGATGGACATCTCCTCGGTGACCACCCAGCTGCAGAACCAGCTCGGCCTCACCGACGAGGAAGCAGCCCGCGCCGGCAGCATCGCCGGTGACGTGTTCTCCGCCGGGTTCGGCGAGTCGATGGGTGATGTCGGCGAGGCCCTCGACTCGGTCGCCTCGTCGATGCACGAGTTCGGGTCCATCTCCGACGCCGAGATGACCCAGCTCACCAAGGAGGCCCTCGCCCTGGGGAAGTCGCTGCAGTTCGACGTCGGTGAGGCCGCCGTCGGCGCAGGCAACCTGATCAAGGCCGGGCTGGCCAAGGACGGCACCGAGGCATTTGATCTCATGGCCGCGGCCGCGCAGCAGATGCCCAAGGCGATGCGTGAGGAACTTCCGGCCGTCACCAAGGAGTACAGCGAGTTCTTCGCCCAGCTGGGCGCGACGGGCCCGGAGATGATGGGCGCGCTCGCCGCCGCGGCGGAGAACCCGCTGTTCGAGATCGACAAGCTCGGTGACGCGGTGAAGGAGTTCACGCTGCGGATCTCCGAGACCGACGCGGTCAAGGAGCCGCTGGAGGAGCTCGGCCTGGACGTCGGCAAGATCCAAGCCATGGTGAACAAGGGGCAGGGCACCAAGGCGTTCGATGAGATCACCAAGGCGCTGGCCGAGGTGGAGGACCAGACCGACCGGACGAGGCTGGCGGCCGCGCTGATGGGCGGCCCGGGTGAGGACGCCCAGGCATCGCTGAAGGCATTCGGTGAGGCTGGCGGCTTCGCCGCCAACAAGCTCGAAGGTGTCGCCGGGAAGGCCGCGGAGATGGCGCAGGCGATGGAGAACTCGCCCGCGCAGCAGTGGGACAGCGTCATGCGTACCCTGTCCACCACCATCGGTACAGCGCTGCTGCCCGTCCTGCAGGTCGTGTCCAACTTCATGAAGGACCACCCCGGCCTGGTCCAGGTCCTCATCCCCGTGGTCCTCGCCCTGGCCGCCGCTCTCGCTGTCGCGGCGGCCGCCCAGTGGGTCCTCAACAGCGCGCTGCTCGCCAACCCCATCGGGCTGATCATCTTGGCGATCGTCGGCCTGGTCGCCGCGGTGGTCGTCCTGTGGAAGAAGAACGAGGCGTTCCGGGATTTCGTGACCGCGGCGTGGGATGTGATCTGGGGTGCGATCAAGAAGGTGTGGGACTGGGTCAAGAACAACTGGCCGCTCGTCCTCGGCATCTTGACGGGTCCGATCGGGATCGCCGTCGGTGTGATCGTCAACTACTGGGACTCGATCGTGAAGTTCGTCTCGGGGCTGCCCGGCCGGATCAGCAGCGCGGCCTCCGGCATGTGGAACGGGATCGTGTCCGGCTTCAAGAGCGCGGTGAACGCGATCATCTACGCGTGGAACCGGCTCAGCTTCACGATCGGCGGCGGGTCGGTCATGGGCGTGTCCATCCCGTCGGTGACGCTGAACACCCCGGACATCCCCTACCTCGCGGCCGGCGGCATCGCGACCGGGCCGACGCTGGCGATGGTCGGTGAGGGCCGGGAGAAGGAAGCGATCCTGCCGCTGTCGCGCCTGGACCAGATGCTCAACCAGCCGGCCATGGCGCCGTCGACAGCGAAGATCCAGCCGCTAGGAGCCCGGATCACCTTCGAGGACAGCGGAGAGCCCTTCATGGACTGGCTCAAGAACCGCATCCGGATCGACTTCGACGGAGACGTCACCAACCTGAACGGGACCGCCTGATGCCTTCCCTGCCGCCCACCATGTGGGGTCAGATCCTCGTCGACGGCGCCTGGCAGGACCTGACCGGGGTCGACGTGAACGCGCCCATGACGGCCTCCCGGGGCCGCAGCGGAGAGCGCAGCAGCGCGGGCCCGAACCAGGGCTCCATGAAGCTGATCAACACCGGCGCCCGGTACTCGCGACGCAACCCGAATTCGCCGCTGTATGAGCTGATCGGGCTGAACACGCCCTGCCGGTACGGCGTCGCCGAGGGCTCCCCGTGGGTGGTCATGTCCGGGGCTGATGACCCGGACGCCTACCTGTCCACCCCGTCCAGCACGGCCCTGGACATCACCGGCGACCTGGACGTGCGCGTCGAGTTCACGATGGACGACCCGGTGAACCTCCCCGCCAGCCTCGCCAATCGCTACGGGACGGCCGGGAACCGCTCCTGGCTGCTCGCGGTGGCGGCGGACTCGTTCCCCGCACTGGTGTGGTCCACGGACGGCACAGCCGCGTCCCTGGTCGTCAGCACCGTCCCCCTGCCCGCCATGCCCGGCCGTCGCATGGCGCTGCGCGCCGTCCTGGACGTCGACAACGGCGCCGGCGGGTACACGGTGTCCTTCTACACGGCGAAGCGAGCCGACGCCGCGGGCGAGGACTGGCGGCTCCTCGGCGAGCCGACCGTCACCGACGCCGGCACCACCTCGGTGTTCAACCCGGTGGAGGACGTGCGGGTCGGCGGGTCCGACTCGGTCGTCACCGTGCCCTGCCTCAACGGCAACCTGTACCGCTGCCAGCTGCACGACTCGGGCGGGCTCATCGCCGACCTGGACACCTCGGCCGCGAGCCCGGGCGCGTCGTCGTTCACCGACTCCCGCGGCCTGGTGTGGACGCTGAACGGCAACAGTGAGCTGACGAACCGGTATCCGCTGATGTACGGGGAGATCTCGTCGTGGGAGCCGGAGCGGAACAAGGCGGGCGCCGGCGGGCGGGTGACGATCGCGCCTGCGGGAATCTCGCAGCGCCTGAACCAGGGCGACAAGCCGCTCAGGTCGCCGCTGCACCGGGCGGTCACTGATCCGGCCCGCACCTCGGTGGTCGCGTACTGGCCGTGCGAGGACGGCACGGACGCGGAGAGCGTCGCCTCCGGGATCGGGCAGGCGGCCATGACGGTCACCGGCACGCCGACGTTCGCCAGCGACAGCACGTGGCTGGGCTCGGCCCCGCTGCCCGTCATGAAGGACGGCACCTTCACCGCGACCGTGGCGAGCTACTCGGTGACCGGGCAGACCGCGTTCCGTGTCTTCGCGGTGATCCCCGCCGGCGGGGTCTCGGCGGAGACGTCGCTGTACCGGCTGAGCACGACGGGCACGGCCAGGACGTGGGATGCCCTGCTGCAGACCGATGGTGACCTGAGGCTGCGCGTGTTCGACGCCGATGGCGGGTCGCTGGCCAACAGCCTGATCAACTTCAACGCGACCGGGTTCACGTGCGCGATCGTGCTGGACCTGACGCAGGACGGCGCGGACATCGACTGGGAAGTGTCGGTCGTCAACTACACCGGCGTCAGGACCATCTTCGACTCGCTGGGCAGCCAGGCCCTCGCCGGCACGATCGCCGGGCGGACTGTCGGCCGGGTTACGGGCGTCACCATCGGCCGCGGCGGCGGCCTGCAAGACGTCGTCGTGGGGCACGCCACCCTGTCCAACAGCCTGGGCGCTTTCACCGGCATCGCCAGCTCCGCTCTGGGCTGGAACGGCGAAGGCGCGCGGGCGCGCTTCAACCGGCTGTGCGACGAGGAGGGCATCACCGGCACGGCCGCCATCGACACCAGCAGCGAACCGTCCATGGGTATCCAGCGGTCGGCGAAGCTGTTCGACCTGTTGCGCCAGGTCGAGACCGTCGAGGGCGGCATCCTCGGCGAGGACCGGGCCACCCCCGCGCTCGCCTACCGCGGTGCTTCCACGATGTGGGCACAGGCGCCGGTGGTGACCCTGGACCACAGTGCGGGGCTCATCGACGCGATCACGGTGAAGGACGACACTCGGGCGTCGTTCAACGAGGTCACGGCGAAACGGATCGGCGGGAGCGAGGCCACCTACGCCAAGGAGACCGGCACCAACTCGGTGGCTGCGATCGGCCGGACGAACACCGGGGTGAACCTGTCGCTGCTCGCCGACGACGACCTGCCCGCCCACGCGCACTGGCGGGTGCAACAGGCCACGGTGGATGAGATGCGGTTCCCGCAGATCACCGTCGACCTCGCCAACGAGCGCGTCTTCGCGATGATCGACACGCTGTACGCGGTCGACCTCGGCGACCTGATCCGCCTGGGCAGCATCCCCGACGACTACGGCGCCGGCGACGTCGACCTCATCGTGGTCGGCATCAAGGACACGGTGAGCGCCACGGCGTGGAAGCGGACCTTCATCTGCGTCCCCGGAAGCATCTGGAACGCCGGTATCGTCTCCCCCTCGCCCGAGGTGGTGTTCGAGGACTTCGAGGACACCAGCCTCAACATCACCATCACCGACAGCGGTGCACTGCCCTGGCTGCGCACGAACGCCCAGGCGCACACCGGCAGCTGGTCGCTGCGGTCCGGGGCGATCACCAACAACCAGACCTCGGTCGCCACAGTGACGGTGCCGACGGGGGCGACGCTCCTGGCGTTCTGGTACCGCACCTCATCCGAAGAGCCGGGCCCGGGCTTCGAGGGAGACCGGCTCACCGTCACCGTGGACGGCACCCAGGTGCTGCGCGCGCAGGGGGAGACCGGCTGGACGCCGTTCGTCGTCGACGTCGCCGGCGCATCCTCGGTCGCCTTCACCTACGCCAAGGACAACAGCGCGGCCTCCGGGGAGGACGCCGTCTACATCGACGACGTCCGCTTCACCACCCCCGCCGACGCGCCGACCGAGGCGCGCATCGACAGTGACGGGCTGACGCTCACCAGCGCCATCACGGCTACGGACACCTCGTTCAGCGTCACATCCGCCGGCACACCGTGCATCGACTCGGCCACGTCCGCGGCTGACTTCCCCGTCGACGTGAGCATCGGCGGGGAGATCATGACCGTCACGGCCATCACCGGAACCACGTCACCGCAGACCTTCACCGTGGTGCGGTCAGCCAACGGCGTGGTCAAGGCGCACGACGCCGGGACCAGGGTGTCCCTGGCCCAGCCGGACCACGTCAGCGCGTAAGGAGACAGACACGATGTCCACCGATCTGTGGTTCCCGCTCCAGCGGATCACCGACGACTCCATGAACGACGCCGACCTCATCGGCCGCATGGTCTTCCGTGCCCGCCAGTCGACCTCGGCACAGAACATCACCAGCGGTGGAGACACCGCCGCGAACGCCATCCAGTGGCAGGACATCGACCTTGATCTGCTGGGCGGCTGGAACGGCGGCCAGCCGACGCGCTGGACCGCGCCCCGGGCCGGCTGGTGGGAGCTGTCCGGCGGCGTCTCCTTCGCGGGCAGCACCGCCGGGCAGATCCGCGAATGCGTCTGGTACGTCGGCGGGTCCGCGATCTCCGGCGGCCGGGGGCGCCCGACCCCCAATAGCGCCATCACGGCGTCCGCCCTGACGGCTGAGGCCAGGACCATCCCTGTGCAGCTCGGCGTCGGTGGCTACGTGGAGCTGATCGCCGCGCAGAACTCAGGCGGCAACCTGGCAACCTTCACCGGCTCCTACAGCCCGTACATCTCCATCACCTACGCCGGACCCTCCACGTAACCGGCCCCCTTGCCCCATCCCCGCAGCCCCGCGCCATCTCCGGCCCGGGGCTTTTTCACGCCCTGAGGAGGGCCCATGGCCGATCCACTGACCGCCGACCGCCTGGTCGCCGCGCTGCGCGCCGAGGGCGTCCGCGTCGTCGAGCACACCGGCTGGCGCACCCACAACCGCAACCACAAGGGCCCCTGGGGCCCGGTCAACGGGGTGATGATCCACCACACCGTCAGTTCCGGCACGGCCCACAGCGTGGCCATGTGCCGCGACGGGTACGCCAGCCTGCCCGGCCCGCTGTGTCACGGTGTCATCCCGAAGGACGGCACCGTGCACCTGGTGGGCTACGGCCGCGCCAACCACGCCGGTCTCGGGGATCCGGACGTGCTCCAGGCCGTCGTCGCCGAGCGTGCCGTGCCGGCCGACGACGAGGCCACCGTGGACGGCAACCGGCACTTCTACGGCTTCGAGTGCGTCAACCTCGGCGACGACAAGGACCCGTGGCCCGAGGCGCAGGTGGAGGGGATCGTCCGGGCGGCGGCGGCGATCTGCCGTCACCACGGATGGACGGCGCGCAGCGTGATCCGTCACCTGGACTGGCAGCCCGGCAAGGTCGACCCGCGCGGCCCGGGAATGAACTGGTCGGACGTCGAGGCACGGATCGCGGCCCGCCTCGGCAGCAAGGTGCCGGCGGCTCCTCGCCCGGCGCCGCGGCGGCCGGTCGTCGACCTGTCGCAGCTGCGAAACGCGGCCCGCTCGAACCCGGCGGCCGCCGGGACGCCGGTCACCTACAGCGGGGTCCGGACCGTCGAGGCCGCCCTCGTCGACGAGGGCCTCCTCGTGCGCCGCTACTCCGACGGCCACTTCGGCAGCGCCACGGTGTCCGCCTACGCGGCCTGGCAGCGGCGCCTCGGCTACGCGGGCCGAGACGCGGACGGCATCCCCGGCAAGACGTCGCTGGCCCGGCTCGGGCAGCGGCACGGCTTCGATGTGAAGGACTGACCCATGGCCAACCTCAACCTGCCCAGCGGCGAGACCGTCGTGAAGACCGCCGCCACCTACGGCCGCGACCTCCTCGAACGCGTCCTCGCCACGTTCCTGCAGGCGTTCATCGGCGGCATCATCGTCACCCAGCCCCTCGACGCCAGCATGTGGCACGCCGCCGCTGTGGGCGGCATCGGCGCCGTCCTCGCCCTCGCCAAGGGACTGGTCGCCCGCTGGAGGGACGTCACCAACTCGGCGTCGCTCGCCAGAGGCGTGTGATGGCCACGCCCGACCCGGGCGTGTACATCAGCACCGCCCAGATGTACCAGGAGGTGAGGGACCTGGCTCAGACGGTCGGCCGCATCGAGAACAAGGTCGACAGCTTTCTCGACGAGGCGAAGGACATCCGCGCGGACGTCCACGACCACGAGATCAGGATCCGCACCCTCGAACGCGCGCGCTGGCCGCTGCCCACGATCGGCGTCCTCGCCGGTGTGGCCGGCGCCGCCACGGGCGCCGTCGCCCTCTTCGCCCGCTGACCACTCAGCCCCCTCTCGCCTTCGGGCGGGAGGGGGCCTTTCGTCATGTCCGGGGTGGATAGGCTCGCCCGCATGACTGACTTCGTGCAGGTATCCACAGCAACGGAAACCCGCGACCAGGCGGTCGAGTTGGCCCGGTCGATCGTGCAGGACAAGCTCGCTGCCGGTGCACAGATCATCGGCCCGGTGATCTCCGCCTTCTGGCATGACGGCGAGTTCGGGACCGGTGAGGAATGGCAGCTTCTGCTGAAGACGACCCGAGCCCGGTACCCAGAACTGGAGGCCCACCTGGTGGAGCACCACCCGTGGCAGAACCCCGAGATCGCAGCCGTCCCGATCGAGGCCGGGGCGACGGGCTGCCTCAACTGGATCGCCGCGAGCACCGCCCCCGCCAAGTAGCTCAGCTGCGGGCCCGCTCCAGGACGTCGGCGACGGCGGGCAGCGCCTGGTGCTCTCCGAGCCGCTGGAGAACGGGCGCCAGGCGTTCCCGTGGCCGCACCGACGCCACTCCTGACGACAGGTCGAGTACGCGGCCCGTGACCGTGGCCGCCTGCTCGACCTCCCCGGCGGTCAGATACGAGTCGGCGAGCCACGCCAGGTACAGGGCCTTGTCCCGTGCGTGCGAGTCGTCGAAGTGGGCGAGAGCGTTCTCGAGAACAGGCACGGCTCGGAGCGGGCGGCGCAATTCGGTCCAGCAGCGTCCCGTCATGATCTGCAGCTCGGTCTCGTCGACCCACGCCGCCCAGTCCGGTTGTGGTGTGTCGTCGACCTCCGCGAGCGCGCCCTGGGCGGCCTCCAAGGCGCGCTCGGTCTCGTCGGCATGACCCGCTACTGCGCGCGCCCACGCGAGCCGCTCGTACAGCAGCGCACGCACTCCTGGCGCGGCATCGGGCCCGGCGGTGGCGCACGACCGGGCAGCGGTCTGCACGGCGCCCTGCCGGTCGCCCCGCAGCCCCTGGTACGCCAGGAAGGCGAGTGCGTTCCCGGCGAGTGCGGCATCCCCCGCGTCCACCGCCGCCGCGTGGCTCGCCTTGTACAGGCCACGGGCCTCGGCGTGCCGGCCGCCGTCGAATGCCGCCCAACCGGCCTGCTGCGCCTGCTCGGCGAGCACCGACAGCAGGGCGCGGCCCGTCTCCTCCGTGTAGGAGCGGTGGCGCAGCAGCGACCTTGTGGCCTGGTACTCGCCGAGATAGGTGCGGTAGGTGTCGCCGCCACCGAGGACATCATCGAGGCGCCGCAGCCGGGCCGTGCGCTGCCGCAGCTTCTCGGGGAGATCCCTGTCGACCCGGCCGCCCTCCGTGGGACGGGCTATCTCTGGGAGGCCGACGGCGAGACTCGCCGCCGCAGAGGTCTTGAGGAAATCGCGGCGCGGCGGCGCGGCGGGTTCGCGGGGTGTCTCCCACGGCCGCGGGGCAAGCCCCACCATGTGGCCGGGCACCCGTAGCGCGTCGGCGACGCGAACGATCTTCTCGAACGACGTCACCTTGCCGTGGCCCTTGGCCAGCGTCCCCACGCGCTCCGGCTTGATACCGCACTCGGCCGCGATCATCGAGTAGCTGATGCCCTCCTCGGCGCGGGCGAGGTGGAACACCGTGCCGAAGTCATGGCTGGCGAGCGCGGCTCGTACCTCGGGGCGCTCAAGGAACTCGCGGGATAGCGCGGTTGGCGGTTCGTGACCGGTCATGAGGTGCCCCGTCGCGCGTGGTGATGGCGTGGTCTGACGTGAGGGTACCCATGATGGGTACCCCTCGGCGGGAAGTCAGAAGTCTTGGTCGCTCGCAAGCTGGAAGCGTTCAAACCCCGGCGAGTTGAGGGCTCCCGGGGCGTGGCCGACGCTGCGAAGGAGCGCCAACACCATGAAAGCTACCGCGCCACCGCCCGCGCGCACACCGGGCTCCGGCATGACCATCCGCGTCTACACCGTGGACCGGTACGGCACGGTCACCACCGACCGGGGCACGCGCACCGTGCCGTGCGAGGCCGACGCCTTCCCTGAGCTGATGAACACCCAGTACCCGCCGTGCGCCTGCCCGCGCCACCGTGCGGGGGTGACCCGGTGAGCATCACCATGGAGATCACGCCGGAGGTCCTCGCGGTGCTGGGCCTGCCCGCGCGGGAGACGCTGGACGATGAGCAGCAGCGCGGCGCCGCGTGCGTGTGGTGCAACCACGAGTTGAACGCCGAGTCGGCCATCGACCTCGGCGAGCAGGCGCCGCCTGACCGGTGGTTCCCGCGCGCCTGCCGGCCCTGCGTCGGCGTCCGCGCGTGGCCGGGGGTCCTCAGCCACGCCATGGCCTGCACGTCGACTTGCGGTGGCCAGTCGGGGCACCTGTGCGACACGGGCCGCCTGCTGTACCGGCTGAGCACACGCCACTGGGTCCACTGCGAGCGCTGCGGCCAGCGGATCGAGCCCGGCCAGGAGTACGACGAGTACGTCCCCGAGTCCGGCACCGGCTTCCCGCCCACGGTGTACACGCACCGGGAGCCGTGCGAGCGACCGCCGCGCAGGTGGCCGTGAAAGCCGTTGTCGGTCTGTCCTTGTATGTGGCAGCCGTGACTGGCCCGGTCCTCGCCCTGGTGCTGGCGCGGACCGAATCCTGACGCACCCCCGTGGCACCCCATGGACGCCCGCCCGTCGTGTCCCGCAAGACGCGGCGGGCGGGACCCTGCGGCCCCGGCCGGCGCTCCCCCGTCGCCGACCGGGGCCGCTCCATGTCAGTGGCCACCCGTAGGCTGGCCGCATCCCATATCCACGCTGCTGGCTGCGGCGCGGCTACTCGAAGCACGGCCCGGATCCTGAGGCAGATCCGGGCCGTGCCGCGTCTCCAGCCCCCCGACCCGGCTCTCAACGACTTGATCGTTTACCTTTCGGGCCAGCAGCGGGCCAGCTAACGATCTTCAGAGACGACGAAGGCCCCTCCGTCAGGAAGGGGCCAATGCTGTGCTGCTGGTCAGATCGATTCTGCCCGCGTAGCGAGTGGTGGGGCGGGTGGGACTCGAACCCACGGCCGACGGATTATGAGTCCGCTGCTCTAACCGGCTGAGCTACCGCCCCATAGCGGCGTGTCGCGTACACGTGTGCGCGCCGTCTGCCGCAGCATAGCCGCTCATACGATCTCCTGCTTCGTATGGTCGACTTCGCATGTCCTGAAGGACTCCGCCGTGACCTGCGCGGTTCCCGGGACAGCGGGTGCGACATGAAAAAGGACCCCGGCGGGGTCCTCGTTCACCATGCTCCCCCGACTGGACTCGAACCAGTAACCTGCCGGTTAACAGCCGGCTGCTCTGCCAATTGAGCTACGGAGGACCGAGCTCCCCCGACTGGACTCGAACCAGTAACCTGCCGGTTAACAGCCGGCTGCTCTGCCAATTGAGCTACGGAGGAATGCCTCGTTGCATCGAACGCACCTACCTGGGTATTCGCCAGGGGGCGCGCGCTCGCTGCGACACATACATTAGCGCAAGCGGGGGGGTGCTTTGCCAATCGGTGTCCCCGGACGCAAGGGAAGGGTGGCCGTCATGCGCTACCGGCTCACGTTCGTCGTCGGTCTCGCCCTGGGTTACGTGCTGGGCACGAGGGCCGGACGCGAGCGCTACGAGCAGCTGAAGAAGTCAGCCCAGCAGATCGCGCAGAACCCCGCCGTGCGCAACACCGCGGAGACGGCCGCCCAGCAGGGCCGCCAGTTCGCGGGCAGGGCGTACCACGCGGTGAGCGACCGGGTCGGCGACCGGATGCCGGACTCGGTGGCCCAGCGCGTGCGGACACTGCGCGAGCGCTCCGCGCACAACGGCGGTGAGGACGACTGGGGCACCAGCAACACCTAGCCGCCCCTACCTCTTCGCACCCCGAGCGCACAGGGCCGTTCGACTCTGCACGCCCACCTCTCGTGGTACGGCAGAATTTTCCGTATGGGGATAGTCGCCGGGTTGGACAGTTCGCCCGATTTCACTCGTATCGTCGTCTGCGACACGGACACGGGGGCCGTGCTCAGGCAGGGGTATGCCCCCCATCCGGTCGAAGGCCCGGAGGGTTCCGGCGGCCGTCCCTCCGACGTGGATCCGCAGGCGTGGCTGCTGTCCCTCGGCGAGGCCGCGGGGGGTGGCCTGCTGGAGGGCGTGCAGGCGATCGGCGTGTCCGCGCAGCAGAACGCGGTCGTGCCGCTGGACGCCCAGGGCGGCACCGTACGGCCCGCGATGGTCGGCGGGGACAAGCGGGCGCAGGTCGCGGCCGCCGATCTGGTCGACGCGCTCGGCGGGCGGGAGGCATGGGCGCAGGCCGTGGGGTGTGTGCCGCAGGCCGCGCAGCCGGTGACCAAGCTGCGCTGGCTGGCGAGGACCGAGCCCGAGGCCGCCGCCCGTACGGCCGTGCTGCTGCAGGCCCACGACTGGCTGGTGTGGCAGCTGCTGGGGCGGCCGGTGCGGCGGACCACGGATCGCGGCGGGGCGTCCGGCACCGGGTACTGGTCGGCGGCGACCGGCGGCTACCGGCCCGATCTGGTCGAGCTGGCGCTGGGCCACCAGGCGATGCTGCCCGAGGTGATCGGCCCGTCCGACGCGGCGGGTACGACGCCGGAGGGGCTGCTGATCTCGGCGGGCACCGGCGAGACCATGGCCGCCGCGCTGGGCCTGGGCATCGGGCACGGGGACGCGGTGGTGTCGCTGGGCGCCTCGGGTTCCGTGATGGCCGTGCATCCGGAGGCGCTGGTCGACAGCACCGGGATGATCACCTCGCTCGCCGACGCGACCGGCATGCACCTGCCCGTCGTCACCACCCTCAACGCCGTACGGACCCTGCGCGGCACCGCCGAACTGCTCGGGCTGCCCGACCTGGAGACGTTGTCCGAGCTGGCCATGAAGTCCACGCCGGGCTCCCACGGGCTGGTGCTGCTCCCCTATCTGGAGGGCGAGCGGACACCGCAGCTGCCGCACACCGCCGGGACGCTGGCGGGGCTGCGGCGCGAGTCGATGAAGCCGGAGCATCTGGCGCGGGCCGCCTTCGAGGGCATGCTGTGCGGGCTCGCCGACGCGCTGGACGTGCTGCGGGGGCGGGGTGTGGAGGTGCGGCGGGTGTTCCTGCTGGGCGCCGCCGCCGAACTGCCCGCGGTGCAGTCCGCCGCGCCCGCGCTGTTCGGCGCGCAGGTCGTCGTACCGCAGCCCGCCGACTACGCGGCGATCGGCGCCGCCCGGCAGGCCGCCTGGGCGCTCGGTGTGACACAGGGCACGCTGGACCCGCGTACCCCGCCGGCCTGGCAGGGCGCGGCCGCGCAGGTCCTGGACCCGGGCGAGGAGCTGGCGGTGGGGCAGGCGGTGCGCCAGCAGTACGTGTCGGTGCGCGAGCAGACCCACCCGGGGGCCTTCCGCTGAGCCCTCCGTGCCGGCCGGGGACCCCTCCGTGCCGGCCCAGGACCCCGCCTGTTGGCTTAATCGGTTGAGGTAACGCCGGTGGAGTGTTCGACGATAGGGGCCAAGGGCAACCAACCGCCCCCGCCGTCGACTCCGAGAGACCAGTGTGCTCATACGACTTCTTAGGGCCTACCTCAGGCCCTACAGGAAACCCATCGCCCTGCTCCTCCTCCTGCAGTTCCTGCAGACCTGCGCCACCCTCTACCTGCCCACACTGAACGCGGACATCATCGACAACGGCGTCGTCAACGGCGACACCGGCTACATCCTCGCGTACGGCGGCCTGATGATCGGGATCTCGCTGGCGCAGGTCGTGTGCAACATCGGCGCCGTGTACTACGGCGCGCGCACCGCGGCCGCGCTCGGCCGGGACGTGCGGGCCGCCGTCTTCGACCGGGTGCAGTCCTTCTCCGCGCGGGAGGTCGGCCAGTTCGGCGCGCCCTCGCTCATCACCCGTACGACGAACGACGTCCAGCAGATCCAGATGCTGGCCCTGATGGCGTTCACCCTGATGGCGTCGGCGCCCATCATGTGCGTGGGCGGCATCGTCATGGCCCTGGGCCTGGACGTGCCGCTGTCCGGGGTGCTGGTCGCCGTGGTGCCCGTGCTGGGCATCTGCGTGACGCTGATCGTACGGCGGCTGCGGCCGCTGTTCCGGGCCATGCAGGAGCGGCTGGACACGGTGAACCGGGTGCTGCGCGAGCAGATCACCGGCAACCGCGTCATCCGCGCCTTCGTCCGCGACGAGTACGAGCAGCAGCGCTTCCGCAAGGCCAACGCCGACCTCACCGAGGTGTCGCTGGGCACCGGCAACCTGCTGGCGCTGATGTTCCCGGTCGTCATGACCACGGTGAACCTGTCGTCGATCGCGGTGGTGTGGTTCGGCGCGCACCGCATCGACAGCGGCGGGATGCAGATCGGCGGCCTGACGGCGTTCCTCGCCTATCTGATGCAGATCGTGATGGCCGTGATGATGGCCACCTTCATGTTCATGATGGTGCCGCGCGCGGAGGTGTGCGCCGAGCGCATCCAGGAGGTCCTGGACACCTCGTCGAGCGTGGTCCCGCCGTCGGCGCCTGTCACCGAGCTGCGCCGGCACGGCCATCTGGAGATCCGGGGCGCGGGCTTCCGCTATCCGGGTGCCGAGGAGCCCGTCCTCAAGGCCATCGATCTGGTCGCCCGCCCCGGCGAGACCACCGCGGTCATCGGCTCGACGGGCAGCGGCAAGTCGACCCTGCTCGGTCTGGTCCCCCGGCTGTTCGACGCGACCGACGGGGAGGTCCTCGTCGACGGGGTCGCGGTCGCGGAGATCGACCCGAAGGTGCTCGCGAAGGCCGTGAGCCTGGTGCCGCAGAAGCCGTATCTGTTCGCGGGGACGGTCGCGACCAACCTGCGCTACGGCAACCCGGACGCCACCGACGAGGAGCTGTGGCACGCGCTGGAGGTGGCGCAGGCCAAGGACTTCGTCCAGCAGCTGGAGGGCGGGCTGAACGCGCCGATCGCGCAGGGCGGCACCAACGTCTCCGGCGGCCAGCGCCAGCGGCTCGCCATCGCCCGTACGCTCGTGCAGCGCCCGGAGATCTACCTGTTCGACGACTCCTTCTCCGCCCTCGACTACGCCACCGACGCGGCACTGCGCGCGGCGCTCGGCCGGGAGACCGCCGAGGCGACCGTGGTGATCGTCGCGCAGCGGGTGGCGACCATCCGGGACGCCGACCGGATCGTCGTCCTCGACGAGGGCCGCGTCGTCGGCACCGGCACCCACCGCGAGCTGATGGCGGACAACGAGACCTACCGGGAGATCGTGCTCTCCCAGCTGACGGAAGCGGAGGCTGCCTGATGGCCGGGCCGATGGCACGGATGATGGGCCAGGGCGGCGGTCCCGACAGCCGTTCGCTGGACTTCAAGGTGTCGGTCCGGCGGCTGATGGCCCGGTTCCGGCCGGAGCGGGTCACCCTGTACACGCTGCTGCTGTGCGTGGTCGTCAGCGTCGGCCTGAACGTCGTAGGGCCGAAGATCCTCGGCCGGGCCACCGACCTGGTCTTCGCGGGCATCGTCGGGCGGCAGATGGAGGAGGGCGGCACCAAGCAGCAGGCCCTCGACGCGATGCGGGAGCGCGGCGACGGCGAGGTCGCCGACATGCTGCGCAGCACCGACTTCACCCCCGGCCAGGGCATCGACTTCGCGGCCGTCGGCCGGGTGCTGCTGCTCGCACTGGGCGTGTTCGTCGTCGCGGGTCTGCTGATGGCCGTGGCGACGCGGCTGGTGAACCGGGCCGTCAACCGCACGATGTTCCGGATGCGTGAGGACGTGCAGACGAAGCTGTCGCGGCTGCCGCTGTCGTACTTCGACAAACGGCAGCGCGGTGAGGTCCTGTCCCGGGCGACGAACGACATCGACAACATCGGGCAGACGCTGCAGCAGTCGATGGGCCAGCTCATCAACTCGCTGCTGACGATCATCGGCGTGCTGGCGATGATGTTCTACGTCTCCTGGATCCTGGCGCTGGTAGCGCTGGTGACCGTGCCGCTGTCGTTCGTCGTCGCCACCCGCGTCGGCAAGCGGTCGCAGCCGCACTTCGTGCAGCAGTGGCGGTCGACGGGCACGCTGAACGCGCACATCGAGGAGATGTACACCGGGCACACCCTGGTGAAGGTGTTCGGGCGTCAGGAGGAGTCGGCGAAGCAGTTCGCCGAGCAGAACTCGGCGCTGTACGAGGCCGGGTTCAAGGCGCAGTTCAACAGCGGCATCATGCAGCCGCTGATGATGTTCGTGTCGAACCTCAACTACGTGCTCGTCGCGGTCGTCGGCGGGCTGCGGGTCGCCTCGGGCTCGCTGTCGATCGGTGACGTGCAGGCGTTCATCCAGTACTCACGCCAGTTCTCCATGCCGCTGACGCAGGTCGCGTCCATGGCGAACCTGGTGCAGTCCGGCGTGGCCTCCGCCGAGCGGATCTTCGAGCTGCTGGACGCGGAGGAGCAGCAGGCGGATCCGGTGCCGGGCGTACGGCCAAAGGAACTGCGCGGGCGGGTGGCGCTGGAGGGGGTTTCCTTCCGGTACGACCCCGAGAAGCCGCTGATCGAGGACCTGTCGCTGACGGTCGAGCCGGGCCACACGGTCGCGATCGTCGGGCCGACGGGTGCCGGCAAGACGACGCTCGTCAATCTGCTGATGCGGTTCTACGACGTCTCGTCCGGGCGCATCACCCTCGACGGGGTGGACATCGCGACCATGTCCCGGGACGAACTGCGCGCCGGGATCGGCATGGTGCTGCAGGACACCTGGCTGTTCGGCGGGACCATCGCGGAGAACATCGCGTACGGCGCCTCGCGGGAGGTAACCCGGGGAGAGATCGAGGAGGCGGCGCGGGCGGCCCACGCGGACCGGTTCATCCGTACGCTGCCCGACGGGTACGACACGGTGATCGACGACGAGGGGGCGGGGGTCAGCGCGGGTGAAAAGCAGCTCATCACGATCGCCCGGGCGTTCCTGTCCGACCCGGTGATCCTGGTGCTGGACGAGGCGACGTCGTCGGTCGACACGCGTACCGAGGTGTTGATCCAGAAGGCGATGGCGAAGCTGGCGCACGGGCGGACGTCGTTCGTGATCGCGCACCGGCTGTCGACGATCCGGGACGCGGACACGATTCTTGTGATGGAGAACGGGTCGATCGTCGAGCAGGGCACGCATCTGACGCTGCTGGCGGCCGGTGGTGCCTATGCGCGGCTGTACCGGGCGCAGTTCGCGGAGGCGGTGGCCGAGGTGGACTGAACTGTGCCCCTAGGTGCAACCCGCCTAGGGGCGCGGGGAACTGCGCGACCAGCCCCCACCGGCCCGCAGACGACTCAATCGAGGTAGCCCCGTAGTTGGTCGGCGAAGGCGTGGTCCCTCAGTTTGCTCAGGGTCTTGGACTCTATTTGGCGTATGCGTTCGCGGGTCACGCCGAAGAGGCGGCCGATCTCCTCCAGGGTGCGGGGGCGGCCGTCGGCGAGGCCGTAGCGGAGTTGGACGACCTTGCGTTCGCGTTCGCCGAGGGTGGAGAGGACGGCCTCCAGGTGTTCGCGCAGGAGGAGGAACGCGGCCGACTCGACGGGGCTGGCCGCGTCGCCGTCCTCGATGAGGTCGCCGAGGGCGACGTCGTCCTCCTCGCCCACCGGCGCGTGCAGGGAGACCGGTTCCTGGGCGAGCCTGAGCACCTCGCTGACCCGCTCGGGCGGCAGTTCGAGGTGGGCGGCGACCTCGTCGGGGGTCGGTTCGTAGCCGCGTTCCTGGAGCATGCGGCGCTGGACGCGGACGACCCGGTTGATGAGTTCGACGACATGGACCGGGACGCGGATGGTGCGGGCCTGGTCGGCGAGCGCGCGGGACATGGCCTGGCGGATCCACCAGGTGGCGTACGTGGAGAACTTGTAGCCGCGGGCGTAGTCGAACTTCTCGACGGCGCGGATGAGGCCCAGGTTGCCCTCCTGGACGAGGTCGAGCATGGTCAGCCCGCGCCCGACGTACCGCTTCGCGACAGAGACGACGAGCCGCAGGTTGGCCTCGATGAGCCGCCGCTTGGCCATCCGGCCCATCACGACCAGCCGGTCCAGGTCGACGGCAAGCTCACTGTCCAGGTCGGGGGTGAGGCGGAGTTTCTCCTCGGCGAACAGCCCGGCCTCGACCCGGCGGGCCAGTTCGACCTCCTCGGCGGCGGTCAGCAGCGGGATACGGCCGATCTCACGCAGGTACTGGCGGAACAGGTCGGCGGAGGGGCCGCCGGTCTCGGTACGGGTGCGGACCGGCTCGGGGGGCTCAGCGGGCTCGGCGACCTCGGGGGCCTCTTCCAGCGCCTCGGGCGGCGGGCCCTCCGGTTCGGCTTCCGGGTGGTGCGCTGCGCGGCCCTGCGCGGGCACCGCGACCAGGACGTCCGTCTCGGCGTCCTGGTCGGTGCTGTCAGCGCCGCTGGTACTGCTCTCGGTCTGGGTGAGGGTCTGGGTCTGCACGGGGGCGACCTCCAGGATGATCGCTGCCGAGGCGGGCGGCAGCGGTACTTCGGGGGCGGAGTCGACGGCCTCGCCGCTGTCCGTCCCGTACGCGTTGAGCGCGCCCGCGGGGATCTGGGACCCGTGGGGGACGGTTCGGCCGCGCTCCGAGGACTCAGGCACCGCAACCCAGTGTGGGGTACGACACATCGCCGCCACGAGGGGCGTGCGATGACTTTTTGAGTCCGGCCCGTGACCGAACGTTCAACCGAACACTCAGAGCGCGGCGGCGCCGTGCGCCTTCAGGGCCTGGTCGTACTGCTGCAGAACCCACAACTCGTTCTTCGCAGCAGCCAGCTGGGCCGGGTCGCCGCCTGCTTCCAAGCGCTTGACGGTGATCTGAATCTCATTGATGCGGCGCTGCACCGCGCGGCGGCGGACTGTGACGAGCTGTTCGCCGGCGTAGTTCTCGTCGACGGTCCTGCGCATGATCGCCTCGACCGCCAGCTCCGTGACCATCGCGCGGGCTGTGTCGTCCAGGGCCGACTCACGGACGCGGACCAGGTACTCCTGCGAGTCCTTGACGCCGTACTCGGCGCCGCCCGCGTCCATGATCGCCTGGCGTACGGCGGCGTAGGGCGGGGCGGTGAACTCGTCGACGCCGTACGCGTCGAACGCCGGGGAGACCAGCTCGGGGCGTTGCAGGGCGAGTTTGAGCAGTTCGCGTTCGGTGGCGTAGACGGGGTTGCGCAGGGTCAGGGCCGGGCCGGAGGGGGCGGTGCGGGCAGGGGCGGCCCACTGCTGCTGGGGTGTCTGGGGAGGCTGGGGGCCGCGGCCGCCGCGCTCGCGGGCCCAACGGGCCAGCTGGGCGACCCGCTTGACCACGAACTGGGTGTCGAGGATGCCGAGCATGCCGGCGAGCTGGACGGCGACCTCGTGCTGGGCGCCGCTGTTCTTGATGCGGGCGACGATGGGCGCGGCCTCGTCCAGGGCCGCCGCGCGTCCGGCCGGGGTGTCGAGGTCGTAGCGGACGACGATCTGGCGCAGGGCGAACTCGAAGAGCGGGGTGCGGGGTTCGACCAGGTCGGCGACCGCCTCGTCGCCCTTGGCGAGGCGCAGCTCGCAGGGGTCCATGCCGTCGGGGGCGATGGCGATGTAGGTCTCGGCGGCGAACTTCTGGTCGTCCTCGAAGGCGCGCAGGGCCGCCTTCTGGCCGGCCGCGTCACCGTCGAAGGTGAAGATCACGCGGGCCGAGCCATTGTCCATCAGCAGCCGGCGCAGGATCTTGATGTGGTCGCCGCCGAAGGCGGTGCCGCAGGTCGCGATGGCGGTGGTGACGCCCGCGAGGTGGCAGGCCATGACGTCGGTGTAGCCCTCGACGACGACCGCGCGGGACGCCTTGGCGATGTCCTTCTTCGCGAGGTCGATGCCGTAGAGGACGTGCGACTTCTTGTAGATCGCGGTGTCGGGGGTGTTCAGGTACTTGGGGCCGTTGTCCGCCTCGTACAGCTTGCGGGCGCCGAAGCCGACGACGTCGCCGCCGATGTCGCGGATGGGCCACATGAGCCGTCCCCGGAAGCGGTCGATGGGGCCTCGGCGGCCCTCCTGGGCCAGCCCGGAGAGGAGCAGTTCCTTGTCGGTGAAGCCCTTGCCGCGCAGGTAGCGGGTGAGGTGGTCCCAGCCCTGGGGGCTGTAGCCGACGCCGAAGTGCACGGCGGCGGCCTGGTCGAAGCCGCGCTCGGCGAGGAAGATCCGGCCGGTGTCGGCCTCGGGGCTGGTGGCGAGCTGCTCGGCGTAGAACTCGGCGGCGATCTTGTGGGCCTCGACCAGCCGGATCCGCTCGCCGCGCTGGTGGGCGGGGTTGTACCCGCCCTCCTCGTACCGCAGGGTGATGCCGGCCTGGGCGGCGAGCCGCTCGACCGCCTCGGAGAAGGTGAGGTGGTCGATCTTCATCACGAACGTGATGGTGTCGCCGCCCTCCTGGCAGCCGAAGCAGTGGAAGAGCCCCTTGCTCGGGCTGACCTGGAAGGAGGGCGACTTCTCGTCGTGGAAGGGGCAGAGGCCCTTGAGGTTGCCGCCGCCCGCGCCCCGCAGCTGGAGGTACTCGGACACGACGGCGTCGATCGGGACCGCGTCCCGTACCGCCTTCACGTCCTCGTCGTTGATCCGTCCTGCCACGTGGTGATTCTACGGGGGCGCGCTGAGACTCAGGATGTGAGGCTTTCCAGCGGTACGTGCGGGTCGGCCAGCGCCTCGGTGTTCACCTGGGCCCGGGAGCGGATCAGCTTCTGGATCGGCTCTGTGACGTCCCACACGTTCACGTTCATCCCGGCGAGCACCCTGCCCTCCTTCACCCAGAACGCGATGAACTCCCGCTTCCCCGCGTCCCCGCGGATCACCACCTGGTCGTACGATCCGGGCGGCGCCCACCCGCTGTACTCCATCCCGAGGTCGTACTGGTCGGAGAAGAAGTACGGCACCCGGTCGTAGGTCAGGTCCTTGCCGAGCATCGAGCGGGCGGCCGCCGGGCCGCCGTTCAGCGCGTTCGCCCAGTGCTCGACGCGCAGCCGGGTGTGGAACAGGCCATGCGGGAACGACGCCGCGTCACCGGCCGCGTAGATGTCGGGGTCGGAGGTGCGCAGCCGCTCGTCGACGAGGACGCCCCCGCCGTGCTCCCGGCCGGCGATCTCCAGCCCCGCCGCCTCCGCGAGAGCGATCCGCGGCGCTGCTCCGATCGCGGCGAGGACGTCGTGCGCCGGGTGCTCCTCGCCGTCGTCGGTGCGGGCGGCGAGGACCATGCCGTCCTGGCCGACGATCTCGGTGAGCCGGACCCCGAAGTGGAAGCGGACGCCGTGGTCGCGGTGCAGCTCGGCGAAGAGCTCGCCCAGCTCGGGGCCGAGGACACCGTGCAGCGGGGTCGGCTCCGGCTCGACGACGGTGACCTCCGCGCCGTACTCGCGGGCCGCAGCCGCGACCTCCAGTCCGATCCAGCCGGCGCCGGCGATCATCAGGTGGCCGTTGTCCCGGCCGAGGGCGGCCAGGACGCCCTTGAGGCGCTCGGCGTGCGCCAGGCGGCGCAGATGGTGCACGCCCGCCAGGTCCGTGCCGGGGATGTCGAGGCGGCGGGGCTCGGCACCCGTGACGAGGAGCAGCTTGTCGTACTGGACGAGGGTGCCGTCGTCGCCGAAGCGGACGGTCCTGGCCGTACGGTCGATCGCGTCGACCGTCTGGCCCAGGTGCAGCTCGATGTCGTGCTGCGCGTACCAGGCGGGCTCGTGCACGAAGACGCTCTCGCGGGACTCCTTGCCGAGCAGATAGCCCTTGGAGAGCGGCGGGCGCTCGTACGGGTGGTCGCGTTCGTCGCCGATCAGTATCACGCGGCCGGTGAAGCCCTCCGCCCGGAGCGTCTCGGCCGCCTTGGCGCCGGCCAGGCCGCCTCCGACGATGACGAATGTCTGATCCGCGTCGACCACTTGATGCCTCCTCGTGAGCGTGCCGCCACATGCGAGCGTCCCGCACGCAGCGTGATGGGGGAAGAGGGAGTGGCCCGATCAGGCCACGGAGTGTCACCTACGGGTCAGTCGTGCCCGTCAGTGTCGTCCGGTCAGTCTCGCGTGCAGCGAGCGCGCCGACGCGTCGGTGAGGGAGGCGATCTGGTCGACGATCACCCGCTTGCGGGCCCGGTCGTCGGGCGCCCGGTCGAACAGCGCGCGGAACTGCGGATCGAGACCGTCGGGCGCGCGGGCGGTGAGCGCCTCGGCCAGCTCGCTGATCACCACGCGCTGGTCCGCGCGCAGCCGCTCCTGTTCGGCGCGCTGCATGACGTACAGGTCGGCGACCGCCTTGAGGACCGCGCACTCCAGGCGGGTCTCGTACGGCACCACCAGCTCGGCCGTGTACCGGGTGAGCCGCCCGCTGCCTCCCCCAGTGCCTGAACGGCCTGGGCGGTGCCCCCATCGCTCGCGGGTGGCGCCCTCGGCGGCCAGGCAGAAGCGGCCGATGAGCTGGCTGGTGGCGTCCTTCAGGCGGGCCTGGGCGGCCGCCGTGCCGTCGTAGCCGTGCGGCCACCACGGCTCGTCCTGGAGGCGGTCGAGGGCGGCGGCGAGTTCGGCGGGGTCGGTGCCGGCGGGGACGTAGCGGCCGACGGCGACCACGAAGACCTCCTGGCGTTCCGGCTCGGCGTGCAGGCAGTTGGGGTCGATGTGGCCGGCGTGCAGGCCGTCCTCCACGTCGTGCACCGAGTACGCGACGTCGTCGGACCAGTCCATGACCTGGGCCTCGAAGCAGGTGCGGGTGCCGGGGGCCTCTTTTCTGACCCAGTCGAAGACGGGGCGGTCGTCCTCGTAGACGCCGAACTTGGGGGACGCCGGGGTGGTGGGGTGGGCGCCCCTCGGCCAGGGGTACTTCATCGCGGCGTCCAGGGTGGCGCGGGTGAGGTTGAGGCCGACGGAGCCCTCCGGGGTGAAGCGCTTGGGTTCGATGCGGGTGAGGAGCCTCAGCGACTGGGCGTTGCCCTCGAAGCCGCCACAGTCCTGGGCGAAGTCGTTGAGGGCCTGCTCGCCGTTGTGGCCGAAGGGAGGGTGGCCGAGGTCGTGGGAGAGGCAGGCGGCCTCCACCAGGTCGGGGTCACAGCCGAGGGCCGCGCCCAGCTCTCGGCCTACCTGGGCGCATTCCAGGGAGTGGGTGAGACGGGTCCGGTGGGCGCTGGGCTGGCCTGGCGTGACGACCTGTGTCTTGCCGGCGAGTCTTCTCAGGGCGGCGGAGTGGAGGATGCGGGCGCGGTCGCGTTGGAAGGCGGTGCGGCCGGGGCGCTTCTCGGGCTCGGGGGCGAATCGTTCGGTGGCGGTGTCGTCGTACGGGGTGCCCATGGGTTGACGGTACGGCGCCTACTGGGGTGGTGCGTACTGTTTGATCGCGAGTTCCGGCCGTGTGTGGCTGGTCGCGCCCACGCGGCGGAGCCGCATCCGAGACAGCCCCGCGCCCCTGGCTACGCCGCCCTCGCGCCCACCGACAACGCTTGGTCGTACCTGTGGAGGACCAGGTTGGCCATCGACTCGTTGGCTCCCAACGGCTCCGACGCGATCCACGGCGCCTGCTCCGCGCACTGCGTCGCGAAGCGGCCCGGGGCCGTGAAGTACGACGCCACCGCCACCCTGCGGCGGCCCCTTGCCGCCAGGGCGCGCAGGGCCTCGGGGACCGTCGGGGTCGCCGCCGAGGCATAGGCCGGGAGGACCGGGATGCCGCCCAGCCGGTCGGACAGGAGCTGGGCCGTGCGGCGGGTGTCGGCCGCGTTGTCCGGGTCGCGGGAGCCGGCCGCCGCCAGGACCACGGCGGTTTCGCCGCGCTCGGCGTCGGTCGCGGGGGTGTGCCAGCCGGCCTCGACCAGGCGGGTGTGGAGGGTGTCGACCAGGAGGGGGTGCGGGCCGAGGGGGGCCGCCACGCGCGTGCGTACCCGGGCCGTGGCCGCCATCTCGGGGATGTCCCGCTTCACGTGGTAGCCGCGGCCCAGCAGCAGCGGGACCAGCACCGCGTCGGTGGTGCCGCGGGCGTCGAGGTCGGCGAGGGTGCCGGTCAGCAGGGGCTCGTTGAGCTCGATGTGGCCGAGGTGGACCGGCAGGCCGGGGCGCAGCGCGCGGACGCGGTCCAGCAGGGCACGGACGGTGTGCAGGGCGCGGGGGTCACGGCTGCCGTGGCCGACGAGGACGAGGGCGGGCGGGGCCGGGCGCCGACGGCCGTCCAGCTGGACGAGGCCGAGTTGGCCGGCGAGCTGGTGGGTGATCTGGTTCATGATGTGCGACGCCGTCATGGAAGGATCCTGGCGGTGCGAGGTTGCACCCCGATTGCCTGACCGTGACGGGTGTTTTCCAGCGCTTCACGGCCCGGCTCGGGACGGTGTGAGGTCGGGTGAGCCACGCCACTCGCCTGAACCGGATCATCTCCCGGGGCGTCCTCCCTGTGCGGAACCGTCACGAGGAGGATGCGCGCGATGCGCCGACCCAGGCTGAGCAGACCGCGGCTGCCGCGCACCCGTAAGGGGCGGCGACGGCTGGTGCAGGCGGTGATGGCCGGGTGCGTGCTGGCGCTGCTGCCGTCGACGTGGATGCATGTGTCGACCGCCGGCCGGCTGGTGACGACGGCTGACGCGCCGCGCACGGACGTGGCCGTCGTCTTCGGGGCGGGTCTGTGGAACGGCGAGCCGTCGCCGTATCTGGCGCACCGGCTGGACGCGGCGGCGAAGCTGTACCGGGAGGGGCGGATCAGGGTCGTCCTGGTGACCGGTGACAACAGCCGCAAGGATTACGACGAGCCCGACGCGATGCGCGCGTACCTGACGCGGCACGGTGTGCCGGACGGGCGGATCGTCAGCGACTACGCGGGTTTCGACACCTGGGACTCCTGTGTGCGGGCGAAGAAGATCTTCGGGGTGGACGAGGCCGTGCTGATCAGCCAGGGCTTCCACATCCGGCGGGCGGTGGCGCTGTGCCAGGAGGCGGGGATCACCTCGTACGGCGTCGGGGTGGACGAGTGGCACGACGCCACCTGGTACTACGGGGGCGTCCGGGAGATCTTCGCGGCCGGCAAGGCGGCGCTGGACGCGGTGTTCGAACCGGATCCCCGCTTCCTCGGGCCGCGGGAGCCAGGGGTGCGGCAGGCGTTGGCCACGGCCGAATGAGCGGCCGGACGGGTCAGGACATCCTTGCGCCGACGGGTTTGATATGCGCATTTCACCCGGGCGGGTGAAGCTGCGACTCGAACTCTCCGTGATCGACCAGTCACATTCTTCGGTGTGCGGCGGCGGACCGGGCCGTCCGCCGCGACGTTGGGGGACGGACATCAGATGAAGCGTCTGCGCTCTCTGCTCGCCGCGGCCGTCGCGGCGATGCTGATCACCGGGGCAACCGCCGTGGGGACCGCCCCGGCGGCCGACGCCGCACAGGCGATGGAGCCGGGCTGCGCCAAGCTCCGCGGCTCCGGCTCCTGGTGGGCGGACATCTACAACTCCTGCGGCTACACCATCTCCGCCAGTGTCGAGGTCGACGGCTGGGACCCGTCCTGCATCCAGATCGCGCCCTACTCGACGGGGCGGATCGGTCTGGACCCGGGCGACGAGCCGTACTACGCGTACGAGTGCTGACCGGGGACACCCTCTGACCAAGGGCGTCCACTGACCGGGGGTGGGAACGGGGTGCGTACCCCCGCTCCCGCCCCCGGGCCCGTCTCAGCGTCCGGTGAAGCGCGGTGGCCGTTTCTCCAGGAACGCGGCCATGCCCTCCTGCTGGTCGTGCGTCGCGAACAGGGCGTGGAAGACGCGGCGTTCGTAGCGGATGCCGTCGCGCAGGCCCGTCTCCAGGGCGCGGTCGACGCAGTCGCGGGCGGCCCTGACCGCCGTACGCCCGTAGGAGGCGATGGTCGCGGCTGCGGCGAGGGCCTCCGGCAGGACCCGGGCGTCGCGGACCACGCGGGAGACCAGGCCGCAGCTCTCGGCCTCCCGGGCGTCCATCGTGCGGCCGGTGAGCACGAGGTCCATCGCCTTGGCGCGGCCCACCAGACGGGTCAGACGCTGGGTGCCGCCGATACCGGGTATCACGCCGAGCTTGATCTCCGGCTGGCCGAACAGCGCCGACTCTCCCGCGATGACCAGGTCGCACATCATCGCCAGTTCGCACCCGCCGCCCAGCGCCCAGCCGTTGACGGCGGCGATCTTCGGGGTGCGCAGGTCGGCGAAGTCCTCCCAGGCGGCGAAGTAGTCCTCCGCGGCCATCTCCACGGCGGACTTCCCCGCCATCTCCCGGATGTCCGCGCCGGCCGCGAAGACCTGCTCGGAGCCGGTGACGACGAAGCAGCCGACCTCCGGGTCGCCGTCCAACGGGCGCAGGGCGTCGAGGAGTTCGGTCAGCAGCTCACCGCTGAGGGCGTTGCGGACGTGGGGGCGGTGCAGGCGGACGGTCACCACCGCCCCGTCGCGTTCGAGCTTGACGGTGTTCACAACCATCCCCCTACGAGTCCCAGATGGCGCCGTACGCCGGAATGCCGCGGCGTTCCAGGCCGTGCACCACCTGCCAGGTCAGCTTCTTGTTGGAGATGCAGATGACGGCCTCGGCGCCGAAGTCGCGGTACGCGGCGTACGCGAGGCGCACCATGTCGGGCTTGCCGTGCCGGGAGGTGTCCCAGACGACGGCGTGCGGCTGGGCGGCGAGGATCTCGTCGACGAGGGTGTCGCCGTAGGTGGCGCGCGGATCGCGGGTCGCCCAGACGAGGCGGGCGGGCACCTCGCCGGCCAGCAGGTGGGGCAGGCAGGGGCCGATGCCGCTGCCGGTGGCGACGTAGACGACCTTCTTGAACAGGACCTCGATGTTGGCGACGCCGGCCGTGGTGATGCCCTTGACCCATACGCGCGGGGGCAGGTCGTCGATGAACGAGCCCGTCCAGTCCCCGGCCCGCGAGATGGTGAGCCGGAAGCCGCTCTGGCCGGGTGCGGGCACGTTGGCGAAGGAGTGCCACTCCTTCAGGGGGCTGCGGCTGATCGCGGTCGAGGACCCGGCGAAGGGTGTCTCGCCGTAGTCGAAGCGGGCCAGCACCACATGGCGGGAGGGCCGTTCGAGCCGTACGTCGACCTTGCGCAGCCGCAGCCAGGGCAGCGCGACGCTGAAGGTGACCACGGCGAGGACGACGAGCGGCACCGGTCCGGGCGAGGAGAGGAGGGTGTGGGCCCAGAAGAGGCCGAGGGCGCTCCAGCCGCCGAAGCGGTGGATCTTCTCGAAGTGGTCGTGGTGGCGGGCGCGGAAGGGCGGGAGGGCGGTGGCGACGATGAGGACCAGAAGGGCCACCAGGGTCCAGTTCACCACGGCGAGCGGCGCGTCGGCCGCCGTGGCGACGGCCGACGCCACGAACCACCCGGCCCCCGCCACCGCCCCGCCCACGTGCAGTCCGCCGAAGTGGTACACCTTGCCGAGCGTCCAACGCACCCGTAGCGGCCAGCTCGTCGGGGCCGAAGTCGCCAGCCGGAACAGGAAGTTGATGACGTACTGCTGGCGGACGAGCACGGCGAGGGTGAGGTTGGCGAGGGCCGCGTGGTCGAGGGTGGCGGCGGACAGCGGCCAACGCGCCCACAGGAAGGCGAGGTTGGCGAGGAGGACGATTCCCGCGAGGCGGTTGTAGTGCATCAGGCGGGGGTGTTTGAGGAGGCGTCGGGGTGCGGAGGTGGGCGGGGGCAGGGTGACGGACGCCGCTCTGTCCAGTGAGGTGGTCACCGGGTCACCGCCGTGCGCTCCAGCGCCAGCCGCAGCAGCGCCTGTTTGTCGATCTTCCCGCGGTCCGTCTCCGGCAAGTGTGTCAGGGGCATGACATCCTCGGGCACGCAGTAGTAGGGCAGGGCGTCGGCGACCGCGCGCCGGGCGGCCTCCGGGTCGACGTCGGCCGGGCTGACGAAGGAGACCAGGCTGCGGTCGTCGCGTTTCAGGGTCACCGCACGCGCACAGCCCGGCAGCCGCTCCAGCACCGAGGAGACCGAGTCCAGTTCGACCCGGAAGCCGCGCACCTTCACCTGGTCGTCGGTACGGCCGAGGTGCTCCAGCCGGCCGTCGGGGGTCCAGCGGCCGAGGTCACGGGTGCGGAACATACGGCGGCCGCCACCGAGAAAGGGATCAGGGGCGTACCGCTCACCGTTCAGCCGCTCATCGCCCAGATACCCGGCCGACACACAGTCACCGCCCGCCCACATCTCACCGACCTCACCGATCGGCAGCGGCCGACGATCGGCGTCAAGGACATAGACGGTGTTGTTGGGCGTGGGCCGGCCGATGGTGAGCAGCGGATCACCCGCCTCATGACGGCTCATCGTGTTGACGATGGTGGTCTCGGTGGGCCCGCAGCAGTTGTAGAAGTCACTCCGCCGGGCCCACCGGTCGGCCAGCGGCCGCGGACAGGGCTCCCCCGCGACGGCCACGGCCCGCACCCGCGGACAGGCGTCCGGGTCGAGGCCGGACAGCACGGTCGGGGTGGCGATCAGCACGGTCGCCGTGCGCGCGGCCGCGGCGATGTCCTTGCCGCGGATGACCAGCGTGCCACCGTGAGCGAGGCAGCCGAGGATCTCCCAGGCGGCCATGTCGAAGGCGACGTTGAGGAGCTGGGCCACCCGGTCACCGGGACGGATCCCGAGGCCACCCGGCTCGGTGAGCAGGATGTTGGCCACGTTCCGGTGAGTGACCTTCACACCGTTGGGGCGGCCGGTGGTGCCGGAGGTGAACAGGACGTAGCAGCCGTCGTCGGGACCGGGCGGCGCGCACTCGATCGGGGCATCGTCGTACGACGACGACGCGTCCAGCGCGATCAGACGGTGCCCGGCGGGCAGCGGGACGCGGTGGGCGTACTCGGCCTGGGTGAGGACGATCCGCGTCCGGGCTGCGCGCATCACATGGCTGAGCTGGGCCGGAGGCGTCAGGCCGACGTCCTGCGGGACATAGGCGGCGCCCGCCTTCAGGATGCCGAGCAGTCCGACGAGCATCGGCAGGGACCGGCGGACGAAGAGGCCCACGTGGTCGCCGGGCCGGACGCCCTCACGGACGAGACGGGCGGCGAGGGCACCGGCCCGTTGATCGAGTTCGCCGTAGGTCAGCAGGGCGCCCTGATGTTCGGCGGCGACGGAGTGCGGGGCGGCGACGGCGTGCCGTTCGACGGCGTGATGGATCAGCGGATCCACGACACGGACGACACGACCCTTGCCGTACTGCCAGAAGAGCCGCTGGTCACGGGGGCAGAGATGACGCAGAGACATGAAGGGGGACCTCCAGGCTGCTTGTTCGTACGACGGGTACGGGTGCGGAGGCCGTGCGAGGTGCTTCGCCGCTCGACTGTAACGGCGATCCTTCAAGCATCAACCACCTGTGACCGGCCAATTACCGATACGGAATGAGTCACCTGTGACGTATTTCACCTCACAGGCAACTCGTCCCCCGCTCGGCGGCGACTAGAAGGTGGCCCGCCCTGTGCCTCACGCGGGCGCCGCGCCGGCGGGGAGGTCACCAGCACACCGTCGTAACAGGACACCGCACGCCACGTAACACGGCCGACCCACGCTGAAGTGCATGCAGAGCACCTCGACGCCCACCCACTGCCCGTACTGCGCCCTGCAGTGCGGAATGAATCTCACGCCCGCGCAGGAGGGGGGCGTCGAGGTGATCGAGCGCACCGACTTCCCGGTGAACCGGGGCGCGCTGTGCGGCAAGGGCCGTACGGCGCCGGCGGTGCTCTCGTCCCGGGTGCGCCTGACCTCCCCGTTGGTGCGCTCCGGCGACGGCACGCTGGTGCCGGCCGGCTGGGACGAGGCGCTGGACCGGATCGCCGCCGAGCTGACCCGGACACGGGCCGCGCACGGCCCGGACGCCCTCGGCGTGTTCGGCGGCGGCGGCCTCACCAACGAGAAGGCGTACACGCTCGGCAAGTTCGCCCGGATCGTGCTGGGCACCTCCCAGATCGACTACAACGGCCGCTTCTGCATGTCGTCCGCGGCGGCCGCCGGCATCAAGGCGTTCGGCCTGGACCGCGGCCTGCCCTTCCCCCTGGAGGACATCTCCAGAACCGGCTGCGTGATCCTCGTCGGCTCGAACCCCGCCGAGACGATGCCACCGGCCCTGCGCTACTTCACCGAGCTCCGCGAGAACGGCGGCACGCTGATCGTCATCGACCCGCGCCGCACCCGCACCGCCGAACAGGCCGACCTGCACCTCGCCCCCCGCCCCGGCACCGACCTCGCCCTGGCGCTCGGCCTGCTGCACCTCGTCATCGCGGAGGGCCGCACCGACGACGAGTACATCCAGCAGCGCACGACCGGCTGGGAGGAGACCCGCGCCGCCGCGATGGCCCACTGGCCCGAGTACGTGGAACGCATCACCGGCATCCCGGTCCCCCAGCTCCGCGAAACGGTCCGCCTGTTCTGCGAGCCCGAACACGCCATGGTCCTCACCGCGCGCGGCCCCGAGCAGCAGTCCAAGGGCACCGACACGGTCAGCGCCTGGATCAACCTCGCCCTGGCGACCGGCCGCCCCGGCCGCCCCCTCTCCGGCTACGGCTGCCTGACCGGCCAGGGCAACGGCCAGGGCGGCCGCGAGCACGGCCAGAAGGCCGACCAACTCCCCGGCTACCGCAAGCTGGACGACCCGGCGGCCCGCCGCCACGTCGCCGCCGTGTGGGGCGTCGACCCCGACTCACTCCCGGGCCCGGGCCGCAGCGCGTACGAACTGCTCGACGCCCTCGGTACGGACATCAGGTCCTTGTTGCTGATGGCCTCGAACCCGGTGGTGTCCGCACCCCGGGCCGCCCACATCGAGGAACGCCTGCGCTCCCTCGACTTCCTGGCCGTGTGCGACGTGGTCCTCTCCGAAACAGCGGCCCTCGCCGACGTGGTACTCCCCGTCACCCAGTGGGCCGAGGAGTCGGGCACCACCACCAACCTGGAAGGCAGGGTGCTGCTGCGCCGCCGCGCCCTCACCCCTCCCGAGGGCGTCCGCAGCGACCTGGAGGTCATGCACGAACTCGCCGCCCGCCTGGGCGTGGAGAAGGGCTTCCCCACCGACCCGGAGGAGGTCTTCGAGGAACTGCGCCGGGCCAGCGCGGGCGGCCCCGCCGACTACTCCGGCATCACCTACCGCCGCCTGACCGACGAGAACGGCGTCTTCTGGCCCTGCCCGGCGCCCACCACCGAAGGCGAGGACGCAGCGCCCACCCCCCTGCCGGACGACGAATCCACCGCCCCGCACCCCGGCACCCCCCGCCTCTTCCTCGACCGCTTCGCGACCCCGGACGGCCGGGCCCGCTTCGTCCCGGTCACCCACCGCCCGACCGCCGAGGAACCCGACGACGAGTACCCGATCCTCCTCACCACCGGCCGCGTCGTCTCCCAGTACCAGTCCGGCGCCCAGACCCGCCGCGTAGCCGAACTGAACACCGCCGCACCGAGCGCCTTCGTCGAAATCCACCCCCGCCTGGCAACCCGCCTGGGCGCATCCGAAGGCGACCCGATCGCCGTCGTCTCCCGACGCGGCCGCGCGGTGGCCCCCGCCCGCATCACCCCCACCATCCGCCCCGACACGGTCTTCATGCCCTTCCACTGGCCCGGCGAGGGCCGCGCCAACACCCTCACCAACCCGGCCCTGGACCCCACCTCCCGCATGCCGGAGTTCAAGGTGTGCGCGGTACGCCTGGAGCCGGCGCAGGCATAACCGGAAGGGGTGTCAGTCCCCACCCCTACGATCCCCGCCGTGCCTGACGCCTTCACCGTCCTCTGGACCCATGACACCTGCCGCGCCCTGCGCAAGGACGGACGCACGGGCGAGCGCCCGCCGGTCGCCTTCAGCGGCGTGCACACCTCCCTGCCGACCTGGTCGGGCGCCACGGCCGGCGACGAGGTGTACGCGCTGCACGTCAACCGCCGCGTCGTCCACGTGGTGAGCCGCATGCGGGTACTCGACACGGACCGGCGCGACTGCTGCGGCGCCACCCCCACGACATGGCAGGACCCGGCGTACCCCGGACACGCCGACTGGTGGATGCTCGGCGCCGGCGGCTGCGGCGCCGAGCCCGTCCACGTGGACGCGACCCCCGTACGCTTCGACACACCGATCCCCGGCCCACAGCACAGCCCACCCGAGAGGCAAACCCCGCCCGGCCACCCGCTCCTCCCCGGGCCGTCCGCTCGCTTCTTCCCCGTGCTGGAGCGCCCTTTACTCGGGCCGCGGAAGCACGACACCGGCCAGGAAGCGGGTGGGCCCCCCGCTCACTCGGCTCGCGGGGTGGCGAGAGAATCGCTTCCGTGAAGCTCCCGCGCCTCCCCTTCTTCGTCTACGGCACCCTGCGCCCCGGCGAGATCAACCACGACCTCTTCCTGCGCGGCCGCACCCTCTCCGAGGAACCCGCACTGCTGAACGGCGCCGTGCTCTACGACGCCCCGGGCTGCCCGTACGCCGTGGAGGAACCCGGCGGCAGGGTGGCCGGCGAACTGGTCACCGCGCTCCCGGAGGCGTACGACGAGCTGCTCGCCGAGCTGGACCGACTGGAGGAGTACCGCCCGGGCGCCCCGCACAACCTGTACGAACGTGTCACCCGATACGTGACCCGCACAACCGTTCCTAGAGACTGAGTGGGAGTGAGTCCTGTTGCCAGGACTCGTGCTCAGCCGAGCGCCCCGAACGGTGTTGGGCGTTCTGGTCGACCGCGTTCGCTCCGCGTCCGGCGTACACGGATCGTGTCCGTGGTCCGGGGATGCGGGGGCGGTTTCCCTCACGCCCCGGGGCCACCGGTTCGGCCTGGACGGTCCGATGCCCCGCACGATCGCTCCGGTCGTGCGGGGGCGGTGCCGTCCGTCGCCGGATCGGGTGTCCCAGGGCGCGTCTTGCGATCGCCACGGCGGCCGCGTCGTGGCGAGAAGTCTTCCTGTTCTTGCTGGTGAGGGGCTTCTGCCAGTGCTGGGCGCCCCACTTGCTGGTGTGGGCGGGGTCGACGGCGACGAGGGGGATGCCGAGTTCGGCCGCCATGGACACCAGCCGGGCGCGCAGCCTGCTGACGGGCATGCCGGAGATGAGGTGGCGGAACCGTTTGCGGCGGCCGTGCTTCTCCCGGGTGGTCTCCGCCTGGAAGTCGAGGTCTTCGAGTGCGATGGCCAGGCCGTGGCGCTCGGCCCAGTGCAGCAGGCGGATCAGGGCGTGTCTGACCTGCGCATCGCGGTGCCGGCTGGTGCCGGACAGGTCGTAGAAGAAGCGCCGTGGGTTGCCGATGGGGTTGCCGTGTGTGTCGAGGCGCCAGGCGGCGAGGTGGTCGGCGTTGGTGTCGAAGCCGATCAGGCCACCGGCACGGGCCACCTCCAGCGGCACCGTCTGGGCCGGGGGGATCGTCCAGGACGCGGTCAGGTACCAGCGCCCGCGGATCACGTCCTCGTGGATGCGATAGGCCACGGCCCGGTTCGCCGCCACACGGTCGGCCCACTGCTCACCCCGGTGTGCGAACGCCACACGGGTGGTGAGGACGTAGCGGCCGTGCGGGGCGTTCGCCAGGTGCGTCAGCGGCGCGGGAAGCCTGATCGAGACCTCGCCGTCGTCGGTGACCCGGATGGTCTCGTTGCCGAACCGCTTCCCGGACTCGCCATCGGCCTGCAGGAACCGGCGCCCGGCCTCCCACCGCATGCGCCACTGCTCTTCCGTGAGCTGCGCCTGTTCCAGGTGGTGGCGGGTGTTCATCAGCCGTTTCCCGCCGCGCACCACGCGCACCCGCCCAGCCTCACGCTCCGCCCGGGCTGTTTGAAGCCGGTCCTCCAGCACACGCAGGCGGCGGGACTTGGCGAACCATTCCTGCCTGCTGCGGTAGCCGCCCGGAGCCTTCTTGCTGCCCTTCGCCCCCACGGGCAGGGACAGCCGGTGCCCGATGGTGTCGATCCCGGCTTGAAGGCTCTGGATGTGCGCGAGCTGGCCGCGCCGGGCGAGTGCCCACTGGTCGTGGGTGGCCTTCGTGACCGACCCGGCCCAGCGGGAGGAGGACTCCTGCGTGAGAGCGCGCTTACGCTCGGCCCACTGCTCACCGCCGTGCTCCGGCCCGGCCGCGCACCGTGCCTTCAGATCACGGGAAGCGAGCGAACCGAGGTGGTCGCCGACCAGACGCAGTACCGTCTCGTCCCCGGCGGTCAGGTGCTTGAGCCGGGTACGGATCGCGACCCCCGAGGGGCCGGGCACCACGAACGGCGCCGCCACCTCCCGCAGCCCACCCACCCCTTTCACCCCCCAACCGGTGTCGCGGAAATCCGTCACCACACCCAACGACCACCACCGGCAAAGGTCACACATCCGATACACGAACTCCCGTTCCCCACCGGAATGCGGGATGCCAACCACTGCCCGGAAACTCACACCTGCACGCCAGAACACGCTCAAGCGCCGTCAGTCGCCACCTGTTCACAACCCCCACCCCCACCCCCGCCTGGGTCTACCTGGCCGCTCCCGCCGTGGCCGCGCGCCTCAGGGCGCAGGGCAAGCTGATCGAGGGCGGGGACTGGCACGCACGCCGGCGGTGACGGTCACCCATTCACACGCTCCCCCGACGGCTTTCCATGACACCCCGTCAAAGGCGGTCCGACCTGCACGGACGCTCACCGGACCACACTCCGCCCGCCACCCGTTCTACCTATTCCTGACGCGCTCTCAGGAAGCGCGGTCGGCGTGCTGCCTCTTACCTCGGAAGGGCAGGGACCACCCATGAGCCACGAGGAGCCCCGATGCGACGTACCGTCCGGCTGCTGACCGGCACCGCGTTCGCCGTCGCCGCCCTGGGCGGCATCGCCGCGCCCGCTCACGCCGCGCCCGCCGGGGACACACACGCCGAGGTCACGGGCGGCCTGGAGGTGTACCCGTCCACGGCCGTACCGGGCGGCCAGGTCACCGTGAACACCTCGGCGTGCGGCGACGGCGGTACGGCCGCGGGAGACGCCGGCGCGGTCGGCGCGGGCCGGTTCACGCTGGCGCCGAGCACCCACAAGGGCGACGCGATCGGCCAGTTCGCGGTGCCGCCGGGGGCGCATCCGGGGACGTACGAGATCGTCGCGAGGTGCGCCGAGGACGACCGGCGGGTCACCGGGGACCTGGTGGTGACGCTGGCCTCGTCCCGGCAGCAGGCGCATCCGAGGGGGAGTGTGAAGACGGGGGTCGGCGGCGCCCTGGGCCCCGACCCCGTGCAGACCGCGGCCGGTGTGGCGGCGCTCGCCGTCGCCGCCGCGGGCGGTACCTGGCTCCTGCATCGCCGGGCGAGAGGCGACGGGATCTGACGGACACCTCCGCTGTCCGTCCGCCGGTACCGCATGTCCCCTCCCCCTCCGGGTCCGACGCCCCTCGCGGCCCGGAGGGGGACCGGGGCACTTCAGGAGGCTGATATGCGCAGGCAGGCCGGTACGCGCAAGCTCGGCAACACGGCCATGGCCGCCGTCACCGTCACCGCCCTGTGCGCGGGCGGATGGCTGCTGCACAGCGGCGCAACGACCCACGCACCGCCACAGCCGTCGGCCGCCGAGGCCGCCACGGGCCGAACCTCCGGACAGGACCCCTCACAAACCGCCCGTTCAAGCCCCACCTCCACCCTCACCCCCACAGTCACCCTCACCCCCTCCTCCCCCCACCGCATCCGTATCCCGTCCATCGACGTGAACGCCCCCCTCACCGGCCTCGGCCTGACCCCGACCGGCAGCCTCGACGCCCCTCCGGCGGAGAAGAAGAACCTCGCCGGCTGGTACGAGGCCGGCACCACCCCCGGTGAGACCGGTACGGCGATCGTCGCCGGCCACGTCGACAACGCGGACGGCCCGGCCGTCTTCTACTCCCTGGGCGCGCTGAAGAAGGGCGCCGTCATCGAGGTGGACCGGCGGGACGGGAGCACGGCGGTGTTCACCGTGGACGCGGTCGAGGTCTACCGGGCGTCCGCCTTCCCCGACGAGAAGGTGTACGGCGCGGCACCCCGCCCCGAGCTACGGGTGATCACCTGCGGCGGGGGCTACTCCCGCGCCACGGGCTATCAGGGCAATGTGGTCGTCTTCGCTCACCTCACCGGCAGCCGCTGAACCCGCCGTTTCTCCAGGGCCCACAGAACGCGTCCTGCGGCACCCAAGCCGGACCCAGGCCGCACCCCAGCCGCCCCAGCCCCTCCTCACACCCCACCCCCGCCCCCGCTGAGGGCAGCGTTCCCCGCGGGAAACAGAGGTGATGCGGCCGGGTAACGTCCACACCGCACGCTCGACGACATGACCTCGAAAACGCGTGTGGTGGTGATCGGCGCCGGCCTCGCGGGCGTGCGGCTCGCCCGCCGGCTCGGCGAGCTCGGCATCCCCGCGCTGCTCGTCGGCGAGGAGGAGCACCGCCCGTACAACCGGGTCCTGCTCGCCGAGGTGCTGGCCGGCCGGTACAGCCCGGACGTGATCGCGCTGCCCGCGCCCGACGGCCTGGTCCGCGCGCGGGTCACCGGCATCGACCGGGACCGCCGTACCGTCGTCTGCGCGGACGGCTCGGAGATCGCATACGAAACGCTGGTGCTGGCCACCGGATCCAACCCGGTGCTCCCGCCGCTGCGCGGCCTGTTCACGCCCGACCACGAACTCCCGGAAGGCGTCCACGCGTTCCGGACGATGGACGACTGCCTCGGACTCTCCAAGGCCGTACGGCCGGGTGTGCGCGCGGTCGTCATCGGCGGCGGGCTGCTCGGGGTCTCCGCCGCCCGCGCGCTCGCCGTGCGCGGCGCCCAGGTCGTCCTCGCCCAGCAGTCCGAGCGGTTGATGGAGCGTCAGCTCGACCCGAACGCCTCGCGGCTGGTCCTGCGGCACCTGAAGGACCTCGGCGTCGAGGTGCACACCGAGTGCCGGGTGCGCGACGTGCGCTGTGTCGGCGGCGCTGTCCGCTCGGTCGAGATGGCCGACGGCTACGCCCTGGACGCCGACCTGGTGGTGCTGGCCTGCGGGGTCCACCCGCGTGTCGGCCTCGCCAAGGACGCGGGACTCGCCGTCCACAAGGGCGTCCTGGTCGACGACGAACTGCGTACGTCCGACCCGCACATCCGGGCCGTCGGCGACTGCGCGCAGCACGACGGCGAGGTCTACGGGCTCGCGGCACCGGCGCTCGAACAGGCCGATGCGCTCGCCGAGTCGCTCGCGGGCCGTGCGAACGCCCGCTACACCGGCACCCGTTCCCTGACCCGGCTGACCCTCAACGGTCAGGACACCCCCTTCGACCTCGCCGCGTTCGGCGAGACCGTACCCCGGCCCGGTGACGACGTCGTCCAGCTCACCGACGCCACCCGTGGCACGTACCGCAAGGTGGTCGTCCGCGACGACCGTCTGGTCGGCGGGGTGCTCGTCGGCGAACTCGGCACCGTCGGCGCGCTCGCCCGCGCCTGGGAGGGAGCAGAGCCGCTCCCGGACGACGGCCCTCTGCTCCACCTGCTCACCAACGATGGAGGCTCCTGAATGACCGCCACCCTGGGGGCCACCCCCACGATCGTGCTCGTCGGCCACGGCATGGTCGGCCAGCGCTTCCTCGAAGCGCTCGCCGAGCGCGGCCTGACCGCCACGCACCGCGTGGTCGTGTTGTGCGAGGAGCCGCGTCCGGCGTACGACCGCGTCGCCCTCACCTCGTACTTCTCGGGCAAGACCCCCGAGGACCTGTCCATGACCGACATGGACTTCATCGCCGCGCACGGCATCGAGCTGCGCATCGGTGACCCGGCCGTCGCCGTGGACCGCGAGGCCCGCAAGGTCACCGCCCGGTCCGGTCTGGTCGTCGAGTACGACACGCTCGTACTGGCCACGGGCTCCTACCCGTTCGTGCCGCCGGTCCCCGGCAAGGACGCGGCCGGCTGCTTCGTGTACCGCACGATCGAGGACCTGCTGGCGATCGAGGAGTACGCGAAGACCAAGGCGCGGGTGGGCGCGGTCGTCGGTGGTGGTCTGCTCGGTCTGGAGGCGGCCGGCGCGCTGAAGGGGCTGGGCGTCGAGACGCACATCGTCGAGTTCGCGCCGCGGCTGATGCCGGTGCAGGTCGACGAGGGCGGTGGCGCGGCGCTGCTGCGCACCATCGAGGACATGGGTCTCAGCGTCCACACCGGCACCGGCACGCAGGAGATCGTCGCCGACGCGTCGGGCGCGGTGACCGGCATGAAGCTGTCCGACGGCTCCGAGATCGCCACCGACATGGTGATCTTCTCCGCCGGTGTCCGCCCCCGCGACCAGCTGGCCCGCGACTGCGGTCTCACGGTCGGCGAGCGCGGCGGCATCACGGTCGACGAGCAGTGCCGGACCGTCTCGGACCCGCACGTGTTCGCGATCGGCGAGTGCGCGCTGGCCGCCGACGGCCGGGTGTACGGCCTCGTCGCGCCGGGCTACGAGCAGGCGGAGACGGTGGCGGCGACGATCGCGGCCGACGAGGCGGCCTTCACCGGCGCCGACCTGTCCACCAAGCTGAAGCTGCTCGGTGTGGACGTGGCGTCCTTCGGCGACGCGCACGGCACCACCGAGGACTGCCTGGACGTCGTCTACTCCGACTCCCGCGCCGGCCTGTACAAGAAGCTGGTCATCGGCCGTGACGGCACGCTGCTCGGCGGCATCCTGGTCGGCGACGCGGAGGCGTACGGCACCCTGCGCGCACTGACCGGGTCGGTGCCGCCGATCTCTCCGGAGTCCCTGGTCCTGCCCGCGGGCTCCGGGGCCCCCGCCCAGCTCGGCCCGTCCGCGCTGCCGGACGAGGCGATCATCTGCTCGTGCAACAACGTCACCAAGGGCACGATCCGCGGGGCGGTCACCGAGCACAGGTGCACCACCGTGCCCGAGGTGAAGAAGTGCACCAAGGCCGGTACGACGTGCGGCAGTTGCGTCAAGGTGCTCGGCCAGCTGGTCACCGCCGAGCTGGAGGCGAGCGGCGTCGAGGTCGACAAGGGCCTGTGCGGCTGCTTCTCGCAGACCCGCGAGGAGCTGTACGAGATCGTCCTCGCCCTGCGCATCAACACCTACCAGGACCTGCTGGACCGCTACGGCCGTGACGGCGCCCGGGGCACCGACGGCTGCGAGATCTGCAAGCCCGCGGTCGGCTCGATCATCGCCTCCCTCGCCCCCACGATCGGTGCGAGCGGCTACGTCCTGGACGGCGAGCAGGCGGCCCTTCAGGACAGCAACGACCACTTCCTCGCCAACATCCAGAAGAACGGCTCGTACTCCGTCGTCCCGCGCATCCCCGGCGGTGAGATCACCCCGGAGAAGCTGATCGTGATCGGCGAGATCGCCCGCGACTTCGGCCTCTACACGAAGATCACAGGCGGTCAGCGCATCGACATGTTCGGCGCCCGCGTCGAGCAACTCCCGCTGATCTGGATGCGCCTGGTCGACGCCGGCTTCGAGTCCGGCCACGCCTACGGCAAGTCCCTGCGCACGGTGAAGTCCTGCGTCGGCCAGACCTGGTGCCGCTACGGCGTCCAGGACTCCGTCCGCATGGCGATCGACCTGGAGCTGCGCTACCGGGGCCTGCGCTCCCCGCACAAGCTGAAGTCGGCCGTCTCCGGCTGCGCCCGCGAGTGCGCCGAGGCCCAGTCGAAGGACTTCGGCGTCATCGCCACCTCCAACGGCTGGAACCTGTACGTCGGCGGCAACGGCGGCGCGACCCCGCGCCACGCGGACCTCCTCGCCCAGGACCTGTCCGACGCCGAACTGATCCGCCTGATCGACCGCTTCCTGATGTTCTACATCCGTACGGCCGACCGCCTGGAGCGCACCTCCACCTGGCTGGAGCGGATCCCCGGCGGCCTGGACCACGTACGGGACGTGGTCGTGGAGGACTCCCTCGGCATCTGCGAGGAGCTGGAGCAGCTGATGTCGGCCCATGTCGCGAACTACCGCGACGAGTGGGCGGAGACCATCAACGACCCCGAGAAGCTGGCCCGCTTCGTCTCCTTCGTCAACGCCCCCGACACCCCCGACCCGGTCGTCGGCTTCGTCCCTGAGCGCGACCAGATGAAGCCGGACCTGCCCCTGCTGTCCATCGGCCTGCGTCCCGCCGAAGACATCCTGGAAGGAAGCGCCACGCGATGACCCTGGCACCCGAGACGACCGACCTGAAGATCCAGATCAAGCTCGGCGACGACTGGCTCACGGTCTGCGACCTGCATCGCCTGCTGCCCGGCCGAGGCGTGGCCGCCCTCCTCCCCGACGGCCGCCAGGTCGCCCTCTTCCGCGACCGCGCCGGCGAGCTCTACGCCATCGACAACCGCGACCCCTTCGGCGGCGCCGCGGTCCTCTCCCGCGGCCTCACCGGCACCCACCAGGGCCGCCCCTTCGTAGCCTCCCCCCTCCTCAAGCAACGCTTCGACCTGATCGACGGGCGCTGCCTGGACGACGAGTCGGTGCGGGTGGCCACGTACGAGGTGCGCAGCGCCTGACTGAGGAGCGTGGACCGGGCTCGTCGTACGGTACGACGGTCACGGCCCACGCCACCGCTCCGGCTCTACTCGCAGGCGACCCCGTCCCCGTCACGGTCCAGGTGGCGGCTGTAGCCGGGGTCGCCCCGGTACAGGGGAGTGTCTCCGGCTGCTCGGGCCGCGCTGCAGTTGGCGTAGTAGACGCTTCCCGCGTCGCCGTCGGCGGAGTCGTCGTCGGCGGAGTCGTCGTTGGCGGAGTCGTCGTTGGTGGAGTCGTTCGAGAGCGCCGGCTCTGCCGTGATCGTCTTGGTGACCTCCACGGTCGCCGTGGCTGTCACCGTTCCCGCCGGCTGCGGTACCGCCGTCTCCGTGGTCGTGGCCGTGACCGTGACCGTTGGCTGAGGGCTCGCCGCGGCGGGCTTCTCGTTCGTCGGTTCGCTGTTCTCGGCCGCGCCCATGCCGATGCCCAGGAACAGGGACAGGGCCAGCGCGGGCAGGACGTATCGCTTGCGTGCCCATCTGGGGGCCGGGGGCGGGGGTGTGGCGGCGGTCATGCCGGTGTACGGGTTTGTCATGGCGTCCCCCCAAGGAGCGTGACGTGAGGGGACGACCGTATGACTGCGGCGTGCGGCGGCGGAGGGGATGTGTTGGATTTGTGATGAGAATGTGTGCCCGCTCTGCGGCTAGGCGCGGAACGGCCCCGTCACCTCGTAGGTGATCCCGCCCGACGAACTGCCCGACGTGCCTCGCTGGCTCGAGAAGTACAGGCGTTTGCCGTCCGGGGAGAAGGCCGGGCCCGTGATCTCCGACGACGACTGGCCGCCGATGCGGAGGAAGGGGGTGACGATGTCGTCCGGGGTGATCAGGCAGATCTCCATGTTGCCGCCGTCCTCGGCGACGTACAGGTCGCCGGAGGAGGAACCCGTGACGTTGTCGACGCCGGTCAGCGGGGCGGTGCCGGACGTCACCAACGAGTCGTCGTAGGCCAGTTCGATGGTCTGGCTGGTCGCGTTGTACTGCCAGACCCGGTTGTCGCCCTTGGTCGTGAACCAGCAGGTGTCGTCCGCGTAGTAGCAGCCCTCGCCTCCGCTGAAGCGCTTGGCGCCGGAGACCTGGTTGCGGGTGGCGGTCGCGCCGGTGGGGTCGGGGACGCGGGCCCAGGTGACGGGGCCGGAGGTGGCGGTGCCGGCGACCAGGACCTCCAGGGTGCCGGAGGAGAGGTCGCCCCAGGTGGTCGGGCGGAAGCGGTAGAAGCAGCCGTCCGAGACGTCCTCGGTCATGTAGATGACCTGGCGGGTGGGGTCGGCGGCGGCCGCCTCGTGCTTGAAGCGGCCCATCGCGTCGCGCCGTACGGCCGCCTTCACGCCCCAGGGGTCCGTCTCGTAGACGTAGCCGCGGTCCACCTCCTCGCAGGACAGCCAGGTGTTCCAGGGGGTTCGGCCGCCCGCGCAGTTCTGGCGGGTCCCCGAGAGGATGCGGTAAGCCGCCGTGATCGCGCCCGTCGAGGAGAAGCGCACCGCGCTCGCCCCGCCCGACGGGTTGATCTCCGAGTTCGAGACGTAGATCCAGCCGGTGCCGTCGGGGTAACAGGCGCCGCCGTCGGGGGCGTTGTGCCAGGTGTACGAAGTGCCGGGCACTGTCCGGCCGGACCTCGCGATCACCCGGCTGGTGAAGCCCGCCGGCAGGCTGATGCCGTTGGCGTCCGGCGAGAGCAGCGGACCGTACGGGCCCGTACCGGGCTGGGCGGGGGCGGCGTACGCGGCGCCTCGCCACAGGGTTCCGCCGAGGACGGCGGACGATCCGCCGAGCACGGCCGCACGCAGGAGGGTACGACGTTCCACGCTCACTCCCACACTCCAAGAGGTGTCGTGACCGACCCGCCGTCGGTCGGCGGCGGGGTCGTGCGGCAGAGGACGCTAGGGGCTGCGCGTGGAATTGTCGTGTCGCCGCTGTGGCCGGGGGATGCTCGGTGGGTTACCAGATGCACGCGTTCCATGTTTGGGATGGTATGTCCCTGTATACCCACGGTCCCGTGGGACACCCTGGCCGGCCTCGCGTCCCGCTTTGCCTCGCATACGCTGAGCCGACATGCCCGCTTCTACGCTGAGGTGGCACCGATGGAGGGAGAAGCGGGCCATGGGCGGCTGGAGCGTGCGGGACATGCCGGGGCTGGGTGGGCGGATCGCCGTCGTCACCGGCGCAAACGCCGGGATCGGGTACGTCACCGCTCGCGAGCTGGCCCGGAAGGGGGCGCGGGTCGTCCTCGCGTGCCGGAGTGCGGAGCGGGGGCGGGCGGCGGAGGAGCGGTTGCGGGGTGAAGTCCCTTCGGCCGACGTGGAGTTGCGGCGGCTGGATCTTGCGGATCTGCGGTCCGTACGGGACTTCGCCGCGGGATTCCCGTACGCACGGCTCGATCTGCTCGTCAACAACGCCGGGGTGATGGCGGTGCCGTACGGGACCACCTCGGACGGGTTCGAGATGCAGTTCGGGATCAACCATCTCGGGCACTTCGCGCTCACCGGGCTGCTGCTGCCCAGGATTCTCGCCGCCGCGCCCGGAGCGCGGGTCGTCACCGTCTCCAGCGTGATGCACGCCGTGGCCAACGTCGAGCTGCGTGATCTCAACTGCCTGCGCAGTTACCAGCGTTGGACCGCGTACGCCCGATCCAAGAGCGCCAACCTGCTCTTCACGCACGAACTGGCGCGGCGGCTGCGGGCGAGCGGCGCCGACGTCGTCGCGGCCGCCGCCCACCCCGGGTACGCCGCCACCGGGCTCACCGCCGGAGTGGGCAGCCGGGCCACCCGTCCGCTCCTGGCGGTCGGTGACCGGGTCTTCGCGCAGTCGGCGGAGGCGGGCGCCCTGCCCACGCTGTACGCGGCCACCGCGCCCGGCGTCCAGCCCGACTCCTTCACCGGGCCGGCCTTCGCGATGTGGCGCGGGGCGCCCGCGCGGTCCTGGCGGGCGGCCTGGACACGGGACGACGCCATGGGGCGGCGACTCTGGGCCGCCTCCGAGCGGCTGACCGGCGTCAGGTACGACGCCCTGGAGCAGGCGTCGTAGGGCCTGTCCGGCGGATCAGGTCGCAGGGAATCGGCGGTGTCTCAGCAGCGCAGGTGAGCGGGGTTCGGTGCGTGCAGCCGCAAGGCGGAGGAGGGCGGCGACGCGTGCCAAAGCCCCGCGTCTGCGGCGTGATCCGCCGGACAGGCCCTGGCCGGGCGGCGGGCCGGTCAGCGGCGGTTGCAGCCCGTCGAGACGCGGACCTTGTTGGACCAGGTGTCGGTCGTGGCGTCGAGGACCATCAGGGTCGAGTCGTACCCGTAACCGTAGGCGGTGCAGTCCAGCAGGCCGAGCCGAAGGTCGAAGCCGCCGCCGTGGCGGCCCGGGGTGTAGCGGGCCGTGGTCTCCTTGTAGTGGCTCGGGATGCCACGGCTGCCGTCGCGGTAGACGACGATCTTCGCCTGGCCGCCGACGGTGAAGCTCTGGCCGTGCACGTCGAGGCCGTGGACGCCGATCGTGCTGGGGGTGCGGGTGGCCCATGCGCGGGGGGCGTGGCCGTACGCCTTGCCCTCCAGGGCCGGCGAGGACGACGACGAGGACGCTTTGGCCGGGCCGGCGGTGCCGGGTGCGCTGGCGATCCCGGTCGGTGCGGCTCCCGCGCCGCCCGTGTCCGTCTTGCCCGCCGTGCTGCCGCAGGCCGCCGTACCGATCGTCGCCGTCACGGCGAACAGTGCCGCGAGGCCGAGTGTGGCGGCGCGGCGCCGGACGGTTGTGGTGTGCGAAACGCTCATGGCCCATCCCCCGATGTCCCCTGGCCCCGAGCCCTCTCGGCGGCCGATGCCCTGGGGGACACCGGACCACGTCCGGCGGTTGCGGCGGCTCTCGGGGGCGCGTGGAGCGCGGGGTCGCACGGCGGGCGGCGCCCGCTCCGGCCGGTGCGGGCGGAACCGCAGGCCGGCGGTGCCATGGCGGGGTGGTGCGCGGGGGCGGGCCCAGGTCTGTGGCGTAGGCGGCGACCGACACACCGCCAACGCGCCCCCACCATCCCCGTCGTATGGTCAAGAGCCTAGGTACGACCGAAGCCATTCACCGCCGCGACGGAGCGAATGGACATGTCACCGCTGATAGTTAGAGTTTCTGAAGCGGCTGCGGGTGTCTGCCGGATCATTCCGGCCGTACGGGGAGGATGTGCTGCTGTGTTGCTGACCGAGGGCGGTCCGGTTTTGGTTCAGGCTGTGCTCAGCACGGAGACGAAGGAGCCTTGGAGCAGCGGCTACCACCCCAGTAGCGGCAAAAGTGACGCCCCGTCTGGTAACGACGCGGAAGGCACGCTCTGATGCCGGCCAAGGGCCCCGGAGGCGGCACTACCTCCTTCGAGAACATGACCCACGAGCAGATGCTCACCTGGCTCGACCAAGCCAACTCCGGCCATGTCCAAGCAGCAGCCGAGCGCCTCCTCGCCGCAGCGAAGGCCATCCGCGACATCGCCGAGGAACTGAAGATCCGCCCCCAATGGGTCGCCTGGAAGGGCGAGGGCGCCGACGCCTTCCGCACCTGGACGGCCGACCTCGCCAACTCCACGCTTCGGCTGGGTGACTTCAGCGACGACGCGGCCAAGTGGCTGACGGAGGCGTCGTGGGCGATCGCGCGAGCCCAGGCTTCCATCCCGCGGGAGGTCCCCGGCGACGTCCAGACCCTCCAGGCCAACGTCGACGCGGCCCGCGCCGCCCACAACGACCCCGACGCCGCGATCGCAGCCACCCAGGCCGAGCAGGAACTGCAGGCCCTGACGTCCCGCAAGGAGCAGGCACGGCTGCAGGCAGCTGCGCAGATGCGAAAGCTGGCACAGACGTACAGTTGGTCGGCGATGCAGATGAGCGCGCTGGAACGGCCTAAGTTTCCGCCTCCGCCGGATGCGATCGTGCCCGACCCGGCACTCAGCGTCGACAGAAAAGACATCGACAAGACTCCGGCCGGTGGTTCAGTGTCCGCTGGATCCTCCTCCATTGAAAGCACCTCTTCGGTAAACCCAAGAACGGAGCAACCGATTTCTGGCACGCGCTACGTGTCGGAGATCTCACGTGTCTCTACGGCTCTTCCTCATGTGACCGGGGAAGTTCCGCCTCCCACCCGCATGGTCATTGACTCTGTGACCACCACGCCGCAGTTCCCTCACGCCCCGACGGACAGCGTCAACAGCCCGTCGTTCCCTGAACAAGCGAGGCGCGAGCCGGTCACGATTCCCCCGACATTCGGTAGCAGCAGAGGTGCTTCCTCCGTACAGCCTCCAGGCAGGCCGGTACCGGGTGCGGCGGGGCCGGTCAGAGCGGTCACCGGGCCCTCAAGGCAGGGTGCACCAATCGCTGGTCCGTTGGCGCCAGGACCGGGACAACCGGTTACAGGACGGTCACCGCTGGGGCCTGTCCCCGGGATGCCACCAGCGACTTCCGGTCGGGGCCCGAGCAGCCCGGTCAATGGCATTGTCGGTGGTCGCCCGGTGACGCCGCCAACTGGTAGACCGACGGGAGCCATCCCACGGGGCGTGGTTGTGGGCGGGGAGGCCGCCCCTGCGCGCGGGCCCGTGGGACCAACCGTCGGGACAGCGAACCCAGCCGGACGTGTGATCGGTCAACCGGGTCAAGTCGCCGATCGCCGCTTGCCGCCCCCGAACGCTCCCGTTGTCGGGGGGCGTCCACTCCCTCACAACGGCATTGTCAGCAAAACTCCGCAGCAAGGACCTGCAGGAACGCCCACCGACCGATCTAGCGGCCCCGCTACGACAGGCGGTGCCAGCGCGGTGCGTGGTGGCGTCTTCGGCAGCGCAACCAACACGGCACGTCCAGGCGACAGCAACGGCACCAGCAGGCCCCGGAGTCCTCAGCCGACGTACCCAGCGATCAACGGGAACAGGGGCGGACAGCCGCACCGCGGGGAAGACGAAGAAAACCGGCAGCAGAACCACCGACGTACGCGGCCGCCAGTCATCGACTGAACGTATTCCAGGAAACCGAGAAAGCGAACCTCATGCACACGAGCAGGACTCGATACGGAGGCCGCCGCGCGGCGGCAACGGTGGCCCTCGCTCTCCTGCTCGCAGGCGCAGTGGGTACGCCGGCCGTCGCAGAGTCGATCCGCGAGGAACAGTGGTACCTCGACGCCATGCGCGCCGAGGAAATGTGGCGGACCAGCACTGGAGAGGGCATCACGGTCGCCGTCATCGACACCGGCGTCGATCCGAACAACGCCGACCTGAAAGGCCGCGTACTGCCCGGCAAGGACTTCGCTCCCGATGAGGTGCCCGGAGACGAGCACACCGACTACGACGGCCACGGCACAGGCATGGCCGGCCTGATCGCCGGAACCGGCGCACGCGGAGGCGGCAACGGCGCCTTCGGCCTCGCGCCCGGCGCCAAGATCCTGCCGATCCGCCTGCCAGTAGGAGGCACGGCGGCCAATAAGGCCGAGGGAGCCAAGATCTTCAACACCGCTCTGGCACCGGCGATCCGCTATGCCGCCGACCAAGGTGCGAAGGTCATCAATATTTCCCAGGCTGCCTCACAGGGCTCGCCTCAGGTGACTGCAGCAGTCCAGTACGCCCTCGACAGTGGATCCCTGCTCTTCGCCGGTGTCGGCAACGAGGGTGACAAGGTCAATGAGGTGATGTATCCGGCGGCCACGCCCGGTGTCGTCGGCGTCGCAGCAGTCGGGAAGGACCTCCGGCGGACTCCATGGTCCCAGTACGGTCCTCAAGTCGACCTCTCAGCTCCTGGCGAGAGCATGGTCCACGCCTGCGGTGGCAAGACCGGCCTCTGCGAAACGGAAGGGACCAGTGACGCCACCGCCCTCGTCTCCGCCAGCGCAGCCCTCATCTGGTCCGCTCACCCCGACTGGACCAACAACCAGGTCCTGCGGGTCATGCTCAACACCATCGGCGCCCCCACGGACGGCACCAGACGCAACGACGCCATCGGCTACGGCATCGTCCGCCCCCGCATCGCCCTCTCCAACCCCGGCGACCCGGGCCCCGCCGACGAGTACCCGCTACCAGACCTCGCCGAGGCCCGGACGTCACCATCGCCCGCGCCGACCCGTACCGGAACAGCGGGCGCCTCCGAGGACACCGACCCCGGCATGGCAGTACCCAAGCCCGACGACGACAGCGGGGTGCCCTGGCTGGCCGTAGGCACAGGCGCCGCCGCCCTCGCAGGCATCGGAGTCGTAGTGGCCGCCGTGGCCCGGAAGCGCCGAGCACCCACCGCACCGGTGCCTGGCCCAGGCCAATACCCTTACTCGCCGGCCGGCTTCGGGCCACCCCCCAACGTGCCGGGCAGCCATCCCCCGCCGGACCGAGGGCCAGGCACCACCTGACCACACTCTGTCCTCCGGACACCGCGGGGACACAAGAAGTTCGATCAGGCATACGACGACCAGACACGGGGAGGGCCACGCATGGCGTGGGAGGAGTGGGAGCAGCTCAAGGCGCAGGCGCTGGCGCGCTCCCAGAACGGGATGCAGCTGAACGGCGTTGCGGAGGCGGGCGGAGCCGGTGCCACAGGCGCACCCGACTTCAGGACGAACAAACCGGGCAAGAAGATCGCGGTGAATGCCCTGAGGGTTGAGCTCCCGGAAGGTACGAAAGAGGCCGGCAGCCATCCTGATGAGTCCTCGTCCGCTGCCGCCCGGGAGTTCAGCGGCTGGGAGACCGGTTCCGGTCTCACAAGCGCGCATGAGGAATGGGGGTTGCAGGTCCAGGGTCTCCTGGGGCGCCTGGACAGGGACCTTGGAGCTCTTGAAGGCTCCCACGGGCACTTCCAGTACGTCGACCACGGCGTCGGAAGCCAGCTGGCACAGCTCGACTCCGGCGTTGACCCGCGGCGCGAGGCATAGGTAACGGGGAAACGGGGGCGACCATGCTCAGCTACCAAGACGTCATCACGATCAACCTGGGCGTATTGACCACGGCGGCCACCAGCTGGGCCGAGACGGCCGACGGCTTCGAGGAGCTGGAGACCTTTTACCGAGGGAAGGTCGAGCCGGTCGCCAATGACGGCGTCTGGGTCGGCGTGAGCGCCCACGCCGCATCCGGCCAGTTCGCGGCGACCCGCCAGCAGTTCGCCGATGCCCAGACGGAGGCCCGCGCCATCGCCTCGATCCTGCGCGACGCGCATCAGCAGTTCGCCGAACTGGTCGGCAGGGTGAAGGACCTGGTCGAACAGGCGAAGGCGGCAGGGCTGGCCGTGACCGGCCAAGGTCAGGCGGTGTACGACGACAGCACGCTCAACGCGATGCGGCACGACCCGGACTACGGCGTGCAGCGGGCACGGGCGGACGAGGCCGCCTGGACCAAGGCGATCAAGGACGCCGTGCAGGCGGTCGACGACGCGGACCACGGCGTCAAGCTGGCACTGCGCGAAGCCGCCGGCGTCAAGAGCTGGATCGAGCGCGCCTTCGACCAGGCCAGAGGACAGGGCCACAGTTTCAACGGTGACGCGATGGGTGACATCGAGGCGTACGAGGCCATCGAAGCCAGGAAGTACGCGGACCAGGTCCTCAACGGCGAACAGTTGGCGAGCGAGGACCTCCAGGAGTGGCAGCGCCTCATGCGCGACAACTCCGACAACAAGGTCTTCACCCAGACCCTGTTCGACTCCCTCGGCGCGGATCAGACATTGAAGCTGACCACCACCATGAACGACTTGGCCCACGCCGGCGACAGCCCGAACAAGAACGCCTACGTGCAGATCAACGGCGGTCTCTCCGATTCCCTGGCAACCGCCACGCGCGTACCGGACTTCAAGGACACCAACGGCAAGCCTCTACCCTTCGGGACACCGGCGTACAACGAGGCGTTCAACGCCTGGAAGAAGACCGACGACGCCCAGTTCTACAACAAGTGGCGCGACGCGCTGCGCGAGCACGGCGACGACAAGTACCCGACCGAGGCGTCGGTCGGCCGAACCGACAGGGTCGACACCGGCAGCCCGGAGATCCGCGGCTACCACAGCCTGGTCACACTCATGCAGCAGGGCAGCGGCTATTCCCCGCAGTTCGTCGCGGACGTCACCGACGACATGATCGCGATGGAGAAGAAGGACCCCGACATCTGGCACCTCTACCGGAGCAGCGACAAGGACTCCTCCGGCTCCTGGTTCGCAAACGACCCGATCGACGGCGCACTTCAGGTGATGTCCCGCAATCCGGAAGGTTCCACCGGCTACTTCGACCCTGCCACGAGCACCGGCAAAGACCGCATGCACTACCTCCTCGGCGACGGCGACGGAAGCCGCGACTGGGAAGTCGTGGAGGTCACCGAATGGCGCGGCAACACCGAAGTCGTCAAGAGCACCGAGGACAGCGACAACCGCAAGGGCCTGGGCGATGCCCTGACAGCAGCCGCCACCGGCATCGACCCCAACAGCTCACACCCGCCAGGCCCCACATCGCACACCGATGCCAACAACCGCGTATTCGTCCACACGCTGGAGGTCCTTGCCGGCCAAGGCGACGACATGCCGGCGTCGCTACGGGACGACATGGCGAAAATCATGACCAATCACGGTGATGAAGTGTACGTGGCAATGAGCGACCCTAGCGGCACGCGGCAGCCCAGTGATGGCGTGAAGCTGGAGATGGAGCAGGTCATGGAGGTGACCAAACAGATCTCCAGAAGCGAGCATTCTTACGGTTTGCTACACGAGGGCATGAACTACGCCATCATGAACGACGTCTACGACCGCACGCGCGAACCGGGTGACACACTTAAATCCGCGGGTTACGCAGTCGGATTCATGGAGGAAGCGCGGTACTTGGCCCTTAAGACTGACCAGCACGATTACACCTGGGACAAGGCATGGAGCTACCATAGTTCAGGCGCAATACTGAACTTCGTACCGGGCTATGGGGATATCCTCCAGCGTGGAGCAGACATGGTCACAAGCGCATGGATTATGGACGAACAGCAGCAACAGGCTGCAAAGTTGACAAGCGACAGTCAGTTGACATATGAGCTGCGCAGAAACCAACTCAACGCCATTGCTCAGCAGTGGTATGCAGCCAACTCCGACTGGGCTCACGGTCGCGACGGCTACTCCTACGAGGATGGCATGTATAAAACCATTGCAGGGGCGGCCAACCATGGTAACGCCTTGGCAGAAGGCATTTCGGGAGTACAGTAGTGACCAAGATGAGACTCAGAATGGTGGCACTCCTATGGATGGTCGCGGCAGGTGTATCAGCGGGCTGTAGCAGCACGCAGCCTTCCATTCCAAGTGAATTCTGCAAGGCCCCCGTAGATAAAGCTAGCCTATCGCCACTCATCCCGAACGGCGGCTCAATTGATCAACAATATAACGAAAACCAAGCCCAGCCTGGAGCAGCCTGCAAATTGAGCGTAGGAGGCAATCAGATCCTTTTTGTTGAAATAGCGCGCTGGGATCGCGATCCCGAACCGGTGGACTGGGACACGGTGGGATCTCAGTACAAGCATGCCGCCAAACGGGATGTCTCGTTTCCAGGCCATGCATCCATCGGAAGCGACCGTGCCATAGTTCGGGCGACATGCAACACCAGTGCCGCCTACATGTCATTCATGTTCTTCTTCTCGGGCGACCGCGTCGAGGACACATCGAGTGGTTATAAGAAGCTTCAGCACTTTATTAATGACTTCGTCCCACGCCAGACAGCAAGGTACAAGTGCACGGAGTGATAGAAGTACGGGCGGGCGTATGCCTCGAGAAGAAACACCTCTGACTATGTTCCCGATCTCAGCATCGAACTCGATGGCGATTCCACCGATGACAGAGTCCGCCGAGCACTTCAAACCGTAAAAAACCTGGATCTGGTGCCGCAGTGGGAATCCACTCACGGTGTGGACTCCGAGAAGGATCCCGTCGTGAACTATCTGCAGCACCACGTGAACTTGCACTACGGTTCAGCCCGCAACCAAGCGCTCGCCGATCTGCACCGAGGATTGTCCTGCCCATGAAAAAATCCGTAATTGTCGTATTGATCGCGGTTGTTCTGGCCGCCGGCGGAGGCATTGTCTACGCCTCTGGTGCTTACGACGAATTGCGTGACGGGCAAGCGCTCGATGAGGCGTGTCACGGACTGGTCGATGCCTCGGAGGTACGTAAGGCGCTGGGCGCGGACCGGGTCAGCGGCAAGAGCACCGGAAGTGCGGGGTGCCGCGTCTACGACCCCGGTGATACGAACGCTTCCCTGTTGATCTCCGTGCAGCGTGGCCGAGATGACGCCGAGTCGATCAAACTCAACGCTGGTCGAATCCTCAGGTACACCCCGGCGGAGATACTGGTTCCCGTGGGCCACGGATGGCCCGCCCTGGTCTCTGCGGGAAGTGGCACCGACTCCTATGCCACGGCCTTCCTGCCTTGCGGAGAGGCGGCAGAGGACGATTTGGTCCTCAGCTTGAGCGCAACCCGAGCCGCCCCGGCAGACAGCGTGCAGGAGCGACGAGATGGCATGGCCGTCCTAGTCACCCGGGCTCTGAAACAAGCAGCCAAGAAGCAGGAATGTGAATTTCGTGATACGGGTGCTGTACGCAATACGCCCACCGGCGCCTTTCAAAAGGCAAAAGAGGCAGGCACAGCAACGGGTACATGCCAGGGCATCGACGAACCGGATTTCGTGTATGAAGCCGAGGCAGATAACGCAGCACCGATCGAGCAGTGCCTCCTTTTCGATGGGTCCGCTACGCCCGCCTTCCGTATCGCCGCATATTACGGCCCTTATTCGAATGCCGCGCGTCACAATCCGGAGCGAAACCCGTACGACTACGTCGGCGCGAGCGGCACCAATGACGGTAAGTCTTGGGTCACCGCATCATGCTCAACCGGTGCGGCCCTTTACATCCTGGAACCTCTGACGTCTCATGCGGCGGCCGGTGATTCAGAGCGTCAAGCGCTCCACGTCTTTGCTGCTCAATCAGCCAAGCGGCACAGTTGCGACAACCTGAGCACTCCAATCAACAAGGGCTAATCCGAGCAAACAGGAGACGCATTGCTACATCCATACGGACATGCCACCAAATGTGATGTTTCACTTCCAGGCCATGCACCGATCCGGAATGCCCATCCCGCAGTTCGGGCGGCATGCAGCGCGGGCACTGCCTGCATGTCGTTCACAGTCTTCTTCTCGGGCACCGACGTCAAGGACACACCAACTTGGCACAAACTTCAGCGATTCATCAATGATTTCGCGCCTCACCAAGCATTGAGGTACAGCCGTGTCGGTGATCAGTAACGATGGGCATACTCCGACTAACAGTCGGTCTCACAACGCTGGTCATGTTTGTTAGTGCGTGCGAAAAGAGCGACGTCTCCGTCCCGAAAGAAATCTGTGGAGTTCCCGTGAAGAACTCCACCTTGTCACCACTCATCCCCAGCGGTGACAAACTGAGGAAGAGCGAACCATTGCCCCTGGACTCGGATCCGGCGTACTGCGACATCTACGTCGACGGAATTCACGTCCTCAATATCACCGTCCGTATGACAGAAGAGGGTCCCGCCCCGGAGGACTGGAAGGACGCTAACGCCAAGTACTCGCTAGGCGCACCTCGAAAAATCTCCATCCCAGGTACTGCTGTCATCGGGAGCGACGGGGCACTGGTCACTACGAAGTGTGGCAGCCCTGCGAAGTACTTGCTGTTCGTCGTTCGACTCAAAGGGGATCACGTCGAGAATTCTCAAGCTGGGGTTGAGAAGCTCCAGCGCTTCATCGAGGAGTTCGCAACCGGAGCGGCGAAGAAGATCGAATGCACCGAATAGTCGAGGCACAGCGATGAGCAAGTTCAACCGAATTTCAGCAATTGCACTGTGCGTGACGACGGTGTTGGCCACCGCAAGCTGCGGTAGCTCCACCCTCAGCATTCCCGATGAATTCTGTCGGACTCCCACGGAGAAGAGTGCCCTGTCGCCACTTATCCCAGAAGGCGAAAATCTGCAACAGAAGTACAAGGAAACCCAGGCACGGACTGGCGCCTTCTGCACTCTTAAAGTGGACGGCCATCAGGTACTGTTCATCACGATTCAAAAGTACGACCGGAAGCCCGATCCTGTTGATTGGGAGATCGTGGCTTCCACCTACAAGAACGCAGCCAAGAGGAAAGTGTCTTTCGCTGGTGGCGCGGTGATCGGCAGTGACCGTGGCGTAGTGCAGGCCACCTGTGACTCCACGTCGACGTATATGTCATTCGCAATTGATTTCCGCGGTGACCGTGTCGAGGACAGCGCTCAGGGCTACAAGAAACTCCAGCGCTTCATCGATGACTTCGTGCCCCGCCAAACGAAAAGGTACGAATGCACCACGTAACCAAGGTTGTACGAAAACCTGGGCAACCTCGCCTTGGGCACTCTGGTCACCGCACGGTGCGCGCGACGGTCGCTGCGGTGATGGTGCTTCTGGCTGCCACGGGTTGTTCGGAACCACGCGGTTACGAGGTCCCGAACCAGGCATGCGGGGTAACGGTCGATCCCGACCTCCTCACCCCTTTCCTGCCGTACGGAAAGGAACTCACCCAGCGCTCCGACGATGCCGGCCCGGAGAGTCCCCGGTGCCGCCTGTCGGTGGACAAGAAGCTGGTGATCTATCTGTCCGGAGACGTCGTGTCCAAGGACACCGACCCCATCGAGGTCCAGGACCGTGCCCTGCGACGACTCGGCAATCCGACCGCTGTCGACATCGGCGATGACGCCAGGGTCGCGGACAGGGGAGCCACGGCAGTGGCGGCGTGCACCTACGAAGGACAACAGCGAAAGTTCGTCTCACTGATCCAGCTCCAGGAGGATCTCCCCGACGGGACCTCCGAGCGCCGCAACGCCCTGCAATCGTTCCTTCGCTCTTACTTCCCCGAGGCCATGGCTCAGCAAGGCTGCAAATAGCTGCGCACAAGGCGGGTTCCAGCTCCTGGACAGAACGTAACAGCGACGACAGCGGTGATCCGGCTGGATACGCTCACCTGTCATGACCAGCCGAAAGGTGCCGTGTTGAGCCAGTACTTCGATATGGGCGACGAGACTCTGTGGAACCCGACCAACGGAGCTTCCCGTCTGTTCCGACGCCAAGTGTCGGTCTTCGAGGCGGAGCTGGAGCTCTCATCCGGCATCGGGCCGATGGAGAACGACGAGTGCCAGATCGACCCGGCCGTCTTCGAGATCTTCGTCAACGCCCTACTGGCGCAGCACCGAAGAACAAGCCATGCCACGGTGCTTGCGCTCTCCGAGGGGTTCACCGCCGCCGCGCTGGTTCTCGCGGAGCGCGCCGGGATCAGGGTGGACTGGGCACAGTTCAGATCCGCCCCGGATGGCGCACTCGAAGATGCACAGATTTCCGCAGTCACAGGGCTGTCCGCTCCTGCCGAAGGGCGAGCCTGGGGTGAGGGACTATGCGAGAAGGCACGGGAGCTCGGGCAGCACATGCCTCGCTGACTGGAGCAACCGGGTCTGCTGATCGCTTGCCCACCGATGCAGTCCGCAAAGAGGGTGCTCGGGTGTTGGGCCTGCACGCGGGCTCAGGACCGGCCCGTTGACACACAAGAGGGCGGCACCCCCGCACAGGGTGCCGCCCTCCTCTTGCGTGCCGGAGCCGTCGGCCATCGGTTGAGGGTCGGGGACGGACGACGGCTCCGGGGTCGGGATGGGGCCCAGTGGGGACCGGTGGGGCCCGTAGGCCCCGCGGCCCCGTCGGTCAGCGGTGGTCGCTGCCCACCGAGTCGGTGGCCGCGCGGCCGGCCTCCAGGCGGGCCACCGGGATGCGGAAGGGGGAGCAGGAGACGTAGTCGAGGCCGACCTCGTGGAAGAAGTGGACGGACTCCGGGTCGCCGCCGTGCTCGCCGCAGACGCCGAGCTTGATGTCGGGGCGGGTCTCGCGGCCCGCCTTCGCCGCGGCCCTGACCAGTGAGCCGACGCCGTCCTTGTCGATCGTCTCGAAGGGGGAGACGCCGAAGATGCCCTTCTCCAGGTAGGCCGTGAAGAACGATGCCTCCACATCGTCCCGGGAGAAGCCCCACACCGTCTGGGTCAGGTCGTTCGTGCCGAAGGAGAAGAACTCGGCGGCCTCGGCGATCTGACCGGCGGTCACCGCGGCGCGTGGCAGTTCGATCATCGTGCCGATCGACAGCTTGAGCGACGTACCGGTCGCCGCCTCGACCTCGGCGATGACCTGGTCGGCCTCGTCACGGACGATCTCCAGCTCCTGGACGGTGCCGACAAGCGGGATCATGATCTCCGCGCGCGGGTCGCCCTTGGCGTTCTTGCGCTCGGCGGCCGCCTCGGCGATCGCGCGGACCTGCATCGTGAAGAGGCCGGGGATGACCAGGCCCAGCCGCACACCGCGCAGGCCCAGCATCGGGTTCTGCTCGTGCAGGCGGTGGACCGCCTGGAGGAGGCGGAGTTCGTTCTCGTGCGGCTCCTGGCGGGACTCGGCCAGGGCGACGCGGACCGAGAGTTCCGTGATGTCGGGCAGGAACTCGTGCAGCGGCGGGTCGAGCAGGCGGACCGTGACGGGCAGGCCGTCCATCGCGGAGAAGAGTTCCACGAAGTCCTTCTTCTGCAGGGGCAGGAGCTGCTGGAGGGCCTGCTCGCGCTCCTCCGCCGTGTCGGCCAGGATCAGCCGCTCGACCAGCTCACGCCGGTCGCCGAGGAACATGTGCTCGGTGCGGCACAGGCCGATGCCCTGGGCGCCGAAGCGGCGGGCGCGCAGCGCGTCCTCGGCGTTGTCGGCGTTGGCGCGTACCCGCAGGCGGCGCTTGCGGTCGGCGAACGCCATGATGCGGTGCACGGCCTCGACGAGCTCGTCGGCGTCCTGGGCGCCCGCGTGCATGCGGCCCTCGAAGTACTCCACGACGGGGGACGGGACCACCGGCACTTCGTCGAGGTAGACCTTGCCGTTGGAGCCGTCGATGGAGATCACGTCGCCTTCCTCGACGACGTGCCCGCCCGGCACCGTCATCCGGCGGCGCTTGGTGTCGACCTCCAGCTCCTCGGCGCCGCAGACACAGGTCTTGCCCATGCCCCGGGCGACGACGGCCGCGTGCGACGTCTTGCCACCCCGGCTCGTCAGGATGCCCTCGGCCGCGATCATGCCGTCGAGGTCGTCGGGGTTGGTCTCACGGCGGATCAGGATGACCTTCTCACCCGAGCGGGACCACTTCACGGCGGTGTACGAGTCGAAGACGGCCTTGCCGACGGCGGCGCCCGGTGAGGCCGCGATGCCCCGGCCGACCTGCTGGACCTTCGCGTTCTCGTCGAAGCGCGGGAACATCAGCTGGGCGAGCTGGGCGCCGGTGACGCGCTGGAGTGCCTCGGCCTCGTCGATCAGGCCCTGGTCCACCAGCTGGGTGGCGATGCGGAAGGCCGCGCCGGCGGTGCGCTTGCCGACCCGGGTCTGGAGCATCCACAGCTGACCGCGCTCGATCGTGAACTCGATGTCGCACAGGTCCTTGTAGTGGTTCTCCAGCGTCTCCATGATCTGCATCAGCTGGTCGTACGACTTCTTGTCGATCGACTCCAGCTCCGCCAGCGGGACGGTGTTGCGGATGCCGGCGACGACGTCCTCGCCCTGCGCGTTCTGCAGGTAGTCGCCGTACACGCCCTGGTGGCCCGAGGCGGGGTCACGGGTGAAGGCGACGCCGGTGCCGGAGTCGGGGCCCAGGTTGCCGAAGACCATCGAGCAGACGTTCACCGCGGTGCCCAGGTCGTGCGGGATGCGCTCCTGGCGGCGGTACAGCTTGGCCCGGTCGCCGTTCCAGGAGTCGAACACCGCCTTGATCGCGAGGTCCATCTGCTCCCGCGGGTCCTGCGGGAAGTCCCGGCCGGTCTCCTTCTTGACGATCTTCTTGAAGGTGGTGACGAGCTTCTTGAGGTCCGCGGCCTCCAGGTCGGTGTCGACCGTGACCTTCTTGGCCTCCTTGGCCTTGTCGAGCGCGTCCTCGAAGAGGTCGCCGTCGACGCCGAGGACGGTCTTGCCGAACATCTGGATGAGGCGGCGGTAGGAGTCCCAGGCGAAGCGCTCGTCGCCGGCCTGGTCGGCGAGGCCCTTCACGGACTTGTCGGAGAGGCCGATGTTGAGGACGGTGTCCATCATTCCGGGCATCGAGAACTTGGCGCCGGAGCGGACGGAGACCAGGAGAGGGTTGTCGGCCTGGCCCAGCTTCTTGCCCATGCGCTGCTCCAGCGCGTCGAGGTGGGCACTCACCTCGTCGCGCAGCGCCGCGGGCTCCTCGCCGCTCTCCAGGTAGACCTTGCACGCCTCGGTCGTGATCGTGAAGCCGGGCGGGACCGGAAGGCCCAGGTTGGTCATCTCGGCGAGGTTGGCGCCCTTGCCGCCGAGGAGGTCCTTGAGGTCCTTGTTGCCCTCGGTGAAGTCGTAGACGAACTTCACGCCCTCAACGCTGTCGCCCTGTACGGCTACCTGGGGTTCTTTGTTTTCCGACACGGGTCTCGACTCCTCGAGGACGCGGTGGCTGCCCTGACGGCCAGGAACATACCCAGATCGAAGGCGTCTGGGTACGTCCACTCGTGCGTCATGCGCCTGTAACCAGGCGTCCGCCAGGGGATCGAAAGTCAAGGCTTGGTAAGGCGGAGGCGGTTTCTGTCTTCATTTCCTGAACACAATCAGCCCCATCGGCAGGCTATGGCGCTCATGTGAGCGCGATTCGGCACGTATGATTTTCCGCGATGAACGATCAAGGGGTGGCACCCAGTGCCACCCCTTCCAGAAGTGCAGCCGCTCTTGATCCGCTCATCTGAGCGCAACCCTTATCAGGGGTGGCGAGAATCACGCCGCCGCAGGGCGCCCGATTTCACCATGCGGACGGGTATCCAGGACCGAAACATCCATGTCACACCCCGCCTCGCAGCCTCCGGGGCCTCACACCCCCAGCGCCAGCAACCGCTCCTCCACCCGCTCAGGTGCGTACAGGTGCTCCACCACCAGCGCCCCGGCCCCGACCAGCCCGGCCCGCTCCCCCAGCCGCGAGGTCACCACCTCCAGATGGGCCGTCGAGCGCGGCAGCGCCCGCTGGTACAGCAGCTCCCGTACGCCGGTGACGAACGGCGTCCCGGCGAGGTCCCCGGCGATCATCAGCACGCCCGGGTTGAGCAGGGTGACGACCGTCGCCAGCACGTCCCCGACCCGGCGGCCGGCCTCGCGCGCCAGCGCCATCGCCTCCGGGTGCCCCGCCGTGAGCAGGTCCCGTACGTCCGAGCCGGACGCGGCCGGCACCCCGGCCGCCGCCAGCCGCCGGGCCACGGCGCCACCGCTGGCGAGGGCGGCCAGACAGCCGTAGGAGCCGCAGCGGCACATCGCCTCCGCGCCGTCCGGGACCCGGATGTGCCCGATGTCCCCGGCGCCACCGTCGATGCCCCGGAAGACGGAGCCGTCGACCACGACCCCGGCGCCGATCCCCGTGGACACCTTGACCAGTACGAACGCCGAACAGTCGGGATAGGAGGTGCGCTGTTCGCCGTACGCCATGAGGTTGGCGTCGTTGTCGACGAGCACCGGGACCGGACCGGCGCCGGTGCGCTCACCGAACGCTCGGGACAGGCGGCCCCGTATGTCGTAGCCGTCCCAGCCGGGCATGATCGGCGGCTGCACCACCCGACCGGTCTCGCTGTCCACCGGGCCGGGGACGGCGATGCCGATGCCGCACACCTCGTCCGCCCGGTGCCCCGCCTTCTCCAGCAGCTCCGCGAACCAGCCGCCCAGCTCGCCCAGCACGATGTCCGGGCCGTCCTCGATGACGAGGGTCCCGGAGTGCTCGGCGAGCAGTTCGCCGGTGAGGGTGAGGACGGCCGCGCGGGCGTGCCGGGTGTCGAGGTCGGCGGCGAGGACCACCGCGTGCGCGTCGTCGAACTCCAGGGTGATGGAGGGGCGCCCGCCGAGCGGGGAGTCGACCGGACCGCCGGCGCCCTCACGCAGCCAGCCCGCGCGGAAGAGACGGTCCAGGCGCTGTCCGACGGTGGCGCGGGACAGCCCGGTGGCCTGCTGCAGCGCGCCGCGTGTGGTCGCACGGCCGCTGCGGACCAGCTCCAGCAGGTCACCGGCGCTGCCCTGACCCCGGCCGCCCGAGGCGGAACCCCGGCCGCCGCCTGTCTGCCCGCGAGTCGTCATGCGCACCCCCTTGTGTTTCTCAAGCTTGCATTACATATTGAGTTTTGCGTGTTAAATAGACGTAACCCTACGGTAGCCACCGCCGAACCGGGTTCGACTGTGGTGTCGTCAACGTTCTTCGGGGAGCCCCGAGTGGATCGCACTGCCCAGCTCATCACCCGCCCCGCTGAGCGCACCTTTGCATACGATCCGGACACCACCGCCGGTTCGTTGCACCTCAGGGCGGTGGAAGTGCTGGACGGCAACTGGACGGGAACGTCCACGGTGCCCTCGCGGGGCCTGTACCCGCACCAGTGGTCATGGGACTCGGCGTTCATCGCGATCGGGCTGCGGCACGTCTCGCCGCTGCGGGCGCAGACCGAGCTGGAGACGCTGCTGGACGCCCAGTGGGACGACGGGCGCGTGCCGCACATCGTCTTCAACCCCTCCGTCCCGCTCGACGCGTACTTCCCGAGCCCCGACTTCTGGCGCTCCTCGACCGCGGGGCGCGCTGCGGGCGCCCCGCGCACCGTACAGACCTCCGGCATCGTGCAGCCGCCGGTGCACGCGCTGGCGGCCTGGCTGGTGCACTGCTCCGACCCCGGCCTGTCCCGGGCGCGCGGCTTCCTCGCCCGGGTGTACCCGCGGCTGGCCGCCTGGCACCGCTATCTGCTGCACCGGCGCGACCTGGGCGGTGCCGGCCTGGTGTCCGTCGTACACCCCTGGGAACAGGGTATGGACAACAGCCCCAGCTGGGACGCCCCGCTCGCCCGGGTCACCCCCGCCCCGGCCCGCTCCTTCCGCCGCGCCGACCTCGACCACGGGGCGGCCGAGGACCGGCCGACCGATCTGGACTACGGGCGGTACGTGCGGCTGGCCGCCGACTACCGCGACCGGGAATACGCCGATGGTGCCGGGGACTTCGCCGTCGAGGACCCCGCCTTCAACGCCCTGCTCGTCGCCTCCGAGCACGCGCTCGCCCGCATCGCGCACGAGCTCGGAGCGACGGGCACGGCCCGGCACGCACGTGCGGAGCGGCTGACGGCGGCCCTGGTGGAGCGGCTCTGGGACCCGGCCGAGGGCATGTTCTTCTGCCGGGACGTGCGCGGCGGGGAGCCGATCCCCGAGCGCGGGGTCTCCGGACTCGTCCCGCTGCTGCTGCCCGGCCTGCCGCGCGAGGTGGCCGCCGCCCTCGTCCGCACGCTCACCGGCCCGCACTTCGGGCTGGGCGCCACCACCCGCCTCGTACCGAGCTACGACCTGCTCGGTGAGGCGTTCGACCCGCACCGCTACTGGCGCGGCCCGGCCTGGTTCAACACCGGCTGGCTGCTGGAGCGGGGCCTTCGGCTGCACGGCGAGACGGCCCGCGCGGACGCGCTGGGCGAGGCCGTGCTCGACCTCGCGGCCGCCTCGGACTTCGCGGAGTACGTCGACCCGTACACCGGCGAAGCCTGCGGCGCGACCGGCTTCGGCTGGACGGCCGCGCTCGCACTCGACGTCCTGCACACCGCGTCCGAGAAGCGACACTCCGAGAAGCACCACAAGAACCACAAGAACCACCAGAACCAACAGAACCAGCAGAACCACCAGGCCCACTAGGCACTCGGATCACCAGGCACTCAACGGCTTCAAGGGAGGGGACCGGAGATGACCGACCGGCATCATCTGCTCGTCTACGGCGGGACGTTCGCCGCCGTAGACGACCGCGGGGACATCAGCGGCGTACGGGGCGCCGGCTCCTCCCCGCAGGGATTATTCGTCCGTGACGCGCGGCACCTCAGCCGCTGGCAGCTGACCGTGGACGGCGCGGTGCCGGAGCCGCTGACACCGGTCGCGGACAGCGACACCGCGCGCTGCGTCCTCGTACCGCGCGGCGGCCGCACCGAGCCGCCGTCCTGCACGCTCTTCCGTGAACAGGCCGTCGGCGACGGCTCGTTCGTGGAGTCGCTGCGGGTCACCAGCAATCGCGCGGTGCCCACCACCATCCGGATCGCGCTCACCGCCGACGCCGACTTCACCGACCAGTTCGAACTCCGCACCGACCACCGCACCTACGCCAAGTCCGGCGCCGTACGCCGCCGCGAAGTCCTCGGCCACGGCGTGGAGTTCACCTACCGGCGCGGTGAGTGGCTGTCCCGTACGACGGTGACGTCCGACCCCGCCCCGGACAGCGTGGAGGAGACCGGCACCGGCGCCCGGCGGCTGGTGTGGAAACTGGAGCTGGAGCCGCACGGCACCACCGAGTTGACGGTACGGGTGATGGCCCGGCCGCACGGCGAGAAGCGGGCCCTGCGGGTGCCCCGCTCCCCCGCCGCGCTCGGCGAGCAACTCCTGGAGGCCGAGGGCAGGTTCATGGAGGGCGTGGCCTTCCCCACCGGCTGGCCCGAACTGGCGGCGGCCTGTGCGCGGGGCCTCGCGGACCTGGCGGCGCTCCAGGTCCCGGCGACCGGCCCGGACGGCGAGGAGCTACGGGTCCCGGCGGCCGGCGCGCCCTGGTTCCTGACGCTGCTCGGCCGGGACGCGCTGCTCACCTCGCTGTTCACCCTGCCGTACCGCCCCCAGCCCGCCGCCGCGACCCTGCTGGCGCTGGCCGCCGCGCAGGCCACCGAGACCGGCCCGCGGGCGGTGTCCCAGCCCGGCAAGATCGTGCACGAGGTCCGCCACGGCGAGCTCGCCCACTTCGAACAGGTGCCGTACGGCCGTTACTACGGCTCGGTCGACGCGACGCCGCTGTTCCTGGTGCTGCTCGGCGCGTACGTCGAGCGGACCGGGGACGTGCGGCTCGCCCGCCGTCTGGAGCGGCACGCCCGCGCGGCCATCGGCTGGATGCTGGACCACGGCGGGCTCACCTCCCGCGGCTACCTGGTCTACCGCGCCGACCAGGGCGGCCTCGCCAACCAGAACTGGAAGGACTCCCCCGGCGCCATCTGCTCGGCCGACGGCACCCGGCCGGCCGGCGCGGTGATGGCGGCGGGCGCCCAGGGCTACGCGTACGACGCGCTGCGCCGGACGGCGTGGCTGGCGCGCACGGCGTGGGGCGACGAGACGTACGCGGCCCTGCTGGAGCAGGCGGCCGGGGATCTGCGCGACCGCTTCCAGCGGGACTTCTGGATGCCGGAGCGGTCCTTCCCGGCGCTGGCGCTGGACGGCGCGGGGCGGCAGGTGGACGCGCTGGCGTCCGATGCTGGGCATCTGCTGTGGTCGGGGCTGCTCGACAAGGAGTACGGCGAGGTGGTGGGCCGGCGTCTGCTGGAACCGGACTTCTTCTCCGGGTGGGGCGTGCGGACGCTGGCGGCCGGGCAGCCGGCGTACCACCCGTTGTCGTACCACCGCGGGTCGGTGTGGCCGCATGACAACGCGCTGATCACACTGGGGCTGGCGCGGTACGGACTGCACGACGAGGCTCGGGAGGTCGCGCACGCGCTGGTCGACGCGGCGACCGCTGCGGGGCATCGGTTGCCCGAGGTGATCGCGGGGTACGGGCGGGACACGCATCCGGAGCCGGTGCCTTATCCGCATGCGTGTGTGCGGGAAGCGCGGTCTGCGGCGGCGCCTCTTGCGTTGCTTACGGCGGTTGGTGGCGCCTGATCAGGGGGTGCTGAAGCTGTCCGCGCGGGTGCGGGCCGGTGGGGGCTGGTCGCGCCCGCGCGGCGGTAGCCGCAGATTCAACACGGCCCCGCGCCCCTGAATAAACTGAACGTCGGCTGCCAGGTGTCCGTACGTTACGGTGGCGGATCCGATCCCCCCACGTCGGGTCCGCCGTACCGCCGGGATCGTACGGAAGGACCCTCGGGTGGCTGTGTCCACGCGCTCACCGCAGGCTGCCGACGAGGTCGAGGCTGTGGAGGAAGCCTCGGCGCCGTCCCTCAGGTCCCGGTTCTCACGGCTGCGTTCCTGGCGCGGCCGGTATCCCCGTGTCGCCCGTGTGCTCTGGTGGAGCACGACCGTCCTGTCGGTCGTCCTCGTGCTCGGCGCCCTGCTGCTGCCGAACAACGCGAAGGCGTTGCAGGTGAGCACGTTTATGACGCTGCCGGCGGAGGCGATCGTGCTGTGCGCGGTGCTGATCGCGCTGCCGCGGCGGACGCGGACCGGGGTGGCCGTGCTGGGCGGTTTCCTGCTGGCCGCGCTGACGGTGCTGAATCTGCTGGACATGGGCTTCGCGGAGTATCTGGGCCGGGGGTTCAACCCGGTGCTGGACTGGGTGCTGCTGGACGACGCGCAGGCGTACGTCGAGGACTCGATGGGGCGGGCGACGGCGGTCTGGGCGGTGGTCGGGCTGGTCGCGCTGGTCGCGGTGCTGTTCGCCGTGATGGCGGCGGCGGTGGTGCGCATCGGCACGATCCTCGCTCGTGACACGCAGGCCGCCACCCGGGGCACGCTCATCGCCGGGACCGCCTGGATCACCTGCTCCATCCTGACGCTCCAGGCCGGCGGTGAGCCCCTCGCCGCGCATCGCGCCGCCAACGCGCTGACCGGGCAGGCCGAGCGGGTGCGGGACACGCTGCGGGACGAGGCGGCGTTCGCGAAGGAGGCCCGGGTGGACGCCTTCGGTGCCACACCGCCCGAGCAGCTGGTGCCCGATCTGCGGGGCAAGGACGTCATCTTCACGTTCATCGAGAGCTACGGCCGCAGCGCCATCGAGGATCCGATCATCGCGCCGGGAGTGAACGCGACGCTCGCCGCGTCCACCGAAGCGCTGGAGAAGGCCGGGTACAAGGCGAAGAGCGGCTGGCTGACCTCCGCGACCTACGGCGGCAGCAGCTGGCTCGGCCACTCCACCACCCTGTCCGGGCTGTGGATCGACAACCAGCAGCGCTACCGCACGGTGATGGCCAGCGACCATCTCTCCCTCACCAAGGCGTTCCAGAAGACCGGCGCCTGGGACACCGTCGGCATCATGCCGGGCGTGCAGAAGGCGTGGCCCGAGCAGAAGTACTACGGCCTCGACAAGGTCTATAACGCCTTCCAACTGGGCTACGAAGGGCCGAAGTTCAGCTGGTCGACGATGCCCGACCAGTATGCGCTGGAGGCGTTCCAGCGGCTGGAGCACGGCAAGGAGCGGGACCGGCCGCTGATGGCGGAGGTGATCCTGACGTCCAGTCACCAGCCGTGGGCGCCGCTGCCGGAGATGGTCGGCTGGGAGGAGCTGGGCGACGGCTCGCTGTTCGGCCCGATCGAGCAGGCCGGGAAGAAGGCGCAGGACATCATCTCCGACAGCACCGCCTCGCGCGAGGAGTACGGCAGGTCGGTCGAGTACTCGGTGACCGCCCTCACCGAGTGGCTGGAGCGCTACGGCAGCGAGGACACCGTCCTCGTCTTCCTCGGCGACCACCAGCCCATCGCCCGGGTCAGCGGCGACAAGGCCAGCCGGGACGTGCCGGTCTCGATCGTCGCCAAGGATCCGGAGGTGCTGGCGAAGATCGCCGACTGGGAGTGGACGGATGGCCTGCAGCCTGCGAAGGACGCCCCGGTGTGGAAGATGAGCGCCTTCCGCGACCGTTTCCTCACGGCGTACGGCTCGACGCCGCACCCCACGAAGTAGCCGGTCACCCTCCGGACGTGTCCAGCTCCGCGTCCTCGCTCACGCCCGCGCAGTCGTACGGGTCCTTCAGCCAGCCGTCGGGCAGTACGACGCGGTTGTTGCCGGACGTGCGCCCGCGAGGCCCGTCGGCGCCGGCCGGCCACGCCTGGTCGAGGTCCAACTCGTCGAGCCCGGCGCGCAGTTCGGCGAGGGAGGAGGTGATCGCGAGGCGCTTGCGCATCTCGGAGCCGACCGCGAAGCCCTTCAGGTACCAGGCGACATGCTTGCGGAAGTCGATGACCCCGCGCGCCTCGTCGCCGATCCACTCGCCGAGCAGGGTGGCGTGCCGGACCATGACGTCGGCGACCTCGCGCAGGGTGGGCCGTACGTAGTGATCGGTACGCCCCTCGAAGGCGGCCACGAGGTCCGCGAACAGCCACGGCCGGCCGAGGCAGCCGCGCCCGACGACGACCCCGTCGCACCCGGTCTCCCGCACCATCCGCAGGGCGTCCTCGGCCGACCAGATGTCGCCGTTGCCGAGGACGGGGATCTCCGGCACATGCTCCTTCAGCCGGGCGATGGCCTCCCAGTCGGCGGTGCCGCCGTAGTGCTGGGCGGTGGTACGGCCGTGCAGGGCGATGGCGGTGACGCCCTCCTCGACGGCGATACGGCCGGCGTCGAGGTAGGTGAGGTGGTCGTCGTCGATGCCCTTGCGCATCTTCATGGTGACGGGCAGGTCACCGGCGCCGCTGACGGCCTCGTGCAGGATCGCGCGCAGCAGGTGCCGCTTGTAGGGGAGGGCCGATCCGCCGCCCTTCCTCGTCACCTTCGGGACCGGGCAGCCGAAGTTCAGGTCGATGTGGTCGGCGAGGTCCTCCTCCGCGATCATGCGGACGGCCTTGCCGACGGTCGCGGGGTCGACGCCGTACAGCTGGATCGAGCGCGGGTTCTCGGTCGCGTCGAAATGGATCAGCTGCAGGGTCTTCTCGTTGCGCTCGACCAGCGCCCGGGTGGTGATCATCTCGCTGACGAACAGCCCCTTGCCGCCGCTGAACTCTCTGCACAGGGTGCGGAACGGCGCGTTGGTGATCCCGGCCATGGGGGCCAGGACGACGGGGGGCTGGACGGTGTGCGGGCCGATCTGGAGGGACGGGGTCCGGAGGGGCGGGGCGGTCGTGGGCATTCACCCATTCTCGCGTACCGGGCGGGGCGGGGCGACATTAATTAGTTAGACGTACTATCGACAGGGCGGACGCAGCCGCAACATCCCGACAACCGACCGCACTCTTGCGGAAGAATGCCAGGACCCGAATTGCATAACCTCGGAAAGTCCCAGTCGACCGAAGCGAAAGAGGGCATGCAATGGCTCGGGGATTCAAGCAGGCATTCAGGGCCGCCGTCGTGACGGGAATGGCGTCGGCCGCCACGGTGGGGTTGTTCGCGCCGACGGCGAGCGCCACCGAGAACACGTGGATCATGGACAGGAGCCGCAATAACCTGTGCATGACCGCCAAGTCCGGAGGCGCCGTGGCGAGGGAGAACTGCCGCTTCGGTGACCTGTCGCAGCTGTGGGACCGCACGGGCGCCCGGATCAAGCGGGCCTACTCGAACCAGTGCCTCGACAGCAACAACGCCGGCCATGTCTACTGGCTGGAATGCAACGGCGGCAACTACCAGAACTGGGACTACAACAGGGCCGTCGATGGGTGGGTCTACGTCAAGAACCGGCAGACCGGTAGGTCTCTCGTCCTCAACGGGTCCGGATACATGACCCTCCCCCAACGGTTCCAGGACTCCCCCTTCAGGTTCTTCGGCGGCGAGTAGTCGCCTCGCAAGAAGCCGGTAGCCCCTGAGGGTCATGGGTTCCGGACCGCTTCAAGCGGTCCGGAACCTTTTTCTTTTTCACTTCTGCGGGCTACGCCTCCGCAATATCCCGACAGATGTCCGCACTATTTCGACGGAACTCCCGTACGGAAACTTCGTAGGGTCGCTGCCGTACCACGGAAGGCCCGCAATCGGGCTGTTCGCAAACTCACCTTCTCTTCCAGGAGTCGAAGTGCAGCGTCTTGCGAAAACTCTCAGTGGAATACGCGGAACACATGGAACGCGAGGAACGAAAGGCATGAAGCGCGGCGCCCGTCGCTCTCTGACAGCCGGCGTCCTCTCCGTCGTCGCCGTCACCGCTACCGTGCTGGGCACCACACCCGCCGCCGCGTGGGCCCCGGGCACCCAGCACTGGGGCGACGCCACCTGGTACAACCCGAGCGCCGGGGTCGGGGCGTGCGGCTGGCGCAACGGTGACAACGAGATGGTGGCGGCCGTCTCCCCGCAGGTGTACGGCAACTACCCCAACCCGAACAACTCTCCCGTGTGCGGCAGGAAGATGGTGGTCTTCAGCGACGCCGCCGGGAGCTGGTCGAAGCCGGCCATCGTCGTGACGGTCGTCGACAGGTGCGCGGGCTGTGGGCCGGACGACGTGGACCTCAGCCCCGCCGCGTTCCAGAAGCTGCGCGGTCTGGACGTCGGCCGGTTCCGCACCACATGGATCGAAGCGGAGTAACCCTTCTGATCGGTGAACGACGGACAGGCCCGGCCGGGCCTGTCCGTCGTTCACCGCTGTCCGCGCCGCAGCCGCCGGTACTCCGTGGGCGTGTGGCCGACCTGCTTGCGGAACACCGCGGTGAAGTGACTGGCCGTACTGAACCCGCACAACAGGCCGATCCTGCCCACCGGCTCATCACCCGCCTCCAGTAACCGGCGCGCGGTCTCGATCCGCAGTCCGGTGAGGAACTGATGGGGGGTCTGCCCGGTCGTCGCGGAGAACAGGCGCAGGAAGTGGAACCGGCTCAGCGCGACCTCCCGCGCCAGGTCGGCCAGGCCGATGCGGTCGGCGAGGTGGGCACGCATGTACGCGGTGACCGTGTCCATCTGCCGGGAGTCGAGTGCGCCGGGCCGGGCGGGTCTGCTGTGCAGGGGCGAGAGGAGATGGGCCGCCAGGTACTCCGCGGCGGACTCGGCGTAGAGCTGCCCGGCTCCGGCGTCCTGGGCCCGGACCAGGGCGGCGGCCATGGAGGTGATCAGCGGGTCCGGTTCGGCCACTCTCTCCAGCGACCCGAGGTCGGCGCCCCGGCCGTCGGGCTCCTCGGCCATCTGACGCCCGAAGACCTCCATCGGCAGGAGGATGTGCACCGCTTCCATGGGGCCCGGTCCGACGGGTCGGCCACGCACCACGGCCCGCAGCCCGGGAGGGACCTGGCAGGCGTCTCCGGGGGCGCACAGAGCCGAACGCCACGGGCCGTCACCGATGTGCGCGTCGAACCGTGCCGCACCCCGCAGATGCGCGACGATCCGGAACCGGTCCGAGGGCGGCAGATTCCGTTCGACCACTTCCAGCGTCACCATCCGGCGTTCGACGCTCAGCGCCCGCCACGGGGCCGGGCTCTCCGGCGCCGGCGGGAGCGCCGGGGATTCGTAGCGGGCAGTCGTCATCGCGCGCACCTCCCGGGGGTCGTTCAAGGGGCGACACGACGGTATGGGGCATTCCGGATGCCGAGTTGCCCGTCCGTGCCAGAGGACATGCCCCGCAAGGACGCTCGTTCGGCTGTGAACCCGTTCGCCCGTATGCCCGTCTAGCTGTGGCAGAGACCGAGACCCACCCAGGACATGCACAGCAGGGAGAGAACCGACATGAGCGTCATGCTGTACACCGCGTCGGTGCCGGTCGCGTTGGTGGGCCACAGCGGTATGCGCCCCGGCACCACCGGCCACGGGTTCACGGGCTTCCCGGGTCCCGCCGACACTCCGCTCAACAGCAGCGTCACGACCCACTGGCTCGGCCCTCTGCGTGTCACCACCACCGAGGCCGGACCCGCATGCGCGAGCGCCCACTCCACGGACACGGACGACGACAGCGTCACGGTGCTGGTACAGGACAGCGGCTCCGCGGTGATCGAGAACGACCGGCAGACACTGCTCCGGCCAGGGAGTCTCGCCTTCACCGACACCACCCGGCCCTTCACCCTCACCTACCTGGACCGCTCCCGCACCCACGCCTTCCGATTACCGCCGCGCCGGCTGGGGCTGCGCGAGGGCGACCGGCTGCGTATCACCGAGACGCCCGTCGAGCCCGACACCGAAGCTGCCGCCCTGGTCGTCCCGTTCCTCTCCCGGCTCGCCGACCAGGCGGGCACCTACGGACCTCACCTGGGTCCCCTGCTCGCCCGCAACGCCATCGACCTGCTGGCCACGCTCGCCGCCGAGCGCCTGGAACACGACAGCCCCCGGACCGACACCGCCGCCACCGTGCTGCGGCTGCGCATCAAGGGCTACATCGAGGACCACCTCACCGACCCGGACCTCGCGCCCCGGACGATCGCCGCCGCGCACCACGTCTCCGTACGCCATGTACACCGGATCTTCCAGTACGAGGGCACCACCGTCGGCCGCTGGATCCAGCACCGCCGACTGGAGGCGTGCCGCCGCACACTCAGCCGCCCCGCGCGCAACGCGCCCGCGCTGACGGCCGTCGCCCACCGCTTCGGCTTCGCCAGCTACTCCCACTTCAGCCGCGCCTTCCGCGCCGCGTACGGCATGTCGCCCCGGGAGTGGCGCGCCACCGCTATGCCCGCAGTCCCCTGATCACCAGATCCACCACCGCCGTGAACTCCTCGTCGACACCGGGCCGTTGCCACTCGCGCGCGTAGCACGGGTCGTGGAACCGGCCCGTGGCCTGGAAGAGGGCGCGGGCCGAGGTGGCCGGGGCGGGGGTGGTGAAGGTGCCTGTGGCGGTGCCGGCGTTGATGATCTCCGTGAGCTGGGCGGTCAGGTCGGCGATATGTTCGCCGACCGCCTCGCCGTTCTCCTCGACGAGCGCCATGTACGTGGCGAACAGCTCGGGGTCGTCGCCCGCCTTGTGCCGCTTGGCCTCGAAGAGTGCCGTCAGCCAGTCGCGCAGCCGGGTCTCGGGGTCGCGGTCGGCGGTGGCGATGCCGGCCAGCAGCTCCGTCGTACGGTCCAGCCAGCGCTTGGTGACCGCCTCGCGCAGCGCCGCCTTCGTGCGGAAGTGGCGGTAGACGCTGCCGTGGCTGACGCCGAGCGCGCGGGCCACGTCGACCACGGTCGCCTTGGCGGGCCCGTGGCGGCGCAGCACCTCCTCGGTCGCTTCGAGGATGCGCTCGGCGGTCAGGGTCTCGGTGCTCGCTGCCATGGCTCAGACGGTACCCGGCCCGGTGGTCAGCGTTCGCTGTCGAGCATGGCCATCTGCGCGGCCGCGTACCGGCTGCCCGCCGCCGCCTCGGCCGGGAGGGCGTTCTCGACGGCGGCGAGGTCGGCCGCGTCCAGGGTGACCTCCAGGGCGCCCAGCGACTCGGCGAGGCGCTCGCGGGTGCGGGCGCCGATGAGCGGCACGATGTCCTCGCCGCGGGAGAGGACCCAGGCGATGGCGATCTGCGCGACCGTCACGCCCTTGGCGTCGGCGATCTTCCTCAGGGACTCGACCAGGGTGAGGTTGTGCCGGTAGTTGTCGCCCTGGAAGCGCGGGGAGTGGGCGCGGAAGTCGTTGGCCGTGAACTGCTGGTCGGGTGTGAAGTGGCCGGAGATCAGTCCGCGGGAGAGGACGCCGTACGCCGTGATGCCGATGCCCAGTTCGCGGGTGGTCGGCAGGATCCTCTCCTCGATGCCGCGGGAGATGAGGGCGTACTCGATCTGGAGGTCGGCGATCGGGGCGGTGGCGGCGGCGCGGCGGATGGTGTCGGCGCCGACCTCGCTGAGGCCGATGTGCCGGACGTAGCCCTGCTCGACCAGTTCGGCGACGGCGCCGACGGTCTCCTCGATCGGCACGTCCGGGTCGAGGCGGGAGGGGCGGTAGATGTCGATGTGGTCGACGCCGAGGCGCTGGAGCGAGTAGGCGGCGAACGCTTTCACCGAGGCCGGGCGGCCGTCGAAGCCCAGCCAGCTTCCGTCGGGGCCGCGCAGGGCGCCGAACTTCACGCTGACCAGCGCGTTCTCCCGGAGGGCGGGCGGGGCGGTGCGCAGGGCCTCGGCGATGAGCAGTTCGTTGTGGCCCATTCCGTAGAAGTCGCCCGTGTCGAGCAGGGTGACGCCGGCTTCGAGGGCGGCGTGGACGGTGGCGATGGACTCGGCGCGGTCCGACTCGCCGTACATGCCGGACATACCCATGCAGCCGAGGCCGAGCGGGAAGACACGGGGGCCGGTGGCGCCGAGGGGGCGGGGGGCGTGGGTGTGGGTGTGCGTCGTCATGGCAACCACCCTGCCATGACGACTGACAGATTTCAATATCTGTCAGTCGTTACTTGTCACTCTTCATGCAGCTGACACCCAGCAGCAAGAAAGGTTGTACGAATCTCCGTTGCACCTTCGTCCCGCTTCCGTACCGCTTCATATACCGAACGTAAATGCGATTGACGTGTGATGGACACACGCAGGGATGATGGAGCATCAGTGGATCTTGCCGGCCGGTCCTCGGCCCGAGATCCGTTTCCTCATGACCATCTGGAGACCTACGTGGCCAAAAGCTCCGGCATGAAGGTGCGTCAGACCGTGGCGCGCTTCACGGCTGCGGCGCTCACCGTCGCCCTGGCGGCGACCGGCACCAGCGCCTTCGCCGCCGACGACAGTGGGCCGACCTACAAGCCCGTCGCCCAGCAGGCGTCGAAGGCCAACAAGTTCACCGGGTCCACCGCCGCCGATGAGGCCCCGATCAACCCGCTGGTCGGTATCGACCGCGCCGGCGACATGTGGGGCTACTGGCCCAACGGCAGCGGCGGCCTGGACGCCCGTGAGAAGTTCGGCACCGACTGGTCCTCGTACTACCGCATCGTCCAGCAGGCCGACCACGACAACGACGGCTTCTCGGACGGCCTCTGGTACATCACCACGGACGGCGTCCTGGCCAGCTGGATGGACGACGAGCTCGACCCGGTCCGCATCGGCAGCGGCTGGGGCATCTACAACCAGGTGCTGTCGGTCGGCAACCACGGCGGCGCCAGCCCGGACGACATCCTCGCCCGCGACAACTCCGGCGTGCTGTGGCTGTACCTCGGCTACGGCAACGGCAAGGTGACCTCGCGCATCAAGATCGGCGCCGGGTGGAACGTCTACACCCAGATCGCCGGCAAGGGTGACCTCACGAGCGACGGCATCGACGACATCGTCGCCCGTGACAAGGACGGCGTGCTGTGGCTCTACAAGGGCACCGGCAACCAGTACGCCCCGTTCGCGCCCCGCACCAAGATCGGCGCCGGCTGGAACATCTTCAACTACCTGGTCTCCGTCGGTGACATCGACCTCGACGGAATCACCGACCTGGTCGCCCGCGACACGGCCGGCGCGCTCTGGCTGTACAAGGGCACCGGTTCCGCCACCGCCCCGTACAAGCCCCGTGTGCAGATCGGCACCGCAGGCTGGAACACCTACCGCCTGATGTTCTGATTCCGCGACGGCACCAGAACGGGCCGCTCCCCTTCGGCTTCAGCCGGGGAGCGGCCCGCTTCCATTCATCCACCGCGATCCGGCCCCGGTCCGACCGGAGGTCGTCGCCTCAGAGCAGCAAGCTCGGCAGAAGGCCGCTGACGGTGTCGGTTCGCTCGCCCACCACAACCTGCCCAGTCACTTCAAGATCCTCGCCTCCTTCCCGATGGCCGTCTCCGGGAGGTGCGCAAGGTCGAACTGTCGACGAGTTGGGTGAGGGCGGAATGGGCTCACTGGATCAGTTCGAGATGGGGGTGATCCGCGGACACGGGGCACACATGGAGCTGGAGATCGTAGCCTCGGGCGAGGATGATCCGAGTGTAGTTCGCCGGGGGGACACCAGGGGGAAGCGGGTCGCGGGCCTGGTCGCCCTCGGGAGCCCAGCTCTTGGTGCCGCCGTTCCATTCGGTCGTGGCGATGGTCAGCAGCGGGTCCATCTCGGTGCCGCAGGCGGAACAGACCCGGGGCATGGGGTCGGTGAGGCCCCAGCGGGTCCAGCCGCCGGCCTTCCAACCGGGAGAGACGGACAGGTGGTTCATGTAGAACTCCTGCGGCGCCACGGCGTAGGAGTCGTCCACCGCGGCTCCGGCCGCCTGCCATCTGCTCCAGTCCGCAAGGTGCTCCTGCGACTCCTTGTCCAGTTCGAGGAAGTTGGGGTATTCGGTGACCTCCTCGGGAGACAACAGGCACGGCTGAGGCACGTAGTCGGCGACCTGGACCGCGGGCGGCTCGGGCGGGGTTCCGATGACGTCGGTGACCTCGACGGCGGACCGCCAGAACAACGCGGTCCTGGGGTGGTCCGGGTGGTCGAAGGGGCACCACAGCACCTGCAGCAGATCGGCCTCGACCTGGCCGGGCGGTCGCAGCAGGGGGATGTCACGCACGTACAACTGGGCCACGGGCAGCATGGCGATCGGGCCCTCCGGCCAGGGTCGGCCGGCATTGATCCGCTCGATGATCGCCCGCTCCTCGGGCGTGTACCGGGACACGTGGGGAACGTCGGCCGACCGGCTCGCCGCGGCGGCGTGGATGCGCCGCTGCACCCGCACGTCCTCAGGTGAGGTGGGCTCGTTCACCTGATCCCACTCGTGCGGGCCCTCGCAGTACGGCCACGGCTCGTCGGCGGGCCACAGCAGCGGCCCGCCGACAGAACTGTCGTGCCACGACGGCGACCCGGCGCGAGGGTGCAGCCGGGTCGCAGTGCGTGCCAGCGGGGCCAGTTGAGGGAAGAGCGCGGTGACGTCGAACGGCCGCGGCGGGGTGACACGACTCATGCTGGCTCCCGTTGGCGTGCGTCAGCTGGGTTCAGTTCCCGAGGTTGAGGGTCCCGGTGTTGCCCTTGGTGTTAGGGACGTAGACGTCGGGAAGCAACGGCTGCGACGTTCCGTCCGCCCGCTGCACTGTAGCGCTCATCGTGACCCCCACAGGTATCGTGCTGGTGGCGTCCTGGTACTTGGGCGTCACCTGGTAGAAGAGCGCATCGGTCGCCTTGAAGTTGGGGTCCTCCTTCACCAGCTTCTGAGCCGCCAGCTCGAAGGTCCGCATGCTGGGCGTGCCGGTGTTCATGCCGGACTGCCAGCAGGGGACGAGGTTGTCCTGTCCGCCGTCCCGTACCTGGCCCTTTCCGCCGAGGATGTTGGGGATCAGGTGGCAGCGAGCCAGCCCGGTTCCGGGGGAGTAGGTGTCCCGGAATAGCTGCGCGTCCTGCCATCCGGTGATGTCGCCGGCCGCATCCGTGCCTTCGTCTAGGTTCTTCCCCAGGCATGCCTGCGCCATGGCCGCCCGGGTACCGGGCCCGTTCGGGGTGGCGGTCTTGTTGACGTGATCGACGGCTTCGGTGGTGTTCTTAATCCACCCGTCGCCGGCACGAAGCGTCCCGGTCGGCACGGTCTGCAGGCAGGCGCCCAGTGGCTCCGCGCTCGAGCCCGTGATCTCCACCATGAACTGTTCGGCCTCCAGTACTCGCTGGTTCACGAAGCCCTCGGAGACCTGGTTCTCGGCGGACTGGTTGTCCGCGAGCGGGACGTGGGCGCGCACGCAATGCCTGCTGGGGTCCGCGTCCCCCAGTTGCTGAACGGCCCACCCTCCGCCGGTCCCCTTAAGGATGATCTCGGTGCACTGGGCCCCGTCGATTCCTCCTTCATGCGTGGCTGCGAAGGGGAACGTGCCACAGCTGTCGGTCGCCACGACGTCCGGCATGGCCTGGAAGGGCTTAGACCCCTCGCATGTGCGACTGGTGCGGTCGGCCACGCCGTCCTTCGCCCGGGTCAGCGGCTTGTCGCGCCCCCAGCCGTCCGCCAGGTTCTCCTGGGCCCACCGGTACCCGGCCGCAGCGGCGCCCGACGTGCCGTTCAATTGGACGACCGGCATGACGCTGGGCACCACGCAGCCGGGGCTGGGTGTGCCGATGGAACCCGTGTCCCGGACGTCGTCGTCGCAGCGGATCTTTCTCGGGTTGCTCCAGGAGGCGCTCGGGTCCGTGACCTGGGCGCCGGGAGAGGTCACATACAGCTCGTACGACGTCGTGAACTCGACCTTCGTGCCAGCGGCAGGGGAGGAAGAATACACCACACGGCCGCTGCGGAAATCGCCCTTGGCCAGTGTGCCCCCGTACCACGGGGCGGACTTGGTGACTGTGCAGCCGACCGAGCACGCTGACCTGAACTTCGCGGTCAGGGACGTAACGGCCCCGGTCGCACCGGTCATTGTCACAGTGACGTGCTCCTCCCACGTCGTGCCCGCGGCGGGCAGGAGGGCACTGGTCAGGACGTCCAGGGTGCCGGTACCAATCTGGTTGCCGTTGCCGTCCTTGAGCACATACAGCACGGTCAGGCCGCTCAAGCAGTAGCCAAAGCGGCTGAATTTCCACGTTCCGGGGGTCGTGATCGCGCAGCCGGCTGAGTCGTCGGCGGCGGCCGACGCTGTCGGGGACGCGGCGGCGAGGGCCCGCCGCCCGGCCTGCGACACCGGCGTGGCACTCATGGTGACGCACGCCTCCACCGCACCCGCCCTGTGCTCGCGGGAGCCGGCGCGCGTGGACTCGCAGTGCTCTCCGGGGGTCACCGGGACGGGCTGGGTCTCGACGGGGGCGGAAGTATCGGTCAGATCGGCCAGGTCGATTCGGACCACCTGGCGGGGGGCAGCGTCCGAGGCATGGGACGCCGGCACCATCCCGGTGGTGGCGCCCAGGGCCAGGATGATCAACAACGGGACGGCTGCGCGTCGATATCGCGCAAATATGAACGATGGTCGCATCATCGCACTTACCTTTCGAGCGTGATGTACTGCCGGACGAGCGGGGTTGAGGGACGCGTCCCGGGGAGTGCGGCGCGAGGGAGCAGCGGGGCCCGCCGAAGACCGCGGATCCGCGTCAGCGCGGAGGTGGGACGTCCTCATGGGGCTGCCCCGCCGGTGACCGGCGGGGCAGCGGCGTCACCGTCGCGTGATGGGTGGACGGTGCCAGTCGCCAGAGGCGCGACAGGCCAGCCGGTGATTGGGGACACCAGTTCCTTGCCTCTGCCGCAACCTTGTTGGTCACGAGTGCGATCGAAAGAGAGCGCTTTAGCTGAATGACGGTCAGAGAATCGACGACAGACTGCTGGTGATCGAGGACACGAGTTCCTTGCCCTCCTGCGTAACCTTGTTGACCACGGGAGCCACCTTCTTGGCGACCGGGGTCACCCACTTGGACTGGCCGTACGTGACCAGGCCCAGGGCGGCCCGGCTGGCGGATTCGATGAACTGGCCGCTGGTGAAGCCTTGTTCGATGCCGGTGAACAGCGCGCTGAGCGCGCCGGCTCCCATCGACACATAGCCAAAGAACGCGGCGGCCGGGGCCAGCGGGGGAAAGACGAGGCTGGCGAGGCCGAGGCCAGCGGCGAGGAATCCCGATCCGATGCTGACGTAGCTGAAGGCGTCGGCCCACCAGCCGGCGTCCGACCACCAGTCGTCGTTCCCGGAGGTCCCGGTGCCGCCCCGGTTGACGTCGTCGTTGGACTCGTTGTCGGCCGGGTTGCTGCCGTTCTGCCGTTCCTGCCGGGCCTTCTCGGCGGCCTCGGCGGCCTCCTGTGCGATCTCGGCCTGACGCTTCTGGGTGGCGATGGCCCGGGCCTGGCTGGCCGCGGCGGCCGCCGCGGCTTTGTCGGCGCCCGCCGCGAGTTCGGCGGCGCGGGCGCTGGCCGCGGAGGCCTGGGCGCTGTAGGAGGACTGCAGGGCCGAACGGGCCGCATCGATGGCCTTGTTCGCGGAGTAGTTCGCCGAGCGGGCCGCACCGCGCGCGGTCGCCGCCGCCGTCTGGGCCTGGCTCGCCGAGGCCCGTGCGTCCGCGGCCGACTTGTCGGCGGCATCGGCGTTCTGCCGCGCCTGCTCGGCGTGGTCGTCCGCCTGCTGCGCCGAGGCGATGGCCTTGTCCGCCCAGTACTGCGCCTCGACGGCGGCCTGGCGGGCGTTCGCCGCCGCCTGCGAGGCCAGCGCCGCGTTCTCCTGCGCCTTGTGGGCGATCTTGGCCGCGGCCGCGATGGCCCCGCGGACCGCTGCCACATGGGTGGCAGAGTCGTGGTCGAGCTGGGCCGCCACGTGCTGCACGACCTGGACGAAGTTGCGACGCATCCACGTCGGGCCCTCCAGGGCGACCTCCGCGTACGCCTTGGTGTACGCACCTCCAGTGGTCACCCGCGTCGCGGTCTCGACGGCGTCGTCCTCCCGTATCGCGGCCGGGTAGGTACGGTCGAAGAAGTCCTGCAGCGCCTCCGGAGTGCCCGCGTCGAGCGCGTCGTTGCATGCCTTGCTGACGGCCTTGCCGGGCTTCTCGTTGAGGATGCGGGCGATCTGCACCCGGTTGTCGTCCCGCGCGGCCCGGATCACGCCGGAGGTGATGAAGTCGCCCACCGCCACGGCGCTGTCGCTCTCCAGCGCGGTCTGTGCCGCCGCCGCGACGGCGGGGTTGGACACTTGGGCGATGTAGAGGACGGTCTCGCGGTCATCCTGGTGCTGGGCGATGGAGCGGTCGAGGTCGACCCAGGACAGCACGTCGTCGTCGCTGCCGGCCAGCGCGAACTGTGCGGCCTCCCGGGTCCACGCGCCCTTGGCGGAGAGCAGACCGGTGGCGGCCCTGCGGCCCAGGGTGGCGGCGAGGGCCAAGTCGCCGTCCTCCCACAGGGCCTTCTCAGCCCCGGCTATCAAGTCCTTGACGGCCTGTTGGGTCTGGGCTTCCTGGGCGCGCTTGTTCTCGTACTCGGCCCGCTCCTTCGCCTCGATCTGGAACAGCAGCCGGGCCTCGTCCAGGCCCTGCAGTTTCTCCTGCTCCAGGCGTGCCAACTCCGCCTGCCGTGCCGCCTGCTCCACCGCGATGGCGTCCTCGACGGCCTTGGTCGCGACGTTGGCCGCCTTGACGGCCTCGGTGGCGTGAGCGGTGGACTTGTTGGCGTAGTCGATGGCCTGGCCCGCGTACTTCACGGCTTCCTCGGCGGCAGCAGCCGCCTTCTCGGCATGGTCCGCCGCGGAACTGGCGGCGTCACGTGCGGTGCGTGCCGCGGCGGCGGCGTTGTTGGCGAGAGCCTGCGCGGTGGACGCGGCGTTGGTGGCGCGGTTGGCGGCGGTGTTCGCGATCTGCGCCTGGCGCTGGGCCTCCGCGGCTTCCGACTGGGCGACCCCGGCCGCCGCGGCAGCCTGCGCGGAGGCACTGGCGGCGGCAGCGGAGTTACGGGCGGCGGAGGCGGCGGAAATGCCGGCGGCGGCTGCCTGTGCAGAGGCGGTCGACGCGTGGTCGGCGGCCTGGGCGGCGGTACGGGCCTTGGCGGCGGCATTGCGGGCGGCGACCGCGGCGTTCTTGGCCGCCTCGGTCTTGGAAGCGTCCTTGGATGCGGCGATAGCGGCGTTGTAGGCGCGGGACGCGGCGTTTCCAGCGGTCGAGGCGGCCTGGGAGGCGGCGGTGGCGGCCCAGGAGGCGCGGCGGGAGGCGGCGACCGCCGCGTTGGAGGCGTTGATGGCATTGCGAGCGGCATTCGCCGCGCCTTGAGCGGCGCTGGCCGCCTTGCGGGCCGCCGCGGCGGACTTCTGTACGTCGTTCTTGACAGCCGCAGCCTCGGCGGCGGCCTTCTCCGCCGCCTCCTTGGCCTTCACAGCAGCGGTCTGGGCTCGCTCGGACGCCTCCACGGCGAGGTCGGTCTCGGCCTGGGCGCGCTTGCCCTCCCGCTCGACGACCGCGACGAGTTCCTCGATCGTCGCCGACTCCTGGTCGCGGGCACGGGCGATGTGCTGGCCGGTGTCCAGGAACCACTGAACGTCGTTCGCGGTGCCACTCAGGGCCCGGTTCGCGTACTTGCGTACCTCGGGCCCGGCGTTGAACAGCATGGCGGAGACCTGGACCCGCGCGTCCTCCAGGCGCGCGGCGTACTGCCCCTTCGTGAGGAAGTCCTCCAACGCCTGTTGCGTGCCTGCGTCCAGGGCGGCGGTCGCCGCCCGCTGGACCGCCTTGCCGCCAGTGGCCGACACGGTGGATGTCGCGACCCGCAGGTCCTCCAGCAGAGCGGGCTTGTATCCGTCCGTGAGGAAGGCGGCGATGGCACTGTCGCCGTTGTTGAGCGCGGCAACGGCCTCACGACGCAGGCCCTTGCCGGAGCGGGCGAGGTACCTCATGATCGCGACGCGGTTGTCCTCAATCGACACCTTCGGCAGCGTCTCGGTCAGGAACGTCTGGATATCGGCTTCGGTGCCGGCGAGCGCGTAGGCCGATGCGGCCTTGGTGGCCCTGCCGCCTGTCATCCACGCCCTGACCACCTTCGCCCGGTCCGTGTCGGGCAGCGCGAGCGGGTCCGTGGTCGTGTCCGCCGCGGCAACAGCGCGGGCGGTGGACGTCAGCGACAGCGGGAAGGTGGTGGCCGCCGTCACAGCGGCAAGCGTGCCGAGAAGCCGTCTGCGGCTCCAGAACATCGTCTGCATACGGGTTTTGTCCTCGTGGTCTGTGTCGATGGAGCAAAAACGTGGCTCATCAGCGCCCACTGGCAGGCAGGGAATTGCGCAATGAGCCGGACGCGCCCGCACGCATTCACCAGTAAATCAATGGACACCGCAGCGAATCAACTGACAAAAACACCGAAGATCATTATTGAGCAGAAACCTCGACTCACACCCATCCGCCGCCCCTGGTGACTGGGAGCGAACCGAGGAGGTGACGAGCGAAATCCTTACTCCAGGTCCGCGATCTTGATAGTCGATTCATAGCCAAATGCAAGCCCGAATGGCTCAAACCGACCCCTCGGCACCGCCATGCAGACCTCTCCACCTGGAATTTTTACTATCTCTTGAACTGAATTCCCACAACCCTCACGTGCGTGATCGAGCTCACATAAAGGGATCCACATTATGGCGCTTTACTAAGTGGACAGGCCCAGTCCCGCCGTGTTCCATAAGTGGCTTCGAGTTAACTTCCGACACATAAACGGGGCTTATCTAAATTCCGGAGAAACTCCCCCGTCCGTCTGCCCTGAAACCGAAGAACGAGGATCGCCATGCATATGCGAAAAAGAGTCGTAGGCACCGCTGTGGCGGCGTTGGCCGCAGGCACCCTGGCGTGGTTCGGGACCACGGGCGCCACTGTCACCGCGCAGGGCACCGAGCAGGGGACGGTCACATCCGTCGCCGACGAGGCGCCCGGCTACACCGTGGAGAACTTCAACTACCCGCAGGCCGACAAGATCCTGGCCGAGCACGGCATCACCCTCAAGCGTGGCGACGGCCATATCACGCTCGCCGACTGCGTGAGCGGCACCGGACAACTCGAGATCATGGCCCGCAGCCACACGGACAATATCTGCTTCAACGTCACGGGCAACTCAGGCTGGCTGACCTTGGAGATCCCCACCGTCTTCGCCATCCGGGGCAACGACTACACCACCCAGGTCGACATGACCACCGGCGCGGAGGAGAAGTCCTTCGACATCGTCAAGAACAGCTGGACGGCGGTCGGGGAGAGCGCGGACGAGCAGGGCCGCGACTTCATGCTCGTGGAGATCCGGACCTCGAAGTAGTCAAGCCCCACCAAAGAGTCCGCACTCTCATCACCCACTGACCGGCCCGGGCCGGTCACTCCCGGGATCACTCACACCTTCGATCAAGGACCACGGAATGAGCCGTTCACGTCCCTTCGGCGCCCGACCCGCACGGGCCATGGCCGCTGCAGCCCTGGTCGCAGCACCCCTGCTGGTGACCGCCGCACCCGCCGGTGCCGCCAGCGGTCCCGCCACGACCGACAGCGCTTACGCCTTTACCGCCCGCATTGACATCGGTGAGGGCGAAAGAGCCTGCTCCGGCGCCCTGGTCGACCCCCGCTGGGTCGTCACCGCCGCCTCCTGCTTCGTAGACGACCCGGTCTCCGGCACCGTCCCCTCCGACGGCAAGCCGGTCAAGCCGACGACCGTCACCGTCGGCCGCACCGACCTCACCGGCACCGCCGGCCTCGTCACCGAGGTCACCGAGATCGCCGCCTACCCGGGACGCGACCTGGTCATGGCCCGCCTGGCGCAGCCCGCCACCGGCATCGCCCCGATCGCCTTCGCCACCACACCGCCGGCCGCCGGTGAGACGCTCAAGGTCGCCGGCTTCGGCCGCACCCAGAGCGAGTGGTCCCCGCTCGCCCTGCACACCGGCAGCTTCACCGTGGACGCCGCCCAGGACGGCCAGGTGTCGATCACCGGCCAGAACGGCGCGGCGGTGTGCGCGGGTGACGCCGGCGGTCCGCTCTTCCGCGAGCAGGACGGCAAGGTGGAACTCGTCGGCGTGAACAGTCGCTCGTGGCAGGGCGGTTGCTGGGGCACCGACGCCACCGAGACCCGCACCGGGGCACTGTCCGTCCGCGTCGACGACAGCGCGACGCAGACGTGGGCCAAGGAGACGCGGGAGCGGCTGCGGGAGATCATCCACACGGCCGACGTCAACGGCGACGGGCTGAGCGACCTGATCATCCAGGGCGTCGACGGGAACATCACGGTGCGCACCGCCAAGGAGCTCGTCTTTGCCCCGACAGACCAGCCTCTCTACCGCTTCAACACCGGCGTCCACTGGAGCGCCGGCTGGGCCAACTTCACCGGTGAGCCTGGCAAGGGCAGGCTGTACTTCGCCGACATCAACGGCGACAAGAAGGCCGACATGATCGTCCACGGCACCGACGGCACCATCGCTGTCCGCACCAACAAGGGCACCTACTTCGACGGCGGCACCCACTGGAGCGCCGGCTGGACCAACTTCCTCGGCTGGGAGGGCAAGGGCCGCCTCTACTTCGCCGACATCGGCGGCGACGGCAAGGCCGACCTCATCGTCCACAC